>CAXMWV010000001.1:0-740666 GCA_963422235.2 uncultured Roseovarius sp.
GGGCAATGCCGGGCAAAGCCTGACCTATGCCTGGACCCAGACCTCTGGCCCCAATGTGGTGCTGTCGGATGCCCGCGTGGCGCAGCCCGGCTTTACCGCGCCGGTGCTTCTGCCCGGGGATGCGGATCGGGTGCTGGAATTTGCGCTCACCGTCAATGACGGGCTGATCGACAGCGCCGCGGATACGGTGACCATCACGGTGACGGCCCCGGCCAATAGTGCGCCCACCGCCGCGGCGGGTGCAGACCAGCGCGTCGCCTCGGGCGCGGCGGTGACGCTTGATGGCAGCGCCTCTGATCCGGGCAATGCCGGGCAAAGCCTGACCTATGCCTGGACCCAGACCTCTGGCCCCAATGTGGTGCTGTCGGATGCCCGCGTGGCGCAGCCCGGCTTTACCGCGCCGGTGCTTCTGCCCGGGGATGCGGATCGGGTGCTGGAATTTGCGCTCACCGTCAATGACGGGCTGATCGACAGCGCCGCGGATACGGTGACCATCACGGTGACCGCCCCGGCCAATAGTGCGCCCACCGCCGCGGCGGGTGCAGACCAGCGCGTCGCCTCGGGCGCGGCGGTGACGCTTGATGGCAGCGCCTCTGATCCGGGCAATGCCGGGCAAAGCCTGACCTATGCCTGGACCCAGACCTCTGGCCCCAATGTGGTGCTGTCGGATGCCCGCGTGGCGCAGCCCGGCTTTACCGCGCCCACGCTCTTGCCCGGGGATGCGGATCGGGTGCTGGAATTTGCGCTCACCGTCAATGACGGGCTGATCGACAGCGCCGCGGATACGGTGACCATCACGGTGACGGCCCCGGCCAATAGTGCGCCCACCGCCGCGGCGGGTGCAGACCAGCGCGTCGCCTCGGGCGCGGCGGTGACGCTTGATGGCAGCGCCTCTGATCCGGGCAATGCCGGGCAAAGCCTGACCTATGCCTGGACCCAGACCTCTGGCCCCAATGTGGTGCTGTCGGATGCCCGCGTGGCGCAGCCCGGCTTTACCGCGCCCACGCTCTTGCCCGGGGATGCGGATCGGGTGCTGGAATTTGCGCTCACCGTCAATGACGGGCTGATCGACAGCGCCGCGGATACGGTGACCATCACGGTGACGGCCCCGGCCAATAGTGCGCCCACCGCCGCGGCGGGTGCAGACCAGCGCGTCGCCTCGGGCGCGGCGGTGACGCTTGATGGCAGCGCCTCTGATCCGGGCAATGCCGGGCAAAGCCTGACCTATGCCTGGACCCAGACCTCTGGCCCCAATGTGGTGCTGTCGGATGCCCGCGTGGCGCAGCCCGGCTTTACCGCGCCCACGCTCTTGCCCGGGGATGCGGATCGGGTGCTGGAATTTGCGCTCACCGTCAATGACGGGCTGATCGACAGCGCCGCGGATACGGTGACCATCACGGTGACGGCCCCGGCCAATAGTGCGCCCACCGCCGCGGCGGGTGCAGACCAGCGCGTCGCCTCGGGCGCGGCGGTGACGCTTGATGGCAGCGCCTCTGATCCGGGCAATGCCGGGCAAAGCCTGACCTATGCCTGGACCCAGACCTCTGGCCCCAATGTGGTGCTGTCGGATGCCCGCGTGGCGCAGCCCGGCTTTACCGCGCCCACGCTCTTGCCCGGGGATGCGGATCGGGTGCTGGAATTTGCGCTCACCGTCAATGACGGGCTGATCGACAGCGCCGCGGATACGGTGACCATCACGGTGACGGCCCCGGCCAATAGTGCGCCCACCGCCGCGGCGGGTGCAGACCAGCGCGTCGCCTCGGGCGCGGCGGTGACGCTTGATGGCAGCGCCTCTGATCCGGGCAATGCCGGGCAAAGCCTGACCTATGCCTGGACCCAGACCTCTGGCCCCAATGTGGTGCTGTCGGATGCCCGCGTGGCGCAGCCCGGCTTTACCGCGCCCACGCTCTTGCCCGGGGATGCGGATCGGGTGCTGGAATTTGCGCTCACCGTCAATGACGGGCTGATCGACAGCGCCGCGGATACGGTGACCATCACGGTGACCGCCCCGGCCAATAGTGCGCCCACCGCCGCGGCGGGTGCAGACCAGCGCGTCGCCTCGGGCGCGGCGGTGACGCTTGATGGCAGCGCCTCTGATCCGGGCAATGCCGGGCAAAGCCTGACCTATGCCTGGACCCAGACCTCTGGCCCCAATGTGGTGCTGTCGGATGCCCGCGTGGCGCAGCCCGGCTTTACCGCGCCGGTGCTTCTGCCCGGGGATGCGGATCTGGTGCTGGAATTTGCGCTCACCGTCAATGACGGGCTGATCGACAGCGCCGCGGATACGGTGACCATCACGGTGACGGCCCCGGCCAATAGTGCGCCCACCGCCGCGGCGGGTGCAGACCAGCGCGTCGCCTCGGGCGCGGCGGTGACGCTTGATGGCAGCGCCTCTGATCCGGGCAATGCCGGGCAAAGCCTGACCTATGCCTGGACCCAGACCTCTGGCCCCAATGTGGTGCTGTCGGATGCCCGCGTGGCGCAGCCCGGCTTTACCGCGCCCACGCTCTTGCCCGGGGATGCGGATCGGGTGCTGGAATTTGCGCTCACCGTCAATGACGGGCTGATCGACAGCGCCGCGGATACGGTGACCATCACGGTGACGGCCCCGGCCAATAGTGCGCCCACCGCCGCGGCGGGTGCAGACCAGCGCGTCGCCTCGGGCGCGGCGGTGACGCTTGATGGCAGCGCCTCTGATCCGGGCAATGCCGGGCAAAGCCTGACCTATGCCTGGACCCAGACCTCTGGCCCCAATGTGGTGCTGTCGGATGCCCGCGTGGCGCAGCCCGGCTTTACCGCGCCCACGCTCTTGCCCGGGGATGCGGATCGGGTGCTGGAATTTGCGCTCACCGTCAATGACGGGCTGATCGACAGCGCCGCGGATACGGTGACCATCACGGTGACCGCCCCGGCCAATAGTGCGCCCACCGCCGCGGCGGGTGCAGACCAGCGCGTCGCCTCGGGCGCGGCGGTGACGCTTGATGGCAGCGCCTCTGATCCGGGCAATGCCGGGCAAAGCCTGACCTATGCCTGGACCCAGACCTCTGGCCCCAATGTGGTGCTGTCGGATGCCCGCGTGGCGCAGCCCGGCTTTACCGCGCCCACGCTCTTGCCCGGGGATGCGGATCGGGTGCTGGAATTTGCGCTCACCGTCAATGACGGGCTGATCGACAGCGCCGCGGATACGGTGACCATCACGGTGACGGCCCCGGCCAATAGTGCGCCCACCGCCGCGGCGGGTGCAGACCAGCGCGTCGCCTCGGGCGCGGCGGTGACGCTTGATGGCAGCGCCTCTGATCCGGGCAATGCCGGGCAAAGCCTGACCTATGCCTGGACCCAGACCTCTGGCCCCAATGTGGTGCTGTCGGATGCCCGCGTGGCGCAGCCCGGCTTTACCGCGCCCACGCTCTTGCCCGGGGATGCGGATCGGGTGCTGGAATTTGCGCTCACCGTCAATGACGGGCTGATCGACAGCGCCGCGGATACGGTGACCATCACGGTGACGGCCCCGGCCAATAGTGCGCCCACCGCCGCGGCGGGTGCAGACCAGCGCGTCGCCTCGGGCGCGGCGGTGACGCTTGATGGCAGCGCCTCTGATCCGGGCAATGCCGGGCAAAGCCTGACCTATGCCTGGACCCAGACCTCTGGCCCCAATGTGGTGCTGTCGGATGCCCGCGTGGCGCAGCCCGGCTTTACCGCGCCCACGCTCTTGCCCGGGGATGCGGATCGGGTGCTGGAATTTGCGCTCACCGTCAATGACGGGCTGATCGACAGCGCCGCGGATACGGTGACCATCACGGTGACGGCCCCGGCCAATAGTGCGCCCACCGCCGCGGCGGGTGCAGACCAGCGCGTCGCCTCGGGCGCGGCGGTGACGCTTGATGGCAGCGCCTCTGATCCGGGCAATGCCGGGCAAAGCCTGACCTATGCCTGGACCCAGACCTCTGGCCCCAATGTGGTGCTGTCGGATGCCCGCGTGGCGCAGCCCGGCTTTACCGCGCCCACGCTTCTGCCCGGGGATGCGGATCGGGTGCTGGAATTTGCGCTCACCGTCAATGACGGGCTGATCGACAGCGCCGCGGATACGGTGACCATCACGGTGACCGCCCCGGCCAATAGTGCGCCCACCGCCGCGGCGGGTGCAGACCAGCGCGTCGCCTCGGGCGCGGCGGTGACGCTTGATGGCAGCGCCTCTGATCCGGGCAATGCCGGGCAAAGCCTGACCTATGCCTGGACCCAGACCTCTGGCCCCAATGTGGTGCTGTCGGATGCCCGCGTGGCGCAGCCCGGCTTTACCGCGCCCACGCTCTTGCCCGGGGATGCGGATCGGGTGCTGGAATTTGCGCTCACCGTCAATGACGGGCTGATCGACAGCGCCGCGGATACGGTGACCATCACGGTGACGGCCCCGGCCAATAGTGCGCCCACCGCCGCGGCGGGTGCAGACCAGCGCGTCGCCTCGGGCGCGGCGGTGACGCTTGATGGCAGCGCCTCTGATCCGGGCAATGCCGGGCAAAGCCTGACCTATGCCTGGACCCAGACCTCTGGCCCCAATGTGGTGCTGTCGGATGCCCGCGTGGCGCAGCCCGGCTTTACCGCGCCGGTGCTTCTGCCCGGGGATGCGGATCTGGTGCTGGAATTTGCGCTCACCGTCAATGACGGGCTGATCGACAGCGCCGCGGATACGGTGACCATCACGGTGACGGCCCCGGCCAATAGTGCGCCCACCGCCGCGGCGGGTGCAGACCAGCGCGTCGCCTCGGGCGCGGCGGTGACGCTTGATGGCAGCGCCTCTGATCCGGGCAATGCCGGGCAAAGCCTGACCTATGCCTGGACCCAGACCTCTGGCCCCAATGTGGTGCTGTCGGATGCCCGCGTGGCGCAGCCCGGCTTTACCGCGCCGGTGCTTCTGCCCGGGGATGCGGATCGGGTGCTGGAATTTGCGCTCACCGTCAATGACGGGCTGATCGACAGCGCCGCGGATACGGTGACCATCACGGTGACGGCCCCGGCCAATAGTGCGCCCACCGCCGCGGCGGGTGCAGACCAGCGCGTCGCCTCGGGCGCGGCGGTGACGCTTGATGGCAGCGCCTCTGATCCGGGCAATGCCGGGCAAAGCCTGACCTATGCCTGGACCCAGACCTCTGGCCCCAATGTGGTGCTGTCGGATGCCCGCGTGGCGCAGCCCGGCTTTACCGCGCCCACGCTCTTGCCCGGGGATGCGGATCGGGTGCTGGAATTTGCGCTCACCGTCAATGACGGGCTGATCGACAGCGCCGCGGATACGGTGACCATCACGGTGACGGCCCCGGCCAATAGTGCGCCCACCGCCGCGGCGGGTGCAGACCAGCGCGTCGCCTCGGGCGCGGCGGTGACGCTTGATGGCAGCGCCTCTGATCCGGGCAATGCCGGGCAAAGCCTGACCTATGCCTGGACCCAGACCTCTGGCCCCAATGTGGTGCTGTCGGATGCCCGCGTGGCGCAGCCCGGCTTTACCGCGCCCACGCTCTTGCCCGGGGATGCGGATCGGGTGCTGGAATTTGCGCTCACCGTCAATGACGGGCTGATCGACAGCGCCGCGGATACGGTGACCATCACGGTGACCGCCCCGGCCAATAGTGCGCCCACCGCCGCGGCGGGTGCAGACCAGCGCGTCGCCTCGGGCGCGGCGGTGACGCTTGATGGCAGCGCCTCTGATCCGGGCAATGCCGGGCAAAGCCTGACCTATGCCTGGACCCAGACCTCTGGCCCCAATGTGGTGCTGTCGGATGCCCGCGTGGCGCAGCCCGGCTTTACCGCGCCGGTGCTTCTGCCCGGGGATGCGGATCGGGTGCTGGAATTTGCGCTCACCGTCAATGACGGGCTGATCGACAGCGCCGCGGATACGGTGACCATCACGGTGACCGCCCCGGCCAATAGTGCGCCCACCGCCGCGGCGGGTGCAGACCAGCGCGTCGCCTCGGGCGCGGCGGTGACGCTTGATGGCAGCGCCTCTGATCCGGGCAATGCCGGGCAAAGCCTGACCTATGCCTGGACCCAGACCTCTGGCCCCAATGTGGTGCTGTCGGATGCCCGCGTGGCGCAGCCCGGCTTTACCGCGCCGGTGCTTCTGCCCGGGGATGCGGATCGGGTGCTGGAATTTGCGCTCACCGTCAATGACGGGCTGATCGACAGCGCCGCGGATACGGTGACCATCACGGTGACGGCCCCGGCCAATAGTGCGCCCACCGCCGCGGCGGGTGCAGACCAGCGCGTCGCCTCGGGCGCGGCGGTGACGCTTGATGGCAGCGCCTCTGATCCGGGCAATGCCGGGCAAAGCCTGACCTATGCCTGGACCCAGACCTCTGGCCCCAATGTGGTGCTGTCGGATGCCCGCGTGGCGCAGCCCGGCTTTACCGCGCCCACGCTCTTGCCCGGGGATGCGGATCGGGTGCTGGAATTTGCGCTCACCGTCAATGACGGGCTGATCGACAGCGCCGCGGATACGGTGACCATCACGGTGACCGCCCCGGCCAATAGTGCGCCCACCGCCGCGGCGGGTGCAGACCAGCGCGTCGCCTCGGGCGCGGCGGTGACGCTTGATGGCAGCGCCTCTGATCCGGGCAATGCCGGGCAAAGCCTGACCTATGCCTGGACCCAGACCTCTGGCCCCAATGTGGTGCTGTCGGATGCCCGCGTGGCGCAGCCCGGCTTTACCGCGCCGGTGCTTCTGCCCGGGGATGCGGATCTGGTGCTGGAATTTGCGCTCACCGTCAATGACGGGCTGATCGACAGCGCCGCGGATACGGTGACCATCACGGTGACGGCCCCGGCCAATAGTGCGCCCACCGCCGCGGCGGGTGCAGACCAGCGCGTCGCCTCGGGCGCGGCGGTGACGCTTGATGGCAGCGCCTCTGATCCGGGCAATGCCGGGCAAAGCCTGACCTATGCCTGGACCCAGACCTCTGGCCCCAATGTGGTGCTGTCGGATGCCCGCGTGGCGCAGCCCGGCTTTACCGCGCCCACGCTTCTGCCCGGGGATGCGGATCGGGTGCTGGAATTTGCGCTCACCGTCAATGACGGGCTGATCGACAGCGCCGCGGATACGGTGACCATCACGGTGACGGCCCCGGCCAATAGTGCGCCCACCGCCGCGGCGGGTGCAGACCAGCGCGTCGCCTCGGGCGCGGCGGTGACGCTTGATGGCAGCGCCTCTGATCCGGGCAATGCCGGGCAAAGCCTGACCTATGCCTGGACCCAGACCTCTGGCCCCAATGTGGTGCTGTCGGATGCCCGCGTGGCGCAGCCCGGCTTTACCGCGCCGGTGCTTCTGCCCGGGGATGCGGATCGGGTGCTGGAATTTGCGCTCACCGTCAATGACGGGCTGATCGACAGCGCCGCGGATACGGTGACCATCACGGTGACCGCCCCGGCCAATAGTGCGCCCACCGCCGCGGCGGGTGCAGACCAGCGCGTCGCCTCGGGCGCGGCGGTGACGCTTGATGGCAGCGCCTCTGATCCGGGCAATGCCGGGCAAAGCCTGACCTATGCCTGGACCCAGACCTCTGGCCCCAATGTGGTGCTGTCGGATGCCCGCGTGGCGCAGCCCGGCTTTACCGCGCCGGTGCTTCTGCCCGGGGATGCGGATCGGGTGCTGGAATTTGCGCTCACCGTCAATGACGGGCTGATCGACAGCGCCGCGGATACGGTGACCATCACGGTGACGGCCCCGGCCAATAGTGCGCCCACCGCCGCGGCGGGTGCAGACCAGCGCGTCGCCTCGGGCGCGGCGGTGACGCTTGATGGCAGCGCCTCTGATCCGGGCAATGCCGGGCAAAGCCTGACCTATGCCTGGACCCAGACCTCTGGCCCCAATGTGGTGCTGTCGGATGCCCGCGTGGCGCAGCCCGGCTTTACCGCGCCGGTGCTTCTGCCCGGGGATGCGGATCGGGTGCTGGAATTTGCGCTCACCGTCAATGACGGGCTGATCGACAGCGCCGCGGATACGGTGACCATCACGGTGACGGCCCCGGCCAATAGTGCGCCCACCGCCGCGGCGGGTGCAGACCAGCGCGTCGCCTCGGGCGCGGCGGTGACGCTTGATGGCAGCGCCTCTGATCCGGGCAATGCCGGGCAAAGCCTGACCTATGCCTGGACCCAGACCTCTGGCCCCAATGTGGTGCTGTCGGATGCCCGCGTGGCGCAGCCCGGCTTTACCGCGCCCACGCTCTTGCCCGGGGATGCGGATCGGGTGCTGGAATTTGCGCTCACCGTCAATGACGGGCTGATCGACAGCGCCGCGGATACGGTGACCATCACGGTGACGGCCCCGGCCAATAGTGCGCCCACCGCCGCGGCGGGTGCAGACCAGCGCGTCGCCTCGGGCGCGGCGGTGACGCTTGATGGCAGCGCCTCTGATCCGGGCAATGCCGGGCAAAGCCTGACCTATGCCTGGACCCAGACCTCTGGCCCCAATGTGGTGCTGTCGGATGCCCGCGTGGCGCAGCCCGGCTTTACCGCGCCCACGCTCTTGCCCGGGGATGCGGATCGGGTGCTGGAATTTGCGCTCACCGTCAATGACGGGCTGATCGACAGCGCCGCGGATACGGTGACCATCACGGTGACGGCCCCGGCCAATAGTGCGCCCACCGCCGCGGCGGGTGCAGACCAGCGCGTCGCCTCGGGCGCGGCGGTGACGCTTGATGGCAGCGCCTCTGATCCGGGCAATGCCGGGCAAAGCCTGACCTATGCCTGGACCCAGACCTCTGGCCCCAATGTGGTGCTGTCGGATGCCCGCGTGGCGCAGCCCGGCTTTACCGCGCCGGTGCTTCTGCCCGGGGATGCGGATCGGGTGCTGGAATTTGCGCTCACCGTCAATGACGGGCTGATCGACAGCGCCGCGGATACGGTGACCATCACGGTGACGGCCCCGGCCAATAGTGCGCCCACCGCCGCGGCGGGTGCAGACCAGCGCGTCGCCTCGGGCGCGGCGGTGACGCTTGATGGCAGCGCCTCTGATCCGGGCAATGCCGGGCAAAGCCTGACCTATGCCTGGACCCAGACCTCTGGCCCCAATGTGGTGCTGTCGGATGCCCGCGTGGCGCAGCCCGGCTTTACCGCGCCCACGCTCTTGCCCGGGGATGCGGATCGGGTGCTGGAATTTGCGCTCACCGTCAATGACGGGCTGATCGACAGCGCCGCGGATACGGTGACCATCACGGTGACGGCCCCGGCCAATAGTGCGCCCACCGCCGCGGCGGGTGCAGACCAGCGCGTCGCCTCGGGCGCGGCGGTGACGCTTGATGGCAGCGCCTCTGATCCGGGCAATGCCGGGCAAAGCCTGACCTATGCCTGGACCCAGACCTCTGGCCCCAATGTGGTGCTGTCGGATGCCCGCGTGGCGCAGCCCGGCTTTACCGCGCCCACGCTCTTGCCCGGGGATGCGGATCGGGTGCTGGAATTTGCGCTCACCGTCAATGACGGGCTGATCGACAGCGCCGCGGATACGGTGACCATCACGGTGACCGCCCCGGCGGTGCCGGAGCCTGCGGTGGTGGCCAGCGCGACGATCACGGCGCAACCGGGGCGCATCGTTGCGGACGGGGCCGCGACCTCGACGATCACGGTGCAGCTGAGGGACGCCAACAACAACGATCTCACCGCCTCGGGGGGGACGGTGAGGCTGGCAACGGATCTCGGCGCGCTGGGTGCGGTGCGCGACAATAATGACGGCACCTATACGGCGACGCTGACCTCGGCCACCACGGCGGGCCAGGCGACGGTGAGCGGCACGCTGGACGGGGCGGCACTCACCGACACAGCGCAGGTGGTGTTCACACCGGGGCCGGTCTCGGTGGCCAGCATCACGCTGTCCGAGGGGGCCGTCCGCGTCGCCGAGACCGGCGGCACGGCCCGTTACACGGTGGTGCTGACGAGCGCGCCCACCGGCGATGTCACCGTGACGCCCACGAGTTCCGACCCGGGGGCCGCGACGGTTTCGGGGGCGGTCACGTTCACGGCCGCCAACTGGGACCAGCCGCAGAGGGTCACCGTCACCGGCGTCAATGACGCTATCGACAATGCGGGCGATGCGCGCCGCGCGACGATCAGCCATGCGGTTGCGGGCGGCGGCTATGATGCGGTGGCGGTGGCGGATGTCATCGCCACCGTCACGGACGATGAGGATGCGGGGATCACTGTGGCCCCCGTTGCCGGGCTCACGACCACCGAGGCGGGGGGCAGGGCCACCTTCACCGTGGTGCTGGACAGCCGGCCCACCGGTGACGTGACCCTCGCGCTGTCCAGTTCCGATCTGTCGGAGGGCAGGGTTGCGCCGCAGAGCCTCACCTTCACAGCGCAGAACTGGGGCACCGCCCGGACGGTCACTGTCACCGGCCAGGATGACGCGGTGGCGGACGGGGATCAGGCCTATGAGATCGTGACCGCTGCGGCGGTGTCCACGGATGCCGCCTATTCCGGGCGTGATGCGGCCGATATCCGCGTCACCAACGAAGATGATGATGCGACCGGCGTGACCCTGTCGGAGGGGGCCGTCCGCGTCGCCGAGAATGGCGGCAGCGCCACCTACACGGTGGTGCTGGACGCTGAGCCCACCGGCGATGTCACCGTGACGCCCACGAGTTCCGACCCGGGGGCCGCGACGGTTTCGGGGGCGGTCACGTTCACGGCCGCCAACTGGGACCAGCCGCAGAGGGTCACCGTCACCGGCGTCAATGACGCTATCGACAATGCGGGCGATGCGCGCCGCGCGACGATCAGCCATGCGGTTGCGGGCGGCGGCTATGATGCGGTGGGGGCGGCGGATGTGGCGGTGACGGTTGTCGATGATGACAGCGCGGGTGTGACAATTTCGGTGCCGGGGGTGGATGCCATGGAGGTGCCCGCGGTGCGCGTCACGGCGGCGGGTGACGGCAATACGGCCACCTACACAATTGTGCTCGACACCGAGCCGACCGGCGATGTGACCGTGACGCCGTCCAGTTCTGACACGGGGGCTGCCACGGTTTCCGGCCCGCTGACGTTCACAGCCCGGAACTGGAACGTGGCGCAGCCGGTTACAGTGACCGGGGTCAACGCTGCCATTGGTAACCCGGGCGAGACCCGCAGCGATACCATCCACCATAAGGTTGTTGGCGCAAGATATGACGCGACCAACGAACGCCGCGCGACGATCAGCCATGCGGTTGCGGGCGGCGGATACAGTGCGGTTGCGGTGGCCGATGTGGCTGTCACGGTGACTGACGATGAGGATGCGGGTACGGGTGTGGATGCAATCGCACCCACGGTTGCGATCACCGGTGCCCCGGAGATTACGACGGGTGATGCGTTTGACATCACCGTGACCTTCTCGGAGCCGGTGAGCGGCTTTGCGGCAGGCGACGTGAGTGTGGGCCAGGGCGCGGCGGGCAATCTGCGCGGCACGGGCGCGGTCTATCAGGTGGAGATCACGCCTGATGGCAGCGGCGATGTGATCCTTGATGTGGCGCAGGATGTGGCGCGGGATGCGGCGGGCAATGGCAACCGGGCGGCGGTGCAGGTGATCGTGCCCTATGACGGCACAGGCATCACGCGACCGGTCAAAAATGTCACCGACCCGGTTTTTACCAGCGACGGCGCGGCCACCGCCAGGGAAAACGGCACGGCCAGCGGCTATAGCGCCACCGCCAATGTCGCCGAAGGGGTCCTCACCGGCTATGCGCTCACCGGTGGGGCGGATGCGGCGCTCTTTGAGATTGATCCCACTGGCGGTCTGGTCCGCTTCAAGGATGCGCCGGATTTCGAAGCCCCGGGCGATGCAAATGGCGACAATGTCTACAGCTTTACCGTCACTGCAACAGCCACGGCGCGCGATGGCAGCCAGAGCGCCGACGCCAAACAGAACGTCTCCGTCACCGTTGAGAATGTGGATGAACCTGGCACTGGCAATGTGGCCATCGCCAATGCCACCACCCCCGGCGCGGCCCCGGTCGAGGGCGATGAGCTGCGCGCCGAGACCGGTGCCATCACCGACCCGGACGGGATCGGGACCTTCACCTATGAATGGCGCCGCAACGGCACTGCCATTGATGGCGCAGCAGGCGCAACCTACGCAACAGGCGCGGAGGATCCGGGCACCGCAATCACCGTCGCCGTCACCCATATCGACGCGGCAGACCATGCTCGCCAGATCTTCGTGTCAGACCCGCTGCGCATCGGCGACGACGATGATGATGCGGGTACGGGTGTGGATGCAATCGCACCCACGGTTGCGATCACCGGTGCCCCGGAGATTACGACGGGTGATGCGTTTGACGTGGTTGTGACCTTCTCGGAGCCGGTGACCGGCTTTGCGGCCGGGGATGTGACGGTGAGCCATGGCGCGGCGGGCAATCTGCGCGGAACGGGCGCGGTCTACCGGGTGGAGATCACGCCGGATGGCGGCGGCGATGTCACCCTCGATGTGGCGGCGGATGTGGCGCGGGATGCGGCGGGTAATGGCAACCGGGCGGCGGCGCAGGTCACCGTGACATGGAACGCGGGGGAGCCGCCCGCGCCGCCGCCTGACCCGTGTGTTGGATCTGCCCCGCTGACTGTTGCCGTGACAGACAGGCCCGGGACGCTTGGCAGTCGCGCGCCCTTTGATGTCACGGTGCGGTTCTCGGACGCTGTGACCGGGTTTGATCTGTCGGATGTTTCGGTTGAAAATGGCGCGGCGGGCAACCTGCGCGGCACCGGCGCGGTCTACCGGGTGGCGATCACACCTGATGGGGGCGGCGATGTGCGGCTCAATATTGAGGCCGGTGCGGCTTTTGACGGCTGCAACGGCAACCGGGCGGCGGCGCAGGTGATCGTGCCCTATATCGTGCCGCCGGACGTGGTGAGGCTGGCCGTGTCGCCCGAGAGGGTGAGTGAGGGGGCCGGGCCGACCAGGGTGCGCGTAACAGCGACCATTGAAGGGGAAGGCCGTTTTGGGGCGGATACCGATTTCATCGTCACGGTGGGCGGGGTTGATGATACCGCAACAGCCGGGACCGATTATAGGGACGTGGCTGCGGTCCGCCTGACCATCCCGGCCCGGCGCGCCGGTGCGACGACCAGCGTCCTGCTGGAGCCGCTGGATGATCGTCTGGAAGAGTTGGAAAAAACCATATCCGTGACGGCCCGGCGCGCGGATGCGGCGTCAGAGGATCAATCCGCGATCAGGATTATCGCGGCGCGGATCACGCTTGTGGATGATGATAACCCGGCGGCGGAGGTCATCGGACCAGCGCTGGTCAGGTTTGGCCGCACGGTTGCTGAGCAGAGCGTGGAGGCCATCACCACCCGGATTGACGCCGATCTGACGCCGGGCTTTACCGGTCAGATCGCCGGGCAGACCATTCAGCCCTGCACACCCGCAAGACCCACATCCGGGACGGATTCATCGGGGTCGGGTTCAGGCCGTGGTGACAGACACTGCGGGGCGGGTCTTGCCCGACAGGCCGCAGAGCCGCTGCACGCGCTGCTGAACGCCGGTCGCGGGTCTGCGAACGATCCCCACCTGATGACGACGCCTGCGGGCACAGTGTCAGGGATCAGGGCCGCGCCGAATGTCACAACACCGGAGGGCCGGCAGGCCATTGCCGGGACCGCCTTCACACTGACCTCTGAGATGGACAGCGGGGGCCGTCTGGGGCTCTGGGGCGGAGGGGTGCTGTCGGGGTTCGAGGGAACGGCGGGGGATGTGCGCCTGAGGGGCGAGGTTGTTGGCCTCCAACTGGGCGCTGACTGGCGGCGCGACGGGCATCTCTTTGGCCTCATGCTCTCCCGGAGCCAGGGGGATATCACTTACAGATACACAACCGATCCGGGCGCCGAGGGCCGGATAGAGGCAGGCCTGACCGCACTTGTGCCCTACGCGTCCCTTGAGATCACGGAGCGCCTTGAGGGCTGGGCGGCGCTCGGATACGGATGGGGGCGCATGACCTTTATGCCCCAGGACGGACCGGAACGCCGGACACCGATCCGCTGGCAGATGGGCGCGGCGGGCCTGAAAGGGATGCTGATAGAGCCGGAGGGCGACAGCGGCTTTGGCCTCGATGTGGTGGCGGACGTCCTTTACACGCGCACCGCGTCCCGGGCGCGCGCGGCCACTGACACGCTGCCCGCGCTCGGATCAACCTCCGGCACAACACAGCGCCTGCGCTTTGGACTTGAAAGCCGGTGGAAAACGGCTCTGGCCACTGGCGAGACGGTCACGCCCCATTTTGGCGTGGCGCTGCGGCATGATGACGGTGATGCGGAAACCGGCTGGGGCCTGGAGATCGGCGGCGGGTTTGGCTTTGCCGACCCGGACCGGGGGCTGGAGCTTGAGATCGCCGGGCGCACACTTGCGCTGCATGAGGACGGCAACTTCCGCAACTGGGGGCTCAGCCTGTCGCTGGCCTGGGATCCCGCCCCGGAAACAAAACGTGGCTGGTCCGCGCGCCTGCGCCATGAACTGGGCGATCCCACTTCAGGCGGGCGGGATGCGTTGTTGTCCCCAACGGCCTTCCCGTCACTGACGGAGACAGAAGACGGCACGGCGCGCTGGTCGCTTGAGACGGCTTACGGGTTTACGCTGGGCCAGGGTCTTGTGGGCAGCCCGCATGGCGCGCTTTCCGGCGAAGGCGGCAGTGTTGACAGGGCACGGCTGGGATACCGCATTGAAGCCGATGCTCCGCATGCGCGGGATCTGGATTTCGACCTTTGGGCGGAACCGGGGTTCAGGGATGGGGATGACCGCGCGGGCCTCAGCTTCAGGCTGCGCTGGTGAGGGCGCGCTGGTGAGGGGAGACACGCTGCAGAAACGGGTGCATGGCGCTGTTGGCGGAGTTTATCGACCACTTATTGGCGCTTGCAAACCCGCTGCAGAGGCGGGTCTGGGCGGCGCTAAAACCTGCGACCGTCTGGCGCAGAAAACCGCCTTGACTGGCGCATGGCGCACCAATTCCCAACGCCCGTCCGGAATAGTCGTGCGCCAGGCGAACTGGTGAGAATGTAACGGGTGCAAGTCCCGTAGAAAGGAAAGGCTAACCACCAACTTTCACCGCGAGCCGTGCGCCGGGCATCGTGAGGTGTCAGGTGAAGCGTCGGTAGCGGCATGTGTGGGCCGGGCTATTGAGCCCCGAAATCGGATTTTCACGGATGTGCCGAGGTGTTGACTATCGCCGAAGGCAACACTCCCAAGCCGCATTGGTGAGGCAAAAGGGGGCATCCCGGGGTCGAAGAACCACGGCACGCACAGAAGCATTCCACCGGGACCTGGGAGGTCTTCAGGTCGCCCCGCAGTCGTGCGGGGCCGCAACGTAAAGGAGTCAATCCGTAAACTGAGATGAACGATCTGAAGAAGTCAGACCCGGCCATAGTAGCGAGGAAGCGGGCGAACAAGGGGCGACAACGCCCTGCGGAGCCGGTGGAGCCAAGGGCCGGGGCCAAGGGAAATCCAGAAAGCCAAAGCAGGCACCGCGCACAGAAGCGGGGAAGCCTGTCACAGGCGGCTGACAGGATACGGCAAGCTGCAAAGAGAAACCCGGAAGAGCGTCTTACGGCGCTCCTGCACCATATCACCCCGGAGGCGCTGACCGAGGCGTTCCACGCGCTCAAAAGTGACGTGGCCGCTGGCGTGGACGGGGTGACGTGGGAGATGTATGCCAACGGGCTGGAAGATCGTCTGATTGACCTGCACGGGCGCATCCACAGGGGAGCGTACCGGGCGCCGCCGGTCCGGCGGGTAGAGATACCCAAGCCCGACGGCGGGACACGACCGCTCGGCATCGCCACACTGGAAGACAAGATCGTCCAGAAGGCGGTGACGGACATTCTTCTGGTTCCGATCTACGAGACGGAGTTTCTCGGGTTCAGCTACGGGTTCCGGCCGGGGCGCGGGGCGCATAACGCGCTTGATGCGCTCACGGTTGGACTGCAACAGCGCAAGGTCAACTGGGTGCTGGACGCGGATATCCGCGCTTTCTTTGATCGGGTAAACCGGGGCTGGCTTGTCCGGTTTCTGGAACACCGTATCGGAGACAAGCGCCTCATCCGCCTCATCATCAAATGGCTGAACGCTGGCGTCATGGAAGAGACCGACTGGACGGACACCGGCAGGGGCGTTCCACAGGGGGCGATTGTCTCGCCCGTTCTGGCGAATGTCTACCTGCATTACGTGTTCGACCTGTGGGCTCAGGCATGGCGCAAACGGAAGGCGGAGGGCGATATGATCCTTGTCCGCTATGCGGACGACTTCGTTATCGGCTTCCAATATCGGTGGGAAGCAAAGAACTTCCTGAACGACCTGAGGGAGCGGCTGGGCCAATTCGGGCTGGACCTGCATCCTGACAAGACCCGGCTCATCGAGTTCGGACGGTTCGCAACGCGAGACCGGAAGAACAGGGGGCAGGGCAAACCGGAAACCTTTGACTTCATGGGGATGACACATTGCTGCCTCATCACCAAGAAAGGAAAATTCCGGGTCGGGCGCAAGCCATCGCGAAAGCGGTTCAGGCGCACACTCAGGCGCATCAAGGAGGAACTGCGCAAACGCTTTCACATGGACAGACACGACCTTGCCCGATGGCTCGGAAGGGTCATCAACGGATGGCTGAACTACTATGCCGTTCCGGGGTCGTCAAAGTCCCTGTCGAGGTTTGTTGAGGCGGTCAAACGACTGTTTCTGCGCGCCCTGCGCAGGCGGTCCCAGAAAGACCGCACAAGCTGGCTGTCATTGGAATACCTTCTCGGTCTCCACTGGCCCAAACCCACCATCCGTCACCCGTGGCCAAACCAGCGGCTCGCCGTCACGACCCAAGGCAGGAGCCGGATGCGTTAACGCGCACGTCCGGATCCGTGCGGGGGGACCGGGGAAACCCGGTTTCCTACCGCGATCGGTTTCCCGTCCCAGAAACGCCAGAGACTACGCATTGTTTTACTGCGGACACCGCCACTTCAAGCGCGCTAACGCCTCTGGCTACCTGAGTGCTTTTTTACGCCCACTGAAAGTTGTCACTCTAAACCTTAGAATGCCTTGCGTTCCGCAACTTGTGCATTTCGCTGACAGTCCCGCCAAACTTGAAAGCACAGTTAGGATTTGCTTTAAGCCGCCACAGAGACAGCCCCGGGCGTTCAAGCCAGTCCAATCAGGTGGCGTCAGTGAGGATGGACGATGAAAATTCTGGTCACGGGCGGGGCAGGGTTCATTGGATCGGCGGTGGTCCGGGCGGCGATTGCGACGGGCCATGACGTGATCAACCTCGATGCGCTGACCTATGCGGCCTGTCTCGACAACGTGGCCAGCGTGGCAGATCATCCCAGATACGCGTTCGAACAGGTCGATATTCGCGATCGCGCCGGATTGGACCGCGTTTTTGCCGATCATGCGCCCGATGCGGTTTTGCATCTGGCCGCGGAAAGCCATGTCGATCGCTCCATTGATGGGCCCGGTGATTTTATCGAAACCAATGTCACAGGCACCTACAACCTGCTGGAGGCCGCGCGCGCCTATTGGATGGCGCACGGCCGACCTCAGACGTTCCGGTTTCAACACATCTCAACCGACGAAGTGTTTGGCTCTCTGGGCGACGACGGGCTTTTCAGTGAAACCACGCCCTATGCGCCGACCTCGCCATATTCGGCCTCCAAAGCGGCCAGCGATCACCTTGTCCGGGCTTGGGGCGAGACCTATGGCTTGCCGGTGATCCTGACCAATTGCTCGAACAATTATGGCCCTTACCATTTTCCCGAAAAACTGATCCCTGTGGTGATCCTGAAAGCGCTCGCGGGACAGCCGATCCCTGTCTATGGCCAAGGCCTCAACGTGAGGGATTGGCTTTATGTGGAAGACCACGCGGATGCGTTGCTCACTGTGCTTGAGAAGGGCGAGGTGGGGCGCAGCTACAATGTCGGCGGCAACAATGAGGCGCGCAACATTGATCTGGTGAAGATGATCTGCGCACTTCTCGATCAAAAACGCCCCAAGGACGCGCCCTATGCGGACTTGATCAAGTTCGTCGAAGATCGCCCCGGTCACGATCTGCGATACGCGATTGACGCAAGCCGCATCCGTGAAGAGCTGGGCTGGTCCCCATCCGTGACCCTGGAGCAGGGCTTGGCAAAGACCGTGGAGTGGTACCTTGACAATGAGGCGTGGTGGCGCCCGTTGCAGCAACGTCAGGGCGTGGGTGTCCGCTTGGGTAAATCAGCGTGAAGCTTTTGGTTTTCGGCAAGACCGGGCAGGTGGCCCGCGAATTGCAAGCGCGGGCAGGGGATGTCTCTATCGAAGTTCTGGGGCGTGACAAGGCCGACTTTGAAAAACCCGGCCTATGCGCCGAGCATGTGCGCCAGACTGATGCGGGTGCTGTGATCAACGCAGCGGCCTGGACAGCGGTAGATGCTGCCGAAAGCGAAGAGGCCCGCGCGCATCGCGTGAACGCAGACACCCCCGGCGAAATCGCTCAAGTGGCAGCAGAGCGCGGGTTGCCTTTGGTTCAAATCTCCACCGATTACGTATTTGACGGCGGCGGAACGACCCCGTTCTCGGTGGACGACCCGATCCGGCCCTTGGGGGCCTATGGGCGGACCAAGGCAGAGGGTGAACGTCTGGTACGCGCGGCGGGCGGACCGCACGCCATCCTGCGCACGTCATGGGTGTTCTCGGCCCATGGCCAAAACTTCGTCAAAACCATGCTTCGGCTTGGGGTAGAACGGGATGCATTGACGATTGTGGCAGATCAAGTTGGTGGACCGACCCCAGCGGGCGCGATTGCCGATGCGTGTCTCGATATTGCGCGCCAGCTTTGTGGCGACCCGTCTAAATCCGGCACCTATCATTTCACTGGCAAACCCGATGTCAGCTGGGCAGATTTCGCGCGGACGATCTTTGATGTCGCGGATCTGTCCTGCGAGGTCACCGATATCCCAACGTCTGACTATCCAACGCCCGCCAAGCGCCCGTTGAATTCGCGCCTCGACAACAGCCGCACCGAAGAGGTATTCGGCCTGTCACGGCCCGATTGGCATTCGGCGCTTCAGGATATCATTTCGGCCACAAGGACACCGTCATCATGACCGAACGCAAAGGCATCATTCTCGCCGGTGGCTCTGGAACGCGGCTTTACCCGGTCACATTGGGTCTCTCAAAGCAACTGTTGCCGATCTTTGACAAGCCGATGATCTACTACCCGCTGACGGTTCTGATGCTGGCAGGCATTCGTGACATCGCAGTCATCACCACGCCGGAAGATCAATACCAGTTCAAGCGCGCTTTGGGGGACGGCAGCCAGTGGGGCATATCGCTTGAGTTTATCGAACAACCCTCACCCGATGGGTTGGCGCAGGCGTTTATCCTGGCGGAAGGCTTTCTGGATGGTGCGCCATCGGCCCTTGTTCTGGGCGACAACATCTTTTTCGGCCACTCGCTCAGCAAGCTTCTGGCCTCAGCCAATGCGCAAACCACGGGCGGTACGGTCTTCGGCTATCGCGTGGCTGATCCCGAACGCTACGGCGTGGTGGATTTCGGTGCGGATGGCAAAGCCAAGGCGATCATCGAAAAGCCGGAGGTGCCGCCGTCGAACTATGCGGTTACAGGGCTTTACTTCCTCGACGGGACCGCCCCGCAAAGGGCACGCCAGGTCACGCCATCTGCGCGCGGAGAGCTGGAGATCACCACGCTATTGGAGATGTATCTCAAAGACGGACAACTGTCGGTCGAAACCATGGGGCGCGGGTTCGCATGGTTGGACACCGGCACCCATGACAGCTTGCTAGATGCTGGAAATTTCGTGCGTACCCTGGAAAAACGTCAGGGCACCCAGACGGGCAGCCCTGACGAAGTGGCGTTTGAAAAAGGTTGGACCACCAACGAACAACTGCGCGAGCGGGCCAAGATGTTCCACAAGAACCGCTATGGCGACTACCTCGAAGGCCTGATCGACGAGCCTCGCTGGGACTGATCGTCCTCGCCGCCGTTTAGCCCGCGCTCAAGATCTGCAAGTCGCTGTCTGAGAGCCGCTCAGGATAATACACAAGGCGTTCCAGCGTGCCATTCAACGGCTGGCTGTCATCGCCCAACCGTCCAATGGAGAGCTGTGTCAAACCTGCGGGCATGGTGGCCGTGCCGTTGGATTGCACTGCGCCGCCGTTCCATGATGCGCCTATGTTGTTGGTCTCATAGGCAACCGCGCAGACGGTGCGCTGTGTCTCAGCCTGTGCAACACTCAAACCGGCGGTGCCATTGGTTCCGCCAGAAACGACGTCAATCTGCGTCTGACCGGCCGCGAGTGCCACGTTTATGGCATTGGCTGTGCTGGCGTCGTTGAAGGACAGGACCGTCTCTCCGTCCAACACGCCGTTCGGGCGATAGACAGCGATCACCGTGCCTTTGCTCGTGTCAAACCACGGTCCAAGCGGGACATGTGCGAATTCCCCGGCGCGTGTTGCTGCAACCGTTTGGCTTGGAAGGTATGAGCTGGGCCGTGCGGCAGCTTCCACCTGCAACCCCCAGACCCCCATTCCGGAAACCCCGTCCCCGTCGTAAAAGTTTTCCCCTGTGTCATCGAGCAAGATCACATTGGCCCGAAGCGTCCCTGCTCCTCCGGCCACGTAAGGCACACCCGACACAGATAACCGCCAGATGTCGTTGAGGGCATTGATCCGCGTCATCCGCGCTGTGATGTCCGGGCTTGCCGTTCCGGAGCTGGATGTCTCAAAATTTTCAGACCCCAGGTCGAAATCCGCATTGATGCGTCCGGACGAGGCATCCAGACCAACGATGCGCAGTTTGACGCGTGTGCGCCCTTGTGGGCTGACAAAAGCTGAAAAGCTCCATTCATCCCCGGTGATCCCGCTCAGTGTCTGGTACATCCGGTGGTCGGAGGCAAGCGACGTGTCTTCGCGCAGAACATCCATCGCTGTACCGGAGGCCGGATCAGTTAACATATCCGCCTGGGTGGTCGCGCCATCCGTGATCCAGTCGCTTTGGGTGACGTCCTCTGAGTGCAGCGCCAGGTTGGTCGAGGCAGCCTCAATCATTAGGCCATGTGCAGCCGCCGTAACGGGTTCATACGCAAGGCGCGGCACGTCCTGCGCCACCGGCCGCAGGATCCCGTCGCTTGCGAACACGCGCGCGTCTGAAAGCCTTGCAAACACGGTTGGATCGGATTGCGAAACCCCATCCACCTGATACGCCCCGGCCGCAAAGTCCAGAACCAGCGCCGCCGGCACACCGCTCGGGGAGGCATAAGGCGCAAGCAGAGGCCCGTTGGGGCGAACCCGGGCCGAGGTAGGGGTGCAATCCACCACCGTCTTCATGCGAGCACCAACGCATGCACGCCAGTCGCGGTCGTACCAGTCTGATGGACACGTGCGACGGCGATGGGCAGGATGGTGAAATCCGTAACCTGAACTGTGCGGACCTGGCCTGCCTCGGTGGTCACGGTCAGGCTGCCGCCTGTCTCGATGTAAAGCGCGATGGCCACATCGGGCAGATCGGTTGCATCATCCGGCACCACCGGCGCGGCATCTGTTGCGGGTCCGTTCGGAGACAATGCCCGGTATTTGAAAGGGTTCGCCATGGTGTCTTCCTCTGTTTGAAGCAAAATCGGCTCGCCCGGCCCGTAACCACCAATGGGCCACGAACCGCGTGAGACGGCGCGACTATTGAAAAAACCTGTCAAAGACCGCTTACCACGCCGTGCGCACCGCAACGCCGGCTTGGTCGGGGCAGGTGCCGATGCGTACGGGCTTGATGCCAATGGGGTTTACCGCCTGCCGAGTTTCGTGGCATGGCTGTGACGCTACCGGGAAAGGACCGGTCGAGGGCAGGGGATATGTCGAATTTCAATATGATCATGCGCTGGTTGAACGTCTCGAAACTTGGCATGGCCACGCTGTGACAGCCGACCCTTCCCCGCATATCGCGATATTGCTTGCCACTCACAACGGCGACCGGTTTCTGGAGCCGCAGCTGAATTCATTTCTGGAGCAAACCCATCAGAACTGGTCTTTGTGGATCAGCGATGACGGCTCGACCGACGAGACACGTGTGGTCGTAAAACGCTGGATGGATGCGCATCCGGAATGCGAAGTGCACCTACAGGACGGGCCACGGCGCGGGGCGGCACAGAACTTCCTGAGCTTGATGCTGAACGCGGACATCATCGCCGACTACTTTTGTTTCAGCGATCAGGACGATGTCTGGTTTCCGGAAAAGCTAGCCCAGGCCGTGCAGCATGCACCGGCCCCGAATGATATGACGCCGTTTCTCTATGGGGCACGGACCGTCGTGACTGATGCAGACCTCACGGTCAGGGGCACATCGGCACTGCATCGCGGGGCTTTTGATTTTGCCAACGCCCTGGTCCAGAACTTTGCACCGGGCAACACGATGCTTTTGAACAATGCTGCTCGCGCCCTTGTCCCGTCGTCCGTTGCCAACCATGACATCACCGCGTTCGACTGGACCATGTATCAGCTGGTGACGGCGACGGGCGGTGTTGTGCACTACGATACGGAGCCATGCCTGTATTATCGCCAGCACGACAGGAACGAGTTCGGCGACAACTTTGGCCTTGGCGCAAAATGGGCGCGTCTCAGAGCCGTGGCAAACGGGCAATTCCGCCGTTGGAACGAAAGCAACCTCGCGGCGCTAAAAGATGTTGAACCCAGCATTTTGCCAGAAAACCTGAAAACACTTCGATCATTTGAAGCCGTGACAATGAAGCGGTTTTTTGGTGCTGTTCGCCTGATGAAACAAGCAGGGCTTCATCGCCACAGCCGGACCGAGACACTTGGGCTCTACATAGCGGCTTTCTTCGGTCGCATATAAAGTAACCGGATCTTTTCAACGATTGTTCAGGCGATCTTCGATTTACTTCAAAAGCACGTCGTAACTATGCGCACGCGCCAGAATGAAACTTGTCCTGCGCTCCACCGGTCGGTCCAGCGCGTCAAAGGCCAAACGGTCCACCTTCAGCACATGCGCGCCTGTCTCCAGACCCAGGGCTGCCGCCACAGCTTCGTTTGCCGCGACCGATTGCAGACGTTCTTCGGCGCGCACAACGATGCAGGAATAGGCTTGCTGATAGAACACATAAAGCGTGTTGGGCAGGGGTGCACGATCCAGCAACCCGGGAAACAGGGCTTGGGGCACCACGGCAATCTCGTAGACACGGTCGTTTTCCGGAAGGGCACGGCGTCTGCGGATTTCAAACACGTTGGTGGGCGCATCCTGCAAGCTTGCCGTCTCTTCCGGTGATGCCGTCCGCGCGGCAATCTCCTGATGCTCCAGCACCGGGGCAGGGCGCGACCCATCTCGTCCACGCAGGCGAAAGAAATTGAAAAGCGCACTCTCGGGTGTCTGGATCGTCACGAAGGTGCCACGCCCTTGCGCCCGTTGCACCAGTCCACGCTGTTCCAGATCAATAAGCGCTTTCCGGGCCGTGCCCTGGCTTACGCCAAGCTCTGCCCCCAACTGAACCTCACTGGGCAACATCGCCCCCGGCGGCAACGCACCAGAGGCGATGCGCGCCACGATCGTGTCGATCACCAACTGGTAGAGCGGCGGGGCTTTGCCAATGGTTTGATCCTGCACGTCAACGCCTCAAGAATTAGTCTTGTATAAGACTTCTTATACATGATAGGCAGGCGCAAACCACCTCTAAATTCGAAAGGCCATAAACGATGTCCAATATCCCTCATCTCCTGGTCCATGAACATGACGACAATGTCGGCGTGGTCGTGGTCGAGGGGCTGACGGCGGGAACAGAAATGTTCTGCTGCGTCACCCATGACAACTCCACCTTTACGCTGAAGGCTGAACAGGACGTACCCATCGGTCACAAGATCGCACTCCAAGACTTCAAGGAAGGGGACACGGCGATCAAATATGGAGAGGACATCGGCAAAATCATCGCCGACATCCCCAAAGGTCATCACGTCCACACCCACAATTGCAAAACGAAACGCTGGTAAGGAGCTGCTCAGATGTCCAAGTATTCCAACATGACTTTCATGGGCTACCGGCGCGAAAACGGTCGGGTGGGCGTGCGCAACCACGTCGTTATTCTGCCTGTAGATGACATTTCAAATGCCGCTGTTGAGGCCGTGGCCAACAACGTCAAAGGCACGCTCGCGCTGCCCCATGCCTATGGTCGTCTGCAATTTGGTGAAGATCTGGAACTGCATTTCCGCACGATGATCGGCACCGGTGCAAACCCGAATGTCCATTCCGTAGTGGTGATCGGAATCGAACCCGGCTGGACCAAGCGCATCGCTGACGGCATCCGGGAAACCGGCAAGGAAGTGGCTGAGTTCTCGATTGAGCAAAAGGGCGACTTTGAAACCATCCGCGCCGCCTCCTGGGCCGCGAAAGATTTCGTGCATAAAGCCACAGAAGTGCAGCGCGAAGAATGCAACATCTCTGAACTCTGGGTCTCCACCAAATGCGGTGAGTCTGACACCACCACAGGCCTTGGCTCCTGCCCGACAGTGGGCAACATGTATGACAAGCTGCTGCCCGAAGGCATCACCGGCTTCTTTGGCGAAACATCCGAGATCACCGGCGCCGAACATATCTGCCAGAAACGCGCCATCAACGAAGAGGTGGGGGAGCGCTGGTACAAGATGTGGAAGGCCTATCAGGACGACGTCATCTTCGCGCATCAGACTGATGACCTGTCCGACAGCCAGCCCACCAAGGGCAACATTGAAGGCGGCCTGACGACCATTGAAGAAAAAGCCTTGGGCAACCTGGAAAAGATCGGTCGAACGTCGCAGTATATCGACATCCTCGAACCGGCAGAAATGCCCAAGTCCGGCGATGGCCTCTACTTCATGGACAGCTCTTCTGCCGCTGCTGAATGCGTGACACTGATGGCGGCTGGTGGTGCGGTCGTCCACACCTTCCCCACAGGGCAGGGCAATGTGGTGGGTAACCCCATCGTTCCGGTGATCAAGATCACCGCGAACCCGCGCACGGTACGCACCATGTCCGAACACGTAGATGTGGACGTGTCTGGCATCCTGCGTCGCGAGATGACCATTGATGAGGCAGGTGACGAGCTGATCGACATGATCCGCCGCACCGCCAATGGTCGCCACACAGCCGCCGAAGCGCTTGGTCACCGTGAATTCTCGATGACTAAACTCTACCGCTCGGCCTGATGACGGTTGTATCAATTGAAGAGGCCCGCGCGCTTGTCGTGCGGGCCTTTCTTGCCTCTGACGTGTCAGAGGACAATGCCGCTGTCGTCGCGGATGCGCTTGTTTCCGCACAGGTGGATGGGCAAGGCGGGCATGGGCTCTCGCGGGTGGCCTCATATGCGGCGCAAGCGGCGTCTGGCAAAGTGAAAGGCCATGCGTCGCCTGTCGTGTCGCGGCCTTCGTCGGCCCTCGTCCATGTCGACGCGCAAAACGGGTTCGCCTTTCCTGCGCTCTCCATGGCGATCGAGGAACTGTCGACGCTGACACCGACAACCGGAATCGCCGCCGCCTACATCTCCAAGTCCCACCATTGCGGTCAGCTTGGCGCGCATGTGGAAAAGCTGGCGGACCACGGGTTGATCGGCATGTTGGTCGCCAATTCCCCGCCCGCCATGGCCCCATGGGGAGGCTCAACACCGCTCTTTGGCACCAACCCGATTGCGTTTGCCGCCCCCCGCGCAATTGCAGAGCCGTTGGTCATTGATCTGTCGCTCTCCAAGGTGGCCCGGGGCAAGGTCATGGCGGCGGCCAAGGCGGGTGAGCCGATCCCGGAAGGCTGGGCCCTTGATGTTTCCGGGGCGCCAACCACCGATGCGAAGGATGCCCTCAAAGGTGCAATGCTACCCATGGGGGATGCCAAGGGCGCGGCTTTGGCGTTGATCGTTGAAATCCTCTGCGCCACACTGACGGGCGCCAACCATTCTCAGGATGCGACGTCTTTTTTCGAAGCTGAAGGCGATGCGCCGGGCGTCGGACAAACGCTGATCGCATTTGCGCCAAACGCAGCCGCCCCTGGATTTTCTGATCGGATTGAAGCTTTGCTGACGTCAATTCTGGATCAAGACGGTACGCGCCTGCCCGGGGCGTCTCGGATAGCCAAGCGAAAGACAGCGGCCAAGGATGGCGTTGAAGTGCCTGATCATCTGCTGTCAGAAATCAGAGCCTTGGCAGGCTGAACCGGCGTGTAACTTAAGGTCGAGAAACTAAATCCTCGCGCCACCGCGCAAGGGCCGTTTCTTCAGTGATTGTCCCGGGGCGTCAGATCGCCGCGAAGTCCGTAAAGACGCGCGCGGAGATCACCTTTCCTCCATCGCCTTGGCTCGAAGACGCGGATTGGGGTTGTGGTTTGCCTGCCTCGGGTTTTTGGGGTGTCTGGGCCATATGCCGCTCCCTTGTACCTAAAAGAGCGCCGCGCCGGTCTTGCGCCGGATGCGGCACAGTTACAAAACTTTCACAAAAGAATGCGCGAATCTAGACTTATCCACAGCTTTTCTATGGCGGGACTGTGGCATTGTTGCTGAATTATCAACAATCTAGCTGATCGATCACCGTGACCCCGGATCCTTGGAAACGATCCATGGCTCTCAAAGCGGTTTCAACACCCGAAAGTGGGATGGTTTGCGTGACCAAGCGGCTCGGATCAAGGCGTTCGGCCTCGATCATTTCGAACAAGGCCGCGAATCGGCCCGGACCGATCCCGCGTGTTCCGTGAAGGGTCAGTTGACGGGCATAGACCAGATCAAGCAAGGGCAGCGTGGGGTGTGTGTGCGTGCCCGTCGGCATACCAATTTGCACATGGCGCCCCAGTTTGCGCAGGCTGGCTAGCGAGTTTTGAAAGGTCACGTTCATCCCCAAGGCCTCAATCGAGACATGCGCGCCGCCGCCGGTGATATCGCGAACGGCCTCGCCGACGGGAAGGTCACGGACGAGAAGAGTGTCACTTGCCCCGAACGCTCGCGCCAAGTCCAGAGCGTCCTGATTGACATCAATCGCCAATACGCGCGCCCCGACGGCGGCCCCGATCATCACCGCCGACAAACCAACCCCACCGCAGCCATGCACCGCGAGCCACTCTCCCGGCTGCAACTGACCGCGATCTACGACAGCCTTGAACGCCGTGGTAACGCGGCAGCCCATTCCGGCAGCCGCAGTAAAGGCCACCACGTCTGGCAAGCGCACGAGGTTGAAATCCGCGCGCGGTATCGCGATCAGTTCCGCGAATGCACCCCAATGGGTGAAGCCGATCACGTCTTGGGTGTCGCAACAGGTCGGGTCGCCGCTCACGCAAGTGGGGCAGGAACCGCACCCCAAGATGAACGGCGCTGTCACCCTGTCGCCCACCCGGAAAGATCGGCAAAGCGCGCCCACTTCCACCACTTCGCCCGCCAGTTCATGACCCATGACATGCGGCAGATGCACGTCTGGGTCCTCACCCTTCCAAGCATGGTGATCCGAGCGGCACACACCGCAGGCCTTGATGGCCACAATCGCCCCATCCGCCGGGCAGGTGGGGTCTGGCACGCGCTCAACAGGTAGCGCGCCTCCGAAATCGGTCATGACTGCGGCTTTCATGTCGGGTCCTTTTGCTCTGCGTTCACTTTTGCATCCGCGATCAATGAGATCATCTCAAACATCACAGCTGCAGCAGTCAGTGCGGTTATGTTGTTGGGGGAGTCCTTTGTGGGCATCATGCATACGACATCGCCGCCAATTACATTCAAACCTCGTGCGGCGCGCAGAAGGCCAACGGCCTCGTCTATATCAAAGCCCTTCTCGCCCGGCTCCAGGTTGGAGACAGCAGGCGCCACGGTCGGATCGAGACAGTCCAGATCAAACGTGATGTAAACCGGTCGGTCGCCCAACACCTCGCGCGTTTGCGCCACGACATCCGCCAATCCCCGCTGACGGAACTCAGCCATCGTTACGATGTTGTAGCCGTAGTCATAGGACGGCTGCAGCCAATCTAGGCTTCTGGGATGCCCGCGCAGGCCGATTTGCATGGAGCGCGTCGGATCCACGTCTCCTTGATCGGCCAAGTAAGCCCCCCAATGCGCCGCGGATTTCTTCGCACCAAGGAAATGATCGACCTTTGTGAACACGTCCGTATGCGCGTCCAGATGCAGAAACGACACCGGCCTGCCGCCCGAAAGGTTGCCCTTGCCCAAGGCCTGCACGATGCCGCCAGTGATGGAATGGTCCCCGCCAATAGAGACCGGCCGTGCCCCCGCCTTGTCGATATCTGTGAAGAACTCAGTGATCCGCGCGATGCAGTCTTCATTGTCGTTGGCACGTGGGAACGGCACATCCCCCACATCCGCGATTTTGACGTCGTTCCAGGGGTCCACCCCAAAAACGGAATGCACCCGACGCTGCACGGCGGACACATGGCGCAAGGCACGCGGGCCCAGATGCTGATCACGCTCGGTGGTGCCATTGCCGGTGGAGTGCGGCACCCCCACAAGCGCAATGTCCTGACCTTGCGGACCTTCGTTGGGACAGCGGAACATGGTCGGGATGCCCCACCAATACAGGTTGTCCATCATGGATTTCTGATAGCGGTCGGTCATGTAGGGCCCCTTTGCTCTGACGTGATGCTAGGCCACGGCTGACCCTTCACGCAAGCGTTCCACCAGAGGCGCGAACCATGTCCAGTTCTGAGCCGAGGAGTCATTTACGATCAGGTTCTTCTTTCGCGTATAAACCGGCGCCTCCTCGGTTCGGAAAAGTCGCCCGTCATCCACGTAAGGCCCCGCCAGGGATTCGGGCAGGTAAGCCGACCCACCCCGATCCAGCAGGCATTGCAATGCCCACCAGGAACTGTCGAAATTGATCCGCGCCACGCCCGCGCCATAGTAGGTTTCCGCGTGTTGACGTCGGTAATCCTCGCCATGATCGACGAAGATGTACATCGGGTCGTTGTCCATCGGCGTGTCGGGCCGATCTGAGTAAAGGACAAGGTTCTCAGGCGGCAAAGGATGCACCGTCTGCGCCCCGCGCGCCACGCTCTCAAACGTCAGGATCACATCCACGGCGCCCTCGGCCAGCCATGTTTCGAGGTCCCGAGCGCTGCCTTGCTGAACGGACAGCGCCATATCGGCATGTTCTGAAATCACCCCGTTGAAAAACATGCGCCCCGGTCCATGCCACAACTCGCGATCGCACCCGAACGTACAGACGGAGGCCAGCCCCGCGGGCAAGCTTGTTTCATACCGCGCCTGCCGCCACAGCCCTGTCATGATGCGCGCATACCTCAAAAGGCGCGTGCCAGCTGGCGTCAGCGTCGTGCCGGACTTTTGCCGGTTGAGCAGTTGCTGCCCGATCTCGTCCTCCAACGCCTTGAGACGCGCGGTTACAGTGGATTGCGTCACGTGCAGGGTTTGTGACGCTCGTACGAGAGAACCGGTGTCGACGATGGCAAGGAATGTCTGCAAAGCAGTGATGTTCATGGCGATCCTTAACGTATCGAATAATTCGAACTTTCTGGGCAAAACAATTCAATTTCAAGAATTGAAAATCTGTGGCACCGTGTTTTTGCGGGGATGTTGCCCCGCAAGGTCCAGAAAGAATGAATATGCGCAGCTCATCACCTTTGGATTGGACACCATATGTTGCCGCCGCCCAAACGCCGGGCGCGCCCAGCCCAGCTTTGCCCGCAGCCTGCTACGTCGATGACGCCGTCGCGGACCAGGAAGCGGATACCATTTTCCGAAAGAACTGGTTCTGCGTCGGTCGAGCGGATGTGGTGGCAAAGCCTGGCGCATACATCGCGCTCGATGTGGCGGGCCAATCCATCATCCTTTTGCGAGACCGGAAAGGCGTTTTGCGCGCCTTTGCAAACAGTTGCCGGCATCGCGGTGCGCGCTTGGCCGAAGGGCAGGGGCGGTGCACAGGATTGCGCTGCCCGTTCCATTCCTGGATGTTTCATCTGGACGGCAAACTTGCCGCTGCACCCCACATGGATGAGGCACCGGGATTTGACCCTGCGAACTTCAACCTCATTACCTACCGCGTGGAAGATCGGCTCGGCTTTGTATTCGTCTGCCTGAACGAGGATGCCCCGGAGCTCGACACGCAACTGGGTGATTTTGCTAAGCTACACGCCCCCTGGCCGTTGGAAACCCTCGTATCACTCCGTCGCCGCGAAATGGTTGTGAACTGCAATTGGAAAGCGTTTCTTGAGGTGTTCAACGAATACTACCACCTGCCTTTCGTGCACGCCGACTCCATCGACGATATTTACCAGAAACCCGACCCCGGCGATGACACACATGGCGCGTTTGCCAGCCAGTTCGGCGGCACCGATGGCACGGGCGGGTTGCTGCAAACCGAACAGGACAAGGCACTGCCCATGATGCCCGGTCTGACCGGTCGGGCGGCCCATGGCGTTCGGTACACCTGGCTCTTCCCGAACATGAGCTTTGCTGCCAGCAGTGACGCGATGTGGATGTATGAGGCCTATCCCTTGGGCGCTGACACATGCCACGTCGTGCAAACCGCCTGTTTCCCGCCTGAGACGATGGAGGCGGCAGGTGCCAAGGAAAAGCTCGACGCCTATCTCGTGCGTCTTGATGCTGCCATCGACGAAGACATCCCCGCTCTCGAAAACCAACACCGCGGTCTGAAATGCGCCGACGCGCGGCCGGGACAGTTGCACCCACTGCTAGAGGTCAATGTCGCCCGGTTTGCAGGCTGGTACGCCCAACACATGAACCACGCGGACGACACCGCCACCTGAAAAGGAGACCACCATGAAGTTTCATCTTGCGATCAACCTGGAACGGATGGACCCCTCCACCGATATGAAAGAAGTCCGCGATCACACGCTCGACATGGTCAAAATGGCCGATGCCGCGGGGTTCGAAATTGCGTGGGCTGCCGAGCATCACGCGCTTGAGATGACCATCGCGCCCAACCCGTTTCAGCTGCTGACATGGTGGGGGGAGCACGCCAAGAATATCCGTCTGGGCGTTGGCGTCGTGAACGCGGCGTACTGGCATCCGATCAATCTAGCCGGTGAGGCGGCGATGCTTGACCTGCTGAGCGATGGAAGGCTGGAGTTTGGCATTGGGTCAGGGGCATACCAACGAGAGTTCGACCGTATGAAACCCGGCCTCGATCAACGCGACAGCTGGCGCTACATGCAGGAATCGCTGCCTGTCGTGCAAAAGCTTTGGGCGGGCGACTATGCTCATGAGGGCGAGTTCTGGCAGTTTCCAACCGCCACATCCTGCCCCAAGCCCGTTCAATCGAGTGTGCCGGTCTGGGTCGCCGCCCGTGCCCCCGTCACCTTCGATTACGCGGTCGAGCATGAATGCAATATCCTCAGTTGGCCGTTGACCATGCCAATGTCAGAGGCTGAGACCTACCGCGCGCGTTTGGATGACGCGGTCGAGAAGGCGGGCAAACCCTTCAAGGGCACCTGGGCCATCATGCGCCATACGGCGCTTTATGAAACGGAAGAGGATCGTGCCGCCGCCATGGGATCAATCCGCCATGTCCTGGGCCAATTCGGCAACCTGATGATGAAAAAGGGCGACGTCAAAAACGGCTTCCCGGAACAGGTTCCTTTGGAAGTGCTGGACGGAAATGCTCGTGTCGATCCGAGCATGCTGGAGGAAAACCTGATGTTCGGAAGCCCGGATCAAGTGGTGCAGAAGCTCAAGGCGCACGCGGACTATGGTGCGGATGCGTTCGTTTACTACGCTTCCATGGGGATGGACATGGCGCAGCAAAAGCGCTCGCTTCAGCTTTTCATCGACAGGGTGATGCCTCAGTTTGCCGATAAAGAACTGGCCGAGGCTGTTTAAAGTCAAAAATCGCCTTACCAAAACAAAAGCGCCGCTGTGAAAACAGGGCGCTTTTGCTCTTTTCTATGGGCTTGAGTGTCAGCCCTTAGCGGCTTCCACCGGCTTGGCCTGTTGTGCCTTGTTGGCGGCCTGAGGCTGTGGGGACTGGCCCTTGGGCTTTGCGTTAAGCGGATCGTCCTGACGCTGAACGGAGCCTTCGAAATGGGCACCGGATTCAATCGCGATTGTCTTGTGAATGATGTCACCTTCAACACGCGCGGTGGAGGTCAGGCGCACTTTCAATCCGCGAACGCGGCCCACGATGCGGCCATTGATCACCACGTCATCGGCCATCACTTCGCCTTTGATCGTGGCGCCTTCGCCAACGGTCAGCAGATGGGCGCGGATATCACCTTCGACTGTGCCTTCCACCTGGATGTCTCCGGTGGTTTTCAGGTTGCCGCTGACATGCAGGTCAGAGGACAGCACGGAAGCAGGCGGTTTGGCCTTCGGTGCTGTTGCGCGGAATTCAGCCGACGCCGCTTCGGGGCGAGGGGCCTCTTTGCGGGGATCGGGTACTGCGGGCTTGGCCGCAGAATCGGGTTTGGGGGCGGGATCGTTGATTTTGCTTTTAGAAAACATTACTCGCAGCCTTGATGTAAATCATGGGGTTGACGGGTTTGCCGTTAACACGGATCTCGTAGTGTAGATGCGTGCCTGTGGATCGTCCAGTGTTCCCTATATCACCAATTATGTCGCCGCGCGAGACCCTTTGCCCTTCGCTCACCCTGTAGCGCGACAAATGTCCGTATCTCGTCTCAATTCCAAACTCGTGCCGGATCTTGACCAAGCGGCCATATCCACCGACCCAATCGACCTCGGTGACCACACCATCTGCGGTGGCATAAATCGGTGTGCCATGCCGCGACGCGAAATCCACCCCATTGTGCATCCGGCCCCATCGCGGCCCGAAAGGTGATGTAAACCTATAGGAGCCTTTAAGAGGCATCGCAAAGGGCGCTTGTTCAGCCGCGATACGATAGACGTTCAATCGGTCCAACTCACTGATCACTCGGTTGGCGCGCAATGCGTCGGGGGAGGGGGCGTCACCTCGTGTGGAGAAGGTGAGCGGCGTCAAAGGCCCGCCCTGACCGGAATATCCACGGCGCACGCTTTCCAGCATTTGTTCTGTGTCCAGACCTGCGGCGCGGAACATCTTATCGAGCGGCTCGACCGAGATGGTCAGCGCATCCTCCAACTGACGAAAGATCGTGTCGTTTTGATCCTGCATCAACTGGATCGTCTGGGCCATCTCCTCAGCTTCGCGCAACGCCTCTTGTGCGTTGTTGTGGATCTCATCACGTTCACGGGCTGTGTCTTGCAGGGCCGCTGTCAGCAGTTCCTGCATCAGATCTTCGTCTTGCGTGTTCGGGACCAATGCGGCGACGGCCTCGTCATTGTCGATCGAGGACTTCAAGCTGTCCGCCAAAATCCGGGCTGCGTCACGTTCCTGCATGGTCCGGCGCAATGTGGCCTGGATCACATCAATGCCTGTCTCCAATTCATTGCGCCGAATTTCGGAGGCCAGCAATTCCGATTGCATGGTGGAAATTTGTTCCAGTGCCGTGTTGAAACGCTCCTGCGCTGCGGCCGCTTCGTAGGCGCGTCGATCCCGCTCGGCTTCAAGCGAGTTCAGTCGTTGCTCATAGGTGGTCTGATCCCGCTTGGCCTGTTCCCGGAAGTTACCTGAGCCAATCGAGTCCATCAACAAAACCGCGGTGGCAATGATCGTCCAAGCCAAAAGGGCCGTGGTTCCGATGAAGGCGATGAGTTGGCATTCTGACTTCAACCTAATGAAGCGCGTGTCCCTGTCAGACCGCAGGAATACCCGCCGCTCTGGAAAATACCGCTCCAACGCGGCATGAAACTTAATCGCGAGATGTGATCGCACGAGACCCCCGTCCGTCTTGCTTCCCCAAGCGCCGTCTGATTATGCGATGTCAGACATCAGTTTGTTATGCACGGCGCGCTCAGGATTGATTACAAAACGCGGATTTGGCGGGCAAGTAATTTGACCAAATTGTTGCGCGATGCGCTCAATTTTGCGCCAGAATGGCAGAAAATCGCCGATGACCAAGGGGTTGGCGGGGCCAGAGGCTCAGTTTACGCACCTGTTTTCTCTGCCAGTGGCCAGTAAAAGTCAGGCACAATGCCCGCCTCCGCCCGCTTTTCATCATTAAATGGCGGCTTGAGCGGACCGTGGAAGTACTTCCGAACAAGCTCATGAAACGCGTCCTTGGGATCAATCTCATGGCGTCCACAAAGGAAATGAAACCACTTTGAGCCGTATGCAACATGGCCTACTTCTTCGGCATAAATGGTGTTCATCGCTTCGACCGCCTGCGCATCACCGGCTTTCTCGAAGATTTTGATCATGCCTGGCGTGACGTCCAAACCGCGCGCTTCCAGCACCATGGGCACAACGGCCAAACGTCCCATGAAATCCTCAGCCGTATCTTCGGCTGCCCGCCACATGCCAGCATGGGCGGCCATGGCGCCATAGTGGCTTCCATTGGCTTCAAGGCAGTCGCATATCAGGTTGAAATGCTTGGATTCCTCGTCTGCGGCTTTCACCCAGTCATCATAAAACCCAATGGGCATTTGCACGTCCGCAAACCGTGCGATGATGTCCCAATGCAGATCAACCGCGTTCAACTCAATATGGGCCACCGCGTGCAGGATCGCATTGCGTCCCTCGACTGTACCGGGCTTGCGCCGTGGTACATCACGTGGGTCCAGAAGCTCTGGCTTGTCAGGACGGGCCGGGCGCAAAGGCGGCATGGCATTGCCAAGCGGCACGGGGTTGCCTGCGCCGCGATAGCCAAACCAGGTCTTGGCATGGGCGCGTGATAGCGCCGTTTTGGCCCGACCATCGGCGGTCGACAGGACATCGACCGCCATTTCAGAGAGGGTTTGCAGTCTCAAAGGGCTTTCACGGCTTCCAACACGGCCTCGGCATGGCCCGGTACCTTCACCTTGGGCCAGACCTGAACGATCTTGCCGTCACCGCCGATCAACACGGTCGTGCGCTCAATGCCCATGTATTTCTTGCCGTACATGCTTTTTTCCTTCCAAACGCCGTAGCGTTCACACACATCGCTTTCGGCATCCGACAACAGCGGTATCCCCAGGTCATGCTTGTCGCGGAATTTGTCGTGCTTGGCCACCGTATCCTTTGAAATTCCAAAGATTTTCACGCCAGCCGCGTCAAATTCACCGGCCAGGCCGGTAAACGCAATGGCCTCTTTCGTGCACCCGGATGTGTCATCCTTGGGATAAAAGAACAAAACCACCGCTGAAGGGCGTTGATCTGACAGGGTAACATCCCCACCTCCATCACGGGGCAGGGTGAAATCGGGGGCGTCTTGGGCAGGTTCCAGCATGGTGCTCTCCTTTTGATAAGATTTGAGTTTCCAATTAGGTCGCAACCCGCCAGAATAAATAAAAAATCGGGCGCGCCACCAGACGACGAGAATGAGCGAAGACAGCACCACAAAACCGCCGCGCAGGCGGCTCCTGAAAGCTGGCCTTTGGTGCGGCATGGTTTTGCTCGTCCTGATCATCGGTGCCGGGGTAGCTGTGATGTCCATGATCGGGACGCGTGTCGCCGCCCCCGAGTGGCTTCGCAACCAGGTGACAGAACGGGTCAACACGGCCGACACAGGCGTTTCGCTTGGGTTTGGTGACCTGTCGATGGTGTTGCAGGACGATTGGGTGCCCAAGGTTGCGCTGCAAAACCTGGTGGTGCGCGATGCGGAAGGCGCGCCACTGGTGCAGTTGGCCAACGTGCAGGGCACGCTCGCCCTCGGCCCCTTGCTTCGGGGGGAGTTGCGCCCCGGATCAATCAACGTCTCCGGCATGCGACTTCTGGTCAGGCGATCCGCCGAGGGCGACATTGACCTGCAACTGGGCGACGAGAGTGGCGACGTCCAGCAAACCACCGATCCGGCTTCTCTTGTGGATCAGATCGATGCGTTTCTTCAGCGCCCTGACTTTGCCGCCCTACGCAATGTGACCGCCGATAACCTGACCCTGCGTTATGAAGATGCCCGTGCGAGGCAGGCGTGGAATGTCGATGGTGGGCGGCTGGAAATGATCCGGGATGGCGACACGCTGGAGCTTGACGCCGAGCTCGCCCTGCTTGGCGACCGGGGTTTTGCCACCACGCTGGAGATGATCTACCGCAGCGAGATTGGCAGCTCTGCCGCTGATTTTGTTATGACGTTCGAAGATATGCCGGCCCGTGACATTGCCGGCCAGTCCGCCGCGCTGAGCTGGCTGCGGGCGCTCGAGGCCCCGATTTCCGGTGGTTTGTCGGTGGAGGTGGATGAGGACGGAAACCTTGGGCCCCTTGCCGCAAACCTCGATATCGCGGCAGGCGTACTTGTTCCCAACGACGCAGCTCACCCAATTGCGTTTGAGCACGCAGGCGCTGATCTCTCGTACAACCCCGACACTGCGATCATCCGCTTCTATGAGCTTGAGATCGACAGCAAGTGGATCAGCACACGCATTGAAGGGCAAACCCGGCTGCAGGGTATGGAAGACGGTTGGCCGGATGCGCTTGTGTCTCAGTTCCAGGCGACCAAGTTCGAAACCAACCCAATGGAACTCTACGACGCCCCGATTGCGTTGGAAGGGGCCACGTTGGACATGCGTCTGCGTTTAGATCCCTTTGAGATCACACTGGGTGAGATGAGTGTTACCGATCAGGGGCAGCATTTTCGGCTGGCGGCAGATGTCTCGGCAGACAGCGACGGGTGGAACGTGTCGGCCTCTGGGCTTCTACCGGAAATCGCCCCGGACCGATTGCTGGAACTTTGGCCGCAAACACTTGAGCCGAAGACCCGAACCTGGATCACCAACAACGTGAAAACGGCGCAGCTGAGCAATATTCAGTTCGGCCTGAGTTCCGTGCCCGGATCAAAGCCGGATGTGTTTCTAGGCTTTGACTTCGACGCGCTTGAAACGCGCTTCATTCGCGATGTCCCGCATATCGAAGGCGGGCGGGGGACGGCCTCGATCCAGGATAATCAGTTCGTGATCAGTGCGCATGCAGGATACGTGACCGCAGCAGAGGGTGGGCGCATCGACATTGCAGGGTCAAGCTTCGACATCCCCGATATCCGCATCAAACGCGGCCCCGGCGTGGTGCGGTTGCGCACCGACAGCACGGTCACGGCGGCCTTGTCGCTTCTGAATGAAGAGCCGTTTGGTTTCATCGACAAAGCCGGACAGACGGTCACAGTTGCCGAAGGGCACGCGACCATGACGGGGCGGTTGGATTTCGACGTGGTGGATGATCTGACCCCCGATGACGTAAAGTTCACACTCGTGGGACGCCTGACTGATGTACGCAGCGACAAACTGGTCGAAGGGCGCGTGCTGGCGGCCGCAGAGCTGGAGGTGGATGCCAATTCCGAACGGTTGCGCCTTGGTGGTGCAGGACAGGTGGGCGAGGTTCCCTTTGAAGGGTTTTGGAACATGCCGCTTGTCGAAGGCAGCAATGGCCGTGCCAAGGTGACAGGCTGGATCGAACTGTCAGAGACGTTTCTTGATGAATTCCAGATTGGCCTCCCGCCGGGCAGCTTGACCGGCACGGGCCGGGGCGAGCTAGAAATGGATTTCGAACGCGGTACCCCGCCGGAGTTTCGCCTGACGTCTGATCTAGCCGGTCTTTCGCTCAGCCTTCCTGTCCTCGACTGGGAGATTGGTGCGAATGAAACCGGCGAGCTGGCCGTTTCTGGCACATTGGGAGAGCCACCTTCGATCGACAGCCTCCTGATTTCAGGTGGCGGACTTCGCGCGCAAGGCAGTGTTACGCTCCAACCCGGTGGGCAGTTGCAGCAGGCCAATTTCTCGCGCGTGCAACTGGACAACTGGATCGATGCGCCCGTGGATATCGTCGGTCTTGGCCCGGGTCAGCCGCCGCTGATCCGCGTTGTGGGCGGTACAATTGACCTGCGCGAACAATCCCTCGCAGGACAGGGCAATGGCCCGTCTGTTGGCGGCAAGGGCGGGCCGGTCTCCCTACGCTTGGATGCGTTGCAAATCACCGACGAAATCAGCCTGACAGACTTCACCTCGGAACTGGACATGTCCGGCGGTGTCAAAGGCACGTTCACAGCCCGCGTCAACGGTCAATCGGAAGTGGCAGGCCGTATTGAACCGCGCGAAGGTGGCAGCCTGTTCTTCGTCACAGCTGGCAATGCGGGCGGTGTCTTGCGCTCTGCCAATTTCATGAAGCAGGGGCGGGGTGGCGACTTCCAACTCTTGCTCTGGCCCGGCGAAGAGCCTGGCACGATGGAAGGCAAACTGGATATTGAGAGCATTCGGGTCAAAGATGCCCCCGCCATGGCGGCTCTGCTAAACGCGATCAGCCTGGTGGGAATTCTAGAACAACTGGCGGGTGAGGGTATTCACTTTGCCGAAGTCGAGGCCAAGTTCAAACTGGCACCCAACCTGATCACCTTATACTCCGGAAGCGCGGTTGGTGCATCCATGGGGATTTCGATGCAAGGATACTACGATCCGGCAATCAAGTGGCTGGACATGGACGGAGTGATTTCTCCAATCTATGCCATCAACGCTTTGGGTCGCATCTTTGCTCGGAAAGGTGAGGGGTTGTTGGGCTTTACCTATGACATTGACGGTGAAGTCAGCAATCCCAAGATCGAGGTGGATCCGTTCTCCATCCTCACACCCGGCCTCTTCCGGGAGATCTATCGCAAACCTCCACCGGAATTGCGGGATCGGGACCCGAGCGAAATCGAACAATCCGAAGATGCGGATCTCGAAACGAACAACGGTCAGGATCGCTGATGCAACTCAGCGATTTTGACTTTGATCTGCCGGATCGGCTGATTGCGACCCGCCCCGCGCGGCCTCGTCGCTCTGCTAAACTGCTTGTCGCGCAGGGCGACAGCATCACGGACAGCACCGTGGCCGACATTGGTGCGTTCCTGCGTCCGGGTGACCGGCTGATCCTGAACGACACCAAGGTTATTCCGGCCCGGCTCAACGGCACGCGCCACCGCGAGACGGACGACCCCTCCAGCGCAGGTGGGGCGCGGATTGAGGTCACATTGCTCGACACGACGCCCGACGGCGATTGGCGCGCGATGGTGAAGCCGTTGAAGAAACTGCGCGACGGAGAAGAGATCGTTTTTGATGCCGGTTTGCGCGCCACCTGTATTGGGCGTCAGGACGGGCAGGGCATACTGCGCTTCAACCTCGAAGGTGATGCGTTTGATACGGCCTTGAATGAGGCCGGCGCTATGCCCTTGCCGCCCTACATCGCGTCCCGTCGCCCGGCTGATGCGCAAGACAAGGAAGACTACCAAACCGTCTGGGCGTCCCGACCGGGGGCCGTCGCTGCCCCCACCGCGTCTCTGCACTTCGATGCTGAGCTGCTGGAAGAACTCGCATCGTCAGGGATCAATTTTACACACGTGACACTGCACGTCGGCGCAGGGACATTCCTTCCCGTCAAAGTCGACGACGTCACCACCCACAAAATGCACGCGGAATGGGGGGATGTGTCAGAGGACGCCGCCCGCGAGATACGCGAAACCAAGGCCAACGGCGGACGTATCATCCCTGTCGGCACCACCGCATTGCGCCTGATTGAAAGCGCCGCGCGGGCAGGGCAGATGACCGCCTGGCGCGGTGAGACGGATATCTTCATCTATCCCGGCTTTGAATTTCAGATCACCGATGGGCTGATGACCAACTTCCATTTGCCCAAGTCGACGCTGATGATGCTCGTCGCTGCCCTAATGGGGCACGACCACATCCGCTCAATTTATGATCACGCCATTGCCGAAAACTACCGCTTCTTCTCTTACGGCGACAGTTCCCTGTTGATCCCAAGCTGAAACCCTGTCACGCGGCGCATAAACGACGCGCCTGAGTCGAAAACAGCCGCGACAGGGGTGTCAATCTGCGTCACCTGTCAGACAGGCCATAGGAGATTTCGCCATGTTTTCTGTGATTTCCAACGCATGGGCGTTGCTCCTGGGCATGATGCTTTTGCAGGTTGGCAACGGAATGCAAGCCACGCTCTTGGGCATCCGGGGCGAGATCGAAGGCTTTTCCACGACCGAGATGTCGTTGATCATGTCAGGCTATTTCGTGGGCTTTCTGTTTGGGTCCCGCATGGCGCCGGGGTTGTTGCGTCGTGTGGGTCATGTTCGGGTGTTTGCCGCATTGGCCTCGCTCATCTCCGCGACGATGATCATGTATCCAACGCTGGCCGACCCGATTGCTTGGTCTGCGGGTCGTATCCTCATGGGGTTTTGCTTTTCGGGCGTCTATGTGACCGCGGAAAGCTGGCTGAACGACTGCACGGACAACGAAAACCGTGGCAAGGCGCTGGCCACCTATATGGTCATGCAGGTGACAGGGATTGTCTCCGCTCAGGCGCTCTTGGTTTTGGCGGACCCGGCTGGATTCGTACTCTTTATCATCCCGTCCGTGTTGATTTCACTGTCCTTCACACCGATCCTCCTCTCGGTCAGTCCGGTGCCGGCCCATGACACTGCCAAACCCCTCAGCTTGAGGGAAATTCTCAAAGCGTCGCCCTTGGGCTGCGTGGGGATGTTTCTTCTGGGTGGTATCTTCTCGGCTCAGTTCGGCATGTCCGCTGTTTACGGCACCCAATCCGGGCTGAGCGTTGCGCAAATTTCCACCTTCGTATCCGCCTTCTTCGTCGGGGCCATCGTGCTGCAGTTTCCCATCGGGTGGCTGTCTGATCGCATGGACCGCCGCGTATTGATCATCATCACGGCAGCGATCTGCGGCGGGGCATCCCTGGGCGCGGCTTTTCTAGGAGGGTTTTTCCCTGCCCTGTTGGCTTGTGCCTTCATTGTGGGCGGCATGTCCAACCCGCTCTATTCGCTGCTCTTGGCCTATGTGAACGACTACCTGGATCATGATGCGATGGCTGGCGCTGCGGGCGGTATGGTCTTCATTAATGGTCTGGGCGCTGTCTTCGGACCTGTGATCATCGGTTGGATGATGGCCTTCGTCGGGCCTGAGGGGTTCTTCCTTTTCATCGCGTTTCTGGGCCTTGGGCTTGCTGCCTACGCGGCCTACCGTATGACGCGCCGCGCGGCCCCTGCCGCTAGCGAGACAGATAGCTACGCGATTGTGCCGATGAACTCATCACCCGCAGCTGCGACGTATGCGGCAGAGTACGCCTCTGAAGTCGCGCAAGAGGAAGAAACCTCCGACATCGGCACAGAACCGCGCACCACATAAGTTGTCCACAGTCACGGAGTGTTGCCACTGTTGCAATATTTTACTGTGCACATAGGTGTTTATGCGTTTAGGCTTGATGAAAAGGTGGGACATAAGGGGATAGGGTATGACCACGCCGCAAGAGGTGTTGGAGTTTTGGCTCGACGATGTAGGGCCGCGTGACTGGTACAAAGCGTCCGATGCGTTGGATCAACGCATTCGCGACAGGTTTGAAGCGGCTTGGATGAATGCAGGTGAGGGCACCTACGGCCTTTGGCTGACATACCCAAGCGGAACCTTGGCCTACATACTCCTTATGGATCAATTCCCAAGGAACATGTTCCGGACCGACGGGCGTGCCTTCGAAACAGACGCCCACGCCTTGGCCGCCGCGAAGGTGGCCATTCACAACAAGTGGGACCTGCGGATTGACGAGCCGGCGCGGCAGTTCTTCTATGTCACACTGATGCATTCCGAAAACCTATGTGACCAGGAACGCTGCATCCGCCTTCTGTTGGAGCGTATGCCGGTCTTCGGCGAAGAGAACCTGCTGCACGCACGCGCCCATCGAGAGGTCATTCGCCAGTTCGGCCGTTTCCCACATCGCAACGAAGCGCTTGGTTGCGTTTCTACGGCGCAAGAGGAGCTCTACCTGCAACAAGGCGGATACGGTTCTATCGTCCGGGCGCTGCAAAAGGCCGATGCGGCGTAGGCTAGCGCGTTGAAAACGAAGAGCTTTACGTTGCCTTCCGTGACATAGCGCTGCGGGGGCGTCCTTCTCGATTGAGGCCTTCAAGAAAATAGTTTAATATCAAACTATATTTCGTGACGCGTTGATGGAGAAGACAAAATGGCGGCAAAATCCTTTGATATGATTGTCATCGGGGCCGGACCCGGCGGTTACGTGGCCGCGATCCGTGGGGCGCAACTGGGCCTGAATGTCGCCATTGTCGAGCGCGAGCATATGGGGGGCATCTGCCTCAACTGGGGCTGCATCCCAACCAAGGCCATGCTGCGCAGCGCGGAAGTCTTCCACCTCATGCACCGCGCCAAGGAATTTGGTCTCAAGGCGGACGGAATTGGGTACGACCTGGATGCCGTTGTAAAACGCTCTCGGGCTGTGTCCAAACAGCTCAATAGCGGGGTGGGGCACCTTCTGAAGAAGAACAAGGTCACGGCCATCATGGGCGAGGCGACGATCCCGGCCAAAGGCAAGGTCACCGTCAAGACCGACAAAGGAACGGAAGAGCTGACCTCCAAGAACATCGTTCTGGCGACAGGCGCACGCGCACGTGAACTGCCGGGCCTAGAGGCGGACGGCGATCTGGTCTGGACTTACAAACACGCCCTCGTGCCGCCACGCATGCCAAAGAAACTGCTGGTCATCGGGTCTGGCGCCATCGGCATCGAATTCGCCAGTTTCTACAACACGCTCGGCGCGGACACGACCGTCGTGGAAGTGATGGACCGCGTTCTTCCCGTTGAAGACGCCGAAATCTCGGCCTTTGCGAAGAAGAGTTTCCAGAAACAGGGCATGAAGATCATGGAAAAGGCCATGGTCAAACAGCTGGACCGCGCCAAAGGCAAAGTGACCGCGCATATCGAAACCGGTGGTAAGATCGAGAAGCACGATTTTGACACCGTGATCTCCGCCGTGGGCATCGCTGGCAATGTCGAAAATCTCGGGCTGGAAGCGCTCGGTGTGAAGATTGACCGGACACACGTGGTGGTCGACGAATACTGCCGCACCGGCGTGGAAGGCGTTTATGCCATTGGTGACATCGCAGGGGCGCCATGGCTTGCGCACAAGGCCAGCCACGAAGGCGTCATGGTGGCCGAAATGGTGGCCGGCGGTCATCCGCATCCCGTGCGCCCCGAAAGCATTGCCGGCTGCACCTATTGTCACCCGCAGGTGGCCAGTGTGGGCCTGACCGAGGCCAAAGCGAAAGAGCAGGGCATCGAGGTCAAGATCGGCCGGTTCCCCTTCATCGGCAACGGCAAGGCGATTGCCCTGGGTGAGGCGGAAGGCATGATCAAAACAGTGTTCGACGCCAAAACCGGAGAGCTACTGGGCGCGCACATGGTCGGCGCGGAAGTGACCGAGTTGATCCAAGGCTATGTCGTCGGCAAACAGCTGGAAACGACTGAAGAAGACCTGATGAACACTGTCTTCCCGCATCCGACGCTCAGCGAAATGATGCATGAAAGCGTGCTGGATGCTTACGGGCAGGTCATTCACATCTAACTTCCAAGCGCTTGACGCTGTTTTTTCGGCCGAAATTCAGTTAACCTAACGTCATCTTTGTCAGGATGTCTTTGGGGGATCACGGATGTCTCGGAATATTAAGGGTATTTTGTGTGCAGCGTGTGTTTTGGGATTCGCGCAAGGCGCTGTCGCTGAGGATTGGGATGGGTTTTACGGTGGCTTGCACACCGGCCTTGCGTATTCAGATTTCAAAAACAATGTCCCGGCGACGCCTGGGCCAATCGAGGATGCCGGAAGCGTCATTGCAGGGTTTCAGATAGGGTACAATTGGACGTCGCGTGACTACATCCTCGGGGTAGAAGCCGACCTTACCGCGATGGAGCAAGAGGGCGACTCGGCCGGCGGACAGTTTAGTCAAGACCTGATGTATTCGTTGCGTGTGCGCGGCGGTAAAGAATACGGGGAAAACCTGATTTACGGTACGCTTGGGGTTGCGTGGACAAAACAAGAAGCAGGTTTCACTGGCGGCCCGACAACAAGCACGTTTGAGCCGGGCATACTGATCGGCGGAGGCGTGGAACGGTTTTTCCTTCCAAAAATCAGTGGTCGCGCCGAAGTGGTCTACGTCGATGCGCCCAAAACAACACAGAACCCGGGCGGGGGGACGTTCATTGGCGGATCTGACAACATTATCCTCAAACTGGGCGTAAACTTCCATTTCTGATCGCGTCAATTCTCGGTCTTTGATGCGCGTCACCGGTGGTAAGAATTTCGAAGGGAGAAAAGGTATGACAAAGAAACGGATCCTGAATGCGGCAACGATCGCTACGGTGCTGCTGGTGCTTGGCGGTTGCGGTATTTTTGGCGGCGGCGTTTTCTAAGCCGGACAAACCTCGTCAGTAAAGGCAATCTTTCGAGTGGCTCAGGAAACGCGCGATTTAGATTTGCGCGTTGCTTCCCTGTGTGGGGCGACTGAAAGCCCAGACCTTGCTGGTGCAACTTCATTTTCGAAAACAATTCATTTCGGGCATCAGTAAGGGTTCGACACATCTGGTTTTTGTGTCACATTGAGTGCACAGGCAACCAATCAGGGCAGTGATGGCCAGTCTTAACAGAGTGATCATGCAACGGGCGACCCGCCGCCTCTTTGCGGAGCTGGATCTTGAAAGCATGGAAGCCGCCGAGATTTCCGGCAAACACGGCCATCGCTTCAATTTCAAATCCTACGAAGTGTTCCGCTATCCCCAATATGACGTCTGCGCGGGTCCTTTCACGGATGCGGACGGCAACGCACGTCGGTTTGACATCATTCTGGCCAATCAGGTTTGGGAGCATCTCGACCGCCCCTATGCCGCGACCCGCAATGTGCTCGAAATGCTGCGACCGGGCGGGTATTTCTGGGTCGCCGTTCCGTTCTTCATCCCGTATCACGGCGCCCCGATTGATTGTTCTCGCTGGTCCGCTCGCGGGCTGAAGAACTTGCTGATCGAAGGCGGGTTTGATGAAGATGGCATCGTGTCCAAGCAGTGGGGCAACCGCCACGCCGCACAGCGCAACCTCGAAGAAAGCTGGCCGCCGGTCTATGATCCTGAGACCGATGACCTGACCAACGACAAGCTGTTCCCGATCTGCGCATGTGCCCTAGCTCAGAAACCGGGCGCCCCCTGACACATCTTGTCAGGTGTTCATAGTTTGTTCACTTTTTTGTCTTGGAAGACTTGCGCCATTCCCCTATCTCTAGCCAGTGAGTGTCAGGGGGTCCTATGGCCGAGCTAAAAAACATCGAGGTCCGCGGCGCGCGCGAGCATAACCTCAAGGGAATTGACGTCGATATTCCCCGCAATGAACTGGTCGTAATCACTGGTCTGTCCGGGTCTGGCAAATCCAGCTTGGCCTTTGATACGATCTACGCGGAAGGCCAGCGACGCTATGTCGAAAGCCTGTCGGCCTACGCACGGCAGTTCCTCGACATGATGGAAAAGCCGGATGTCGATCACATCAGCGGTCTAAGCCCTGCGATCTCCATCGAGCAAAAGACGACGTCCAAGAACCCGCGCTCCACCGTCGGCACGGTGACAGAGATCTACGACTACCTCCGCCTGCTCTTCGCCCGCGTCGGCACACCGTACTCACCAGCGACAGGACAGCCGATCGAAGCACAACAGGTGCAGGACATGGTCGACCGTGTGATGACTATGGACGAGGGCACGCGCGCTTACCTCCTTGCCCCCATCGTCCGTGACCGAAAAGGCGAATACCGCAAGGAGTTCCTGGAGCTGCGCAAGCAAGGCTTCCAGCGGGTGAAGGTCGATGGCGAGTTTTACGAGTTGGACGACCCGCCCACGCTCGACAAGAAATTTCGCCATGACATCGACGTGGTGGTCGATCGTTTGGTCGTGAAAGAGGGGCTGGAGACGCGGCTCGCCGACAGTTTCCGCACCGCGCTCGACTTGGCGGATGGCATTGCCATTCTCGAAACCGCACCCAAGGAAGGCGACCCCGAACGCGTTACGTTCTCGGAAAACTTCGCCTGTCCGGTCAGCGGTTTCACTATCCCAGAGATTGAGCCGCGCCTGTTCTCCTTCAACGCCCCCTTTGGAGCGTGCCCAGAATGCGATGGCCTTGGCGTGGAACTGTTCTTTGACGAACGCCTCGTGGTGCCGGATGAGACGCTCAAGATCGCCGATGGGGCGTTGGCCCCCTGGCGCAAAGGCAAGTCGCCATACTTCCTGCAAACGATCGAAGCCATCGCGAAACACTACGAGTTTGATCAGAACACCCGCTGGAAAGACTTGCCGGCCCATGTGCGCCAGGTCTTCCTGTACGGGTCTGGCAATGAAGAGATCCCGTTCCGCTACGACGAAGGCGGGCGCGTCTATCAGGTGACGCGGTCATTTGAAGGCGTGATCCCTAATATGGAACGCCGCTACCGCGAAACAGACAGCAACTGGATCCGCGAGGAATTCGAACGATATCAGAATAATAGACCGTGCGGTGCATGTGACGGTTACCGACTGCGCGAGGAAGCGTTGGCGGTCAAGATCGGCTCAGCCGACGACGGGCTTTTGCACATCGGTCAAGTGGTCGAAATGTCGATCCGCGAGGCGTATGAGTGGTGCGAGAGCGTGCCGGCCAACCTGACCGCCCAAAAGAATGAAATTGCCCGTGCCATTCTCAAAGAGATCAGAGAGCGGTTGGGTTTCCTCAATAACGTGGGCCTCGAATACCTGACGCTGTCCCGCAACGCGGGCACGCTGAGTGGCGGCGAAAGCCAGCGTATTCGTCTGGCCAGCCAGATCGGCTCTGGTCTCACAGGCGTGCTGTACGTTCTGGATGAACCCTCCATTGGTCTGCACCAACGTGACAACGGGCGCCTTCTGACCACGCTGCAAAACCTGCGCGATCAGGGCAACACGGTCGTGGTCGTGGAACATGATGAAGAGGCGATCCGCACTGCCGATTACGTCTTCGACATCGGTCCTGGCGCAGGGGTCCACGGTGGGCAGGTCGTCAGCCATGGCACGCCGGATCACGTGGCCAGCGACACGGCTTCGGTGACAGGTCAGTACCTGTCCGGTACGCGCGAAATCCCTGTGCCAACCGAGCGTCGTAAGGGGAATGGAAAATCTATCAAGGTTATCAAGGCTGAAGGTAACAACCTTAAATCAGTCGATGCCGAGTTTCCGCTTGGAAAATTCGTATGTGTCACGGGCGTATCTGGTGGTGGCAAGTCGACATTGACGATTGAAACACTGTTCAAGACCGCCTCGATGCGTCTCAACGGCGCTCGCCAGACCCCTGCGCCCTGCGAAACCATTAAGGGGCTGGAACATCTCGACAAGGTTATCGACATTGATCAGCGGCCCATCGGGCGCACTCCACGCTCGAACCCGGCCACCTACACCGGTGCGTTCACTCCCATCCGCGATTGGTTTGCTGGGCTGCCCGAGGCCAAAGCGCGCGGCTACAAACCCGGTCGGTTTTCCTTCAACGTTAAAGGCGGACGATGCGAGGCATGCCAGGGCGACGGCGTCATCAAGATCGAGATGCACTTCCTGCCGGATGTCTACGTTACCTGTGAGACCTGCCAGGGCAAACGGTACAACCGCGAAACACTGGAAATTCTGTTCAAGGGCAAAAGCATAGCAGACGTTCTTGATATGACTGTGGAAGACGCGCAGGAATTCTTCAAGGCGGTTCCGGCAATCCGCGAAAAGATGGATGCGCTTGTCCGTGTGGGCCTTGGCTACATCAAGGTGGGCCAGCAGGCGACGACGCTGTCAGGCGGTGAGGCGCAGCGCGTGAAGCTGTCAAAGGAGCTATCAAAACGCTCCACGGGCCGGACACTCTACATTCTCGACGAGCCCACAACAGGTTTGCACTTCGAAGATGTCAAAAAGCTTCTCGAGGTGCTGCACGAGTTGGTCGACAACGGCAACACAGTCGTGGTGATCGAACACAATCTCGATGTCGTCAAAACCGCGGACTGGATCATTGACATTGGCCCCGAAGGCGGCGACGGGGGGGGGGAGATCGTTGCTGTCGGTACGCCGGAAGAGGTGGCGGAAGAACCGCGCAGTCATACGGGCCGGTATCTCAAAGAAATGCTGTCAGCGCGCAAGGTGGCGGCGGAGTAACGCGCAGGTCCTTTGCAAACTGTTCGAAATGGTCTTGCGCCAGACGCGACCACTTTGTAAGACGCCTCTCAGCGGGTCGTTAGCTCAGTTGGTAGAGCGCTTCGTTTACACCGAAGATGTCGGGAGTTCGAGTCTCTCACGACCCACCATTCCTCTCCGACATAAGTAGCCAGTAACACGCTAGAGCGGCTTGTTTTCCGCGCCGAAAACGCGTTTGCGGTTCGGCGAACCTGCATATGCGCCTTGGATGGGTATCGCTTTCAAAGCAACAAAGACCATGGGTCTTGCCCAATTCCTACGCGAAAGACCGGGCCATTTTGCCATATCCCTTTCCAATTCTTGCGTGCCGACGTTGCGGAGGCTTTGCCTGTGGCGGTCTTTCCGTCTAGGTATGCAACAGGGGCTCCGCGTGAAAAGAGAGCATGGCGGGCAGGACGGACACAAATGGCAAGATCACTTGATCTGATCAAGGTGGGGGGCGAATGCCTCGGCGCTTTGGCTGAGGACGGGATCGAGGTCGATATGATCTCCGATTTCGCCGAGGCCGAACGCATTGTCACGGGCATGGGCAAGAACGAGATGACCGCCAAACTGTCCGGCCGTTACAACGATTTTACCGAGGAAAGCGGGTTCTGGCTCTTCATGCGACAGTCGGGTGAATACGTCACCGGCATCGCAACCCGGTATGACGTGGTGGGCCAGGAAAGCATGGGGGATTACATGATCCGTACCATGCGGCGGCACTACCCCAACCCCTCGGGCGAGACACTTTTGGAATTCACCACCGCGCTGCCGCCCAATTTCCATGGCCGCATGGCCTATATCGGGGAGCTTTTCGTGCGCCCCGACCGGCGCGGCTCTCGCCAGAAGCTGCGCTACCTGATGTTTTTGCTGCACAGTTGCATCGCCACCAAGTGGCAGGTTGATTGGATTTACGCCATGATGCGCGACCGAGACGTGAAGGCGGGCTTTGCCACCAATTACGGCTTTACCACGCAGCTGCCCGGTGTCGCCCGATGGGCCAAGCCAACGCCTCCGGGGCGGGATGACTCTGAATGGCTGGTGGCGATCTCAGCGGCGCATCTTGGTCACATGATGCAACACTATGCAGGCTCACTCGAGCGCTTGTGAGTAGTTGAGCACATATTCATTGCCGTGGCTGTCCCGCACAGGCAGCAACAAACGCTTATAGGAAAACCTCAACGGAAACGTGTGCCCTGGCAACTCCACGTCGATTTCTTCGATTGATAGCTTCGGTTCCCCTTTGGAGGCCTCCACATGGGCCACTCGGACTTTTTCAATCAAATCCTGATCAAAGGTGGTGAAGAGGTGGCGCAAATGATCTGCCGTCTCAATCCCGAACGACTGTGCAGCCAGGGAGTTGTAGCCAATCCGGAACGGCTCGGGCAGGGCGCTTTCATTGGTCGGCGCGATGTAGAGGTCCACATGCTCTGACAGCTTGTCGAAGTTGTTCAGAAGCCCGCGCTGCTGGTGCCACCATGTCAGCACGTCATCAAGCAACGGTTTAACGCCTCGACGGTTCAGCTTTCTATATGTCTCTTTTGTGACAGCCGTCAGGATCTTCTCGGCCTGGGCAGACACCACGTGCCGATCCAGGTTGTCACTGAAGAGGGTGACCTCATCCGTCAGGCCTGCGATCTCATTTGGGCTAAGGCCCAAAGCCGCGCACATTTTGACGACATTTGAGAATCCAGGGTCGCTTTTGGTCGACAAAAGGTTCGAAATATACCGCTCCCCCTGGCCGATCTGAATCGACAGGGATTTGAAGTCATAATCAGAATTCAAGATGTGCGCTTTCAGGCGATCATGAAAATCTGGCATAAGTCGTCCTAAATTACGGATCACTGGTCACTTATATTGACTTTTGATCAAAAAGGTCAAATACACAATGCGCGTCTTGAGTGATGGTGAGGAAAATGATGTGAGTGAACTGACGCCGGATGGTGATCGCGCCGATCAGGCGATGGTTACCATCCGATCTTTTCCCTTCCCCCTTGTTTTACAGGCCAATGAGGCTGAAATCCGCTTGATGCGGTCATGGGCGGATGCCTGTGTTGACGGGGTCAACGGTGCCCGACTCGCCGACTTCTTGGACGATCTTGAGGCGAGTCGCACTTCTGTCTCCTCGCGTCCTTTTTCCTGACATTTCCGGAATTTCGGACTGTTGCGGCGCTCCTGAAGAACTGCTTTTCATTTTTTATCTCTGATATGCGCTTTTGCGCGTTGCCACGCTTGACGGGGGCAGAGGGGCCGCATAAAAGCCACCTCACGCTTGGGCAACCGAGCGGGCAGTGGGCGGTTGTAGCTCAGTTGGTTAGAGTACCGGCCTGTCACGCCGGGGGTCGCGGGTTCGAGCCCCGTCAACCGCGCCACCGCTGCTTGAAGCTCCCCCGAAAAGCTTGAATACCTGTTACGCGCTCAAGAACGATTGAAGCGCCGCAATCGTGTCTTCCGCATGCGTGTCCGGAAAGAAATGCCCGCCCGGAATGCCCTGCACCGTCAGGTCCGAACATTTCTCCGCCCAGACGGTGCCCATATCATACGTCTTTCCCATGGCCCCATCCGCGCCGTACAGCACGAGGGCTGGGCAGGTGACCTGCGCCCCTAGGTCAGCGGCGTCATCGTCGAAATCATTCTCGACACCGGCCCTATAGTCATTGCACATCCCCCGGATCGTATCCGGATCGCGCCATGCCGCGCGGTAGGCTGCCATCTGCTCAGGCGCAAAATCCTCCAATCGCGCGGCACCCCAACCCAATAGACAGCTTTCGAAGTATGCATCCGGGTCATGGGCGATCATGGATTCGGGAAAGGGTGCCGGCTGGGCAAGGAAAAACCAATGATAATAGGCTTTTGCCACATCCCGGCGCAGCGGTTCCAGCAATGTGTGCGTCGGGACTATGTCCATCATGCAAACCCGAGTGACGGCCTCGGGCGCGTCCAATGACAGCCGATGGGCCACCCGCCCGCCGCGGTCATGACCGACAACCGCAAATCGGGCAAACCCCAGATGCGCCATTAACGCCAATTGGTCTTGGGCCATGGTACGAAAGCTGTACGCGTCGACCTCCTCAGGCTTCCCGCTTTGGCCGTATCCGCGAAGATCCGGACAGATCACGTGATGTGATGCCGCCAATGCAGGCCCGATCTCTGCCCAAAGCGCGCGGGTTTGTGGAAACCCGTGCAAAAGCAGCAGTGGCGGGCCATCTCCACCCTCTGACCACGCGATCTCAACCCCGTTCAGGACTTCAAGGTGGTCAGTAAAGCCATTGATTTGCAACGCATTCACGACTTCGAAAGCCGGTCCAAAACGCGCGCCCAACTCCGTGTGCCCTTGTGAAAACTCTCGACATTATACTTCTCATTGGGCGAATGGATCGCGTCGTCTTCCAAGCCAAAGCCGATCAGCATGGAATCAAGCCCCAGAATGTCCGTGAAAAAGCGCGTCACAGGGATGGATCCGCCCATGGCCGAGAACACTGCTTCGCGATCCCACTCGTCCGAGAGGGCCTGACGCGCCTTCTCAAATTCCGGGCGATTGGTGTTCATGACCGAGGCGGGCGATCCGTCCAGATCGTTGTTCCACGCAATCCTGGCATCCACAGGCAGACGATTTTCCACATGTTTGCGGATTGCATCGCGCACATGATCGGGGTCCATCTGGCCCACCAGACGACAGGTGATCTTGCAATGGGCCTCTGCTGGGATCACGGTTTTCGTGCCCACGCCCTGATACCCGCCCCAAAGGCCGTTGATTTCCAACGTCGGACGCGCCCATTGCTGCACGAGGGTGGAATAGCCTTTTTCACCATGGGGACGCGTGAAGCCCACGGAGGAGAGGTAATCTTCCTCGTCAAAGCCGCAGTTTTCCCATTGGCGCAGCAGTTCATCCGGCACCTCTTCCACGCCGTCATAAAATCCGTCTACGGCCACGCGCCCGTCTGCATCGTGGAAAGACGCAATCAAGTGAGAGATTTCCCGCAGCGGGTTCAGCGCAGGACCACCGTAATGACCGGAATGCAGATCGATGCGGGGCCCGTGCAGCGTGAACTCATCCTTCACCATGCCCCTGAGTTGGGAGGCAATTGACGGCACGCCCGGCGCCACCATCCCTGTGTCACAGACCAACGCCAATTCCGCTGACAACTCATCTTTGTTGGCTTCCAAGAACGGGATCAGGGACGGGGAGCCACTTTCCTCTTCGCCCTCAAAGAAGAACGTCAGTTTGCAGGGCAGGGTGCCGGTGACGTCCTTGTACGCCCGGCATGCCTCTACAAAGGTCATCAGCTGCCCTTTATCATCTGCCGCACCCCGGGCACGGATGACCTGACCGCCGGGGGTGTCCTGGATTTCCGCTTCAAACGGGTCGGTATTCCAAAGTTCAAGCGGATCAACGGGTTGCACGTCATAGTGGCCGTAAAACAGAAGGTGTGGGCCCTCTCCGTCGACATGGCCCACCACCATCGGGCGACCGGGGGTTTTGCGCACGTCCGCTGTCACACCGATGCTTTGGAGATCCTTCACCAACCATTCGGCGGCACGATCGCAGTCATCATTGTAAGCGGGGTCAGTGGAGATGGAGGGGATCTTGAGCAGCTCTTTCAGCCGGTTAAGGGAGGCAGGCAGCTGGTCATCAATGCGGGCGAGAATGGCGTCGAGGGACATGGGTGTCTCCGGTTATTGAGGAGGTTCCGCGCCACTATGGCAGGGGCGCAAAAAACCGCAAGTGGGGTGGGGGCGCTGCCCCCATCGCCACGGGCGATTCCCACGGGATATTTGTGGCAAGAAGAATGGCACTGATGACCCAGGAAAGTTTGAGGTGCGCCACGCTGAAAGTGAATGAAACTCTTGCGTTTTTTTCGGCTGAGCGGCAGCACTTTCAATTCAAAAACAGAGCTTTAGTCTGTCAAGCTTACTGTCGTACCCATGATCGAAGTTGGCGCTGTCAATTGACCCAGATCAAAGCTGGCACCCGTGGCGTTTTGTAGCCTATAGACTTAGAGGGGTTCGGCCTATATCAGACACAAGGTTTGCGGATGCCCCGCACCTCAAGGCCAGCTGGCCGCAGATCAGACCCCAGAACCTGAGTGTTCAAGGAGACAGACCAGTGGATTTCAACGCAAAGCTGGACCAAGCAATCGCGCAGTTGCATGACGAAGGACGCTACCGCACCTTCATCGACATTGAGCGCAGCAAGGGCCACTATCCCCACGCGATATGGCGGCGTCCGGATGGCACTGAGCAGCGGATCACCGTCTGGTGTGGGAATGACTACCTGGGCATGGGCCAGCACCCCGTCGTCCTGAAGGCCATGCATGAGGCGCTCGACGCCACCGGTGCAGGCTCCGGCGGCACGCGCAACATTTCCGGCACAACGGTCTACCACAAGACGTTGGAAGCAGAGTTGGCGGATTTGCATGGCAAGCAAGCGGCACTTCTCTTCACGTCGGCCTATATCGCCAACGATGCCACGCTTTCGACCTTGCCGAAGCTCTTTCCAGGCCTGATCATTTACTCTGATGAGTTGAATCATGCCTCGATGATCGAAGGCATTCGCCGCAATGGCGGATCCAAACGCATTTTCCGGCACAACGACCTCGATCATCTTCGCGAATTGATGGCTGCCGATGACCCCAATGCGCCAAAACTGATCGCGTTTGAATCTGTATACTCAATGGACGGCGATTTCGCCCCGATCGAAGGGATTTGCGATCTGGCCCGTGAATTTGGCGCGCTGACCTATCTCGACGAAGTACACGCAGTTGGTATGTACGGCCCACGTGGCGGGGGTGTGGCAGAGCGTGATGGCCTCAGCGGCCGGATCGATATTATCAACGGCACGCTCGCAAAAGCTTTCGGTGTGATGGGTGGATACATCGCGGCGAGTGAGAAAATGTGTGATGCGGTAAGGTCTTACGCACCGGGCTTCATCTTTACCACGTCACTGCCGCCTGCCGTTGCGGCGGGTGCGGCGGCCAGTGTGGCCCATCTCAAAACCGATCAGGCCCTGCGCGATCTGCATCAGGAACGGGCCAGCGTGCTGAAGACTCGGCTTAAGGGCATGGGCCTGCCGCTCATCGACCATGGCAGCCACATCGTACCGGTCATGGTGGGCGACCCTGTGCACACCAAAATCCTCAGTGATATGCTGTTGGAGCGGTACTCAATCTACGTTCAGCCGATCAACTATCCCACGGTACCGCGTGGAACGGAACGTTTGCGGTTCACACCGTCACCCGTACACGGTCGTTTCGAGGTCGACGCGCTTGTGCGCGCTTTGGATGCACTTTGGAGCCATTGCGCGCTGAATCGCGCCGATATGACCGGATAAATCCACAGGATGTGCAAAACTCCTTGCACTGTGGTAAGCACCTGTAAACAAAAGGGCAGAAGCCGAATCGCAATTCGGCCAACAGGCGTGGGGATCTGAAAGGCAGGTGCATGGTCATTCGCCGTAGAAAGGCAAAGGTAGAAGAGAGTGTGGAAAAGCCTCGCGGCTTTGACGCATTTGACTTGCGCCTTGGTGATCTGATGCGCGGGGAGCGTGCGACGCTGGGCAAATCCCTGCTCGACGTGGAACGCGAAATTCGCATTCGTGCCTCCTACATCGCAGCTATCGAAAACGCCGATCCCGATGCGTTCGACACCCCCGGATTTATCCCTGGCTACGTGCGTTCCTACGCGCGCTATCTTGGCATGGACCCGGACGAGGCCTTTGCGACATTCTGTGAAGAATGCGATTTCTCCGTGTCGCACGGCATGGCAGCGGGGGCATCTGCACAGCGCAAGCCCGAGGCGTCTTTGCGCGCATCATCGCGCGGCTCTGATCCGTTGATCACACCATCCACCCCGTTCGTACCGGCCCGTGAAGGACTGCTAAGCGGTGTGGAGCCTGGGGCAATCGGCTCTGCCGTGGTGCTGGTCGCGCTGATTTCAGCCATCGGTTTTGGAGGCTGGACCGTTTTGAACGAAGTGCAGCAGGTGCGCCTCGCCCCGGTTGAAAACACGCCAGACGTTCTGACTGACCTTGATCCGCTGGATGGTGCCGTCGTGGCCCAAGTGGACACAGTTGGCGCGTCCCCATTCCCCAGCCCTACAGTTTCGCCAACAGACACTGCTGATCGCGTCTACCGCCCCGAAGCTTTGGATGTGCCGGTGCTGGTGGCTCGCGACGCCCCGATTTCGACGCTTGACCCGTCTGAGGTCGGCACGCTGCGTCCGGAACTCGCGGAAACGGAGCCGGTTGATCCGGTCGAAGCAGCCATTGCCAGCGTGCTCGCGCGCTCAGAGGCAGAAACACCTTCACCGCAAGTGGTGGCCGACGGTAAACCACCTGTCCGCATTGTGGCCGTGCGCCCGGCGTGGATATGTGTCACCGCGGCCGATGGCAGCGTGATGTTTGCTGGCACGCTGAACGCCGGCGAAACCTACGAAGTGCCGTCCCGCGAACAAGCGCCCAGCCTGCGGGTGGGTGAGTCAGGCGCGGTGTATTTCCAAGTGGCAGATGCACATTTTGGTCCCGTTGGACCCCGCGGTGTCGTGACACGCGATGTATCCCTGGCGGCAGAGGCGCTGACCGATCGCTTCGATCTGGCTGATTTGAGCCAGGATGAAGACCTGTCGACCTACGTGGCAGAGCTGGAACTCTCAGACAACTGATCCTCTTTTGCTAAGGCTTCACGCAAGGACTTGGAGCCAGTCCCCAAATCCGCGGGATGTTTGTCCGCCAGAAGAAGCAAGGCGATAAGCGCCGATGCTTCTTCTGGCCAAAAATATCCCCACCGGAGGCAAAAAACCCTCAGCTGCGGACTAGGTTCATTTCCGGATCATAAGGCGAAGGCGCGATCACATTGGCCAAAACCCGGGTGCCGATGATGTCGATCTCGAAGCCGGTACCAACCTCTGAAAGCTCTGGCAAAACAAAGGCATAGGCGAGGTTCTTTCTGACACGATGGCCGTAGTCGCCAGATGTCACGGTGCCCACAACATAATCGCCCTGCATAACCGACGCCCCGCCATGCGCCGGAGCGAGATCGCTTTCCACCTCTAGCGTCACCAGCTTTCGGGACGGGCCTGCCGCGCGACGCGCCTCGAGCGCGGCCTTGCCCACGAAATCCGGTTTGTTCATGCGCACAAACCGGTCGAGCCCTGTCTCATAAGGGTCGAATTCGGTCAGGATATCGGCTTTCCAATGCAGGAATCCCTTCTCTAGCCGCATCGCATCAACCGCGCGCGCGCCGAAGAGGGTCATACCGTGCGCCTCACCCGCCTGCCGTAGCGCCAGGTAGGCTGCGTAAAGCTGTGCGTTGGGCACGTGGATTTCGTAGGCCAATTCGCCGGAAAAGCTGACCCCCATGACCACCGCCGGAGCAATCCCGATGAAGGCCTCACGCACCGAAAGCCATGGGAACGCGTCCGGAGACCAATCCGCACGGCTCACCTTTTGCAGCACATCACGGGCTTTAGGCCCTGCCAGAACAAGGATCGTGTGGTCATTGGTCAGCGAACGGATCTGCACATCCTCGTCCGGACGGATATGGGCCTGCAACCAGTCCATGTCGTGCCACTCGGCGGCAGCGGCAGAACCGTACCACACGCGCCCATCCGGCAGGTTGGCGACGGTGGCCTCTCCCTTCAGCATGCCGTGGTGGTTGAGCAGATACCCCAGACCGACGCGGCCCTCACGCTTTGGAACAGCCCCGCAGATCATCCGATCAAGGAAGTCATGCACGCCCGTACCAGTCAATTCATAGCGGTTGAACCCGTTGACCTCCGCCAGACCGACCGTGTTTTGCACGGCGTCGACTTCTTTGGCCACCACATCAAACACCTCATTGAAGCGGAAGCTGTGGGTTTCGTGAAAGTCTGGCGTTGGTTTGTAAAAATCCGCGCGTTCCCAACCATTTACAACGGTAAATTCAGCCCCTTCAGCGGCCAAGATAGGCGTCAATGGCGTGGTTTTCATTGGCCGACCGGCGGGGCGGTGTTCGTGGGGAAAATGGAAGCGGAACTCGTTTTGATAGTCTTCAATGGCCTTCAGTGCGCACAGCTCCACATTGCCGTGCACGGTGAACCGGCGCGGGTCCAAAACCCAGGTGTCATAGCAGGCTTCTCCATGCACGATCTGCTGGGCGAGCAGCCAGCCATGTCCACCGCCTTCGCCAAGTCCTGCCCGCAGGCCTATGATGCAAAACGCGTTGCGCTTGCCGGGGATCGGACCCACCAGAGGCGCGCCGTCAATGGTGTAGGTGATCGGCCCATTGACGACCGTGTGGATACCAACCTCCATCAGCGCGGGCATACGGGCGAAGGCACCCTCCAATACATCCGTCACCCGGTCCAGGTCATCGGGGCAGAGCGCGTTGACGAAATTGGGGTCGATCCCTTCCATGCCCCAGGTTTTGCAGTCTTGCTCATAGAACCCCACGAGCAGACCATTCTTTTCCTGTCGGCAGTAATAATCCGAGATCGGGCAGCGGATCAGTGGCATCCGGTGGCCCGCGTCGATGATCGCCTGGATCGGCTCGGTCAGAAAATACTGATGTTCCATGGACATGACCGGATGGTGCACCCCCATCATCGCGCCCACTTCATTGACGCGGTACCCACAAGCGTTCACGACCACTTCGCAATCAATATCGCCTTTCTCGGTGTGTACGGTCCAGCTGTCATCCTTGTGCTGCGTCAGGCCCGTGACCGGCGTATTGCGATAAACCTCGGCCCCGGCCTTACGCGCACGCCGCGCCAGGGCCTGGCATAGCTGTGCTGGGTCGATATCGCCGTCCAGCGGATCCCAAAGCCCACCAATCAGGTTGTCCGTGGAAATGAGCGGATGGCGACGTGCGCATTCTTCGGCGTCAATCACCTCAAAATGCACGTCCATCCCGCGCGCCATGGAGGCAAAGTGCCGGTACCCGTCCATTTGCGCCTCGGTATTGGCCATGCGGATACCACCATCGCCGTGGTGATAGTTGATCGGATAATCAGGATCGTCCGCCAATTCCTTGTAAAGATTGATGGAATGCGTCTTCAGCCCCACCATCGTCTGGTTCATGCCGAAATTCGTCACCTGCGCCGCAGAATGCCATGTTGTCCCGGATGTCAGCTCATTGCGTTCCACCAGGACCACGTCGGTCCAACCTTCTTGCGTGAGGTGGTAGAGCGTCGAGCATCCAGCAATGCCGCCGCCGATCACAACGCAACGCGTTTGGGTCTTCATGGCCATTCTCCGAAATCAGAAAGTCGCGTGTAGAGGGCGCATTTGAGCGCATCCGGTCAATGGGGCAGAGGTCTTCAATTAGATTTTCATAATATAGTTTCGAAAAATTGCGCATAGACGGTTGCGACTTGCCCCAAACGTAGTTTTCCCGCTGATAGAAAGCAGGTCACCAACCATGCAATCTGGAAAGGCGTCGCATGTCCAACGCGGCAGATAAACCCAAACGTTCGGCGCGCCGCTCGGGTCGGAAGGAGCGGCTTGCCAAGCACGCGGCCCCGCCTGCGGTCAATCCGGCACCGCCCGGCCAAAAGGGCGGCGTCTATCGCCCGCTGAGCGAGCCAGACCTGCAGGGCATCTACAACACAGCGCTACGCCTGCTGGACGAACTGGGCATGGGCGAGGTGCCACAGCGGCTCCACGATGTGCTGATGCAGGCGGGCGCGCGGGATCTGGGCAATGAACGCCTCAGCCTGCCGCGTGAGATGGTGGAGCGAGCGATTGCTCTGGCCCCCAAGCAATTCCCTTTGCATGGGCGCGACCCGGCGCGCAGCATTCAGATCGGCGGGGATCACGTGCACTTCGGCACGGGCGGTGCTGCGGTGCAAACGCTGGACATGGAAACCGGCCTTTACCGTCCGTCCACGTTGCAGGATCTGCACAATTTTACACGGTTGCAGGATGCCCTCACCAACATCAGCTGGTTCACCCGCTGCTGCATCGCCACCGACGTGGCAGGGGAATATGACCTCGACGTCAACACGGCCTACGCGCTGATGCGCAACACCACCAAACCCGTCGCCACAGCCTTCACTTTGGCCGAACACGTGGCTCCATTGGTCGACATGTTCGACATCGCGGCAGGCGGGCCCGGCGCGTTCTCGGAACGCCCCTTCGTCAAAGCGCATATCTCCCCGGTGATTTCACCGATGCGCTTTGGCGAGGACGCCGTGGATGTGACGTTCGCCTGTCTTGAGCACAATATCCCCGTGTCCTGCATCACGGCTGCGCAGGCGGGTGCGACGGCCCCTTCGACGCTTGCAGGGTTCCTCGCACAGTCTCTTGCAGAGACACTGGCCAGTCTCGTCATGGTCAATGCCATCAAACCGGGCCACCCGATGGTGTTTTCGAACTGGCCTTTGGTGATTGACTTGCGCACCGGAGCCTTTGCTGGCGGTGGGGGCGAGATTGCCGTGCTCAATGCCGCGTCCGCGCAAGTGTCCAACTGGTTGGGCCTGCCGTCAGGGGTGGCGGCATCGATGACGGACGCAAAGGCGATCGATGCACAATATGGCGTCGAGAAAGGCATGACCTCCATGGCCGCTGCCTTGGCCGGGGCGAACCTGATCTATGAAAGCTCAGGCATGACAGCGTCCCTGCTGGGGGCGAGTTTCGAGGCTTTCGTGCTGGATGACGAAATGCATTCCATGTCTTATCGCGCGTTGCGAGGCATTGAGGTGACGCCGGAAAATCTCGGGTTTGATGCGATTTGTGATGCGGTGCTGGGGGAAGGGCATTTCCTGGGAGGGGATCACACGTTCCAGGCGATGGAGCGGGATTATTTTTACCCGCTCTTGGCGGATCGCGACAATCCGAAGACCTGGGAAGACAAGGGCGCACCGGATGCGTGGTCCATGGCGCGGCAAAGGGCGCAGGAGTTGCTGGCGACGCATCAGCCGGAATACCTGAGCGAAGATCAGGACCGGGCGATCCGGGCAAAGTTCAATATCTTGCTTTGAAACTGGGGCTCGTGTCTCAGAATTTTCTGCGAAAATTCTTGGGCCGCGGACGTTTCGATTTGGTTAACCAGCGTGCGAGTTTCGCGCAGGGGACTGAATTTTTCTGGCCATAACACGCAATTCGCGCTTTGCTTGAGGGCAAGGCCGCGAGGGAGGCGTGCGTGAAAACATCTGATCCGGAATTTACCATCGGCATCGAGGAAGAGTACCTTCTTGTTGACCGCGACAGCCTTGATCTGGCCGAGGCGCCAGAGGCCTTGATGCAGGCCTGCCAGGCCGAATTGGAAGATCAGGTCGCTCCGGAATTCCTCAAATGCCAGATTGAGATCGGAACCAAAGTTTGCGCCACGGTTGGCGAAGCGCGCGACGACCTCAAGCGCCTGCGCAGTTGCGTGGCTCGCCACGCCGCGGAATACAACCTCGCTCCCATCGCGGCCTCGTGCCACCCGTTCTCTGACTGGCGCGATCAGACCCACACGCAAAAGGAACGCTACGAAAACCTGCAATACGATTTGCAGGGCGTGGTGGATCGCATGCTGATCTGCGGCATGCATGTGCATGTGGGGATCGACGATGCGGACAGGCGCATCGACCTGATGAACCAGCTGACATACTTTTTGCCACATCTCCTGGCGCTCAGCTGTTCTTCTCCGTTCTGGCAGGGGCGTGATACGGGGCTGCAATCCTATCGCTTGACCGTCTTCGACAACCTGCCGCGCACCGGCCTGCCGCCCAAGATGTCGAGCTTCAGTGAGTTTGAGCGCTCGGTTCGCGTGCTGACGGATCTCGGCGTGATCGAGGACAGTTCGAAAATCTGGTGGGACCTGCGGCCATCATCGAAGTTCCCCACGCTGGAATCGCGCATCTGTGATGTGCAGCCCCGTTTGGAGGACACGCTGACACTGGCGGCCATGACGCAAACCATTACCCGGATGCTGTGGCGGCTGGCCAAGAAGAACCAACGCTGGCGGATTTATGACGCCTTCCTGGTCTCTGAAAACCGTTGGCGCGCGCAACGCTATGGCACGACGAAAGGTTTGATCGATCTTGGGCGCGGCGAAATTGTCTCGATGCCCGATCTGATGGAAGAGATGATGGAGCTTGTGGGCGAGGATGCCGAGGCCTGCGGGGCCATGGCGGAGGTTGAGCGTGCGCAGGACATCGCGCGGGGCGGCACAAGCGCCGGGCGACAACGGGCGGTGTTTGAAGACACGCTGGCCAAGACGGGTGAGCGAGACGCCGCCTTGCGCGCAATCGTGCAGCACCTGATCGAAGAGTTTCACGCAGACCTGTGACCTGTGCAAGTTGGCACGAGTCAGGACGTGAGTATTTTGGGCAAGAAAGAAGCGGGATCAGCGCCCCCGAACCGAATCCGGGGGCGCTGAACTTATTTACAGCAAGCTGTCTGGCATCTTTTGCTCTGCCGCCGTGTTGGCGCGGCGGAAAACGAACGTGACGCATGTCGACACGATCACAATGAAGAGCGAGTAAAGCGCCGGCACCGCCATGATCGCCTGCTGCTGATCCGGGGGAAAGCTGAAGACGATTATGGCAATGGCCAGTGGGCCGTTCTGAATACCGGTCTCCAGCGCCACGGTGCGTGCGTTGCGCGGATGCAATCGCAGGGACTTGGCGAAGAAATAGCCGATGGTGATCCCCACCAGACCAAGGCCAATTGCGGCTGTGTAGGTGGCTGGCGTGGTGCTCAACAGGAATTGCCAGTTTTGCGGCACCCATGTGACCGCGATGAACACGATGAACAGCACGCCCAGAATCGAGCCGAAGAACTCAATCGTTGCACCGATATTGGCGTTCAGGCGACGGATGCCCATTCCAAGCGCCACCGGAACCAGCAACACGAAGAGAACCTTTATGATGTCCTCTCGCGGGATTTCGATGTCGAGTGCTGCCGCATAAAGCGTCAGGATTACGGGGATCAGGATGATGCCTGAAACAGTGGACGTCACCGTCATCAACACGCTAAGCGCAAGGTTGCCCTTGGAGAAATAGGTGAAGATGTTGGAGGTCGTGCCACCCGGCATACAGGCCATCAACAGGATACCAAGTGCGATGGTTTCTGGCACCACGAGGAACATGGCCAACAGGAAACCCAGCAACGGCATGAAGCCATACTGGCTGATCACCCCGATCATCAGGCCGTAAGGACGGCGCAGCGCGAGGTAGAAGTCTCTCGGTGTCAGTGACGCGCCCATGCCCAGCATGATCACGGCCACCATCAGGCCGAGCATTGTCTGTGTAAACTCATCAACCATCTGCGTTTACTCCGCTGCGATTTGCGCCATCTCTTCGGCGCGCAGGTCTTTTCTGAGGATCTTGCCCACGTTGGACTTCGGCAACTCGTCGCGGAACTCCACCATCTTTGGCACTTTGTAGCTGGTCAGGTGATCCTTGCAGAAGCTGCGGATGTCATCTTTTCCAAGCGTCTTATCCTGCGCCACGATGAAGGCTTTCACCGCCTCGCCACTGCTTGCATCCGGCACGCCGATCACTGCCACTTCCAGAACGCCGGGATGGGTGGCGATCACGTCTTCCACGTCGTTAGGGTAGACGTTGAAGCCTGAGACAACGACCATGTCTTTCTTGCGGTCGACAATGCGGAAGTACCCGTCTTCGTCCATCACGCCGATATCACCGGTCAGGAAGTAGTCACCGACCATGACTTTTTCGGTCTCTTCAGGCTTGTTCCAGTAGCCTTTCATGATTTGCGGGCCGCGGGCGCCAATTTCACCCACCTCGCCGACACCCAACATTTTGCCGCTGTCGTCGAAACAGGCCACGTCGGTGGAGGGCACTGGAATACCGATCGTGCCTTCGCGGGCCTTGCCCAGGGGTTCAAATGTCAGAACCGGGCTGGTTTCCGTCAGGCCGTAACCTTGCAGGACTTCGGTGCCAGTAATCTCGCGCCAGCGGGCTGCCACGGAAGACTGAAGCGCCATGCCGCCGGCACCCGCGAATTTCATGTGCTTGGGCGGGCTGTGGCGGAACCAGACCTCATTGTGCAGCCCGTTAAAGAGCGTGTTTACCCCACTCATCCATGTGATCTTGTAGTTCTCGAACGCACGCTTGAGGTTCGACAGTGGGCGTGGATTGGGGATCAGGATGTTGCGTGAGCCCAGCCAATAGAAGGACAGCATGTTCACCGTGAAGGCGAAGATGTGGTAAAGGGGCAAGGCGGTTAGAATGACCTCTTCGCCCTTCTCCATGTCCCCGGCGAGCAATTCCATCGCCTGTTCCATGTTCATGATCAGGTTGCCATGGGTCAGCATCGCGCCCTTGGCCACGCCCGTCGTGCCGCCGGTGTATTGCAGCACCGCCAGATCCTCGAGGGTGATCTCCTGATGATAGATATCTGCCTCAACATGATCCTTCGCGATCTTGTCCCGCCCGGCCTGCAGGGCGGCGGGCAGGCGGATATGGGCGATGTCGATGGGCTTGACGGCCTTGTCCCAGTACTTCTGGACCAGTCCCACAATACCCCGGGGCATGGCCGGGAAAAACTCGGCAACGCGCGTGATGATGATGTTGGGAATGGGGTGGCCTTTGGTGGCCGCCTGGATCTTGTCGGCAAACATGTCAATGGTGATCAGCGCGTGGGGTTTCGCATCCTCGAACTGCTTGGCCATCTCTTCAGTTGTGTACATTGGGTTCACATTGACCAGCACACACCCGGCTTTGAACACACCGAAAGCGGCAATCGGAAAGCCCAGGCAATTGGGAAGCTGCAGCGCCACGCGGTCGCCCGCGCTAAGGCCTGCCACTTCGCGCAAGTATACTGCCATTGCATCTGACATCTCATCGACTTGCGCGTAGGTCAGGGTGCCATTCATGCCGTTTGGCAAAACGCATGTGAAAGCCTTGGCCTTGCCATAGGTTTCCGCCACGCTCCGGATCATGTCCGGCAAATTGCGATAGGTGGCCTGTTCCAGCACCGGGCGGATGCCCGCGCCATAGTAAGCCGTCCATGGTCGATCAGTCTGCGCCATGATCCTCCCCTCCGTTTCTCCGTTCCAAGGGGGAGTAGCGCAAAGTTGACGCCAGTGGAACGTCCTAGAAATGTGACGCAGCGGCAAATGGGGTGTTCTGTGGCTTTGAATGGCAATCAAAACGCATCGCGAACCTCGTTTGCGGCAAATCGGGGTGTATACCGCTCAATTTGCCCCTGTTTCGGGGTCGGGATCAGCCTGTAAACACCTGTTTTGCCGGATTTCGACCGGAAGTGACGAAACGTCATTTTGCGAAATCTGCGCCCATGATCGAAATTACGTATAAAAAACAAGCAATTGGCATTAATGCGGCACTGCAGCAAGATTTTGGAAAAAATGTTGCACCGCAGCATGACGTAACTTAAGCCTACGTCAACCGAAGGCAAAAACCTATCGGACGAATTCGAAAGCCAAGTAAGGAGACACCATCATGGCTACCGCGAAGAAAGAGACAAAAACTGCCACTGCAGACGCAAAATCTGCCCTGAACAGCATTCAGGAAAACGTCACCGAGCGCGCAACTGCAGCTCGCGAAACCCTGACATCCGGTGTTGAAACCGTGCGTGAGACAGGCTCCAAGACAGCCGGTGCAGCCGTTGATTTTGGCAAAGCCTACTACTCCGGCGTCAGCGTTCTGGGTCAGACCCTCTGGGGCTTTGGTCAGGAATTCTACGGTGAGGTGACAAGCCACGCCCAGAAGACCATGCAAGCCAAGTCGCTGTCCGAAGTGGCCGGCCTGCAGGCAGCCTACATGCAGACACGCATCGAAACTTCCGCCGCTCACGGCAAAGAGTTCATTGACGTGGCCCGTGAACAAGCCGAGCAGACCATGAAGCCGGTGATCGAGCTTCTGGACGGCAAGCGCGCCGCCTAAGCGACCGCACGCCAAAAGACCGCCGCCGCGCATCTCCCCCTGCGCGGCGGCACCAAAACCAGCCAACAACTTGACCTGTAGGGAGGATCCGATGTCCAGACCATGGATTCGGAGCTACGATGATGGTGTGCCTGAAACCATCAACCCGGATGCCTACGCATCTGTCGTCGCATTGCTTGATCAGGCCGTTACGGATTTCGGTGATTTGCCCGCGTTCGAATGCTTTGGCGCGCAAATGACTTATACTCAATTGGATGCAGGATCGCGCGCGGTGGCCGCGTATCTGCAGCAGAAGATGGGCGTCAAACGCGGTGATCGTGTCGCGCTTATGTGTCCCAATATCTTTGCCTTCCCCGTCGCGATGATGGGTATTCTGAGGGCAGGGGCCACTCAGGTGAACGTCAACCCGCTCTACACCCCCCGCGAATTGCAGCATCAATTGAACGATGCGGGTGTTGAAACCATCCTGATCTTTGCACCGTCCACGCAGACACTTGCCGCGATCATCCAAGACACGCCGGTCAAAACCGTGGTGACCATTGATTTGGGCGACGGCATGGGCCTTCCGATCCCGACACCGCCCACGGACCCTGCGATCCGGTCTCCTGTGAAATTCGCTGATGTACTGTCTCAAGGGGCCGGGCTGGTTTTTGAGCCGGTCGAGCTGACCGGCGACGACACGCTTTTCTTCCAATACACCGGCGGCACGACGGGCCTGTCCAAAGGCGCCGTGCTGACGCATCGCAACCTGATTGCCAATTCTGAGCAGTTCCGCGCCTATCTGCCGGAAGCGTCTGAACCGGGCAAGGAAGTGGTCGTGGGCGCGCTGCCGCTCTATCACATTTTCGGCCTCACACTGTCGCTGTGCTACATGGCGATCGGCGCGAAGATCGTCCTGATCCCGAACCCGCGCGACATGGATGCGTTTATTGCAGCCATCAAGGACTCGAAATTCTCGATCATGGCGGGCGTGAACACGCTCTTTGCCGGTCTGTGCATGCACCCGGCGTTCAAAGACGTGGATTTCTCTGGCTACAAGGTCGCCATCGGTGGCGGCGCGGCGGTGCTTGAGGCCACATCGGAGGCGTGGAAAGCCATCACCGGGCATCACATCAAGGAAGGGTATGGCCTGTCCGAGACGTCGCCCATCCTCTGCATCAATCCCATGTCAGTGACGCACTTCACCGGTGCCTGTGGGTTGCCCGTGTCCTCGACCGATATCAAACTGCTTGATGACAACGACCAGGAAGTCGGCACTGGCGAGCGCGGCGAGATTTGCGCCGCCGGTCCCCAGATCATGCGCGGCTATTGGAACCGTGACGACGCCAACGAAGATGTCTTCACCTCTGATGGCTACTTCCGCACCGGCGATATCGGCGTGTTCGATGAGGCAGGCTACCTGCGCATCGTCGACCGCAAGAAAGACATGATCCTGGTCTCAGGCTTCAACGTCTACCCCAATGAGATCGAAGCTGTCGTCCAAGCCTGCCCGGGCGTGGCGGAAAACGCCTGCATCGGTATGGCACACAACAAAACCGGCGAGGCTCCCCATGTCTTCGTCGTCAGATCAAAGGGCTCAAGTGTGGGCGAGGAAGACATCCTGGCCCACTGTCGGCAAGAGCTTGCGGCCTACAAGATGCCGCAACGTATCACTTTCCTGAATGAGCTGCCCAAGTCTAACGTGGGTAAAATTCTAAGACGTGAACTGCGCCAAGCGTAATTGGAGAAAACATTATGTCCGCACCCAAAGGATACACCGTCGCCACGATGAAGGATTTCATCGGTCACGACTTTGGCTCGTCCGAGCCGCAAGAGATCAATCAGATTCGCATCAACACCTTTGCGGACGTCACAGGCGACCATCAGTGGATCCATGTGCACCCGGAAATGGCCAAAAAACACAGCCCCTTTGGTGGCACGGTGGCCCATGGTTTCCTCGTGCTGTCCATGCTGGCCGGTGACATCGCCGATATCGGGATCGTGCCCAAAGATGCCAAAGGCGTGCTGAACTATGGTACAGACAAGGTGCGCTTTCTCACGCCGGTTCTGGTGAACTCGAAGGTCACCAATTCCTACAAACTGCTGAGCGTTGAGGAAAAAGGTAAAGACCGCCTGCTCGTGAAGGTCGAAGCGACGACCACCATCGAAGGCATGCCCAAACCCGCCATCGTGGCTGAAATCCTCGCCATGATCGTGGCCTGAGCACACGAGCTTAAGGAGACTAATATGTCCAAGAAAGACGATAAAGCCTCATTGGAGACAGCCGCCGATCTCGCCAAGGCGATGATGGGGTTCTACGGCAAAGCCCTGATGGCCCCGCAAGTGGCGATGAGCGAAAGCATGAAGCTGGGCCAGGAAATGGTCCGCTCGGCCACCGGTAAGTCCACCGTTGGCCCCGCAAAAGGCGACAAACGCTGGCGTGATCCGGTTTGGCTCACCAACCCCGCCTACCGCGTCATGATGCAAAGTTACCTGACCTGGTGCCGCGGGATTGAGGCCTGGGTTGATGGTCTGGCCTTGTCTGATCGCGATAAGCTGCGCGCAAAGCTGCTGACCGGCATTGTCACGGACACCATGGCGCCGACCAATACTCTGCTCGGCAACCCAACCGCGATGAAAACCACGCTAGAATACGGCGGGCAGAACCTCGCCAAGGGTATGAAGCAATTCATCAGCGATATGCAGAACAACAACGGTCTGCCGTCGATGGTCGACAAATCCAAATTCGAAGTGGGCAAGAACCTCGCGCTCTCCGAAGGTCAGGTGATCTACCGCGAAGAGCATTTGGAACTGCTGCAATACCTGCCGAAGACAGACACGGCGTACAAAACGCCGATTTTCATCGTGCCGCCGCAGATCAACAAGTTTTACGTGTGGGACCTGGCCCCTGGCCGTTCTGTGATCGAATACCTGACCTCTCTGGGTCATCAGGTCTTCATCGTCAGCTGGCGCAATCCGACTGCGAAGCAATCCGACTGGGGCATCAACTCCTATGTCGAAGCGCTTGATCGAGCTTCCGAAGTGGCTTGCGAGATTTCCAAGTCAGACAGTCTGAACGTCATCGGTGCCTGCTCCGGCGGCATCACCGCGGCCATGCTGATCGCACTGTGGAGCGCACGGGGCGATGAAAAGCGCGTCAACACCTTCACCTGCCTCGTGGCGATCCTCGACGTGGAAGGCGGCAAGAACACCACCATGGGCCTCTTTGCCAATCTTGAGACGCTTGAACTGGCCCGCGCCTTTTCTGGTCGCAAAGGCGTGCTGGAAGGCAAGGACCTTGAACGCACCTTCGCGTGGCTGCGCCCGAACGATCTGATCTGGGCCTACTGGGTCAACAACTACCTGATCGGGAACGATCCGCCTGCCTTCGACATCCTGTTCTGGAATGCCGACACCACGAACCTGCCTGCTGCCCTTCACGGCGACCTGATCGAGCTTCTGCAGCGCGGTGGCCTGAGTGGAGAGCAAGGCTGGGAAATCGCGGGTCAACGTTTGTCTCTGAAAGACGTCAAATGCGACACCTTCATTGTGGGCGGTGAAACGGACCACATCACGCCTTGGGATGGCTGCTACCTGTCGCATCACGCATTTGGTGGTAAATCCGAGTTTGTGCTCTCTCAGGCCGGACACATCCAGTCACTCATCAACCCTCCGGGCAACCCGCGTGCGAAGTTCCTCACCAATGACGGCGATCACCAAACGCCAGAGGAATTCCTCGAAACCGCGAGCCAGAATAAAGGCAGCTGGTGGCCGCACTGGATGCACTGGCTCAATGAACGCTCTGGCAAACAAGCCAAGGCGCCGACGAAGTTTGGGTCCACCAAGTACAAGGCGCTCGACGATGCGCCCGGGACCTACGTCCACGCCAAAGCAAAAGTGTAAAGGACCCTCTGGTGCCCCAAGATCAAACAGTTGAGACCGTCACCGGTGACATCAAAGTCATGGGGCACCAGATCCGCTATGCCTTTTTCGGGCCAGAGGATGCGGAGCGTACGCTTCTTGTCTTCAATGGCATCGGGGCCAGCCTTGACGCCGTAGCCCCTGTGGCGGGCCATTTCAAACGCACCCGCATTCTGACATTCGACGTGCCGGGCGTGGGCGGCTCTCCAACGCCGCTCATCCCTTACCGTTTCTCGTGGCTCTCTCGCATGACCGCTCGGTTACTCGATGCGCTCGGCGTGGGCGAAGTGGACGTCGCGGGTGTGTCCTGGGGTGGGGCGGCAGCGCAGCAGTTTGTCTATGATCACCAGTCGCGCTGCAATTCAATGACGCTCTGTGCCACGTCCGCTGGCATGGTCATGATCCCCGGCAACGTACAGGTCTTGCGCAAGATGGCCACGCCCAAGCGCTATCTGGACCCAGAGCACATGATGAATATCGGGCCGGACATCTATGGCGGCCAACTGCGCTACAACCGTGAAATGCTGGATATGCACGCCAGCTCTCTGAAAGCGGGCGATGCGAGGGGATATCTCTACCAACTGCTGTGCGGAATGGGATGGACCAGCTGGCTCTGGCTGCCGCAGATCGAAGTGCCGACATTGCTGTTGATGGGTGGCGATGATCCCCTGATCCCGGTCGTGAATGGTAAAATCCTAATGAACCGCCTGCCAAACGCGCAGATGGTGGTGATGGATTGCGGCCACCTGTTCATTCTGTCCAAGCCTGGTGAAACCGCAGACCGGATCGAGGCGTTTATCCATGACGGCGTGGTGCTGGACGCCGAGGAGTTCGAGGATGACGACGCCGTCGCCGTTTGACAGACCCCAGCTATCCGACATTGACCTTGAAAAGGTCGCCCGCCTGAAGCGCACCCGCCGCATGGCCGAAGCGGTGCTTGTCGCACTGGTGGCGGTGTATCTGCTGACCTACCTCTGGGGTGATCCGCCAAACTGGCTGCGCCTCATCCGCCATATGGCCGAGGCGGGCATGATCGGTGGTTTGGCCGACTGGTTCGCGGTGGTGGCGCTCTTTCGACATCCTTTGGGCATTCCGATCCCGCACACAGCGCTTTTGCCCAAGAACAAGGCCCGTGCCGCGCAAAGCGTCGGGCAGTTCTTCAAAAGCTACTTTCTCGACCCCGCGTCGATCTCCGCCCGCGTGGCCGAAATAGCCCCGGCACGTCGCGCTGCAGAATGGCTGCAAACCCCCGCCAACGCCGCCCTCGTTGCCAAATCACTCACGAAGGCGATCTCGGTGGCCATGAAGACAGACGGGCAAAGCCACCTCAACGATGGTTTGCGCAAGGAACTGCGCGCCGCCGTGGCCAGTGAAACGGCCTCGAAAGGTCTGTCCCAAGCGCTTGGTCCCGTGCTGGAACAAGCCGTTCACGGCCCCTTGATGAACGACATGCTGTCCCAAGTGCGCCACGCGCTCGACAACAACCGCGACCGGGTGCTGGAACTGGTACAAGAAAACAGCCGTTGGTGGGTGGCGTCGCGCGTGGATCGTGGCGTGTCCGCCGTGCTTGTCGATGGGGTCCTGAACGTCATCGACGATCTGCAGACGTCTGACAGTGCCCTGCGCAAGGACTTTGAAGCCGGGCTTGCCGGTTTCCTGCAAACGCTCTCCGACAATGGCACGCTGGATCGCGCGGTGCATGATGGCAAGGCCAAGTTCGCCGGTTCTCCGGCCTTCGATGAGGCGGTGGACGCCACGATCACGCTGATCCGCGAGCGCTTGTCCCGTGGTTTAAGCGAAGACGCAAGCGAGGCGGAAGCGGCGATATCGGCGGCTCTGCAAAGCTTTGCGCGCAAACTGCTGTCTGACGACGCGGCCCTCGCCCGGTTCGAAGATCAGCTTGCCGCGACAGCGCAGACCGCCATCGTTGAGTTGCGCGACCCCATCGGAAACTACGTGGCCGATGTGATCGAAGGTTGGCAATCTGACGAGCTGTCGGATCGGTTCGAGCGTGAGATTGGGCCGGACCTGCAATTCATCCGCATCAACGGCGCATTGCTCGGTGCGCTGATCGGGGGCGTGCTGTTCTTTGCAGGGCAGGGGCTGAGCCAGCTTTCCCCGTTCTGAATGCGCGCGCTTCTATACCCACCCTACATGTTGCCTTGCCTGCGCGTTTGTGATGCGATACCCGCAGCCCGCATCCCTGCTTGACCAAAGGAGCCACCCGATGCGCATCGGTCTTTATCCCGGCACGTTCGACCCCATCACGCTTGGCCATGCCGATATCATTCGTCGGGCGTCTGCCCTGGTGGACAGGCTGGTGATCGGGGTGGCCATCAATCGTGACAAAGGGCCACTCTTTTCGCTCGAAGAACGGGTGGAGATGATTGAGGCCGAGGGCAAACGCCTTACGGAAGGCACAGGCGTGGAACTGGTCGTTCATCCGTTTGAGAACTTGTTGATCAACTGCGCCCGTGACGTAAACGCCTCGATCATTGTGCGTGGTCTGCGGGCCGTGGCGGATTTTGAGTATGAATTTCAGATGGTCGGCATGAACCGTGTGCTGGATGATACCGTTGAGACGGTGTTCCTGATGGCCGATGCCCATCACCAGGCGATTGCATCGAAGCTCGTCAAAGAGATCGCCCGTCTTGACGGAGATGTCAGCAAATTCGTGACACCCGCCGTGCGCGATGCGTTGCTGGAAAAGCTTGGCAAAACCTGAGGGCCTCAACCTAGGCGGCGCTGCCTACCGCCAGAATGCCATCCACTCTATCAGTTCCATCAGCTTGCGGGCCAGGAACAGCGTGTTGGCCCAGTCAAAGCTGTAGGCATCCAGCGCAAGCCCGGAAACGATCACCAGGCCCAGGACAATGGCAAGCTGATTGGTCATGGTCGAATATCTGCCCGTTTTCTTGCCACAGGTATGCCTCAGGCCGTGGCGTTAGGCAATCACGGTCGCAATCTTGATGGATGGCAGTTTGCCTTGGCACTCCATCAGTGACCGGTCTAAGCTTGCTGAAAACCAACGAGGGACTTCGGTGATGCGCTTTACGTTTGCCGCGCTTTTGGCCTCAAGCTTCGCGCTGCCTGCCATCGCAGAGCAAGACTACGTCACAGACCGGGCCGTGTGCGGCTTGGAATACATAGACCGTTCCGAGCGGGCGATGACCTTCAACGGGACCGAGTTCTGGGAGATCGAATACTACTGCGAAATTGCCGACCCTTTGCCACCCGTGGCAGGCCGGGACGTGACGCATGTTTCGGCAGGGTATTGTGAAGAACCCGGCGCGCTATTCCCGGATGTTTTCGTCATCCGGGCCTTCCAATCGGAACCGGGCATTTTATATGTGTATCAAGGCGACAACGGCGAAAGTACGACCTTTTACACCTGTCTCCCATGATGGCCCTTGACGGGCATTGGGATTGCTCCTAATCACCACCAACTCTAAAGAGACGTTGATTCGTATTCGCCGCATTACGGCGGGATAAGACAACACCTGAAAGTCAGCTGAGGCCCGGGCGGGAACGCTTCGGGCTTACGTTGTGAAAAAAGGTTCTGGAGCTACGGAACCGCAACGAAAGGATAAGACACTTGGCACGTATCGCCGGCGTGAACATTCCGACCCATAAACGGGTCCCGATCGCCCTTACTTACATCACCGGAATTGGTCACGCTTCGGCCAAGTCCATCTGCGAAGCCACCGGCATTGACCCGTCGCGTCGCGTAAACGAACTGTCCGACGCCGAAGTTCTGGCCATGCGCGAGCATATCGACGCCAACTTCTCTGTCGAAGGGGATCTGCGCCGCGAAGTGCAGATGAACATCAAACGCCTGATGGATCTGGGCTGCTACCGTGGTCTGCGCCACCGTCGCAACCTGCCGGTTCGCGGTCAGCGCACGCACACCAACGCGCGCACGCGCAAAGGTCCGGCGAAACCCATCGCCGGCAAGAAGAAGTAAGGGAGGGCTAAGCACATGGCACGTGATACTCGTCGCACAAAGCGGAAGGTCTCCAAGAACATCGCCACAGGCGTGGCGCATGTGAATTCGAGCTTCAACAACACAAAGATCCTGATCTCAGACGTGCAGGGCAATGCGATTGCATGGTCGTCGGCTGGCACAATGGGCTTTAAGGGCTCGCGCAAGTCGACGCCTTACGCCGCCCAGATGGCCGCGGAAGACGCAGGCCGCAAGGCACAGGAACATGGCATGAAGACCCTTGAGGTCGAAGTGCAGGGTCCTGGCTCTGGCCGCGAAAGCGCGCTGCGTGCTCTGGCTGCGATCGGTTTCAACATCACCTCGATCCGTGATGTGACCCCGATTGCACACAATGGCTGCCGCCCGCCGAAGCGCCGCCGCGTCTAAGTGAAGTTTCTTATGGGGCCGCGTGCACATGCACGGCCCCATTCCGTCATTTTAAACCTCGGGCGTTCTCAGACCTTTGGACATGGGGCAGAGAACAGGAATGGAGGGACCGCATGATCCACAAAAATTGGGCAGAACTGATCAAACCAACACAGCTGGACGTCAAGCCGGGCAATGACCCGCTGCGTCAGGCGACCGTGGTGGCTGAACCGCTGGAGCGGGGCTTTGGCCTCACCATCGGCAACGCGCTGCGCCGTGTACTGCTGTCTTCGTTGCAGGGGGGTGCCATCACCTCGGTGCAGATTGACAATGTTCTGCATGAATTCTCCAGCGTTGCCGGTGTGCGTGAAGACGTCACCGACATCGTTCTGAACCTCAAGGGCGTGGCCCTGCGTATGGAAGTCGAAGGCCCCAAGCGTTTGTCGATTTCGGCCAAAGGCCCGGGCGTTGTCACCGCAGGTGACATCTCCGACAGCGCAGGCATTGAAATCCTGAACAAGGATCACGTGGTCTGCCACCTCGATGATGGCGCGGACCTGTTCATGGAGCTGACCGTGAACACCGGTAAGGGCTATGTTGCCGCCGACAAGAACAAGCCGGAAGATGCGCCAATTGGCCTGATCCCGGTCGATGCGATCTACTCCCCGGTCACACGCGTCAGCTATGACGTGCAGCCGACACGGGAAGGTCAGGTTCTGGACTATGACAAGCTGACCATGAAGATCGAAACCGACGGGTCCATCACGCCGGATGACGCCGTGGCCTTTGCCGCGCGCATTCTGCAGGATCAGCTGTCGATCTTCGTGAACTTCGAAGAGCCCGAAGCGGCTGGCCGTCAGGACGAAGACGATGGTCTGGAGTTCAACCCGCTTCTGCTCAAGAAAGTGGACGAGTTGGAACTGTCTGTCCGTTCCGCGAACTGCCTGAAGAACGACAACATCGTCTACATCGGCGATCTGATCCAGAAAACCGAAGCAGAAATGCTGCGCACACCGAACTTCGGCCGCAAATCCTTGAACGAAATCAAGGAAGTACTCTCGGGTATGGGTCTGCACCTCGGTATGGATGTCGAAGACTGGCCGCCGGACAATATCGAGGACCTCGCCAAGAAGTTCGAAGACCAATTCTGAATCTGGCCTGACGGTGATCGCACATGCGATCACCTGACGGCCAACGGTGATTTCAATTCTGAAATCACCTTGGGCAATCCCGCCCCAAGGAGAGCGGCTGACACGCATCAGACCGCCGGACAAAGCAAAACGAAGTAAAAGGAATACGAAAATGCGTCACGCAAGAGGCTACCGCCGCCTGAACCGCACCCATGAGCACCGCAAGGCGCTGTGGGCGAACATGGCTGGCTCGCTCATTGAACACGAACAGATCAAAACCACGCTGCCCAAAGCCAAAGAGCTCAAGCGCGTCGTGGAAAAGCTGATCACACTCGGCAAACGCGGTGATCTGCACGCCCGCCGTCAGGCCGCGTCGCAGCTCAAGCAAGACATGCATGTGGCGAAACTCTTTGAAGTGCTGGGTCCGCGCTATGCAGAGCGCAGCGGTGGGTACACCCGCGTTCTGAAGGCCGGGTTCCGCTACGGTGACATGGCGCCCATGGCGATCATCGAACTGGTCGATCGTGATGTTGACGCCAAAGGCGCTGCTGACCGCGCCCGCGTTGAAGCTGAAGACGAGATCGCCGCAGAAGATTGATCTTTGCACAGCCATCGATTTGAAAAACCCCGCTCGAAAGGCGGGGTTTTTTGTTTTTTGGTGCTGGGATCAGTCGCGCCCGTGGGAATTACACCTATGCGCAAAGCTGCAGAACGTCCTTGTTGTTCTTCATGTGACGTTCGATCAACCGCTTCTGCCGACCATTGCGAGGGATCGGACAGGCGGGTTTCATCCCGGTGTCAGACGTCATCAATTGCGGGAAAAGCTGCAGAATTTCGGCCTGCGTGGCCGGGGTCATTCCCTGCACATAATAGGGATCAACAAAGAAACTTTCGGACGGTGCCCCTTCGGCGTTGATCACTTCATGGGTGTCGAAGACCAGATGGAAATAGGTCACCGAGGTCACATCGTGGTCCACGTAAATGCCAGGCAATTCTGTCAGCCGGATCGCGGCGACCATCACACTGGCTGCACCAAACATCCGCTCAGCCACCTTGGAACACACCAGCATCCGATGCTGCCGCGACACCAGCAGATCACGCCGGGGCAAGCCGTTGCCAAGCGCACCCTGACTGATCCGGACCGGGGCCAGTTTCGGGTGTTGCACCATGTCGCAAGCCGACACGGTTGTCTGCAAGGCAGAGCGGAGCGGCAATGCGCTCCCGTCCCAGGCCACGACCAGGTCACCGGCGCAAAGCTCTTCAACCGCGACCATGCCAGTCACGGTTTCAATCCGCGTGCCCGCCGCGAAACAGGCGATATCGGCGTAATCCACCTCTCCCTGGCCAATATTGCCCTCAGAGGTGAACGTGTATTGCTGACCCGGCACCATGGGGCCGTTGGTGACGGCGGCTGTGGTGTCGTTTCGACCAGTGTTGGAGCCATCCAGCGTGATCGAATAAAGCCGAAACCCATCATCGGTTTCCAGCACGTAGTTCACGAAAATCCGGGTGCCCACGGGGTAGGTGACGTTGTCGAGCGTGATGGGTTGCGTCAACAGCTGGTCTGACGAGTTGGCGTTGACCTCATCAAACCCATCATTTGATCCGTCATCCAGTTCGATCTGGAACGGCGACGCGCCATTGGACAGTGTGATGTCGAAAGGCGGGCTGCCTTGCGCATTTGCGCCCTGTTCATCAGGGGGCGTGATGTTTGACCCGGACGTGTCAAAATCGCTAAGCTGGTAGACCCAGCTGAGTGTTTCTATTGCCATGCTCTGACCTCTCACGCCGTTTTAGGCGCTTGTTCTTGCTTCGGGGTTAAAGCTAGAGGGCCAAATTGTTCAATTTTAGGAAACAGGCGTTCATCTTTGGGCACCAATAAAAAGTCGCGCCCAATGAAACAAGGCGCGGGCGTAGCTTTGCCTTCTTTGTGCCACGTTCAAGGCCCTCAAAACGACAAAACCCGCGCTTGGCGGGTTTTGCATTACTTCAAGAATTTGAGCGCGTTAGCCGATGCGGCCCATCTCCACGGCCACGTCGGCCATCCGGCAGGAAAAGCCCCACTCGTTGTCATACCACGCCAACACGCGCACCAGCCGGCCACCGGTCACGCGGGTCTGTGCCGGCGCGAAGATGGAGCTTTCCTCGGTGTGGTTGAAATCGACGCTCACCTTGGGCTCGGGGTCGTACCCAAGAATGCCTTTCAGCTTGCCGGCTGCCGCCTCGGCGACAACCTCGTTTACATCGTCGGCTGTCACATCCTTTTTCGCAAGGAAGGTCAGGTCAACGGCGGACACGTTGGGTGTCGGCACGCGAATGGCGGACCCGTCCAGCTTGCCTTGCAATTCAGGGATCACTTCGCCCAAAGCCTTGGCCGCACCCGTTGTGGTCGGGATCATCGACATTGCGGCTGCGCGCGCGCGGTAAAGGTCCTTGTGACGACGATCCAGCGTGGGCTGATCGCCTGTATAAGCGTGGATCGTGGTCATGATGCCACTCTCGATCCCGATGCCTTCGTTCAGAACCTTGGCTACGGGTGCCAGACAGTTGGTGGTGCAGGATCCGTTTGAGATCATCGCCTCACCGGCCTTGAGGTCTTCGTGGTTTACACCGTAAACGACCGTGCGATCCACGTTCTTGCCCGGGGCCGACAGCAATACCTTGCCCGCGCCCTGGTCGAGATGCGCCTTGGCTTTCTCACCATCGTTGAACTTGCCGGTGCATTCCAGCACGACATCGACGCCGGACCAATCCAGCTCACCCATGTCGTAGGTGGAGAACATCTCCATCGGACCACGACCCAGATCCATGGTGCCGTCACCGAGCGTGATCTCATTAGGAAAACGACCATGCACACTGTCATACTTGATCAGGTGCGCTGCAGTCTCAAGCGGGCCTGTGGCGTTGACCTTGACCACCTTGATGTCATTGCGCGTGCTGGTGGCGATATGGGCCAGTGTGGCGCGGCCGATGCGGCCAAATCCGTTGATGCCGACAGTGATGGTCATGGCAGGTCTCCTGAAATGCGCGTTTTGAGGGCCGTATAAACCCGCGCGCGCAGGCCGGAAAGGCCAAAACCCGGTGGTAGCGGTAACCGTTAACGCAAACCTCAGGCGGCGGTCGGGGCAGGCCGCTCTTCCGCCCTTGCCGGTCCGTCTCGCAGCTTTGGCCTTGATCCTGCGCAAATCCTCGGTAGTGCTTGTGCACCCGCAACCCCGCGAAGGACGCTTTGTGACCGATATTCTGCTGCTGGCCTTTATCTTTCTGATCGCAGGGGTGATTTCCGTTCCGATTGCCAGCCGTCTGGGGCTTGGATCCGTTCTGGGTTACCTGATCGCGGGCATTGCCATCAGCCCGATCCTGGCTCTCTTGCGCGTCGATGTAATTTCCATCCAGCATTTCGCGGAATTCGGCGTGGTCATGATGCTGTTCCTCGTGGGGCTTGAGCTGGAGCCGCGTGCCTTGTGGTCAATGCGGGCGCGATTGATCGGGCTCGGGGGTGGGCAGGTTGGTTTCACCACGGCTTTGGTGGCTGCCGCAGGAATGGTGCTTGGCCTCAATTGGAGCGTGGCACTGGCCGTTGGGTTGGTCCTGGCCCTGTCCTCGACAGCGATCGTACTGCAAACGCTGAATGAAAAAGGCTTGATGCGTTCCGATGGGGGGCAGTCATCCTTTGCCGTGCTGCTGGCGCAAGACATTGCAGTCATTCCAATGCTGGCCTTTCTGCCGCTTCTGGCGATGCCGGAACTGCTGGACCTGGTCGGGCAGGGCGGTGGCCATGGCGGCGGTGACGGCCACGCAGATAGCCATGGTCACGACAGCGGTCTTAGCCTCGTCGACGGCCTCAGCGGGTGGCAGACGGCCCTTGTGACGCTCGCAGCCATTGCCGCCGTGGTTCTGGGGGGCAGTTTCCTGACCACACCGATCTTCCGCTTTGTCGCAATGGCGGGCCTGCGAGAGCTTTTCACAGCCACTGCATTGATGATGGTGATCGGCATTGCCCTTTTGATGTCACTGGTGGGCCTCTCACCCGCGCTTAGCACGTTTCTGGCGGGTGTCGTGCTGGCCAATTCCGCCTACCGCCATGAACTGGAAAGCGACATAGATCCCTTCAAGGGCCTTCTACTGGGGCTGTTCTTCATCACGGTCGGCGCGTCTATCAATTTCGGCCTGTTATTCGAAAACCTCGGTGTCATCCTCGGCCTGACTGTTGGACTGATCGCAATGAAAGTTGCGGTTCTGCTGGGCTTGGCCATCATCTTCAAAATCCAAGGCGCAGATAAGTGGCTCTTTGCTTTGTCACTGGCACAGGCGGGTGAGTTCGGGTTCGTGCTTCTGTCGTTCACCGTGGCCAGTGGTGTAATCCCGACTGAACTGTCGGACAAACTTCTTCTGGTGGTGGCACTGTCCATGCTGCTGACCCCTGGTCTCTTCATTCTGTACGACAAGGTGATCGCCCCCCGGTTTTCAGAAACCCTGGAGCGCGAGGCCGACGACATGCCGGAAGACACGCAAGTTATCATCGCGGGCGGCGGGCGCGTGGGCGGGCTGGTCAACCGGATCCTGCAATCGGCGGGCATGAAGGCCACGGTGATCGATTACAGCGCGCGTCGCCTTGCCATCATGGAACGCTTCGGCACCAAACATTACTACGGCGATGCGTCTCGTCCGGACCTTTTGCACGCGGCAGGCATTGAACGCGCGCACATGTTGATCGTGGCCATCGACAATCGCGAACAGATCAACCAGATCGTGTCCCATGTGGTGCATGCCCACCCGCATGTGCATGTCATCGCCCGCGCCGTAGATCGCGATCATGTTTACGAGCTTTGGGGCTTGGGCTGTCGTGACATCATCCGGGAAACCTATGACGCTACGCTTCGGATCAGCCGCTCTGCGTTTGAGGCAAGGGGCATTCCGAGAGAGGTCGCTCAAGAGATGGTTGACGCCTTCCACGAGGTCGATCAGGAAGCAATGATCGAAATGGCGTCTGTCTACGACCCGGATATCCCGGTGCATGAGAATGAGGATTACGTAAACCTCATCCGCAGCCGAAGGCCGGAGTGGGAAGCCATGACAAAAGAAAAGATAACCAAGATCCGCGGAGGGGCATCATGAGCGGTTTGCTGGCACTTTTGGACGATGTTGCGGGACTGGCCAAGGTCGCTGCGGCCTCCGTGGACGACGTGGCCTCTCAGGCGGTCAAAGCCGGCGCCAAGGCCGCAGGCGCGGTGATCGATGATGCGGCAGTGACGCCCAAGTACCTCAAAGGCTTCGCGCCTGCGCGGGAACTGCCCATCATCTGGCGCATCGCTCGTGGGTCGTTCATCAACAAACTGGTGTTCCTGCTCCCCGTCGGGTTGGCCCTCGCCAACTTCGCGCCATGGATGATCCCGCCGCTTTTGATGCTGGGTGGGGCCTACCTGTGTTTCGAAGGGGCCGAGAAGATCGCCCACGCCTTGGGGTTCGGGCATCACCAAAAGGACGGCCATGGCGACAAAACCCTGCAAGACCCTGCACATTTGGAAGAAGAGCGCGTGTCCGGCGCGATCAAAACGGATTTCATCCTGTCCGCTGAAATCATGACTATCGCCCTCGCGGCCATCCCGGAAAGCACGTTCTGGATGGAGGCCGCGACGCTGGCCTTCATCGCAATCGGGATCACAGTGGTAGTCTACGGGGCCGTGGCGCTGATCGTGAAGGCCGATGATGTGGGGCTGTACCTGGCACGCGAAGGCGGAATTGCCCCGGTTCGTTCCTTGGGACGTGGGATTGTCCGGGTTATGCCAAAGTTCATGTGGCTTTTGACGGTTGTGGGCACGGCAGCCATGCTCTGGGTCGGCGGGTCCATCATCCTGCACGCGCTGTCCGAGATGGGCTACCCCGGTATATACGAATGGATCAAGCACATCGCGACAGATGTGGCCAGCGGGGCAGGCGACGCCAAAGGCTTCGTCAAATGGGTCGTCACTGCCGGTTTGGACGGCCTGCTAGGCCTCGCCCTCGGGATCGTACTGATCCCAATTGGGACCAAGATCATCACGCCGGTCTGGCAGAAGGTTACAAAGCTTAACCCGCTGGGGTAAACGCGTCCGCTATGCGCTGTCGAAAAAGAATGAAGCGAGCCGTTGGCTCGCTTCCAATTACTTTAGTATCTACGTCTAAGCGTCAGATCAAAGAAGGGATTTCACCTTCTCAACCACCGCTTCCGCCGTGATCCCGAACTTTTCGAACAGCACCTCAGCGGGGGCGGACGCGCCGAAGCTGTCCATACCGACGAACCCAGACTTCTCCGCTTTGCCGCCATCCGCGCAAAGCCAGCGATCCCATCCCTGACGCACACCAGCTTCAACCGCCACACGTACCTTTCTCCCCTTGCCAAGCACTTTACGGCGATACGCTTCGTCCTGAGTTTCGAAAAGTTCCCAGCAAGGCATCGAGACGACACGCGTTCCGATTCCCTCGGCTTCCAATGCGTCCCGTGCAGCCATTGCGATGGATACCTCCGAACCCGTCGCCAGCAAAACAGTGGCAAGGTCGGCTTCTGCGTCTTTCAGAACATAGGCACCCTGCGCGGACAGGTTCTTGCCTTTGTGCTCCGTCCTCAGCGTCGGTAGCCCCTGACGGGTCAAAGACAGGACAGACGGCGTGGTCTTGGAGATCAAGGCCAGTTCCCACGCCTCTGCCGTTTCCACCGTGTCACAGGGCCGGAAGACCATCGTGTTCGGCGTGGCCCGGCTGATCGCCAGATGTTCCACCGGTTGGTGCGTGGGACCATCTTCGCCAAGGCCGATGCTGTCATGGGTCATCACAAACACTGTCGGAATTTTCATCAATGCTGCCAAACGCATGGATGGGCGTGCGTAGTCGGTAAAACACATGAAGGTGCCGCCATAGGGGCGCACACCGCCATGCAGGGCCATACCGTTCATGGCCGCCGCCATGCCATGTTCGCGCACGCCGTAATGAATGTAGCGACCACCACGGTTATCCACATCGAAAACAGTCATATCTTGCGATTTGGTGTTGTTAGAACCAGACAAATCCGCCGACCCGCCGACAGTTTCCATCGCAACCGGGTTCACTGCGTTCAATACGATCTCGCTTGATTTGCGCGTGGCCACTTTGGCGGCGGCCTCAGATGCTTCCTTTTTCACAGCCTTGATTGTGGCCGACAAGCGTTTCGGAGCATCTCCCGACATGATCCGCGCGAACTCTTCCTGACGCCGTTCACTTTGCTCTGCAAGGCGTGCAGCCCAAGCCGCATGCTCTTCTGCGCCTCGGGAGCCGATGGCTTCCCAGGCAGCTTTCACTTCCGCAGGCACTTCGAACGGCCCACCAGTCCAGCCATAGGCCTCTTTCGCAGCCAATAGCTGATCGGGATCGGTGAGCGCGCTGTGACCCTTAGAGCTGTCCTGCGCCGCGTGCCCCAGGGCTATATGCGTTTTGCATGCGATCATTTTTGGCTGCGAACCCGTTTGCGCCTCCGTCAATGCGTCATCAATCTCATCGGGATTGTGACCGTCCACTTCCAAAACCTTCCAGCCGGCCGACTTAAACCGACCCAGTTGGTCTGTTGTGTCCGCCAGCTCCACAGTGCCGTCGATCGTGATGTTGTTGTTGTCCCAAAGCACGACGAGGTTGCCCAGTTGATGCCGCCCTGCCAGTGTTATGGCTTCTTGGCTCACGCCTTCCATCAGACACCCATCGCCTGCGATGACATATGTCTTATGGTCTACCAACCGCTTGCCATATCGGGCGCGCAGGATTTCCTCTGCCATGGCAAAGCCCACGGCATTCGCAATCCCCTGTCCCAAGGGTCCAGTCGTGGTTTCGATGCCTGGATGCAGGAAGTTCTCGGGTGACCAGCCGTCTTTGCGCCCCACTGGCGGAAATTGCGGATTTCGTCGATGCCCATGCCCTCATACCCGGTCAAATACAAAAGCGAGTAAAGCAGCATGGACCCGTGACCTGCTGATAGGATAAAGCGGTCGCGATCCGGCCAATCCGGCGCAGATGCGTCGAATTTCAGATGTTTTTCAAACAGAACAGTCGCCACATCTGCCATGCCCATTGGCATGCCGGAATGGCCCGAATTGGCAGCGTGCACAGCATCCAGCGTTAGGGCACGAATAGCGGTGGCTTTGGACCAGTGTTCTGGGTGAGCGGTACGAAGGGCATTTATGTCCACGGGGCAGGGCATCTTTCAAGAAAGTCACGCGATGCAGGCTGCATAACAGCCCAGTCCCAAAGTTCAAGCAGGCTTCATGCGGCAAAATAGAGGGGGAGCCTTTTTCCCTGTCATTATGTAGACTTGCAGTGAAACGTTCAGGCACCGATTCGCGCAAGCGGAGAGCGTTGCAGGACGCTAAGACGAAAGAGGGTGGGAAAATGAGCCAAATTGAAGAGCTGCAAGGCCGTATTGCCGCGGCGCTGGATCGCATCAGCCAAGGCATGGACCTTCAGGCCAACTCAAATTTGGGAGACGCGGACGATGGCGCTGAGGTTGAGGCGCTGCGCAAGGAGCTTGAGGAAGAACGTGTCGCCAGCGAACAACTGAAAGAGCGCAACAAAGTTCTATCTGAACGCGTACAGGAACTCACCGAACGTCTCGAACAGGACGATCAGGGCGAACTGGTGCAAACGCTCCGGGGAAGGCTTGAGAAGAACAAAGCCAATATTGAACGTTTGCACGAACTCAACGACAATCTCAGAGACAGCAATGCGAACTTACGAGAGGCCAACAAATCCCGGGTCGGAGAGCCGCATTTGATCAATTCGAGCATGATTGCAGAGCTTGAAAATCACAAGGCCATGCGGGAGATGGAAAAAGAAGCGCTTGAAAGCCTTCTGTCGTCGCTTGAAACGACCCTGGATGCGCCGGGTGCCGGAACTGAGGAGAGTGCATAATGCCAGAGATCCAGATTGATATCGGGGGACGCACGTTCGATGTTGCCTGTCAGGAAGGCGAAGAACACTACCTCAAGTTTGCCGCCAAGATGCTGGACGAAGAAGCCTCTGTTCTGACAGCTCAGATCGGCCGCATCCCGGAAACCCGCATGCTGCTGATGGCAGGTCTGATGCTGGCCGACAAAACTGCGGCAATGCAGGACAAACTGCGCGAAGCGGAAGACAAGATGTCCGAAAAAGAAGCAGAGCTGGATCAGCTCCGCAACGCGCCACAGCCTGACCCGAAGACCGTGGAAGTGCCAATTGTTCCCGACACCGTAACGGACGCATTGGCTGAGATTGCCGCCCGAGCGGAAGCCTTGGCAGATCAGTTTGGTCCAGACGATCGGGTCTGACACCGCGCCTCTGAGATCAACCAGAAACAGCCATCACTGCATCCGCAATGCTCCGTCAATGCGGATGACTTCCCCGTTGAGGTAGTCGCATTCGACGATGAACCGCGCGAGGCTCGCATATTCCTCCGGTCGGCCAAGGCGTTTGGGGCAGGTGACATCCTGGGCAAGGCCGTCCTGCACCTCTTGCGGCAACCCGGTCAGCATCGGTGTCAGGATGATACCCGGCGCAATGGCCATCACGCGGATTCCTTCGCGCGACAGGTCCCGTGCCATGGGCAAGGATAGGCCCACGACACCTCCCTTGGACGCCGCATAGGCCGCCTGACCCTTCTGTCCGTCAAACGCCGCGATCGAGGCCGTGTTGATGATCACCCCGCGCAACCCATCCTCGGACGGTGCATTCTTGGCGATCTCCGCCGCGGCCAGTCGCGCCACGTTGAAGGACCCCACAAGGTTGATGTCGATGGTCCGCTGAAACGCGCCCAGATCATGCGGGCCGTCTTTGCCCAGCGTTTTGGCCCCGGTCGCAATACCCGCGCAATTCACTGCGCAGGTGATATGCCCCATATGCTGAACCGCGCGCGCCATTGCCGCCTGAACGGAGGCCTCATCCGTCACATCCGTTTCCGCAAACCCCGCGCCAATCTCATCCGCAACCGCCTGCCCACGCGCCGCATCCCTGTCCAGAATGGTCACTTGCGCCCCCATCTCGCGAAAATGGCGCGCCGTGGCCTCGCCCAAACCAGAGGCGGCCCCGGTGATGACAGCGGCGGTTTCACGGATGTTCATGGGCTACCTTTCAGAGCTGTGAGGTTCTGGGCCGCACGATAGCGAAGAATTCTCCGGATGCCAGAGGTCACCCGAAACAGGGCGTTAGGACGTTTTGCGCCACAACCGCGCTGTCAGGATCAGGCCCATAACGGTGATCAATATGCGCAGTATGTGATGTAGCGTCACAAAGGCAGGATTGGCCTGAAGGCTCAGCGCCACAAGCGACATCTCCGTTACACCACCCGGTGCAAAACTGATCAACAACACATCAAACGGCTGGCCAGTGAGTGGGATCAAAACCACCGCGAACAGCGCCGAAAGCATCAGCATCCCACCCACAGACAGTACAGCCAACCGCACCCCACGCAGGATCAGGTCACGCGACAACCCCATGAAGCGCATGCCAAGGGCCGTGCCCACGATGATCTGCGCGATCTTGATCAACCATTCAGGCATGTCGATCTGAAACCAACCTGTCAGGGTCAAAACCGCAGCCACCGCCATCGGCCCGGTCAACTGTTTGGCGGGCAGGCGGAGCAGCTCCCCGATCACAACACCTGCCACCCCGGCAAGCGCAATCCAGGGCAGGTCGGTCCAGGGCACGTCACCTTTGGACAGAGTCATGCCCGCCGCACTGCCCACCGGCTCCCCCAGCCACAGCGACAAACCGATGGGCAGCGCGGTGACCACGATGATGATGCGCAGAAATTGCTGTAGGGTCAGCTGGGCCACATCACCGCCAGCCTCTTCCCCCATGGCCAGGGATTCAAACAATCCCCCGGGTGATCCAGCATAGTAGGAGGTGACCGTATCATACCCGCCTACCCGGCGGAACACCCAGTAGTTAAACGCTTGGCATAGCACAACAAAAAGGACCAGTGCGCCAAAACTGATCGCCAGGCGGTCGGCGTTTTCAAACAGCTCTGGCGTAACCTGTGCCCCGATGATCAGACCGATGACGGCGATAAAGACCAACCTCAATCGCGTCGGAAAGGCATACCCGTCCGGCAAGCGATGCGGCAAGGCCATGGCCACCGTGCCCGCCATCAAGAGCGGGCCAATCATATAGGGCAGGGGAAGCCCCAACCGATCCGCCGCGACACCTGCCGCAGTGCCAAGTACACAAAGAAGAAAAGTCAAAACATGGCGCATGGTTCTATGAAACTGCCAGACGTCTCCGACGCAATGCGCATAGATCAAGAAAATGAACGGGAAAAATGATCTGATCGCGTTGCCAGACGAAAGCAATCACGCGTTGCTTGCCTGCGGCTTGGCGGCGCCGTCCCAATCCGCGTTGACGGGTTTCGGCACTTTTTCTGTCTTCGAGTTCCAATACTCTGCCGTCATTTTGTGCGGCATCTTGAGATGCGTGTAGACTTCTTTTTTCAGGTCGCCGACTGAAAGCAACGTGATGTCGAAATCGGGGTGATGGTCTTTGCGCATCAGAAACCGCGCCGTGGCCCGCGTGAACATGCCCGGGCCTGTCTTTGCCCAAACAGAGTCATTGTCGCGTCCGATAAGGGCGCGGAAGGCCATTGTTCTTGCAATCGTTATCAAGGGATGGTGCGGCGGTGCATAAATGACATTGTTGCACACAGCTCCAAACTCTTCCACGAACACCACCGCGCCCTTCGTGCCTTTCAAAAGGCGGTCCGGGCTGCCGACGAGCTTGTCATCGGCATCAACATAAAGCCCTCCCTTGGCTTCCAGCAGGCAAAGTCGCAGGAAATCTGATTGTTCCGCTGGCTGTCTCGTCAGACGCAACGCCCGGGCATATTTGATACCATAAGTAGACCGTATCCAGTCCAAAGCCTGTTTTCGGTCATACCTAGCGTAGTCCCATCCGTCGCAAGTCGACCAAATGTTCATGGTGTCTCTGATGGCCGGAGGTGGTTCGGTCTTGTCCCAATACTGAAACACATTGCGAACCATCGCTTGATCTACATGCGCATCATCGGGACGGCCAAGGCTTGCACTGCGCACAACATCTGCCGCTGGATGAAAAAACGTGGTGACATGTTCCAGAGTCGGCTCGCCGGTGCCAGCCACCTGTCTATAGATTTCCAGCTCATTGGAGACCGATCCGACATGCGTGACACGGTGATGCCATTGGTTGGCTAAAGGGACCCGCTCGAACAGCTCTTTGGCACGATCCAGATCGCCGTGATAGACGTTCATCCGAAGACATTTGGAGGATGCGGCGTAAGTCTCATCAAAGGCTTCCAATTCTCGATGCATCTTCATCGCGTCTTCAAAAGCGCCTTCGTTGTTGAACAGATCAAGCCAGAAGAGCCGCATTTGGTTTTCAGAAAATTCGTCTGCAATCTGCATGAGAATCCGGCGCGCAGTTTGTGTATCGCCAGCCTTCAGCAACGTTAAGATTAGCTTGTCCTTGATCTTTTTCGAAGACGTCCAGCGCAAGGCGCAAAACCGCAGATAACGCGCGGCAAGCATGGCGCGACCCGACTCCATGGTTGCGCGCGCCAGATCAATGGCTTCATTGGGGTGTGAAGTCCGGTGCATAGACTGCCTGGCATGTTTGTAAGCGGCTTCCGGTCCTTCCAGCATCAGCATGGCTTCTGCGACGAAGACTTCACGCTCTGTCGGAACCACCTTGTCGCGGAGGTTCTTCATGATGCTCTGGGCATTTTCGTAGTGGGTACTGGCGCACACCCAACGCATCGCGGATTTCGCTAAACTGGCCGTCAGCGCATCACGCTCAAGCACGTTCTTGATGATCTCTTCGGGCAGAGTGATATCGTCAATCTGATGGCACGCGCGGATCAGAGATGCCAAAACGTTGCCCGGCGTGTCTGGCACCACATCGCGCAGCACCTTGATCGCGCAGGCGGTTCTGTCTGCATCGCTGTGAAGCGCAGCCGTCTTCATGTAACGCACCCATAGCTGAATTTCTGTCGGTGTCCTGGGTGCTTTCGGGCGACGGTTTTCAACATCCGCGAACAGCTTTGACTCCAAATGGACCAGAGCACGTCCAAGGTCTCCCGTAGCAATCGAGATATCTACTTTTCGGTTGATGGCAAGAACGTTCGTAGGTTCCCGCTCCAGAATGTCGGAGAAGATCGCGTCGGCTTTTTCGGCTTCACCGTTTTCCAAAAGTGCCTTGGCGTATTCAGACTTTGCGTCAAGGTTGTCAGGGAACCGTTTGACCGTTTCTTCCATTGCTCTGACCGCCGCTGTAAAACGCCCGCTAGCGGCCAGCAGGCTGCCCTTTTTGCGCAGAAGACCTACGTCATCGGAAAAATGTGAAAGCGCCTTCTCGTTGAACTGCAAGGCTTCGTCCAGGTCGCCCTTGTCGACAGCCATCTGCGTCAGCTGAACCCAAGGCGTTCGAATGGTTGGGTCACGTTCCACCACTCGACAAAGTACGATACGAGCTCTGTCCTTGTCGCCGCTGTTCAAAAGCGATCGTGCATATGTCGTGCATTCATGAAGCGGCGATGTATCAACATCTACGATCTCGGATAATCCGGATGCGGCTTCGTGTGCTTCTTCTTTCGCCAACAGGGCCTTTGCAAACTTGATCGACCTTTTCGGATCATTAGGGAACTCGGACTCGGCTTGGCGCCCAACGCGTACAGCTGCGTCTAAATCGTCTTTGTCGAGTAAAAAAACTGATCAGCACGCGATACGCAGCGCGCCGTTTCTCCTCTTGCTCGAGAACGGTCTCAAGCACCTCCACAGCAAGGTCCAATTCATTCTTCTTGTGCAGTTCCTTTGCAAGATTAACGAGGAACATCGCATCATCGGGCAATACAATCTCGCACTGCATGATATGATCATAGGCCGATTTTTCATCACCTGCGCGTCGCGCCAACCGCGCCAAACGTCGGCGCTCTTCGTCGGTCACGTGGTTGACGCCGGCCGATACGACGGAACTTCGGTAAATCGCTCCGTCGTCTTTCATCGCCTTGGCACACTCAAGTTGCAAAGCCTGATATGTTTTGTTGTCCGGAACAGACCGCAGGATAGAGGCGTAGAGGTCGTAGGCAGCCGCATGATCGGAGTAGGCTTGCACCAGATGGTCTGCAAGGGCTGCTCTGAACTCACGCTCTCGTTTCGAAAAGGCGGTCGTTTGACAAAGCGCCTGGGCCGCAGCAACGAGATGGTTCTTCGCCTGATCGTTTCGGTCCGTCAAATCAACCCCTTTAGGTCATGCCGTTCGGTTCGTTTGAAGTTCGTGTCATGCCCTGGCCCAAAGATCATAGTCTTCCCAAAGAACCTTGCAAAATCAAAAACGTGTTGCTCATGCACCGAGGCCCTGACAGGGATGAAACGACCAGTACGTCATGTCAAGGCTTGAGCACGGTAGTGGCCAATGGTGAAAATCGTCAAAAAGAGTAATAGGTCGAGAAGGTGATGGCCGACCGAGAGCTTCTGACGCCAATCGCACCCTAGCCCGTGAATTGCGAAGCCACAGAGCCTTTCAAAGGATAGCGCACCAAGCGACTTAAAGCAGCGCAGAGGTAGAGTGTTTTGTGGCGGAGAGACAGGGATTCGAACCCTGGGTGGGCTTGCACCCACAACGGTTTTCGAGACCGCCCCGTTCGACCACTCCGGCACCTCTCCGCGGGGGTCTGGGCGTTGCGTGTAGTGGCCTTTCAGGACCTAAGCAAGGAGGAATTGGGCAACGATTGCGCCTTCCACCTGCCGAACACATGCGCGGTTTGGCCTCATAACCTTTGCGCCAGAGATTGAAACTTGTGATTGCACGCTGCCTTGAAGCCATTAGGGTCATGAGTATCAGCTGGATTTCGGGGGAAGCAATGCGCGCGATACAGCAACAAGTCAGGGTTTGGATGATCAGCCTATGCGCTGTGATTGCCTTATCTATTCTGCCTGCAAAAGCGGTGGAGCGCGGGCATGTCGAGGCGTTTCTGGACGTGACAGGCTTTGATGTTGTCCTCGACAGCATCGCCTATTCGGCGGCCCATGCGCCCGCATTGCTGGGCCATGAGGCAGAGGATTTCGGGCAGGACTGGACGCGTATCTCAGGAGAGGTCTTTGCCTCGCCGATCATGCGGAATATGGCCATCGAGATGCTGTCGCAGACACTCACCCCTGAATTGCTGGGCCACGCCGCCAGCTTTTATGCCTCTGACCTGGGGCTGCGACTTGTCGAAGTGGAGAATGCGGCCCACGCCGAAGATAACAGCGACAAAAAACGCCTCGAGGGGCAGGCAATCCTGAACAACCTGCCCCATGGCGACCCGCGTCGCGCCGTGTTTGGCCGGATGAGCATGGCCATTGACGGGTCGGGACAGAGCCTACGCGCTGTGCAAGAGGTGATGGTCCGCTTTCTGATGACCGCGTCCCATGCCGGTGCGCTTGGCTACCGAATTGACGAAGACGCGTTGAGAGCGCTTTTAAAAGAAGATGAGCCTGCAATGCGGGCCGATATCGAAGCGGGCGGGCTGGCCAATGCGGCTTACACGTATCGCAACATTTCCACGGATGATCTGATCGCCTACGCCGAAGCGCTTGAACACCCGATGATGCAGCAGGTCTATGAGCTGATGAACGCGGTGCAGTTTGAAATCATGGCAAACCGGTTCGAAACGCTTGCGGTGAAACTGTCCGACATCCACCCGGGCGAGGAGCTTTGAGAATGGCCTTGCGCGCCGTGGCCCAGCGACTGGTCGCGTGTGTCTTCTTGATCTTCGCTTCAACAGCACAGCTTTGGGCCGAGGACAACCAAGACTTTGAGGCGCTGTTTGACGCGATCCGTCTGGACGACACGGTCGAGATGATGCGCGAAGAGGGGATCGCCTATGGCACATCCCTGATTGTCGACATGATGATCGATGCGGACACGCCCGGCTGGCAAATCAGGCTGGGGCAGATTTACGACACGGGTAAAATGCGGGATTTGCTGGCAAGTCGACTACAGGACGAGATGGCGGATGCCGACTTGACCCCAATTCTGGCATTGTTTGGATCCGACCTAGGGGCAGAGATCATCGAATTGGAACTGAAGGCGCGCAAGCTTGTTTTCGACGAAAGCGTCGAAATGGCCGCCCGCGAAAGGTTCGAGGAACTGTCCGATGAAAACGCCCAGATAGTCACGCAAATCAACGGGCTGATCTCTGACAGTGACCTGATCGAATACAACGTCATGGGCATCCTGAACTCCAACCTGATGCTCTATCGTGGCTTGGCAGATGGTGGCGCGCTGGACTTGGGGGAAGAGGATATCCTGACGGATGTTTGGATGTCGGAAGAAAGCGTCCGTGAAGAAAGCAAGGCCTGGATCGAAGGCTATTTTCTAACGGCATATCAGTCGCTCGATCCCGATGATCTGGACGCCTATGCCGCGTTTTGGCGGACCGAGGACGGGGCAGAGTTCAACCGTGCACTTTTCGCGGTGTTCGACCAGATGTATGAAGAGCTCTCCTACCTGCTCGGGCGCGCCGCCGCGCAGCATATGCAAGGTGAAGACCTCTAACCGAACGCGTCCCGTTCGAGATTGGGGTAACGCAGGCCCAGTGAGACCGCCCGCGCAACGAAACTGATCAGCAGCGCAACCCACAGCCCGTGATTGCCAAACGCCCAGAGCAGGCACACGGCGCAGATCAGGTAGAACACGGAACTCATCACCATCGTGTCACGCATGTCGCGCGCCCGTGTTGCTCCGACGAAGATCCCGTCAATCATGAACGACCAAACCGCGATCAGCGGGGACGCGATAACGTAAATCAGATACGTGCCTGCCGTGGCGCGGACAGCCTCAGACGTGGCCATGAGGGCGATGATTTGCGTGCCGAAATGGCCGAACACCGCCGTGATCAAGACGGCCACGACCCCGGCCCAAAACCCGCCCAGCCAAATCGCACGCCGCACCCTTGCCTTGTCTCGGCTTCCAACGGCCTGCCCAACCAGTGTTTCAACCGCATGTGCGAACCCATCCAGCCCGTAAGCCGTCACAAATACGAATTGCAGCAGCACTTGATTGGCCGCCAACGCCACGTCCCCCAGATCCCCGCTGAAAAAGAGGAACGAAACGAATATCACCTGGATGAAGAGCGAACGCAGCATGATGTCGCGATTGATCAGTGCCATACGCATCACCGGCTCACGCGCCAGAACCCTTGCCTTATCGCGCCAATGGGAACCTTGGAAGACGCCGCGACAGAACCAAAGCCCAATGATCAAGCCCGCCCATTCGGCAATGAACGTGGCCCAGGCCACACCCGCAACGCCCATGTCCAGCCCCAGCACGAACCAGATATTGAGCGCGATGTTGAGCCCATTCATGGCCAGTTGCTGCACCAGAACCGCGCCGGTGCGCTCCTGCGCAATCAACCAACCGGTCACACCGTAAAGCGCGATCAGGGCAGGGGCGCTCCATATGCGGATCGACATGTAGTCATGGGCGAGCGTTTCCACCTCCTCGCTCGCCGGTGACACAAGAAAGGCTGCGGCGAACAGCGGTATCTGGATTAGGATCAGCAACGCCCCGCCCGCGATCCCGATCATCAGGCACCGGGTCAGGATGGCGTGCTCCTCTGCCGTATCGCCTGCACCCTTGGCTTGCGCGGCCAGCCCGATTGTGCCCATGCGCAAAAACCCAAAAAGCCAATAGACGGACGACAGGATGATGGCCCCGATCCCAACCGCACCAATCGGTGCTGCAGCCCCCATCTGACCAACCACGGCGGTATCCACAGCGCCCAGAAGCGGTACAGTGCTGTTGGACAGGACAATTGGAAGCGCGATACGCAGAACCCGAGCGTGGGTCAGGGGGTCCGAAACGCCCCGGTTCTGAGGATCAGCCATCTGTCTTGGGCATCTGTTCTAGCCGTCTGAGCGCGGCATCAAGAAATGACCGGTCGCCTGTGCATGGGGCCGCGCGCGGTTGTCTTGCCAAGCCTCGACGTGAACACTGGCATAGCGCCGGCCCGACCGGTTCACACGGGCACGGGCGTAACTGTCCCTTGGCAATCCAGACCGCAGATAATCAACGGTGAAGGCAATCGTCTTGGGCATCCGGGGCAGGCGGCCTTCAGCAAGCGCATCCACGTCCAGATCGCCCCGCTCCACGCCGTCCCAGATGATGGACCAGCTCAGCCCGATGATCGCCGATACCTCCAGAAATGCAGCGGTCGCCCCACCATGCAAGGCGGGCAGCACCGGGTTGCCGATCAGCTTTTCATCATAGGGCAGGATAGCGGTCAGCTCGTCTCCGCGCCGGTCAAACTCGATGCCAAGGAATTTTATGTATGGCACGCCATCGACCAACGCCCCCAGGGCTGCATCGCGGCGATGTTTGACCACATTGACGGGATCGGGCTTGGGCCGGGCCATCACGCTGTCCCCACGGTGAATGTTCCGGTGGCGGAGGCCACGGGCCGGTCTTCGTCATCATCAATCGCCCGGGCCCGCAAAAACGCCACGGACCGGGTGACGTGATAACATTCCGCTTGCGCGCGAATACGCTGTCCCGGTGTGGCCGGACGCATGTAGTCAATCCGCAAATCGATCGTCGCAGTGACCCCCTTCACGTCCGGATGTGACATCGCCGCCGCCCCGCAACAGGTGTCCATCAAAGCTGAGACCGCACCGCCATGGATCACGCCTGTATCCGGATCGCCGATAAAACGCTCATCGTAGTCCATGGCGAGTTCCGCCTTGCCCGGCCCGAAAGAGACCAACTCCATACCCAATGCATTGGAATGGGGCAGGGCCTCGATAAAGGCTTGCGTGGTTTTGGTGAGTTTGTCTTGATCGTCCATCAGGATCATCCGAACTGCGTCTGCGCCTATATGGCCGTAAGCGACGACCCGCTGCAATACCGACAGTTGCCCGAGTATGTTCGAGCTTGTAAACTGAGGGCGGGAGGCAGCATGGCAGAAACAGAATTATCGTTCAAAGAGATGTGCGCGAAGTTCGACGTCACACCGCGCACGTTGCGTTATTACGAGTATATTGAGCTTCTAAGTCCCAAACGGGAAGGCCGATCCCGCTTCTATGGTCCCCGCGAAATCGCACGGATGACGCTGATCTTGCGGGGCCGCAAATGGGGGTTTGCGCTGGAACAGGTGCGCCAATGGCTGTTGATTTACGAGGCCGAAGGCACCAAGAAGCAGCTTGAAATCTGGATTGAACAGGCAGACCAACAACTTGAGGTTCTGGCCGAGCAGCGCAAAGAGCTGGAAGAGGCGATGGAAGAGCTCAAAGGCGTGCGCGATCAATCTGCGGCCAAGCTTGCGAAGTGGTCAGATTGAGGCCTGTAAGTACAATTTGATCAAATTTCGTTACATGGGTGGATTTCCTGCGCGCAGGGCGCAATAGTCAGCATTACTGACCTTTGACGCTGGATCTTACCATGTCCCAAGACCCCATCCGCATCGCCATCAACGGTTTCGGCCGTATCGGCCGCACTCTACTGCGCATTCTTTCCGATCAGCGGGATGCATTTGAACTGGTTTTGATCAATGATATCGAACCCTTAGAGACCTGCGCTTACCTGTTTGAATATGACAGCGTGTTCGGGCCGTGGCCTGGTTCCGTAGCGACAGAACCCGGCACACTGATTGTCGACGGTCGAAAAATCCCGTTTCACGGCACCCCCGATCTGACAGACCTCGACCTTTCTGGCGTCGACGTGGTCTTTGAGTGCACGGGCATGGGCGGCGCGCGCGCTGTCGCAGAGCGTGGTCTGGCTGCGGGCGCAAAGGCCGTGCTGGTCTCGGGCCCCGCGGCAGAGGCGGATGTCACGCTGGTGATGGGGGCCAACGAGGGCGATCTAGCGGATGAACGCATCATCTCCAACGCGTCCTGCACCACGAATGCGCTGGCCCCCTTGGTGCGGGTGCTCGATGACGCGTTTGGAATTGTCAGCGGCCAGATGACGACGGTGCACTGCTACACCGGCAGTCAGCCCACCGTCGACAAACCCCGCGCGGCCCCAGAACGCAGCCGGGCCGCCGCACTGTCTATGGTGCCGACAACCACAAGCGCCCAACATCAAACAGGGCTGGTCTTGCCTCGCCTCAAAGGCCGTATCGAGGCGCGTTCGATCCGCGTCCCCACGGCCAGCGTGTCCGCGATCGACCTTACGGTTCAAACTGAAAAGAACGTCTCGGTCGAGGCCGTAAACACCTTGCTGCGTGAGGCAGTGGAGGCTGGACCGGTCTTTGGCTGGACTGAGCAACCATTGGTCAGCGCGGACCTGCGGGCACGGCCCGAATCCATTGTGATCTGTGGGCCGGAGACATCCGTCTCAACCGGGGGTTTGCTGCGCGTGTTCGGCTGGTACGACAATGAATGGGGCTTTTCCTGCCGGATGCTGGATATGGCCCGCCTGATCGCTGCGCGCTGACGTATCTATCGCTGACAAAGTGCCTTGATGGCCGCCGCATGCTCCGGTGTCGCCCCGAGCGTGTCGGCGGCCAATTCCTGTACCGTCTGCATCAGTTCTTCAGGCTCGGTAAGCCGGTCGAAGAGACCCCACTCATGCGCCGTCTGCGCATCGACCTTCGCACCGCCCATGAAGATCATCTTCGTGCGCGCCTGCCCGATCAGCGCAGCCATGCGCGGCGGGTCAGACGGCTGTGGCAAAAACCCAAGTTTCATGACCGGGTAAAATGCCTTGGCTTTATGCGTCGCGATGCGCATGTCACAGGCCAGCACCATACCCATGGCGCCCCCGGCCACCGTCCCATTGAGCGCGGCAATCGTCAGACAGGGCAGGGCGGCCAAGGCTCCGGAAAGCCGCTCCCAGACAGGGCTTAACGCTAGACCCGCGCGCGCTGCCTCCAGATCAGCCCCTGCAGAAAACACCGATCCTGTTCCGGTCAAAACCAAAACCCGCGCCTCGACCGTGGCCTCTGCAATCTCGGCAAGCTCCGTCAGCATCTCTTCGGTCAGCGAGTTGGCCTTGTCGGGGCGGTCAATCACCGCAGTCCAAAGCCCGCCATCTTTTTCAAGCCTGATCATATCAGGCCCACCCGATGGCGGATGTCTTCCTGGCGCAAACTGATTTCCTCCCCAATGAACTCATCTGCATCCTCACTGCACATCCACAGCAGGGCGCGCGCGGGCCAATCCGCCGGGATATGATCTTCCCACTCCAACTGGGCCACCGGATTGATGCCGCTTTGCTTGATTTCCCGCTGCATCTCGGTGGCCACCGTCCCCGGCGACAAACCCATGATGCGCAAGCCCGCGTCGCGGTTCTCTTTATCGGCACAGCGCGTCAGCATCGCAGCCCCGGCCTTGGAGCTGCAATAGTGGCTCCATCCCTCCAACGCGTTGCTGGCGGCCCCGGAACTGATGGTGATGATCGTGCCACCACCTGCGGCCTTCATCACGGGAAGCGCCGCCCGCATGCCAAAAAACACGCCCTTGAGATTGATGTCGATCACCTTGCCCCACTCGTCTGGGTCGAGGCGGTCCAGGTGGCCAATTGGATCAATCACGCCTGCATTGCCAATCAAAACGTCGAGCCCACCGAACGCGCTCTGACACAGCTCGACAGCGGCTTGCAGGTCTTCAAACCGGCTGACATCACAGGCAATGGCGCGGGCGTTTTCGCCGATCTCCGCCGCGATGCTTTCAATGTCCCCGGTGCTTCGGGCGGCCAGAACAACATTGGCGCCCGCTTCCGCAAAAACCCGCGCTGCCGCCGCCCCGATGCCCCGACTGGCCCCGGTGATCAGCACAGTTTTCCCACTCATCGTCATATGGTTCGCCCCTTCAAGAAGATCGCCGCCAGACGCGTGCCATACAGCGGCATCTAGGCCTTGACCCTTACATGTCTTGGGCAGAAGCTACACGCGAATTCCCAAAACGGAAGGGTCGAAAATGCCGTCCTTGAAAACCACTGCTTTCTACGCGGCGGTCACGGCGGTCGTTTTGGGGATGTCTCCCGCACAGGCGGATGTCTCGGTGGACGATGTGTGGGCCGATTGGACCTCTTACATCACGGCCATGGGGTATCAGGTCCGGGCATCCGAGATGGCGACGGCAAATGAACTCACACTGTCGGACATCGTGTTAACCTTGGATAGTCCCAACATCGTTGGGGCGTTCTCCATGACGCTGTCCGAAATGAGGTTCACTGAGACCGGCGATGGCTCGGTCAGTATCACAATGCCTGACACGCAACCCATCCAGATAGTGACAACGGCCCCGGACGCCGACCCCGTGACGGTCGAACTGAACGTTGGCACGCAAGGTTGGTCCATGGTGGCCACCGGCGATCCGGGCAACATCACCTACACCTATTCCGCAGACCAGCTGTCTCTGACGCTCGAAGAGGCAGTCTCAAACGCAGACACCTCACTGATTCCGGAACCCGGCCTCGTCGAAATCCTCGTCTCCGACCTCTCGGGTACATCGCAGTCTACGCAGGGTGAGCGTCACGAGATTGACCAGCAACTGCGCACCGGCACCATCACCTACACGGCCGATCTTGAGGATCTGGGTGACGGAGACAGTCGTGTGTCACTGCGCGGTGCAGTCGAGGAGATGACATCCGACGTGACCCTCAGCCTGCCGCTAGATACCGGTGCCCAGGATATCGCAACGCTGTTGGAGGCCGGGCTGACCGTCACCAGCACATTCGCCCTGTCTGGTCTCACGCTCAGCGCCAATGGCAGTGAAGATGGCGCCATCATCCAGACAACATCCAGCGCGGAAAATGCCACGCTGGATATCTCGCTCAGCCCGGACGGGCTGCTTTATGATGTGCAAGCCGAACGCATGCGGCTGAGCGGTACGGGTGGCCTCGTCCCCCTTCCGGTTGAAGCGTATGTCGCGGAAGGTATCTTACGCGCCCGGTTGCCAGTGACGCCAAATGAAGCAGAACAGAACTACGCGTTGGACATAGAGATCAGCGATGTCACCATGTCCGATTTGCTTTGGATGCTTGCTGACCCTGCAGGAAACTTCCCGCGCGACCCGGCCTCGGTTGCATTGGCTGTGACAGGGACCATGGACCTTCGCCAGACCTATCTTGATCCCATAAGCCTGGGACGCCTGCACGCCCAATCTCCTCTGCTGGCAGAGCCGAAAACGCTGAACGTGGACGCGCTTCTGGCGCGCGGTCTCGGGTTGGACCTGCAAGGTGAGGGCGCTTTCGTTTTTGACACGGACCAAGACGCAACCTTCGAGGACTTACCGCGCCCTAGCGGCATGCTGGACCTCATCCTGAAAGGCGGCAACGGGTTTCTGGACACTATAGAAAGCATGGGTCCCATCCCGGCTCGGATTGCCGCCAGCGGGAAAAGACTGCTGGCGACGTTCACAACACCGGGCGCAGGCCCGGATACCGTGACATCCAAGATTGAGTTCACCGATGACGGCGACATCCTCGCCAATGGGAAATCCGTGGACCCCTAAACCAGCCTCTGCATTTTGATCTCTCCCGCACTTGCGGCACGCGGCCCGCCGGTCTACCTGTTGGCTCGCGCCAAATTACCGGCGCCAAAGGACATTGCATGACATCTCCACTCGACGCTCTGACAGACAAATTGCTTTCCGCTGCCCGCGCTGCAGGGGCCGACGCCGCAGACGCGATTGCGGTGCAAGGCAGCTCTATCAGGGTCGGCATGCGCTCCGGCACGCTCGAACAGGCGGAACGCTCAGAAGGTACCGATATTGGTCTGCGTGTCCTGTTGGGTGGAAAGCAGGCTTGCGTGTCCGCCTCCGACATCAGCGACCTGACGATCACGACCTTGGCAGACCGCGCCGTCGCCATGGCACTGGAAGCGCCTGAGGACGAACATGCAGGCCTTGCCGATGAAAGCTTGCTTGGTGAGGGCATCGCCCCGGAAACTCTCGAACAAAACGACCCCAGTGAAGATCCAACACCAGCCGCGCTTCAAGAGGACGCATTGCGCGTTGAAGCGGCGGTCTTTGCAGTCCAAGGTGTTTCGCAGGTTCAATCCGCTGTTGCCGCCCACGGACGCCGCAGCATTCACATGGCGGCCACCAACGGGTTCTCCCACGGTTATTCGCGGTCTGAAAGCAGCCTTTACGGCGTGGCCATCGCCGGAGAGGGCACCGGCATGGAACGCGACAGCGACGGAGATGGCCGCATTTTCCGCGCCGATCTGCGCTCTGCCGAAGAAATTGGCCGCCAAGCCGGTGAACGTGCGGTGTCACGCCTCGGTGCACGCAAGCCCAAGACGGGCGCGTTCCCGGTTCTCTTCGACGAACGCATCGCCAGCTCTCTGATCGGGCATCTTCTGAATGCCATCAATGGCCAGGCAGTCGCGCGTGGCGCGTCCTGGCTGCGTGACCGTATGGGAGAACAGGTGTTGCCCGAGGGTGTAAGCCTAATCGAGGACCCGCACCGCCCACGCGTGATGGCCTCGCGCGCCTATGATGCAGAAGGCCTGCCAACCCGCGCGCGCAACATCGTTCACGACGGTATCCTGACAGGCTGGGTCCTTGATCTGGCCAGCGCCCGCAAACTGGGGCAGGACCCCACAGCAAACGCCCGGCGCGGCACATCCAGCCCGCCAAGCCCCGCCGCCTGGAACCTGGAACTGACCCAAGGTGCGCAGTCTCCAGAAGAGTTGATGCAGGAGATGGGAACCGGCCTTCTGGTGACCTCTATGATCGGGGCCACGATCAACCCCAATACCGGCGACTACTCACGCGGGGCGTCCGGCTTCTGGATCGAAAACGGAGAGATCGCCTATCCGGTCAATGAATGCACCATCGCGGGCAGCCTGCCAGAGATGCTGCGCGGGATCGTACCTGCCAATGACGCCCGCACGCATCTGTCCCGCGTCGTGCCATCGCTTCTGGTCGAAGGTCTGACCCTTGCCGGAGAGTGACCTCAAGCTTCTGATCCGGGCGGCCCGCGCGGCCGGGGAGGTGGCCAGCCGATACACCGCTGACAGCGTGAAGACATGGGACAAACCTGACGATGCCGGACCGGTCACACAGGCCGATTTGGCCGTGAATGATAAACTGCATGAGGTACTACAGGGCGCGCGACACGACTACGGCTGGCTGTCGGAAGAAAGCGAAGACGGCGCGGAACGGCTGGACAAGAAACGGCTTTTCATCGTGGACCCGATCGACGGCACGCGCAGTTTCATCGAAGGCTCTAACACTTGGGCCCATTCCCTGGCCGTGGTCGATAATGGCAGCCCAGTTGCGGCGGTGATCTATCTGCCCAAGCGAGACATGCTCTACGCCGCGGCCCTGGGGCAGGGGGCCACGCTGAATGGCACGCCTATCCAAATCGGATCACGAAACGATCTAGACGGCGCCGAGGCGCTGACCGTCAAGTTTAATCTCAAGCCCGAATACTGGCGCGGTGAACCGCCCGCCCTGGAACGCGCCTATCGCCCCTCGCTCGCCTACCGCATGGCCCTTGTCGCAGAAGGCAAATTCGACGCGATGATCACCTTCCGCGACAGTTGGGAATGGGATGTCGCGGCAGGCGATCTGATACTGCGGGAAGCCGGGGCAATTACGTCCGACCGATTCAATGCGCCTTTGATGTTCAACAATCGAACCCCGAAAGTGGAAGGCGTGCTGGCCGCCAACTCCGCCTTGCACACCGAAATGACAAAGCGCCTCAAATTCAAAGCCCTAATGCGATGACATCAGACTGCGGCCCCCGTTCCTTTTGCCATAAATATCCCGGGGGTGCGAGGGCTGGCCCTCGCATTTCGAACGTGTGACCACAAGCTCAACACCCCGCGCCGATAACATCGCGGCGGCCTTTTTGATGATGGCCTCAATGGCCGCCTTCACGCTCAACGATGCGCTGATGAAGTTGATGGCAGGTGACGTCCCTCTTTTTCAGCTTCTGTTCCTGCGCGGCGTGATGACCAGCGCGGCCGTGGCCCTGATCGCATGGTGGATGGGCGCGTTTTCGGTGCGGTTGACCGGTAAAGACTGGTGGCTCATAGGCGCGCGCAGCCTTGCAGACACCGCGACGGCCTATTTCTTTCTCACAGCGCTCTTCAACATGCCGCTCGCCAACGTCACGGCGATTCTGCAGGCCCTGCCACTGACCATCACTTTGGCCGCCTGGATGTTCTTGCGTGAACCGGTGGGATGGCGGCGGTTGCTTGCCATTGTCATCGGTCTTGTCGGCGTGATGCTAATCATCCGCCCCGGGGCTGCCGACTTCACGATCTATTCGCTCTACGGCGTGGCCGCTGTGCTATGTGTCACCTTGCGCGACATCACAACGCGATCCCTGTCCAAGAACGTTCCCTCCATGCTGGTTGTTTTCACCAACTCGGCCTCTGTGATGGTCGTCTTCGGCCTTCTGAGCCTCAGCCAGGACTGGGCCCCGATGTCGCCGCGCAGTTGGGGCCTGACCACCGCTGCGGCTGTCACTATTGTCTTTGCTTATCTCTTTGCCACGCTGGTGATGCGCAAGGGGGATATCTCGTTCGTCGCCCCGTTCCGCTACACCGGGCTGATCTGGGCATTGCTGCTGGGGTACTTCGTTTTCGGCGACTGGCCGTCTGACCTGACACTGCTTGGTGCGGGTATCGTCGTGGCCAGCGGGCTGTTCATGCTCTATCGCGAAGCGCAGACAAGACCGCCGCCAAAAGCACCACCTGCATGAATTTACCCTTTGATCCGCATCGCTTATCGTCCGATAAAGACACGCCAGCCGCCATGTGGACCGTGCCAACATGATTGACCTCAAAGATCTCGAATGCCTTGTCGCGCTCGCGCGGTTCCGGCACTTTGCCCGCGCAGCACAGGAGTGCGGGTTGTCTCAGCCTGCATTTTCCATGCGTATCAGACATTTGGAAGAAAATCTTAATGTCAGCATCGTCAAACGAGGCAATCGCTTCCAACAACTCACGCCCGAGGGCGAAAAGGTGCTCGCCCATGCGCGCGACATTCTCGAACGCACGGAAACACTAGAACGGGAGTTGCGCGCCAGCCGGGGTGAAGTCACAGGGTCCCTCGTGCTGGGCGTCGTTCCCACAGCCGTGGCCGTCGCCGCGCAACTGGCCATTCGCCTCCAAGACGATCATGCGGGCCTGCGCATCCGGGTGATCACCGCATCCTCGCTTGCCATTCTTCAGGGCATTGAAGATCGCCAGTTTGATGCAGGGCTGACCTACAGTGATGGCGTTTCATCCGATCTCATGCATCTGGATCACATTTACGATGAACGCTATGTTCTTGTTGCACCGAAAGAAATGGTCAAAAAGACAACCATTGAGATCAGTTGGGAAGATGCGGCAGACATGCCTTTGACCCTGCTGGAACCCGCCATGCAAAACCGCAAGATCATCGACAAGGTTTTCGAATCCTGCGGGAAGCGTCCGCGTGTGATGTTAGAATCCAACGGCTTCAACGCGGCCATCGTCATTGCGAAGGCCGGCAAAGCAGCCACCATTGTACCCAAAGTCCTGATCGAAGAAATGGGGGGCGACGGCGACGTAAAGGTTCTCGAACTGGTGAATCCGACGGTGGAAAAACAGGTCAGCCTCGTGGTGCCGCGCAATTCCACAGATACGTTGATCCTCAACGCCCTGCGCCACACGGTTCAGGAAGGATTTTGAGGCGGGTCGAACAACTTTGACCACCTCTACAATCTGATTTTCAAAACCTGAGTAAAACAATCGGGAAAACTTGATAACCAACGCCTATCGCTCATTCAAGAATGACGATTTGATACAGCGGGTTAGCGGTGACATACCGTTGCATACATCCCAGGCACTGAAACGGGCAGGTACCGGAGGTTCACATGGCACTCGATGAGCGCGGAGGCGTTTGGAAATCCGGACGCGGCAAGGGGCGCCACACCCCAAAAGGTCGGCAACTTGAAGATCAGCCATGGGAGGAAGTGCAGGCGCTGCTTGGCACTCGCCCGCGACGTCGTGATCTTCTGATCGAATACCTGCACCTGATCCAGGACAACTATGGCCACCTGTCGGCGGCACATCTGCGCGCCTTGGCCGAAGAGATGCGGATCAGTCAGGCGGAAGTCTATGAAGTTGCTACATTTTATGCCCATTTCGATGTGGTCAAGGAAGACGAAGTTCCTCCACCCGCGCTAACCATTCGCGTTTGCGATTCGCTGTCCTGCGAACTGGCTGGGGCGGAACAGCTGAAAGCTGCTTTGGAAGACGGCCTCGATCCGTCTCAGGTCCGCGTTTTGCGCGCGCCCTGCATGGGGCGCTGTGACACGGCACCTGTTCTGGAAATCGGTCACAACCACATCGACCACGCCACACCTGAGAAAGTGCAGCAGGCGATCATGACCGATGACACCCACGCCCATATCCCGGAGTATGAGCGATTCTCCGACTACCGCGCGGCGGGAGGCTACAAAAAGCTGGAAGAGCTGCGTGCCGGTGGCGATTTCGAAGCGGTTCAGGATGAAATCCTGTCCTCTGGCCTGCGCGGTCTGGGTGGGGCGGGATTTCCCTCAGGCCGCAAATGGGGTTTTGTCCGCGCTGAAAAAGGCCCGCGGTACCTTGCCGTTAATGGCGACGAAGGCGAACCCGGCACGTTCAAAGACCGCTACTACCTCGAACGCACTCCGCATCTGTTCCTTGAGGGCATGCTGATCGCCGCATGGGCGGTCGAGGCAGAGACCTGCTTCATCTACATGCGCGATGAATACCCGGCGGTTCTGCACATTCTGGCCGAAGAAATCGCGGCACTGGAAGAGGCTGGGATCGTCGAGAAGGGCTATATTGACCTGCGCCGTGGGGCAGGGGCCTATATCTGCGGCGAAGAAAGCGCGATGATCGAATCCATCGAAGGCAAGCGCGGCCTGCCACGCCACCGCCCGCCTTTCGTGGCGCAGGTTGGCATCTTCAACCGCCCGACGCTGGTGAACAACATCGAGACGCTCTACTGGGTGGCCCGCGTCATGCGCGAAGGCAAAGACATCCTTGCAAGCGTCGAAAAGAACGGTCGCAAGGGGTTGCGCTCTTACTCTGTATCCGGTCGTGTGAAGAACCCGGGCGTGCACCTTCTACCAGCCGGATCGACGATCACGGATATCATCGAGGCGTCGGGTGGCATGCTCGACGGGCACACCTTCAAGGCTTACCAGCCCGGTGGCCCCTCTGCCGGGCTTCTACCGGCAACCATGGCCGACATCCCGATGGATTTCGATGTTCTGCAAGAGCATGGCACCTTCATCGGCTCTGCGGCCATCGTGATACTTTCCGATCAAGACCGCGCCCGCGACGCCGCCCTCAACATGCTCCGCTTCTTTGAAGATGAAAGCTGTGGCCAGTGCACCCCGTGCCGCGTGGGCTGCGAAAAAGCGGTGAAGCTGATGCAGGCCGACACTTGGGATCAGGACCTGCTGACTGACCTTTGCGAGGTGATGACGGACGCGTCGATCTGCGGCCTGGGCCAGGCGGCGCAGAACCCGATCAAGCTTACCATGAAACATTTTCCGGACGAAATCTGAAAGAGCGCAACCCATGAAAGATCTGACAGATATCCAGACCGTGACCTTCACCCTCAACGGCGAAGAGGTCACCGTGCCCGAAACCTACACAATCTGGGAAGCCGCCCATGGTCGGGGCCTAGTGATCCCGCATCTCTGCCACAAACCTGCGCCGGGCTACCGCCCTGACGGCAACTGCCGCGCCTGCATGGTCGAAATTGAAGGGGAGCGCACGCTGGCCGCCTCCTGCATCCGGCCGGTTAAGAACGGAATGGTCGTGCACACGGAAACCGAGCGCGCCACCAAGGCCCGCGAGATGGTGCTCGAAATGCTCGTCACTGATCAGCCGGATCGTGACAAGGCCCATGACAAGGCAAGTCACCTCTGGGACATGGCCGATCTCAACGGCGTCTCGGAAAGCCGCTTTCCGAAACTGGAAGAGGATCGCATTCCGCTCTTGGATGACAGCCATGTCGCGATGAGCGTCAATCTCGACGCCTGTATCCAATGCGGTCTCTGCGTCCGCGCCTGCCGGGAAGTGCAGGTCAATGACGTGATCGGCATGGCCGGTCGAGGCCATGATGCTTACCCGACCTTCGATTTTGCCGACGCTATGGGCGACAGCACCTGTGTGGCGTGTGGCGAATGCGTTCAGGCCTGCCCGACGGGTGCCTTGATGCCGTCCTCCATCATGAACGAGGATCAAGTGGGTGACCGCAGTGACTATGACCGCGAAGTGGAAAGCGTCTGCGCCTTCTGCGGTGTGGGCTGCCAGATTTCGATCAAGGTCAAGGACGACAAGGTGCAATATGTCGAGGGCATCAACGGGCCCGCGAACGAAGGCCGCCTGTGCGTCAAAGGCCGCTTCGGCTATGACTACATCCACCACCAGCACCGCCTGACCAAGCCCCTTATTCGCCGCGACGATGCACCGGCAAAGGGCCTCAACGTCGATCCCGACAACTGGCGCGACTTCTTCCGCGAAGCATCCTGGGACGAAGCGCTGGATTTTGCCGCCGGGGGGCTGAAGGGCAGGGGCCGTGAAGTGGCGGGCTTCGGCTCTGCCAAGTGCACCAATGAAGAGGCCTACCTTTTCCAGAAATTCATCCGCCAGGGCTTTGGCCACAACAATGTCGACCACTGTACGCGTCTGTGTCACGCGTCCTCGGTGTCCGCGCTTATCGAAAACGTCGGCTCCGGCGCTGTGACGGCCACATTCAATGAGATCGAAAACGCCGATGTCGCCATCATCATCGGGGCCAACCCGATTGAGAACCACCCCGTCGCGGCGACCTATTTCAAACAGTTCACCAAGCGCGGCGGCAAGCTCATCGTCATGGACCCGCGCGGCGTCGGCCTGCGCCGGTTCGCGACCCACATGCTGCAGTTCAAGCCGGGCGCGGATGTCTCCATGCTCAACGCGATCATGCATGTGATTGTGGAAGAGGGGCTTTACGACCAGCAGTATATCGAAGCCTTCACCGAGAACTGGGAGGCCGAGAAAGAGCACCTCAACCAGTTCCCGCCAGAAAAGATGGAAGCGCTGTGCGGCATCCCTGCCGACACGCTCCGCGCCGTTGCTCGTGATTTTGCCACTGCAAAGTCCGGCATGATCTTCTGGGGCATGGGCGTGAGCCAACACATTCATGGCACGGACAACTCCCGCTGCCTGATCAGCCTCGCCCTCATGTGCGGTCATGTGGGCCGTCCGGGCACGGGGCTGCACCCGCTGCGCGGTCAAAACAACGTGCAAGGTGCCTCCGACGCGGGCCTCATCCCGATGTTCCTGCCGGATTACCAGACCGTGACAGATGACGGCGTGCGCTCTGCCTTCACGGATGTCTGGCAGTCGGGCGATTTCTCGAATGAGAAAGGCCTCACCGTCACCGAGATCATGGACGCGGTGCATGAAGGTGACATCAAGGCGATGTACATCCTCGGCGAAAACCCGGCCATGTCCGACCCGGATGTGGAACACGCCCGCGATGCCTTGGCCGCGCTCGACCATCTGGTGGTGCAGGACATCTTCATCACTGAGACGGCGAACTATGCCGACATGATCCTGCCCGCCTCTGCGCTCTACGAAAAGACTGGCACGGTTTCGAACACCAACCGCACCGTGCAAATGCTGCGCCAGGCGGTCCCGCCGCCGGGTGAAGCGCAAGAAGACTGGTGGATCGAAGTGGAACTCGCCAAGCGCTGCGGTCTCAACTGGACCTACACGCATCCCAGCCAGGTTTACAATGAGATGGCGCTCAACATGCGCAGCCTCGACAACATCACGTGGGAACGCCTCGAAGGGTCTGCCGTGACCTACCCGTCGCTGTCACCGGAAGACCCTGGTCAAACGGTCGTCTTCGGCGATGCCTTCCCGCGCGCGGAGGGCCGAGCGAAGTTCACTCCAGCCTCCGTTGTGCCGCCAGATGACCTGCCGGATGCGGATTATCCGATGATCCTGACCACTGGTCGCCAGCTGGAACATTGGCACACCGGCTCCATGACACGCCGCGCCACTGTTCTTGACGCGGTGGAACCGGAAGCCAACTGTTCGCTGCACCCGTCCACACTGCGAAAAATGGGTGTGCCACCGGGCGGTATGTTGCGGCTTACCACCAAGCGGGGATCCATCGTGATCATGGCGCGGGCGGACCGGGCCGTGGCACCGGACATGGTGTTCTTGCCCTTCGCTTATGTCGAAGCGGCGGCCAACATCCTGACCAACCCGGCGATTGACCCCTACGGCAAGATCCCGGAGTTCAAATTCTCCGCCGTGCGCGTGGAACCGGCAGACGAGGCCATCGCCGCCGAGTAATGGGTAGGGTAGGGTTTTACCCCACCTGCCGCGCCCGCCGCAAGGTGTTGAGGTATCCGTCGTAGAACGTGTGCATGAACTGCTCCATCTGTGACAGCGGCCCGGGCCGGAAGTGGTAGGAATTCACCCCTTCCTGATTGACACGGATGATGCGTTCATCATCCAGCGTGGTCACGTGCCAGAGCCAGGTCAGGTCATCGACGTCATAATCGCGCCCTTCCTCTGCATCTTCGCGCACATACCAGACCATTTGAATATCCGTCTCCTGCACCCCGCGCGGGACAAAACGGTATCCGACAACATGATCGGAATAGATCAGCAGGTTGTTCAGAATTCCCAATTGCAGGTCATTTGCCCCGTTGAACGGTTGCTTCAATTCCCCAAGCAGTGGCGCGACCAATTCCCCGGTTTTGCTCCCGGTCTGGAAGCCGGGGTAAAGCGCATATCGTCCGCTATAGGCATCAATGCCGTTCTCAATCTCTGCCGTCGTATTGATTAGAACGTCTGAGTTTTCTGGCAACCCCGCCGCAACACTCGCCTCGGTCAAACTAGCCAGCAGCTCGGGCGTGATCGACGCCGGGTCCTTCAGGGAGTGTGACATTGAAAAATCGAGATGCGCAGGCCCGCAGTGATAGCATTCCATGTAGTTTTCGACAGCCAGTTTCCAGTTGGCCGGTACCGGGTAAGATGCCTCATGCGCGATCTTCAGATGTTCCAATCGAAACGGCGCAACCGCGGGCCTCAAAGCCTCGATCGCCGCATCAATCTCCGGCGGGTTTTCCGCAGTGCAAACAAAGATCAGCCCTTCAAAAACGCGAACATGCGCACGCAGCAATCCATGCTCTGCGGGATCAAACCCCTCATCCATTTCCCGCGCGGCACGTAGATTGCCGTTCAGCTCATACACCCAAGCGTGGTAGGGGCAGGTAAAGGCATGCGTCTTGCCCTTTTGTTCCACGCAGACGCGCGCGCCACGGTGACGGCAAACGTTAATGAAGGCCCCGACCTCACCTTTCTTGTCCCGCGCAATGATCAGGGACTCCGGGCCAAAATCGAACCGGAAGAAACACCCCTTTTGGGGCAGCTGGCACACATGCCCGACCCAGATCCACGTTTTATTCCAATAGGATTTGATGTCTTCTTCATACACGTCTGTGGCCGTATAAAACCCGCGCGACAACGCATATCCCGGGCGTTGCGTGTCCAGCAGTGTTTCCAAATCCTCCGCGAGGCGCTGCTTTTCGGTTGCCGCATCCTTCATGTGCTCGGTCTCAAATCAGAAAATGGACGATTGTCCATTTTTGCCAGAAATCAGCCTGTTCTGTCAAGCGGGGCCCGTGCTAGCGTATGACACGAGCAGCCGTAACCCCGGAGAGGACCGTGGACACCACCCTCCAAACCAAACCAAACGCGACAACAGGCAGGCATTGATCGATGCCACGCTTGCGTCGATCGCCGAGATTGGCCTGATCCGCACCAGCGTGAGCGAGATCATTGACCGGGCAGGCTTGTCTCGCGGAATGATACACCTGCATTTCAAGGGCAAAGAAAACCTGATCGCGGCTGCCGCAGAGTATTCATACCATCAATACTACGCACGTTTGGACGCGGCCGTCGCACAGGGTCACCCCGACCCCCAGTTTCGCATTGAATCCATGGTTCTGTGCGACCTGAGCGAGGCCGGCCTCAACGAACATGTCACTCGGCTCAACCATGAATTCCAAGGCGGTGTTCGGGCCTATCCCGCCCTTGCACCCCATGCGGACACACGCGATATCCGCCTGCGTGCGATGTTTGACGAGGCTTTTCTGGCGCTTTTGACCGCAACGGGGCAGGACGACCCCAAGGCCTTTGCCCATGATCTGACCGTCGCAACGGTGTCGATGGTCGAGGGCATGTGGGTCGACTTCATGCTTCACCCGGAGAACTTTGACCGAAACCGGGCGGCCAGGATCATCTTCCGCATGTTGGCTGGCGCCTTGCCGTCCTATTTCGATCTAGAAGGCGCCAAGGTGCCACACACGTGACGTGTGCAACCCCAAGGATTGTCGTGAAAACAGCAATTTAGGGGCTGCACTTGGAGCGGCAGAACGGTAAGGTTTGGCGCAGCAAACCAACCACCAAGCACAGGGTGATCACGTCGTATGGGCGATCTTTGGAGCGGGCTGGCACAGGCGTTCTGGCTTGTCGTGTCACTGGACAGCGATCTGATCGAGATCACGCTGCGGTCGCTTCAGGTGACCCTTACCGCGCTAGTCATCGCCTCTGTCATCGCCTTGCCATTGGCAGCCGTCCTCGCCGTGCGCCGCTTCCGTTGGCGTCGGATGGTGATCGCGATCCTGAACGCGCTGATGGGCCTTCCGCCGGTCGTCGTGGGGCTCATCGTCTATGTTCTTTTGTCCCGCTCCGGCCCGTTCGGCGTGTTCGGTCTTCTTTTCACACCCACGGCCATGATAATCGCGCAGGTGATCATCATCGTACCCCTCATAGCATCCATCGCGCATCAGTCTTTACGTGAATTATGGACAGATTACCATGACTTGCTGATCTCTCTTAATGTCAGTCAATCACAAAAGATGCGCACGCTTCTCTGGGACGCACGCCGTGCCTTGCTGACGGCCTCGCTCGCAGGGTTTGGGCGTGCCATCGGCGAAGTGGGCGCGATCATGATCGTGGGCGGCAACATCGATCACGCCACCCGCGTACTGACAACGGCCATCGCACTGGAGACCGGCAAAGGCGATTTCGCCCTGGCCTTAGGTCTCGGCTTCGTGCTGATTGCGCTCGCCATCGCGGTCAACCTTGCCATGCACGCGCTCAGCCGCACAGAAGTGGAGGGGCGGTGGTGAGCGCGCTGTTTCCTCTCCGTGTCCGTGGGGCCGTCTCATCCCGCCGCGGGACCGTTCTGGTCGGGCCGGTCGATCTGGATCTGGACGGGCAGGGCACGACGGTCGTTGTCGGGCCCAACGGGTCGGGCAAAACGTCTCTTCTGGCCATGCTGCACGGCACGGCCCGTCTTTCCGCCGGGGACATCACATGGAGCGTACCTGTCGATCAGGCCCGTGCGCAGCAGGCTTTCGTCTTCCAGCGCCCCGTCATGCTCCGCCGGTCTGTGCTCGACAACATCGCCTATCCGCTGCAGGTCGCGGGCGTTGCGAAATCCGAGGCACGATCCCGCGCGGAAAGCTGGGCGGCTCGTGTGGGCTTGTCAGACATGCTCAACCGACCTGCGCGCGCGCTGTCAGGCGGTGAACAACAAAAACTGGCCTTGGCCCGGGCCATGATCGGTGACCCTACGGTTTTGTTTCTCGATGAACCCTGCGCTGCGCTTGACGGGCGATCCACTCGAGAGATCGAAGCCATCCTTCAAGAGGTCTGCGCATCGGGAACACGATTGATACTCTCTACTCACGATCTGGGTCAGGCACGCAGGTTAGGGGATGATGTTGTCTTCCTTTTGAGAGGCAAGGTTCACGAACGTGGGGCCGCGGATACGTTCTTTGCAGGACCGGTGACCGTAGAAGCACAAGCGTTTTTGCGTGGGGACATTGTTGAATGAAATCAGTACTCTTTGCGATTGCCTTGATGCTTTTTCCATTGGCAACAATGGCCGAAACCCTGCGCATGGCCGTCACCACGTCGTTCCATAACTCGGGGTTGGCAGATGTCCTCTTGCCGGAGATCGCGAACGATACCGGCCTCGATGTCCAACTCCTTGTTGTCGGCACAGGCCAGGCGCTGAAACTCGGCCGCGCGGGAGATGTGGATGCCATTCTGGTCCATTCCCGCGCTGCAGAGGAGGCCTTCGTCGCGGAAGGCTACGGCACAGTGCGAACCCAGATCATGTACAATGATTTCGTGATCGTTGGGCCTCAGTCGGATCCCGCCGGAGTCGCTCAGTTGGACAGTGCCGCTCAAGCCCTGCGTGCCATCGCCATGACCCAGGCCGATTTCATCAGCCGGGGCGATGACAGCGGCACGCATAAGAAAGAAAAGTCGCTCTGGGACAGCGTAGGCATCTCACCCGAGGGCGCTTGGTACAAAGCCGTCGGGGCAGGCATGGGGGCTGCCCTGAACACCGCCGCCGGTCTGGGTGCTTACATCCTGACAGACCGCGCCAGTTGGCTTAATTTCGGAAACAAGAGTGACCTTGCGTTGATTTTCGAGGGCGATCCCGTGCTTTTCAATCAGTACAGCTTCATCCCCGTCAGCCCGGCGCGGCATCCTCACGTAAAGGCAGATGCCACGGAGACACTTCGACAATGGCTTGTTTCCGATCGCGCGAAACGGTTGATCAATGGCTACACCCTGCAGGGTCAGCAGCTTTTCACGTTTAACGCAGACAGAACTGAATAAGACATAAAAGCAAAAGCTTGTGACAATAACCTCAAGTAATTAGGTAGAATCACACCCGCCCAATACGATCCAGCGTCGCCTTCAACTCCCCGGCATCCATCGTCTCAAACGGCAGATCCAAAAGCGCCTTAGCGCGTGCGAAAAGGGCCGCGTAGGCGTCTTCGAACGCCACCTGCCAATCTGCTTTTTCTGCCTTGGCCGGATCATCCACACCCCAATGCGCCCGGATCGGAGCCCCTGGCCAGATAGGGCAGGTCTCCCCGGCAGCCGAGCTGCATACGGTGATCACCATGTCCATTTCGGCTGCGTTGTCTTGCGCGAATTCGTCCCAGCTTTTGGAGCGTGCATTGGTCACGTCATGACCAAGCTCTTCCAGCAAAACAAGGGACTGTGGATGCACCTGGCCGGCAGGCTGTGAGCCTGCAGAATAGGCGCGTACGCGACCAAGGCCTTCGGTATTGAAGACGCTTTCCAGCAGGATAGACCGGGCAGAATTCCCGGTGCAGAGCACAAGTATATTCATGCCTCGCGCGGTAACGCAGGCCTGTAACAGATTTATGAAGGGCTGGAGATTAGAACCAGCTTTGTACGCCGCGCGCCGCGCCAGAGATATCGCGGCCAACGCCATCAACCGTCGCACACCCGGCAAGGGCAACTGCGATAGCCATTATGGCAACCAGCTTTTTCATCATTTCACCTATTGGGCCGTTATCGGCCTCTATTGCTCATCTGCCTCATACCACCAGACATGCGGAAGGAACCAAACCCCGTCCCCATAAACTGGCAATTGTTCGCTTGGATAGCGCAATTCCGCCAAATGGGCAATCCGTCCGATAGAATATTGATGAATTGGAATGACATAGCGGCCAGAAATCAACACCCGGTCCAATGCGCGGACAGCCGCCACAAAGTCTTCCCGGCTCTCCGAGGTCAGAATTTCGCCGATCATGGCGTCTGCGGCTGGCGATTTCATGCCCATCAGGTTGCCACTGCCGGGTTGATCCGCCGCCTCTGACCCCCAGGAATTGCGCTGCTCATTGCCGGGGCTAAGGCTGAGCGCGCGGCGCATGAAGGTAATGTCATAGTCGAATTCCGTCGTTCGCGCGCTGTACTGTGCGCTGTCGATGGTCTCAATCTTCAGGTCAATCCCAAGCCGTTCGAGCGACTGCGCGTAGATATCCATGTAAGTCCGCGCCTGCGCGAGGAGGGCGTCCTGTTGCAGCAAAACATTCAGAACGAAAGGCTGGCCATCTGCATTTTGCAGCACGCCGTCCACGACTTCCCAACCGGCCTCGTTCAACAACGCCATGGCCGCACGGATGTTGCCGCGGTTGCGCTTGGTGCCGTCACTTTGGGGCAGGGTGTATCCCTCCATCGCACCTGGCAGCAGGGTGTCGGCAAATGGCATCAGCAACTCACGCACGCGCCCCTCCGCCGGGCCGGGCTGCATGGCCAGCTCGGAATTGGAGAAATACGAGGTGATACGCGGCTGGCGGCCACCGGTCAGGGTGTCATTGACAAACTCGAAATTGAACGCGTGGATCAGCGCATCGCGCACCCGCCAGTCATCAAGTGGCGCACGGCGCGTGTTGAACACAAACCCGGTGATGCCCGAGGGTTTGGAATGCGGAATTTCGGATTTGACGATCTCCCCCGATTGCACAGCCGGGAAGTCGTATTGCGTGGCCCACCGCTCGGCATTGAACTCTCGCAGATAGAATAGCGACTTGGCCTTGAACGCCTCCTCCATGACCGTGTTGTCGGCGTAGAACTCAATGCGGATTTCATCGAAATTCGCCGTGCCACGTCGCAAAGGAAGATCCTGACCCCAATAGTCCGGGTTGCGCCGCAAAACGACGTAGCGGCCCACCTCATGCTCCGCCACCACGTAAGGCGCAGACCCGATCGGCACATCCTCAATCCGGGCCGCTTCAAAATCCGCCGTCTCCCATTGCGCCTTCTTCAGGATCGGCCGCAGCCCGGCGATCAGCGCCAGCTCCCGATCTTCGCGATTGAAGGTCAGGCGCAGGCTGCGGGGGCCGGTGGCCTCAATGCTCTCAATGGCCGTCCAGAAATTGCGATAGCGCGGATGGCCTTGGGTGCCCAATGTCTCGTAAGACCAGATCACATCTTCTAGCGTCACCGGTGAACCGTCCGAGAATCGGGCCCCTTCGCGCAGGGTAAATTCCACCCATTCACGATTCGGACCGGTCTCAATCGATTCGGCCAACAGCCCATAAAGCGTGAAGGGCTCATCCCACGACCGCTCCATCAGGCTTTCGTGGGTCAGAAAACGCAGCTGCCAGGGGGAACGGCCTTTGAGGGCAAAGGGGTTGAGCGTATCAAAGCTGCCGACATTGCCCGTGACGACGCGCCCACCTTTTGGGGCATCGGGATTGGCATAAGGCAGCGACACAAAATCCGGTGGCAGATCGGGGTCGCCATACATAGCTATGCCGTGTGCAGGCTCTGCCAACGCCATATGCGCACCAAGAACCGCCCCGGTCAGAGCGGCGATTCCTGTGGAAAAGAACCTGTAAAAGTTGAAAAAATCTGGTCTCAATTTGGCAACAATCCCGCTACAGCCTTGTTTCATTGATTAGAACGGTAATGACGGATTGATGTATTTTCAAACTTTTAGCTTGGATCGTGAGCATCTATCGCGTATACAAAGACTACTGCTCGATAGGTTTCTTGCCTGTATGAAACCTGCCTCAATAACTTAACGCCGGCTTCGTGCCGGCGTTTTTTTTTGTTTCGAGCGTGGCAGTGGCGCGTCTCGGCAATGTGTGCGCATTCTCGACGGCACCCGGTGTACTTTGCACCTGCAGCATGGCAGGGTCGCATCAAACCTTTCATGCAGGAGTGTCACCATGGATCTCAAAGGCAAAACCGCCGTCGTCACCGGCTCAAACTCGGGCATTGGATTGGGGGCAGCCATCGAACTGGCTAAGGCCGGGGCAGAGGTTGTGATCAACTCCTTCTCGGATCGCGATGAAGATCACCAACTGGCCGAAAAGATCAGCGCAGATCACAACGCCACGGTGCGTTACATCCAGGCCGATATGTCCGACCCCGACGCCTGCCGTGCGTTGATTGAGAAGGCGGGCGGGTGCGATATCCTCGTCAACAATGCAGGCATCCAGCATGTGGCGGGCATCCCCGATTTCCCGGTTGAGAAATGGGACGCGATTGTCGCGATCAACATGTCGTCTGCCTTCCACACCACCGCTGCCGCCTTGCCTGTGATGCGGGAACGTAGCTGGGGCAGGGTCGTCAACATAGCCTCTGCCCATGGTCTGACGGCCAGCCCCTATAAGTCCGCGTATGTGGCCGCCAAGCATGGCGTGGTGGGCCTCACGAAGGTCACCGCGTTAGAAACAGCAGAAGAGCCGATCACCGCCAACGCGATCTGCCCGGGCTATGTGCTGACTCCGCTGGTCGAGGCGCAGATTCCCGACACGATGAAAGAGTACAACATGAGCCGCGAGGACGTGATCCGCAACGTGATGTTGACCCGCCAGCCGTCGAAGGAATTCGCGACGGTCGAGCAGATCGGCGGCACGGTGCTGTACCTCTGTTCGGACGCAGCCGCGCAGGTGACTGGCACCACGATCAGCGTGGATGGCGGCTGGACGGCGCTATAGTTTTGGGGGCACTGCCCCCGTCGCCCGCGGGGCGACTCTCCCGAGGTATTTGAGACAAGAAAGAAGCATGGCAGCAAAGCGTATCAATCTGGCCCTTCAGGGCGGCGGTGCCCATGGTGCCTTCACCTGGGGTGTGTTGGAGCGGCTTTTGGAAGAAACCGGCCTGGAGGTGGCGGCGATCTCGGGCACCTCAGCGGGTGCCATGAACGGGGCCGCGTTCAAGGCGGGCTGGGTGGAAGACGGCCGCGACGGGGCGCGCGAAAAGCTTGATTGGCTCTGGCAACAGATGGGCGCCGCACAAGACCCACGCCTGCCTGCCTGGATGACCGGCTCTGGCGTCATGGCAGGGCAAATGGCGCAGTGGCTGGAACTGTCCCCGCCGTTTTTGGCCGCCGAAGCGCTGAGCCACATGGTCTCGCCCTACGCCTATGGCCCATTTTACGCCAACCCTCTGGAACGCGTGGCCAAGGCGTTTGAATATGACAAGGTCTGTGCCCAGGCCGATCCCTGGCTTTTCGTCGGGGCCACAAACGTGCACACCGGAAAGATCCGGATTTTCGAAGGCGAGGACATCACCACCGACAGTCTTTTGGCCTCTGCCTGCTTGCCCACCATGTTTCAGGCGGTTGAGATCGACGGGGAACATTACTGGGATGGCGGTTATGCCGGTAACCCGGCGCTCTTTCCGCTCTTCAAGCCAGAGCTGCCAGACGACATCGTCATCGTGAACATCAATCCGCTCTACCGTCCGGATGTGCCGAAATCCCCGCAGGACATCCAAAACCGGATCAACGAGGTAAGTTTTAACAGTTCGCTCATGCGAGAGCTGCGCGCAATCTCCTTCGTGCAGCGGTTGCTTGATGAAGGTCAGATGAAAAAGGGCGCCATGAAGCGGGTCTTCGTGCACATGATCGCTGATGATGACCTGATGCGGGAGATGAGCGTGGCAACCAAGCTGGTGCCCACGCCTGTCACACTATCCCGTCTCAAAGAGGCCGGGCGCCGCGCCGCAGATGGATTCTTGGAGGCGCATTTCGAGGATCTTGGTGTGCGGGACAGCGTGGATCTGACCGGCACATATGGGTGATCCGGCGCGTGATCCCGGATCAGGCCGCTTTAACTTTGTCCACGATGTCAGGGTGTTCGGGATAAACCAGACCGGCAGAGATCACCAGTTTCGCCGCTTCCTCGATGCTCATGTCGAGTTCGATGATGTCTTCCGCCGGGAAGAACAGCAAAAACCCACTGGTCGGGTTGGGCGTCGTGGGCACAAAGATGCTCATCAAGTCGCCACCTGTCCCGGCCTTGCCCGCCACTTCGCCCTTGGCCTGGGTCGAGATAAACCCGATGGCCCAGATGCCCTTGCGCGGATATTCAATCAGACAGGCAGTTTCAAAGCTGCGCTCAGACTGGGCGAAGACCGTCTCGGCAATCTGTTTGACGCCCGAATAAATCGTGCGCACCACGGGCATGCGTTCCACAAGGCTTTCGGCAAAGCCAATCAATGACTTCCCGATCAGGCCTTTCGCGATCCAGCCCACGAGCACCGTGAAAATCAGGAAGATAATGACACCCACGCCGCGCAGGTTGATGCCGATATACTGCTCCGGGCGGAACTGCGACGGCACCAGGGGCAGAACGAAACTGTCCACCCATCCCATCAGCGTCCAGACAAACCAGATGGTAAGGCCCACCGGGGCAATCACGACAATGCCGGTCAGAAAACTGGCCCGCAAACCGGAAAATCGGCGCGGTTTCTTTGGCGGTAGAAGCTTTTCTTCGTCAAATGGCGTGTTCATGCCGGGGATGTCTCTGGCGTGACCGGGCGGTCACCGTGCAGAAAACATCTAAGCACAACCGGCGCTTGGCACAATAAGAACCTTTATTTGGGTCTCAGACGGACCAGCGCGCAGGCAATTCGGGCTGCAAGTGCCGCATTGTTAAGCACAAGGGCGATGTTGGCCTCCAGAGAGCGTCCATCGGTACGCTTGAAGACCTCGGCGAGAATGTAAGGCGTGACATCCTTGCCCGCGATCCCTTGGCGCGCGGCATCGGCCACGGCGGCCTCAATAATCGGGTTCATCTCGTCCTGCGGTATCTCCGCCTCGAACGGAATTGGGTTAGCGATCAGTTGACCACCGGGCAGACCCAGCTCCCCACGCATCAAATGCGCACGCGCGATCGTGTCCGGATCATCCATCCGTACCGGTGCGGGCAGGGGGGATGTGGCGGACCAGAACGCGGGAAAGCTGTCTTGCCCATAGGCGATGACCGGCACGCCAAGGGTCTCAAGAACCTCAAGTGTCTTTGGCACATCCAGAATGGCCTTGGCGCCCGCGCAGACAACGCTGACCGGGGTTTGCGCCAGTTCCTGCAGGTCTGCGGAGATGTCGAAACTCTCTTCGGCCCCGCGATGCACGCCGCCAATGCCGCCAGTCGCGAACACGGCAATGCCCGCCAGATGCGCGGCGATCATCGTGGCGGCAACCGTCGTGGCCCCGGTATCACCTCGCGCCATGGTAACGGCCAGATCGGCGCGACTGAGCTTGGCCACGTTTTGTGACTGAGCGAGCGTTTCCAGTTGCTCTTGCGTCAGTCCCACATGCAAAACCCCGTCCAGCACGGCAATGGTGGCAGGCACGGCCCCCTCGCTGCGGACCTTGTTTTCAACCTGCAAAGCCGTCTCAAAATTGCGCGGCCAAAGCATCCCGTGCGTGATAATGGTACTTTCCAGCGCCACAATAGGCAGGCCGTCATCTTGCGCTGCTTGCACCTCAGGGGACCGTCGCACGTCAATCATGATGCATCTGCCTGTGAAACATAATCGCCTGCTGCTTTGAGAGCCTCCGACAACGCTTCAGCACGGTCCGCACCGCGCGCTTCTGCAGCAATGTGTGCCGCCATGAATGTATCCCCGGCTCCGGTCAGGCGCGCCACGGTGATTTCGGGTGGCGTGCCCGTGAGCACCGATCCCGCCTGCGCGTCCGCGGCATCTGATCCACCGAATGTCACGACCGCTCGCTTTGCCCCCTTGGCAACAAGCGCTTCGGCCGCAGCCGCCGCATCGTCGAACGTGCGACCACACAGAATGCCCGCCTCTTCGCAATTCACGTAAAGCACGCCCCGTCCCGCCTTCACAAACGGCAAAAGCCGGTCTGCCTTACCGGGGGAGGCGGGCGCAATCCGCAGATCGGCGTCACGCAGCATATCGCCTGTCGCCATCTCTTCCAGCAGGTCCACCGTCAAGTTCCCGTCAATCGCGACCATTCCGTCATAGGGCGCGTCCATCGTGCCAAACGGGCCTTCGGTCAACGGTGACAGAATGCGCGCGCCAGCCGTCTCCAAACTGCGCGCATCGGCAATCGCGGCAATCACACCGTTGCTGCCTTCGATAGCCATGTACCGATCCGTGGGCAGATCGGCGGAGCGATAGACATGCCGAACATCCAGCCCCATCTCGGCGCAACTGACCAACAGCTCATCACCGGCGCGATCTTGTCCTACGGCGGTCAGCAACACAGGGTCCATCCCGAAACGGGCACAGGTCATCGCGATGTTGAGCGCCACTCCACCGGGCAGGCGCGTGATCTCTCCACCCACATCCGAACCTTGCCGCATCGGGCATGTGGCCCGCCCGATGACGTCCCAAAGAACAGATCCTATGCAAAGAATGCCCGTGCGCATGGCCCCCTTGTTGACGCTCCGCGCTTTGGGTGCAAGCCTGTTTGCGGTTTGCAACGCGTGTGGAACGAGGCCGGATTGAAAAAGCTTGTGATCAATGCAGGACTAGCCGCCTTCGTCTTGGCACTGGTCGCCATCAGCCTCTCCAAGTCCGCGCTGTTTTCCCCACCGCGGGAAGAGCGTAAGTCCGAAGTGATATCGGAATTCATCCATCTCAGCCTCGCCCCGGATGCCAACAACCTCGACTTCCTGTCCAGTGGCCGCACGCAACGGGTGATCCGCGCCACGCGGCTGGAGCATATTCATCCCGCGCTTCTGGCAGAGTTCGCAAGATTGTCGGGCATCCCGGAAGACCGGCTGCGTGCACAGATGTCAGACCCCTCACTGTCCAACGCCTTCGACATCACAGGCGTTGTGTTTGACAGCCCCAAGACTTTCCAGACAGGGCAAACGGCAGAGTGGGCATGGGCGCTTGTGACCCAAAGCGCGGAAGATCGCGCATCTGATGAGGCGGCATCCGCGGAATGCGGCCTGTCACAGCACTGCGGGGCGTGGCTGCTCTCCTGGACGGACGAGACATGGTACTATGCTCCGGTTGGGGCGGCGCAGCTCGACCAAGCTGTGATTGATGCTATGCCGTGGCTGGAAGCCGTCATAAGGGATGAATTGGGCGCAATTTGAATGACTTACCCGCGCCTATTAATGTGCCTCATCACAGTGTTGTCCCTTGTCATCACGCCAACTGCGCGCGCCCAAGCCAATGCCGACGTCTCTTGTGAGCCATTGGGCTCCGCCCAAAGCATCGAGATATCAGCCCCCGCCGCTTTGTCCTCAGACTGCGGCGCGTATCTGGACGATGCCGGGCAGGAGGCCCAGTTCTGCCAGTGGCGCTTTGATTACCGCTCCGACACCGCGCTTGCCGCGTTCTCCGCAGCCGAAACCGCCCTCGACGGGTGTTTCAACAAAGCCGTTCCCGATCACGCCCAGGTCAACCATCCCGACAGCTATCAGCAGGTGTTTTACACCACCCCGGACCACCAAATCTCCGTCGCGCTGAAAGACAAGGGGCAGCTTAACGCCACCTTCCTGTTTTTACGCATCGAATCGGCCCCTTAGGCTCGAACACAACAGCCCTTGTCACCCATAAGATAACCAGTTATACGCGCGCCACGAAATCCGCAGGTACGGGCGGGCAGACAGGGGAGACATCCCTGTACGTCCACCGGTTGAAGCATCCGCTTCTCATCCCGTACCGAGGCGTAAACCGGAAAGGAAACGACACATGGCTCTTCCAGAGTTCACCATGCGCCAGCTGCTTGAAGCCGGCGTTCACTTCGGCCACCAGACGCAGCGTTGGAACCCTCGCATGGGCGAGTACATCTATGGCGCGCGCAATGGCATTCACATTCTCGACCTGACCCAAACGGTCCCGCTTCTCGACGCAGCGCTGAACGCTGTGCGCGAAACCGTGGCCAAGGGCGGTCGCATTCTCTTTGTTGGCACCAAGCGTCAGGCCGCGGGCCCCGTTGCGGAAGCAGCAGAGAAATGCGCGCAGTATTACATGAACCACCGCTGGCTGGGCGGCACACTCACAAACTGGCAGACCGTTTCGAAATCGATCCAACGTCTGAACGAAATCGACGAAGCGATCGGCACCGGCGCAGAAGGCCTGACCAAGAAAGAGCGTCTGGGCCTTGAGCGTGAGCAGGCCAAACTGCAAGCCTCCCTCGGCGGTATCCGCGAAATGGGCGGCGTGCCGGACCTGCTCTTCGTCATCGACGTGCGCAAAGAGGCGCTGGCCGTGGCAGAAGCCAACAAGCTGGGCATCCCCGTGGTCGCCGTGGTTGATACCAACTGCAAGCCTGACGGCATCGACTACATCATCCCCGGCAATGACGACGCAGCCCGTGCAATCTCGCTCTACTGCGATCTGGCGGCGCGCTCTGCACTTGACGGTATGTCCGCCCAGCTGGGCGCGGCTGGCGTTGACATGGGCGCGATGGAAGAGGCCCCGGTGGAAGAGGTGATCGCTGAAGAAGCGCCCGCCGAAGCCGTAGCAGAAGCGCCTGCCGAAGACGCTCCGGCAGAAGAAAAAGCTGAAGGCTAACCTGCCGTCACACATCTGACATACGCGGCGGCCATACCCGCCGCGTTCAACGTTTCAATCGATTTGAATTGGGGAGAGCCAACATGGCGATCACAGCTGCAATGGTGAAAGAACTGCGCGACAGCACAGGCGCAGGCATGATGGACGCGAAGAAAGCGCTGACAGAAACCGATGGCGATATGGAAGCCGCAGTCGATTGGCTGCGCACCAAGGGCCTCGCGAAAGCGGCCAAGAAATCCGGCCGGACGGCGGCCGAGGGTCTTGTTGCGGTCAAGGTTGACGGCGGCAAAGGCGTGGCCGTTGAGGTGAACTCCGAAACCGACTTCGTTGCCAAGAACGCCGATTTCCAGAACATGGTCGCCGGCATCGCGGGCGCGGCTCTGGGCGTGTCTGACGTCGAGGCGCTGAAAGCGGCCGACATGGGCGGCAAAACGGTTGAAGCCACAATCACCGACGCGGTTGCGACCATCGGTGAAAACATGTCCGTGCGCCGCATGTCCGCGCTCGAAGGCGACACCGTTGTGTCCTACATCCACAACGCCGCCGCCGACGGCATGGGCAAGATCGGCGTTCTGGTCGCGCTCAGCGGCGGTGACGAGGCATTCGGCAAGCAGGTCGCCATGCACATCGCGGCGACAAACCCTGCGTCTCTGGATGAAGCCTCCCTCGACCCGGCCGTGGTCGAAAAAGAGCGCCAGATCCAAATCGACATCGCCCGCGAATCCGGCAAGCCGGAGCAGGTGATCGAGAAGATGATCGTAGGCCGTATGAAGAAGTTCATGGCCGAGGTCACGCTTCTGGGCCAGGCCTTCGTGATCAACCCCGACCTGACCGTTGCAAAAGCGGCGGAAGAAGCGGGCGCCGAGATCACCGGCTACGTCCGCCTTGAAGTGGGTGAAGGCATCGAGAAGAAAGAAGAAGACTTCGCCGCAGAAGTTGCCAAGACAGCTGCTGGCGGCTGACGCCGTTCTTTAAGACTTCTGAAACATTTGGGGGCGCTCACGAGTGCCCCCATTTTGTGTTTTGACCCTTTTCAACTGACCCCAAATTGTACAAATTGCGGTCAGGGCAGGGCGATGGCGTCGCTTTGCCGACATCACCACGAACAACGTTCCTGTACGCCGGGATTTTCAATCGGGAGGTTGAGGTCTCGGGCCGCTGTCTCCCGCACAGAATGGAGACACGCCAATGACATGGTCACCTGAAAAAACCGTCGTAAACTCTTGGAATGAATGGGATCCTTTGCGTCACGTGATCGTCGGTCGCGCAGATAACTGCCATATCCCGCCCGAGGAACCCGCCCTTGATGCCAAAGTGCCCGAAGACAGCGACATGCGCGGGCAGTGGGGCAGGCGGCCCCAGGAGACGATTGATCGTGCCAATGAGTTGCTCGACACCTTTGCTAACCAATTGAAATCACGCGGGATTCGCGTGGATCGCCCAGATGCCATCGACCACTCAAAGCCCGTGACAACACCGGACTTTCACACCGACAGCCAATTCGGATGCATGCCACCACGCGATGTTCTTCTGACGGTCGGCTCGGAAATCCTTGAAGCCACAATGTCTTACCGCTGCCGCTGGTTTGAATATCTCAACTACCGCCCCCTCATGCAGCGCTACTGGGAAGAAGATCCCAACTTCCGCCATGAGGCCGCCCCCAAGCCGCGCCTGACGGATGCAGATTATCACCCGGACTATCTTTCGGACAAAATCGGTGTCGAAAAGCGCCTCAAATGGGCGGCAGAGAAGTTCTTTGTCACAACCGAAGAAGAGCCGCTTTTTGACGCCGCGGACGTGCTACGATTTGGGAAAGATTTGGTTGTACAACATGGGTTTACAACGAACCTTAAAGGCATCGAATGGATCCGGCGCCATTTCCCGAACCACCGTGTACATGCGGTGAATTTCCCCGGCGATCCGTATCCGATCCACATCGATGCGACCTTCACGCCGTTGCGTCCTGGTCTTATCCTCAACAACCCGCAACGTCGGCTGCCAGAAGATCAGCGCGACATGTTTGAAGCCAATGGCTGGGAAATCGTCGACGCTGCACAGCCGGCGCACAACACACCACCGCCGCTATGTTATTCATCCGTTTGGCTTTCAATGAACGTACTGGTCCTCGATCCAAAGACAGTTTGTGTCGAGAAAACAGAGGTTTATCAGGCGGAGCAAATGGATAAACTAGGCATGGAAGTGGTCGAGGTGGACCTGCGCGACGCCTATGCGTTCGGCGGCGGCTTGCATTGCTGCACGGCGGATGTCTACCGCGAAGGCAGGTGTGAGGACTACTTTCCGAACCAGTAGAGTAGGGGGGCGCCTACCCCTCTAGATGCCCCTTCATGGCGTCCAGGGCCAGCGTGTAACCCGCTGGTCCGAAACCACAAATCACGCCCACGGCGACTTTGGAGATGTAGGACACATGCCGAAATGGTTCGCGCGCATGGATGTTGCTGAGGTGCAGCTCGATCACCGGCAGCTCCACCGATGAGATTGCATCCATCAATGCCACGGACGTGTGCGTGTAAGCACCAGCATTCAGAATGATCCCGTCATGCGTGCCCTTGGCGGCGTGGATCATGTCAACGAGGGCGCCCTCAGAATTCGTCTGCTCGAACGCCAGATCAACCGACAGAGCTTTGGCTTTGGCCTGACACGCAGTTTCGATCTCTGCGAGTGTGGTTGCGCCGTAAACTTCCGGCTGGCGTTGACCCAGCAAGTTGAGATTGGGACCATTGAGGATCAGGATCGATGTCATACCGCTGCTCTCATGTTTTTGTTTGTTAAACAGATGGATGCATCGCGTGTCGAGAGTGCGTGCGAAGAGATTGACGCATTTTCAAGGGATGTGTCATGGATGCAGTCGCAGCAGTTTGGTACTGAAAACCAGGGAAATAAGGGAAAAACAGAGGTTTTGCGTTACTCGATACTTAACATAATATTTATTATGCGCAAATTAGACCTATATCTTGAAAACCGAAAAAGCTCTCCCCGCTCAAGTATTCGCAGAACGACTATACATCTCATGCATCCGCCGCTGCAGTTGGAATCGGCATGTGACTTGTCTTAGAGGGTTTTTCTGCTCCGTCACCATCCATAGGCTCAGCCAAACAGAAATTCCCGCAAAGATCACACCACCAATCGCCTGACCAACCAATACACCCTCGGCACCCATGGAAGAGCCGAAGAGCACGGCCAGAGGCCATGTGCCCAGGGTTTGACGGCCCCAGTTAACCCATGTCGAATAGACCGGATGACCGAGATTGTTGTACGTCGCATTGGACACGAAGATCGCGCCATTGAAGAACATTGCCAAGGCCAGCGGTCCGCAGAACAGCATCAACAAATCACGCGCTTCTCCGCTGGCATCAAACAGATCGGCAATTGGGTCTCGCAAAACGTATAGCAAGGCAGAGGCGACGATCACGTAAATACCGACAAATTTCAGCCCGTCAAAGAATGCCTCCCGCACGCGGTCCAACCGCCCTGCCCCGAAGTTCTGGCCAATGATCGGTCCGATGGCACCCGACAGTGCCATAACGACCGAAAAGACAACGGGAATGATGCGGTTGATCACGGCCATGCCAGCCACGGCGTCAGTGCCATACTTGGCCATTTCACGCGTCACGATCGCGGCACCCACGGGCGTGGCGATCGTGGCGAGCATGGCTGGCAGGGAAATCTCAGCCACCATTTTGAAGTCGCGCTTCATGCAGGCCGGCCGAATCTTGGTGAACGCGTTGAAATGGCGAATGGCCGGGTAGATGGCCCAAACCAATGTCGCGACGCGTGCCGCTACGGTGGCCCAGGCTGCCCCCTCCAATCCCATTCCGAGAGAAAAGATGAAAATTGGGTCCAGAACAGCATTTACCCCTGCCCCGACCAAAGCCGGATACATCGCGCGTTTTCCGTCCCCGTATGCCCTGATCACGGCCACAGCAATCATGGCGAGGCCAGAAAACACGGTGCTCGGCAAGATGATCCAGAGATACCCCTTCGCCATCTCAACCATCTCACCCGTTGCGCCCAGAAGCCCAAGCAAAGATGACACGTTCGACAACATGAGGATCGGGATCAAAATACCTAATATAATTGAGAAAGCCGCAACCACGGTGGCAAACTCGCGGGCATCCTGATCCTCATGCGCCCCAACTGCACGGGCCACCAGGGCCCCGGCGGCGATGGAAAGTCCGAAGTTGAAGGCGCTGGCGAAAAACATCAGTGAAGACGCGTAACCGGCCGCCGCTGCCAGCTCCGCCTGCCCCAACATCGAGATGAAGATGATGTCGAGCAGGTCCACTGCGAAAATTGCCATCAATCCAATTGATGACGTGAGCGACATCACAGAGACATGTCGCATCAGGTTGCCTTCGGTAAAGGGGGCGTCGGTTATATGTGCCATGGGTCAGACCACGAGTGTAGTTATAGCCGTTTTCTAACCATCGCGCGGCCAAGAGCAAACTGGCCCAATAACACAGTTCACGGTGCGCGAATGCACATACATAAAGTGACATACGTGTCCAACCCGACAGTCGGTCTCACTCAGGGCTGCTGCAGATTGATTTGCTTTAGAAAAAAGCCTGAAGACCGGTCTGCGCTCGTCCAAGGATCAGCGCGTGCACGTCATGCGTGCCTTCGTAGGTATTCACCGTCTCCAGGTTCATCATGTGACGGATCACCTGATATTCGCCTGAAATCCCGTTGCCGCCATGCATGTCACGGGCCATTCGGGCAATTTCGAGCGCTTTGCCGCAGTTATTCCGCTTGATGATCGAGATCATCTCCGGTGCGGCCTTGGCCTCATCCATCAACCGCCCAACACGCAGCGCGGCCTGTAGACCCAATGCGATCTCGGTCTGCATATCGGCAAGCTTTTTCTGGAAAAGCTGTGTCTGGGCCAGTGGGCGATTGAACTGGTGTCGGTCCAGCCCGTATTGACGTGCTGCGTGCCAGCAGAACTCCGCCGCACCCATCACGCCCCAGCCAATGCCGTAGCGGGCCCGGTTCAAACACCCGAACGGTCCCTTGAGCCCTTCAACGCCGGGCAGAAGCGCGTCTTCAGAAACTTCGACACCATCCATCATGATCATGCCGGTGACAGAGGCGCGCAAAGATTGTTTGCCCTCGATTTTAGGGGCAGATAGGCCCTTGGTGCCTTTGTCGATCACAAAGCCCCGGATCTTGCCACCATGAGCTTCTGACTTGGCCCAGACAACGAATACATCCGCAACGGGGCTGTTTGAAATCCAGGTTTTGGATCCGGTCAGCTTGTAGCCTGTCGCCGTCTTCTCGGCCCGTGTTTTCATACCAGCGGGGTCGGAACCCGCGTCCGGTTCTGTCAGGCCGAAACAGCCGATCAGTTCACCAGAGGCCAAGCCGGGCAGATATTTCTGGCGGTGTTCTTCGCTGCCGTAAGCGTAAACGGGATACATCACGAGGCTCGACTGGACGCTCATCATCGAGCGATAGCCGCTGTCGACGCGTTCAATCTCTCGCGCCACGACACCGTAGCTGACATAGCCCGCCGACAGCCCACCGTACTCTTCGGGGATGGTCGTGCCCAGAAGGCCCATCGATCCCATTTCGCGGAAAATGCCCGGGTCCACAGTTTCGTTAGCATAGGCATCGACAACACGTGGGGCCAGCACTTCGTCTGCAAAGCTTCGCGCGCTGTCGCCGATCATGCGTTCTTCCTCGGTCAGCTGATCCGAGAATTGAAAGGGGTCTTCCCAGTCGAACGTGGCGAGGTCAGGTTTGTCCTTGGGCTTCAGAGGCGCGGTGTCGAGGCTCATGGGTCATCTCCGATACGGCATGTGGTGTGGCACATGTATAGGCTGAAACGGAGTGGGCAAACAGCGTAAAAGCGTCGCGAAATGGTCTGTTCAACCCAAATTGGTCAACCCAGGCTTTTCAACCCAAGGCGTACCCTGCCCCACGCACTGTGCGCAGCGGATCATCGCCCCCATGACGACAAAGCGCCTTTCGCAGACGACCGATATGCACGTCCACAGTGCGGGTATCGACATAGATATCGCGGCCCCAGACACGGTCGAGCAGCGCCTCGCGGCTCCAAACCCTGCCCGGCTTTTCCATGAAGGTCGACAGCAGGCGGAACTCCGTGGGTCCGAGCTTCAGTTCCTGCCCGTCACGGGTGACCCGATGGGTTTCGGAGTCAAGCAGGATGTCGGCATATTCAAGCCGCTCCCCCATGGTGGATGGTCGTGTCCGCCGCAGATGCGCGCGCACGCGGGCCATCAGTTCGACGACTGAATAAGGCTTAACCACGTAGTCATCGGCGCCTGTCTCAAGTCCACGCACACGGTCCACCTCTTCTGACCGCGCGGAAATCATGATGATGGGCGTGCTCTTAGTTGCCGAACGGCTTTTCATTTGGCGGCAGACTTCAATGCCCGACACATTTGGTAGCATCCAGTCCAGCAAGATGATGTCGGGCGCCACCTCTTCGGCCAGCAACAAAGCCTCTTCCCCATTCTCGGCGGTAGATACAGAAAACCCATCCGCTTCTAGGTTGTAGGCCAGCACTTCGCGTTGCGCCGGTTCGTCCTCTACGAGCAAAACTGTCGGCTGATCATGGGCCATGATATGCGTCCTGATCCCCTACCCGCTCAGGTCGGCGCAACGTTAGCGTCGACGGAGGTTTGATCATCTTTGGGCCGTTTTTCGTCGGGCGTTTCACCCGTGACCAGATAGATAACCTGTTCGGCAATGTTCGTGACGTGATCGCCCATGCGTTCGGTGTTCTTGGCAATGAAATGCAAATGCATGCAGGCGGTGATGTTGCGCGGATCTTCCATCATGAATGTCAGAAACTCTCGGAACAAGGCGTTGTACATCTGGTCCACATCCGCGTCGCGCAACAGCACTTCGTGGGCAAGATCGGCATCGCGCTGAATGTAGGCGTCTAGCACGTCCTTGAGCATGCGTTCCACTTCCTTGGCCATGCGCCGGATAGACGCTGCAGAGCCGTTCACCTGCTGCATACCCGCCAGAACCGTTGTGCGTTTGGCCATGTTCTTGGCGTAGTCGCCGATCCGTTCGAGATTGGTGGAAATTTTCATCACGGACAGGATCAACCGCAGGTCCACCGCTGCCGGTTGACGCATCGCAATTATCCTGGCCACTTCCTCGTTGATATGTTCTTCCAGCCGGTCAATGGCAGTGTCGGCGCGACGCACTTCTTCGGCCATTTCCTCGTCCCGCTTTTCCAGCGACGTGGCGGCCTTCAAAATAGCGTCCTCAACAAGGCCGCCCATTTTCATGATTTGCGCCTGAATGGCTTCCAGGTCGCGATCGAAAGCAGATGCGATATGGGTCTCTTGCATGGGTCTATCCTCAGCCGATCCTACCGGTGATGTAACTTTCGGTGCGTTCGTCCTTGGGATTTGTGAAAATCTGGCTGGTCTCGCCAAACTCCACCAGGTTGCCAAGATGGAAAAACGCAGTTTTCTGACTGACACGCGCCGCCTGCTGCATGGAGTGGGTCACGATCACGACGGAGAAGTTCTTGCGCAGCTCGTCGATCAGCTCTTCCACCTGGCTGGTGGCAATCGGATCGAGGGCCGAGCACGGCTCATCCATTAACAGGACTTCGGGCTGCGTGGCCACGGCGCGAGCGATGCAAAGGCGCTGCTGTTGGCCACCCGAAAGACCCGTGCCCGGTGCATCAAGACGGTCCTTCACCTCATCCCAGATGGCTCCGCGACGCAGAGATTTCTCAACGATTTCATCAAGCTCCGCCTTGTTCTTCGCCAGACCGTGAATGCGCGGTCCATAGGCCACGTTGTCATAAATCGATTTGGGGAACGGGTTAGGTTTCTGAAAGACCATGCCCACTTTGGCGCGCAGTTGGACAGGATCGACACGCTTGTCATAGATATCGTCGCCATCCAGCAGAATATCACCAGAAACGCGACAGATATCGATTGTGTCGTTCATCCTGTTCAGGCAGCGCAGGAAGGTGGATTTGCCACATCCCGACGGGCCAATGAAGGCCGTCACGGTTTTGTCTGCGATTTCAACATCCACGTCCTTGATCGCGTGCGTGTCGCCATAGTGAACCTGAACGTTCTTGGCCGAGAATTTGATGTCGTCGTTCGTCACGCCACGCTCCGTCGTTAGTAGATCGTACATAAGTCTCGTCCCTTTTTACCAGCGGCGCTCAAATCTGCGACGCAAAATGATGGCGAGGATGTTCATGGACAACAGGAAGATCAGAAGGATGATAATCCCGCCCCAGGCTTTGTCATAGAAGGCCACGTCGGCACGCGTGGCCCAGGTGTAAATCTGTGCCGGCATGGCAGAGTTGGGATCGGTGAAGCCCGCCGCAATACCATCTGGATAACCGCGGGCCACGAAGCCCACCATGCCGATCAGCAACAACGGTGCCGTTTCGCCCAAGGCTTGCGCCAGACCGATGATCGTACCGGTCAGAATACCGGGCATCGCAAGAGGCAGCACATGATGGAACACAGCCTGCATTTTCGAGGCCCCTACGCCGAGTGCTGCATCGCGGATAGACGGCGGTACAGCACGCAAAGACGCACGGGTCGAGATGATGATCGTCGGCAAGGTCATCAATGTCAGGACAAGTCCACCCACCAAAGGCGCGGATTGCGGCAAGTGCATGAACTGGATGAACACGGCAAGGCCAAGAATACCGAAGACGATAGAGGGTACAGCGGCCAGATTTGAAATGTTGACCTCGATGAGGTCTGTAAACCGGTTCTTGGGGGCAAACTCTTCAAGATAGATCGACGCCGCGACACCAATGGGTAGCGACAGGAACAACACAACCAGCATCATGAAGAAAGAACCGATGACAGACGCCCCGATCCCTGCGCCGCCGGGGTTGTCCACGCCTGAATCCGCTCCAGTGATGAAGTTCCAGTTGAAAGCGCTTTTGATGATGTCGGCCTCGTAAAGAGCGTCCACCAAGTCCAGATCGCTCAACTCCAGAAAGCGGCTTTCAACCAAGGTATCCCGCGTCACACGACCATTAAAATATCCATCAACACGCGAAGATGCCGACAACTCGAAACTCTGCGGGCTTCCTAGGGCGTCTGGTGTGGCGTTGTAGAACTCGCGCAGGTCAGCTCCCACCTTACCCATGATTCGTTCGATGGCCTTGGCATCGAACTCTACTTCAATTCCCCTATCCGTCAGCTTCTCCTGCAAAAAAGCAATGAAGTATTGCTCATATGCCTTGGTTTTGAAAAGCGTTCCTTCCGCTTCTTCAAACTGTTCCTGCGTCAGGGTGAACTCTGCTTGCACAACCGTGTGCGTGAAGGCCGGAATGCCCGAGCGGACGATCGAAACAGCCAGAACAATCAGGAATGTGACACCGACGAGGATCGCGGCAATTCCATAGGCTTTGAACCGGGTCTCTGCCGCGTTGCGCCGCTTCGTACGGTCGTCCACGGATGTCAGCGTGCCCTTTCTGGGGGCGCTATCCATGCTCATATCGGTCATTCGTACTGCTCCCGGTATTTGCGCACGATGTAGAGGGCGAAGACGTTGAGCCCCAGCGTGATGATGAAAAGCGTGATCCCTAGCGCAAAGGCCACAAGAGCTTCGGGTGACGCGAAATCGCTGTCGCCTGTGAGCTGACTTACGATCTTGGCAGTTACCGTGGTCATGGCCTCAAACGGGTTTAACGAGAGCTTGGCCGCGGCCCCTGCCCCCAACACCACGATCATCGTCTCACCAATCGCGCGCGACGCGGCCAAAAGGATCGCACCCACGATACCCGGTAGGGCGGCGGGCAGAACAACTTGCTTGATCGTCTCTGATTTCGTGGCACCCAGCCCGTAAGAGCCATCGCGCATGGCCTGTGGCACGGCGTTAATGATGTCATCGGACAAAGAGCTGACAAAGGGGATCAGCATGATGCCCATCACCAGACCAGCTGTCATCACCGCGGTGCCTGACTGCATCCAGCCAAAGCCGTCATCGCCAAACACGCTCACCAGCAGCGGACCCACCGTCAGCAGCGCGAAAAGCCCGTAAACAATCGTCGGTATGCCCGCCAACACTTCCAGCATCGGCTTGGCAATGGACCGGGTGCGCGGGGATGCATATTCAGACAGATAAATCGCAGCAAAAAGACCAATCGGAACAGCCACCGCAAGCGCCACGATCGAGATGTAGAATGTCCCCCAAAGAAGCGGGATGATGCCGAGGTCAGACCCCCCGCCCCGGCCCGAAAAGCTGGGCGCCCAGGTTAGGTTGGTGAAAAACTCGGAAGCGGGATAAAGCGTGAAAAATTCATAGGTGTTGAAGACAAGCGACAGCACGATCCCAATGGTCGTAAGGATCGCGATGGACGCCGCTCCGATCAAAAGTGCCCGCACCCCATTTTCCACTACATTGCGGGCGCGGAACTCTGCATGGGTTTCACGCATGGCCCACAAAAAACCGAATACGGCGATCAAAAGAACAGCGACCGCCATGTAAAGCGTGCCGGCTTTGTTCATCACCCGGTAGTCCTGCGCGGCACGCAAGACCGGTTGCGTGATTTGAGAGGTCACGATTTGACCGGCATCCTTCAGGCGCTGCGTTACATCGCTGAGATCCGCGCGGGCATTTCTGGCAAAATCTTCGTCCATCAGCCCGGCGACGACTGCGTTTTCGATGCCCTCCGATGTGCGCCGTACCTCGGCCATCACCAGACCCCGAGTCGAGCCTTCGGAAATTGCGCTATCGGGCAGCGTGGCGGACACTGTGTTGCCCACGTAAATCGGCTGCGCGATGAGCCATACAACCAGCAGGCCAAAGGCGGGAACCAAGGCTTTCAGTGCCACGTTCCAACCGTAATAAGATGGGAGGGAGTGGAGGTCCCGGATTTCGCCACTTGCGCTTGCCAGCGCGCGTTGGCGTCCCAGAACAAACCCGACGGCGGCGATAAACGCGACCACGACTATGAGCCAGATAAGCGGCATCCTGTCCCCCAGAAAGCTCTTGGTTGAGCTTGGCAGTGTTTAGAACCTGGGCGCGCGTTAATCGCGCCCAGGGCAAGTTTTATTGTCGGTTCAGGAACCGGAGCCGATGGTGGCTTCGTCTGCAATCGCGGCCTGCGTATCGGCCAGTTCCGGATCGGGCACGAGGCCGTAGGTTGCCAGTGGGCCGCCGGATCCTGCGATCTCATCAGCCATGAAGAACTGAGCGTACTCTTTCAGGCCAGGGATCACGCCGATGTGGGCTTTCTTCACGTAGAAGAAGAGCGGGCGTGACACAGGGTAAACGCCGGATGCGATGGTCTCGGTGGAAGGCGATACGCCGCCCATGGTGGCCACTTTTAGCTTGTCCTGGTTGTTCTCGTAGAAGGACAGACCAAACACGCCGATGCCGTTGGTGTTGGCGTCGATACGGGCCAGCGTTTCGGTGTAGTCGCCGTCGATGTCGACAGACTTGCCGTCCTGACGCACGTCAAGGCAGGCATCTTCGGCGTCATCCTCGGACATGCCAGCTTCCATCATGGCCGCCATGGCGCCCGTGTCTTCGCAGCCCTTCAGAAGAACTTTGTCTTCGAAAACTTCGCGTGTGCCGTGCTTGGTGCCCGGGATGAACATCGCGATTTCCACGTCTGGCAAGTCTGCGTTGAACTCAGCCCATGTCTCATGCGTGTTGTCGACGATCGCGCCGTCTTTAAGAACCTTAGCGCCGATGGCGTTGAAGATGTCAGAGGCTTCGAAGGCGGTGAAGGCCGGGCCAGTCTGCTGGCTGGCAAATACGATGCCATCATAGCCGATGCGCACTTCCATGATGTCAGTCACACCATTTTCTGCGCAGGCTTTGATTTCTTTCTCACGGATAGCGCGGGAAGCGTTCGCAACGTCGATGGTGTTTTCGCCAACACCTTCGCAGAACCGCTTAAGACCCGCAGAAGAGCCTCCGGATTCAACAACCGGTGTCGGGAAATCTGTGTTGTCACCGAACAGCTCTGCCACGATTGAGGCGTAAGGCAGCACGGTGGAGGACCCGGCAACCTGCACGTTGTCGCGCGCGGCAGCAGTGGTCGCAGAAACAGCAATGATCGCCAGGGTAGAGGCGGTCAGTTTTGCATATGACATGGATAACTCCTGATAACGTTTTGATGCCATCCCAGGCGATGGCGGTGACGCTCTGCTAAACGCGCCACACGACGCTTTTGTTACGGTTGTGTAACAGTTTTATGTCAGTGGTGCGGATGCTGGACAAATCCGGAATTTGTATAGGTTTTCAGATAAAGTTGACGTTACGTTAACTTCCGCCGGACGGGGTATCCTTGGGAAGCACGACACGAAACTCGGTGCCCTGCCCCAAGGTCGATTCGATTCTCAGCCTGCCGCGATGCCGTCCAATTATGTGCTTGACGATCGCAAGGCCCAGTCCTGTGCCCCCCATTTCCCGCGATCGGTGGCTGTCGACGCGGTAAAACCTTTCGGTCAAGCGCGGGATGTGCATCTGATCAATGCCCGCCCCTTCGTCACGCACGGCTATCACCGCCGCAGGATCTCGTAATGTAGGCTCGCTATCGGTTGTCCGGATCGACAGAAACACGCGTTTGTCCCGTCCGCCATACTTGATCGCGTTTTCGACTAGGTTAGTGACCACCTGCTGCAACTGATCGGCATCTCCGGGAACAATGATCGGCTCATTGGGCAAATCTGCAATCAACGCGACATCATTGTCATCTGCCACGGATTTCAGCGCATGTATGACGCTTTGAACCACGCCGCACAGATCGACCGCCTCCGTTGGGCGCACGCGTTGTTGCTCTTCGACACGGCTTAGAGAAAGCAGATCGTGCACTAGCCTTTCCATACGCGAGGCCTCTGTCTGCATGACGCTCAGGAACCGTTCCGTTGCCGAGACATCCCCTTTCGCGGGTCCTTGCAGGGTCTCAATGAAACCCAGAAGAGACGTAAGCGGGCTGCGCAATTCATGGCTCACATTGGCCACGAAGTCTCGCCGCATCTGACCAGCCTGCTCTAGCTGAGTGACATCCTCAAAGCATACCAGAACCCCGCGTCCCGCATCGGTTTCAACGGGCGCACAGGTGACCGAAAAGGTGGTGTCTTGTGTCCCGTCACTGGACAGGTACCGCGTCGTGCGCGTGTCATGATCGCGCAGACTGCCTTCTATGGCGTCAAGAATTGAGGGTTGGCGCAACGCGGTGATGAAATGCCGCCCCACGATGCCATCTCCCAAAAGCCTATGCGCCGCGTCATTGGCACCTACGAGACGCTCTCCCCGACCAATCACAACCGCCGCCAAAGGCAACGCGCCAAGTAGAGAAGAAATAGCATCTGTGTTCATGGCAAACCTGCCTCAGAGCGGCCTCAGCCCTTCGCGGAACCGGCGGCTGTTTTGCTGGTAGCCAAGCGCGCTTTTCTTGAGCCCCTCAATCGCAGCCTCATCCAGTTCGCGCACGACCTTGCCCGGCACGCCCATAACAAGGGACCCATCCGGGATCTCCTTGCCTTCTGTGATCAGCGCCCCTGCCCCGATCAGGCAATTATTGCCGATTTTGGCCCCATTCAGCACCGTCGCGCCCATACCAATCAGAGAGTTGTCGCCAATCGTGCACCCATGCAGCATGACTTTGTGGCCAATGGTGCAACCCTGCCCGATGGTCAGGGGAAAGCCCATGTCCGTATGCAGGACGCAGTTTTCCTGAATATTGGTACCCTGTCCCACCACTATGGGTTCATTGTCGCCGCGCAGGGTGGCGCAGAACCAGACAGACGTGGCCGCCTCTAGAACGATCTGGCCCATGATATTGGCATCGGGTGCGACCCAGGCATCGTCGTCAATCTGCGGCGTGTGATCGCCAAAGGCATAGATGGTCATGACATCTCCTCGAATTCGCGGGCAAGCGCGCGGACGTGCTCATTCAGGCTGGGCTGTTGAATGCGGCGTTGGCGGGCGGCGGTTACGATACCTTTGAGGGCGTCCTCGGTGGCATCCAGATCATCATTGACCAGAACGTAGTCATACTCTGCCCAATGGCTGATCTCGTCCAAGCTTTTGCGCATGCGGCCAGCGATCACCTCTTTGCTGTCCTGCCCGCGCCCTTCGAGACGACGACGCAGCTCCGCAATCGACGGCGGCAGAATGAAAATTGAAAGCGTGTGCTGCCCAAGGGTCGAGTTCTGGATCTGCTGCGCGCCTTGCCAGTCGATGTCAAAGAGCACATCTCGCCCCTGCCCGATGGCGGCCTCCACCGGGCCTTTCGGAGACCCGTAGAAGTTCCCGAAGACGACAGCATGTTCCAGCATCTCCCCGCTTGCCACATCCTCTTCAAAGCCCGCTTTGCTCATGAAGTGATAGTCTTTGCCGTCGACTTCGCCGTCTCGAGGCGCGCGCGTGGTGGCGGACACAGAAAACGAAAGCTCGGGGTCCCATTCAAGCAACCGTTTGGACAGCGTCGATTTCCCAGCTCCAGAAGGCGACGACAAGATAATCAAAAGACCGCGCCGAACACTCATCATGACCAATCCATGCTTCTTTCTTGTTTCAAATACCTTGGGGGTTTGGGGGCTGGCCCCCAATCCGGCGTGATCAACTCACTCCACATTCTGCACCTGTTCGCGAAGCTGGTCGATCACGGTTTTCAAGGTGAGCCCGACTTGCGTCAGTTCTGTATGCTGTGATTTGGAACACAGCGTGTTGGCCTCTCGGTTGAATTCCTGCGCCAGAAAATCCAGCTTGCGACCAATCGGAGATCCTTCAGCCAAAAGTTCCCTCGCCGCAGCGATGTGCGCCCGCAAACGGTCCAGTTCTTCCGTGACATCCGCCTTAACGGCCAGCACGGCAACCTCTTGCGCCACCCGATCTTCATCCACTGTCACGATGCCATCGAGGACACGGGCCAGAGCTTCTCGAAACCCGGTTTCAAGGTCGTCACGACGTGCTTCAATCAAGTCAGTCGCCGCTTGGGTCAGGGTTTCAATTTCGTCGATTTGCGCCGCCATGACTTTTCCGAGCTTGTCGCCCTCACTGGCGCGCATGGCAACGAAGGCGTCAATCAAGGGGTCCATGTCTGCGATCAGTCGCTTTGCCAAAACGCTGCTGTCGTCGTCAACCGCGCCCAGTTCCAGAACGCCCCGAATGCCCACAACATCCGCGGCCGTCACCGGGGCCAGTGTAATGCCCTTTTCCATGGCAGCGGATTCAATTTGGTCCATCGCTGCCAACACGTCCGCCACGGCCTGATCATTCACAGCCAACCGCCCGGCGCCTTCTTCCCGCGACAGTTTGAGTGTGAGTGTGACATTGCCCCGCGACAACGCCCTTCCAAGCTTCTCGCGCAAAGCTGCCTCCAACCCGGAAATCCAGTCGGGTACGCGTAGCCGCAGGTCCAGACCTTTGCCGTTCACACTGCGCAATTCCCAACTCCAGGTGTAGTTTTCATGAGACCCGGTGGCGTTGGCGAAGGCTGTCATTGATTTTAGCAAAGCTGCTCTCCTTGCAATCCTGTCCATTGCAGGCTGTTCCGCCTCTCCTAATCAATGGCCCCTGTCAGGGCAAGCCACGCACTTGATCTGTTACTGCATCGCCGGCGACTGACCGTGGGTTAACCAGTCTTATGGATTTATGAATATTTGAAACAAAATACGTGGCAAATTGTTTGCACCAAACGGTCAAGACAAAGACCGCGTACTCGCAAACGGGGCAAAGCCATGGCGGATGACACACCCATTATCGGTTACAACAACGCACCAGCACACTCGCGCTTGCGCGGATTTTTAGCTCGGACGACACCCCTGAAGTCCAAAGTCGAGGAACGACCCTCAAGCCATGACCTCTTGCGGTATTGGAATAGTGCCCGTGGTGCCCTCGAAGTGCCGCGCCGCAACGACATCGATCCGCGCGCCATTGGGCCACTGCTGCCCTATACGTTCATCTTGGAAGAAATCGCGCCCGGCGTATCTCGGTTCCGCGTGGCAGGCAGTCATTTGGCTGATCTTCTGGGTATGGATGTCCGCGGCATGCCGCTTAGCGCCTGTATCCTTCCCGGCGGTCGTGGAGATTTGGCCGACGCCATGGAGCGAGTGTTTTCGGAAAGCGCCGTTTTCCGGGCGATGATCACGTCGCCGGGTCAGATGCGGCGGCCCGAACTACACGGCGAACTTTTGGTCCTGCCGTTGCGCGACGAGATGGGGGACGTGACCCGTGCCATTGGATGCCTGATCACGCGCGGCCAGATTGGACAGACGCCCCGTCGGTTTGAATTGAGCGATGCGCGAGTTGATCCCGTTAAGCATGATAGAACGCCTGCCTCAATTCGCTCTAGGCCAACACCGCAACCGGTTGAACCGGTACCAAGTCTGAAAAAGGCTGAAAAGGGCCGACCATCTTATCTCAGATTGGTCGTATCAAACTAAACTCGCAGATGCGCTGTGTGTCAGTAGTTTCCAGCCACGTATTTCGCGATGGCAGCGCCTCGGGAATTCACATCCAGCTTTTGGTAGATCGCTTTGAGATAATACTTCACGGTGTTTTCAGACAAACCAAGGCGCGCCGAGATCTGAAAGTTGGTCAGCCCGTCCACCAGAAGAGCAAGGATCTCATGTTCCCGTCGTGACAGGCTGTCGGCGTTTTCTGACGTCAGTTTGCGCAAAACATCTGTCGGCAGGATCGAATGCCCTTCAATCAGCTTGCCCAGAATTTTCGGCAGGCTGGTCAGGATCTGGCTCATCATGCAGATAGAGTTCGCACCCGATTTGATGGCCGTACGGATAAAGGCGAACTCGGTATCCTCGGCAACCACCACAACCATCACTTTGGGAAAATCCTTACGGACCATATTAAGCGCCGCTGTCAGGTCCGCATCATTGAGGCGAACCCCCAAAATAAGGATACCCTCACCGTTCACCGACGTCAGTAGTTTGGAGAGACCAGACAGGTCCGTGGCGAACTGTCCAAGTTTCACTTCCGGGATTTGGGCAACCAGCGATCCGATTCCCTGACATACGATAAGCTGTCTGTCAGCGACGATCACCTCTGGTCGGTCGGTCATTGCCTCAAATGCCAAAGAGGTGTCGGGTCTCAGTGCGTCCATCTGATGATCATACACTAGATTACCCTCCATATAACCCACCAAAAAGTGGGCTATAGATGGCGCATAAGCCCAAGAAAACAAGGATAAACTTGGTATGCAGTGGTATGCTGGATCGAATCGGGTCTTGAGCCACCCAATGGGGTGGTTTTTCCCACCCGTTCGGTGTGCTTGATTTTCCGCCTGATCGCAGCAGATATCCCCTCGGGCGTAGCGCAAGGGGGCGCTCACATAGATATAGACCCCCAGCTTGAAACGAAGGAGACGCAAATGAACGGCTTTCAGCACCTATTCATCCCGGGGCCAACAAATATTCCCGAACCCATTAGGCAATCCATGAACGTGCCCATGGAAGATATGCGCGCGCCGGACTTTGGCGATCTTGTCGGCGGTCTTCTGACAGACCTCAAAAAAGCCTATCGCATGGAAAACGGTCGGGTCTTCATCTTCCCGTCCTCCGGAACTGGTGCATGGGAGTCCGCTATCCAGAACACGTTGCAGGCCGGTGACAAGGTGATCATGTCCCGCTTCGGTCAGTTCTCGTTGTTGTGGGTCGATATGGCCGAGCGCCTTGGCCTCAACGTTGATTGCGTTGACGTCGAATGGGGCAAAGGTGTTCCGCTGGACGAATACGCCAAGCGTCTGGAAGCTGACACCAATCATGAAATCAAAGCAGTGTTTGCCACGCAGAACGAAACAGCGACAGGTGTCACCTCTGACATCGCGGGTGTGCGCAAGGTGCTTGATAGCCTGAACCACCCGGCGATGCTGTTCGTGGACGGTGTCAGCTCTATCGCATCGATTGAATTCGAAATGGACAAGTGGGGCGTCGACCTCGCGGTGTCCGGATCCCAGAAAGGCTTCATGCTGCCTGCAGGTCTTGGGTTCCTCGGTGTGTCCGAGAAGGCACTAGAGGCCAACAAGGCGCTCAGCAACTCCGGCATGGCGCGTTGTTACTTCAGTTTTGAAGACATGATCAAACTTAATGACACCGGCTACTTCCCCTACACGCCAGCCACACAGCTTCTGCGCGGTCTGCGCTGCTCGCTCGACATGATCCTTGAGGCTGGCATGGAAAGCATCTGGGCACGTCACAACCGTTTGGGCGAAGGCGTTCGTGCGGCTGTAGCGGCTTGGGACGGATGCGAACTGGTCTCTCGTGGGCCGGAATGGGCGTCCGACACGGTATCGGCGATCTACACGCCAGAGGGTGTGGACGCGCGTGACGTGATCTCCACCGCCTACTTCAAATACCAAACGTCGCTGGGCACGGGCCTCAACAAGCTGATGGGTAAAGCGTTCCGCATCGGACACCTGGGCTCTTTGAACCCGGTCATGCTCTGCGGTGCGATCTCGGCGGCTGAAATGGCGTTGGTCGACGCAGGTGCGAAGATCGAACCCGGCTCGGGCGTTGCCGCCGCTCAGGCTCAGTTCCGTGCCACCACGCCGGACACCATGAAGGCCAGTGCGAAGGCAGCCTGATTGATGAGCACTACGAAGATCTTGGTCACCCGCGCCTGGCCAAAAGAAGCTGAAGACCATCTCGTCGCCCAAGGTTTGGGCGACGTTACCTTGCGCCACCCCGACACCCCCATGAGCAAAGATGAGTTCATGGCGGCAGCCGAAAGCTGCGACGTGATCATGCCGACTGTGTCGGACAAGATCCCGGCGGAGTTCTATCCGGCGGCCAAGGGTAAAGTAAAGATCATGGCCAATTACGGCGTCGGTTTTAACCACATCAATATCGATGCGGCGAAAGCCAATGACATTGTCGTAACAAACACGCCTGATGTTCTGACGGACTGCACGGCAGACCTTGCTATGGGGCTTATGCTAACCGCTGCGCGGCGGATCGGTGAAGGAGAGCGGGAAACGCGGGCTGGCGACTGGGCTGGTTGGCGTCCAACGCATATGATCGGCAAGAAAGTGACAGGTGCCACCCTAGGGATCGTCGGGTTTGGCCGTATTGGACAAGCAATGGCACGACGTGCGCATTACGGCTTTGGCATGCGGGTTGTGTTTCAGGACGCATGGCAAGTCCCAGACGAGATCAAAATCCAGAACGGCAATGCCGAACAACTGGGATCTATAGCGGCTGTCGCTGCTCAGGCAGATTTTCTGTCCCTGCACATGCCGGGCGGAGATGACACCTACAAGATGATCAATGCGGACGTGTTCAGTGCACTGAAACCCGGCGCGATCCTGGTGAATTCTGCGCGTGGCGACGTTGTCGACGAAGACGCGCTCTTTGACGCGTTGGATTCCGGTCAGCTTTCGGCGGCGGGTCTGGACGTGTTCCATAATGAGCCAGCACTCGATCCGCGGTTCATGAAGTACAACAACATCGTACTAGCGCCGCATCTGGGGTCTGCTACGGATGGTACCCGTATCGGCATGGGGTACCGCGCGATCGACAATCTCAAAGCGTTCCTGAACGGGGACACACCCGGAGATTTGGTGACCTAGTTCACCGCCTGATCAGGAAACGAACTTAAAACGCAGGTCTTTGGCCTGCGTTTTTTACTTCCGGCTTAAACAGAACGTGACTGTTTCCTCGGCAGCAAGACGCCGTGAACCTTTGCACGCTCTGCGCTCCAAAGCAGGTATTGCTTCAGCGAAAGAGGCGCATCTGACAGGTCAAATCGCTCAAGCTCTGGCCATTTTTTGACATGCGCTTTGACCATCGCCACCTCGTCCTTAGACAGCAATAGTTTCTTGGTCACCACGCCCGAGGCACAAATGGGTTTCGACTGTTCTTCATGCGAATACCACGTCTCATCTGCCATCTTCGGTAGAGAGGATTCCGCGTCTTCAATCTTCAGCATGCTCGGCTCAAACGGCAACCCAACATGCTTGCAGACCCGCCGCACTTCAGTCTCGGGATTCGCAACCAAATCAGCGTAATAAGACAGCTTGATCTGATCATGAATGCGCGCTGTCGGAAGTGCCGCATCCATGTACTGGTTATAGAGTTCAACACTGCCCGCCAAAGACCTGATGAACCTCGCAGGTCTTTGACACTTGGCCAATTGCCGCGTTTTCACTTGCCGCATGGAGTTCACGACCTCCACAGGATCACGCACCATCATGACAAACCGCGCCTTCGGCAACAGCGTGATCAGGTCATCAAGAACCAAAGCGGTTGCTGGCGTTTTTTCACAGAAAACAGTCTGCGGACCTGCATTTAGTTTTTCCAAGAAGATCGTAGACAAGAACGCCCGAAAGGCTTTGTCCAAACCCTCATGATTCACAATGGGTGCGATCCGACCGCTGGAGACTGAAGCGCGCATGTCCCCGCGCCAGCGTTGAACAATTTGAGGCACGAAATCAAACTCTGGACCCGCGTAGACTTGGGAATGGTTGCCCAAAATGCGTTGCATCAGCGTCGTGCCCGAGCGTGGAACGCCACAGACAAAAATCATATTGCGCCCGACAGAAAACTGAGTCGGATCGCATAGCGACGTTAGGCCAGTCGAATCTGAATCGGCCGAGGCAACGCTGCCCGCGCCAGTGAGAGATGCCTTTGAAAGCGCCACTTCCATCTTCCTTGTTCCACGGCATTTAAAAATGCCGAGGCCAACAAAATGCGGGCGCACAATCCCGCGGAACTTTTACTAGAAGCTTGAACGTAGTGGTGCCGAGTTTCCGTCGCTTTGAAAGACACTTTTTTGGGGAATGACGCGTTCGGCGGTGAAATGTCGGTTGAGTCGCGTCTACGAACTGATTCTTGCCTAATTCCTAGGCAGACGAGCCGTGCGACGACGGAAGTTTCCTATCGTAAACCTTTGTTTTCCTTAGGCGGCGACGTGGACGTGTTTGGTGTCCAAATGCATTCCGAGCTGTCCAAGACGGGTAGTCACCCCCTACCCATTCCGGTCCCCACCCCCATCCCGGGCACGGGTTTTTACCCAGGCGAAAGTGTTGGAGACAGGCCTTCAATGCGACGTTCCACCCAACGCAGCCAACTAAAGCGTGCTCTAAGGAAGACCAAAGATATGAGTTACACCCTCCACCCTCTCAAAAAACAGCGCCTCCAGCGATCCGAACTTGCTGTGCCAGGCTCCAACCCGTCCATGATCGACAAAGCGGTCGACACGGATGTGGATTACATTTTCCTCGATCTTGAAGACGCGGTGGCCCCTCCGGACAAGGTGCAGGCACGCTCCAATATCATTCAGGCGCTCAATGACATCGACTGGAAAGCCAAGGGTAAGACCATGTCGATCCGCATCAACGGCCTCGACACTCATTACATGTATCGCGACGTGGTTGAGATCGTCGAACAGGCCGGTCAACATCTCGACACGATCCTCGTTCCCAAAGTGGGCGTGCCAGCGGACCTCTACACCGTGGAAACCATGGTCAGCCAGATCGAAGAGGCCATGGGCTTTGAACACCAGATCGGTCTTGAAGCCCTGATCGAAACCTCCCTTGGGATGGCCAATGTGGAGGCCATAGCTGCCGCCCCGGGCCGTCTGGAAGCCATGCATTTTGGTGTGGCGGACTACGCTGCCTCGACCCGCGCACGCACCGTGGTCATCGGCGGTCTGAACCCTGATTACCCCGGGGACCAGTGGCACTTTGCCCTGTCGCGGATGACCGTGGCCTGTCGTGCTTATGGGCTGCGCGCCATTGACGGGCCCTTCGGTGATTTCTCTGATCCAGACGCCTATGTCGCTTCGGCCAAACGCGCCGCCACTCTGGGGATTGAAGGCAAGTGGGCGATCCACCCTACACAGATCGAGCTGGCCAACAGCGTCTTCTCCCCGCCTGAGGCGGAAGTCGACCGCGCGCGCCGCATCATCGAAGAGCTGCGCAAAGCTGAGGCTGCGGGCAAAGGGGCGGCAGCGCTAGATGGCAAAATGATCGATGCCGCCAGCGAGCGCATGGCCAACAACGTGATCGTGGTGGCGGATGCCATCGCAGCCAAAGGTTAAGAGAGGAGGATAAGCAAATGGATATCCACGAATATCAAGCCAAGGAACTGCTAAAACAGTTCGGCGTGAACGTCCCACGCGGGGGGATTGCCTATAGCCCCGAGCAGGCCGTTTACCGTTGCTCCGAACTGTCCGGCGACAAATGGGTCGTCAAAGCCCAGATCCACTCTGGCGCGCGCGGCAAGGCGGGCGGTGTGCGGATTTGTTCCTCCGAGGAGGAAGTACAGGAAGCGGCCCAATGGATGCTGGGCCGTCGTTTGGTCACGCACCAGACCGGACCGCAAGGCAAGTTGGTGAACCGCCTTTACATCGAAGAAGCCACCAACATCGCGCAAGAGCTTTACCTCGCCTTCGTCATGGACCGGACGCTGGAACGTGTCGTCGTTGTGGCCTCTGCTCAGGGCGGCATGGAGATCGAAGAAATCTCGGAAAATGAGCCCGACTCGATCATTCGCTCGGTCGTGGACCCTGCCGTTGGCATGCAAAGCTTCCAGGCGCGCGAGATCGCCTTCCAGCTTGGCCTCGATGCATCGCTGATCACGCAGGCGACCAAGACCATCATGGGCGCCTACGAGTTGATGAGCCAGAAAGACGCCGCGATGGTTGAGATCAACCCGCTTGTTGTCACGGCCAGCAATGAAATCGTCGCCCTCGATGGCAAGCTCAGCTTCGACGAAAACGCCCTCTTCCGTCACCCGGGCATCTCAGAGCTGCGCGACAAGAGCCAGGAAGACCCGCGTGAGACCTATGCCGGTGATCGTGGCCTTAACTACATCGGCCTCGACGGCAAAATCGGCTGCATCGTGAACGGTGCGGGCCTCGCCATGGCCACGCTCGACATGATCAAGATGGCTGGCGGTGAGCCTGCCAACTTCCTCGATGTCGGTGGCGGTGCAAGCCCCGAGCGCGTTCTGATGTCCTTCAAAGCGGTTCTCAATGACAAGAATGTCGAAGCGATCCTTGTGAACATCTTCGCCGGTATCAACCGCTGCGACTGGATCGCGGAGGGTGTGATCCGAGCGGTCAAGGAACTCGATATCCAGATGCCGCTTGTTGTGCGCCTGTCAGGCACGAACGTGGAAGAAGGTCAGAAACTCTTGGCCGAAAGCGGCCTCAACATCATGACCGCAAACACGCTGGAAGAAGCCGCCAACAAGGTTGTGGGCCAGTGGAAGACAGCCGAATTGAAGGAGGCCTCGTGATGGCGATTATCATTAACTCAGAAACCAAGGTTCTGGTCACCGGCTTCACCGGTCGCATCGGTAGCTTCCACGCCCAGGACATGATCAACCACGGCACCAACGTTGTGGGCGGGGTCACCCCGGGTAAAGGTGGCAGCACCCATCTGGGCCTGCCTGTCTTTAACACGGTCAAAGGCGCTGTTGCCGAAACAGGCGCTGACATGGTCATCAGTTTCGTGCCCCCGCCTTTCGCAGCAGATTCGATCTGTGAGGCGGCCGATGCGGGCATCAAGACCTGTGTATGCATCGCCGATGGCCTGCCCACACAGGACATGATCCGCGTGAAGCGTTACATGCGCCGCTACAAGGAAGAAAAGCGGATGCGCCTCATCGGGCCGAACTGCGCAGGCGTCATCACACCGGGCCAGGCATTTGCGGGCCTCATGCCGCCCCATATCTACAAACCGGGCCGCGTGGGCATTGTCAGCCGCTCAGGTACCTTGGGCTATGAAGCCGCGAGCCAGATGTCCGAGCGTGGCATCGGCGTGTCGTCGTCCATAGGTATTGGCGGCGACCCGATCAACGGTTCCAGCTTTAAAGACATCATGCAGCTTTTCGAGGCTGATCCGGATACGGATGCGGTGGTCCTCGTCGGTGAAATCGGCGGTCCGCAGGAAGCGGAAGCTGCGGAATACATCCGCGATCACATGACAAAGCCTGTGGCCGCCTACATTGCTGGTCTGTCGGCCCCTAAGGGGCGCCGCATGGGTCACGCGGGTGCGATTGTCTCTGCCTTCGGCGAGTCTGCGCAGGAAAAAGTAGACATTCTGAAACAGGCTGGTGTGGCCATCGTGCCGACGCCGTCCTCCTTCGGTGACGTTGTAGAGAAGATGGTCGCCTGATCTCCCAATAAGGCGCCCGATTTTAAACCCCGGCATCCAACGTGATGTCGGGGCTTTTTCGTTGTATTCGCACCCTTTTGACAGGCATTGTTTCTTTAAGTTGTTTTCTTAGGGCAAGAGACATTGGTTTTGAGACGGTTTCGTCAAATTGCGTTGAGTGCCCTCTTGGCCTACTTCGCCATTGTGGCGGTGCTATTCTTGTTTCAGCGCCAGATGCTCTACTTTCCTACAAATTTTGATCCCAAGCCAGCGGACGTCGCTTTGAACGGAGTGCACGTGGTTGAGCTCACGACGCCAGACGATGAGACCTTGATCTTGTGGCATACGGCAGCACCAAAGGGCCAACCAACGGTGTTGTTTCTTCAAGGCAATGGTGGCGAAATTGGTGATCGTGCGCGCAGGTTTCAGGCCTACAGGGACGCAGGTTTTGGAGTAGCGTTCTTGTCCTACAGGGGTTACGGCGGCAGCACCGGAATACCCACGGAAACCGGCCTCGTGACGGATGCACACGCCGCGTATGAGTGGCTTTTGTCGCAGGGAGTATCTCCCGCCAAGGTTATGGTTATCGGAGAATCTTTAGGAACCGGAGTCGCCGTTCAACTCGCGGCTCAGCGTGACGTTGGGATGCTCCTTCTAAGCGCACCTTACACCGCAATCGTGGACATTGCTCAGCAACGGTATCCCTGGATCCCAGTACGTTTTCTGATGAAAGATAAGTTTCAAAGCATCAATTATATAACCGACGTTACCGCGCCCATTCTCATTCAGCACGGGACTGATGACCGACTGGTACCGTTTGCGCTTGGACAAGAACTTGCGAGTGTCGCAGGGGATAGCGTAACATTCATTCCTGTCGAAGGTGCTGGACATGAGCTGATTTTCATGCCCCGCACATATCAGCTGGAAATCCAGTTCATCTCCGAAAATTTGGCTTCGTAAATCAGCAAGTGCTAAAAGAGCCAACTACTCCGCCGCCATCTGCGCTGTGGGGGTGGAAAGCGAGATCGCCTTCTCCTCATCCGTCATGCCTTCTGCCACCCCTTCGAAAAGCGGTGTGGACAGGTAGCGTTCCCCCGTGTCCGGCAGCATCACCAGCATCACCAGCATGACCGATCCGTCCGGAGCGGTTTCTGCCAGCTGCATGGCAACGGCGAAGGTCGATCCGCCAGAAATGCCGGTGAAAATTCCCTCTTCCGCGGCCAAACGACGGGACCAGGCGATGCCGTCTGGCCCGGCTACGGGCAGTAACTCATCGTAGTAAGCCCCATCGACAGCTTCCTGCAGCACGTAGGGAATGAAATCCGGGGTCCAGCCTTGGATGGGATGCGGGTTGAAATGCGGATGGCCTTCGGTGGGCTGGTTCGCCTCATTGCGGGTGTTCACATAGCCCGAGGCCAGAATCGCCGCATTGGCGGGTTCGGTCAGGATGATCTTGGTGTCGGGCCGCTCTTTCTTCAGCACGCGGGATACGCCTGAAACGGTCCCACCGGTGCCGTAGCCCGTGATCCAGTAATCCAACCGTTGCCCATCGAAATCCGCCATGATCTCGCGCGCTGTGGTGTTTTCATGCATGTCGGCGTTGTCTGGCGTCTCAAACTGGCTGGCGAGGAACCATCCGTTCTCCTCGGCAAGTTCCTTGGCTTTGGAGTACATCCCAAAACCTTTCAATTCCTTGGGCGTCAGCACCACCTTTGCGCCCAGAAACCGCATCAACTTGCGTCGCTCAACCGAGAAGCTTTCCGCCATTGTCACCACAAGCGGATACCCCTTGGCTGCACAGACCATGGCCAAACCGATGCCGGTGTTTCCGGACGTGGCCTCGACCACGGTCTGACCGGGTGTCAGACGCCCGTCCCTCTCGGCGGCCTCGATGATGTTGAGCGCCAGCCGGTCCTTTACCGATCCTGCCGGATTGAACGCTTCGAATTTCACGTAAACCGTGACGTTCTTGGGTGCGATCCGGTTGATGCGAATGCACGGCGTGTCACCGACTGTGTCCAGCACGCTGCCATAAAGCCGCCCACGCCCGTCAGTGGTTCGAATAGCCATGGTGTCTCCTCTTGGATTGGTCTGTGCTTTCCAAGAGGCTAACACGGCCTTTCCCGACGCGATACCGCTTCCTTTCACGCGGGATAGAGCGCCTCAAACTTGTCCTTGAGATAAGCCATCAGCGGCGCGGCCGACGGCTCTTCCCCGCAGGCATGAGCGATGGTTTCTTTCGGGGTCCGAAGCCCGCCATGAACCTGCAGCGCAGCGCGCAACCAATCTGTCGCAGGGCTCGGGTCACCCTGAGCAAGCGCCTTATCAAGACCGCTCACCTGCGCCCGCAAGGCCTTGTAAAGGTTACCTGCATAGACATTGCCAAGCGAATAGGTTGGGAAATACCCGAAAAGCCCCACCGACCAATGCACATCCTGCAACACGCCGTTAGAGGGCTTATCGACCTTATAGCCGAAATCGGCTTCAAAGCGATCGTTCCAGGCCGCTTCCAGATCGTTCACGCCCAGATCGCCGGCCACAAGCGCACGCTCCAGATCGAAACGCAGCATGATGTGGAGGTTATACTGCACCTCGTCGGCCTCCGTGCGGATGTAACCCCGATGCACACGGTTCACGGCAGCGTAGAATGCATTCGCATCTGCCACACCGATATCGCCAAACCGATCCTGCATTTGAGAAAAGAGCCACCCGCAGAAGGCCCGTCCGCGCCCAAGCTGGTTTTCATAGATCCGACTTTGGCTTTCATGCACCCCCATCGACACCCCGCTGCCCAGTGGCGTCAGGCGGTAGGCCGGATCAATGCCCTGTTCATAACAGGCATGCCCCACCTCATGGATCGTGGAATAGATGCAGTTGAAAGGATCGTCTTCCGCGGTTCGCGTCGTAATTCGCACGTCATCACCAGAGCCGGAAGAAAACGGATGCACAGCCTTGTCGATGCGTCCGCGCGTGAAATCATATCCAAACCGTTTGGCAAGTTCGCCCGACAACGCAATCTGCGCAGCTTCCGCGAAAGGCCCTGTTACGCCTGCGACGTCATTCGCCTCAAGCGCTTGAGCGCGCAAGGCTACAAGGCCCGGGCGCATCTCATTGAACATCGACTGCAATTCGGTCGCCGTAATACCCGGCTCAAAGTCATCAATCAGCGCGTCATAGGGGGTTTTCTCCCCTTCTGCCACGGCCTGTGCCTCTTCGCGTTTCAGCGCTACGACCTCTGCCAGAACGGGCAAAAACTGCGCCACGTCATCTTTCGCCCGCGCCTCCGCCCATATGCCCTGCGACCGGCTCGTGAGCTTTGCAAGGGCCGTGGCAAGCTCTGCCGGGACTTTGCTGTTGCGCTCATACTCCCGTCGGATGTGGCGTAGGTTGGCGGCAGCAACATCGTCTTTAGGCTCTGCGGCCGCAAGCCATTCCCCCACCTGCGGGTCAGTACGTCGGGCATGAAGAACAGCCTCCATCGCCCCCTGCTCTTCCGCGCGCTGCTCACCAGAGCCAGGGGACATCATCGTCTCCTGATCCCAGCCAAGCCGCCCAGCGACCTGACCCAAGGCCCTGGTCTGACGGTCAAACGCCATCAGCGCTTCATATGCAGTCATGATTTATCCCCGAATGGATTGCGCAACCGGATAGCGGCACAAGAAGCGGGCGCGCAGGATCAACACCCACAGCACTACGGCCAAAAGCTGATGCACGATCGCAACCTGCCAGGGGGCTGCGTACAGGACCGTAACAATCCCCATGACGACCTGTGCCACGATCCCGATCATGACAGCGTTGAAGGCCGCCCGTGTTTTGGGATGCGCGCTTTGTTGTCCCCGGCGCCACACAACCACGGCGTAGATCAGGATGATGTAGGCAGTCATCCGGTGGATGAATTGCACAAGACCTGCATTCTCAAAGAAATTCCGCAGGCCAAGCTCTGGCATCCAGAAGTCCAACGGCAGGAATGAGCCGCCCATCAAAGGCCAATCCGTGAAAGAACGCCCCGCATCAATCCCGGCCACCAAGGCCCCGAGCAGGATTTGCAGGAACGTAAAGTGCATTAACCCCGTAGACATGCCAAACAGGCGCTTTTCAGCGTTGCGTCGCGCCTGCATCAACTCCCGCTCATCGCGGCTGATTTGCAGCACAAACCATGTAATGAACCCCAGGATGACAAAGGCGAGGCCCAGATGTACGGCCAAACGATAGCTGGCCACGTCCAGCATGGTGCCCGTCAAACCAGAGCTGACCATCCACCACCCGATCGCCCCTTGCAGGCCGCCCAAAACGCCAAGAAGGCCAAGACGCTGCGTCCACCCGGCAGGCATCTTTCGCGTTGCCAGAAGGCCAAAGAAACCAATGGCCCAGACAATGCCGATCACACGCCCCAACTGCCTGTGACCCCATTCCCACCAGTAAATGACCTTGAATTCCTCAAGGCTCATCCCTTTGTTTTGCAGCTGATATTCCGGGATCTGGCGATACTTTTCGAACTCTAGAGCCCAGGCCTCTGCGCTCATCGGCGGTACAGCTCCGCTCACCAAAGCCCATTCCGTGATAGACAAGCCGCTATCGGTCAGTCGCGTCAGCCCACCGACGGCGATCATCACCACCACGAGCGCGAACAGCACGATCAGCCAGGCGCGCACGAACCCGCGTGCCCCTTGGCGTCCTTTGTCGATCAATCCGGTGGTGGGCGCCGCCCGGGCGTTTGTGTCGTCTGAGACGTCTTCGAAAATACTGCGTTTGCCGCTCATGGCGTGGGATATTCCTTCACTGCGACGCGTGCCAAACAGTAGTCCGCAGTTCACCCCGCTTCAACGGTCTTTCCAGCGCACCATTTGACGCAACACACCGTGCAGCATTTGCACGTCCGCACGGGTCAAAGGCATGCGGCTCCACATGTTCCGCAGATTGGTTTTCATGTTCTGCGCTTTGGCGTCGGGAAAAAAGTACCCTGCCTCGCCTAAAGTGCTCTCATAGTGTTCGGCCAGCTTTTCCATGTCCTTGTGGCTCGCCCAGTCGGCTTGCGCCATTTCCATGCGCTCAGCCTCGGCCTCTTGCGTGGCGCGCCGCCACTCATAGGCCGTCAGCAATACGCATTGCGCGAGGTTCAAGCTTGGAAAATCGGGATTGACCGGCACGTTGATGATCGCATTGGCCCGCGCGATGTCATCGTTTTCCAGGCCTGCGCGTTCAGGGCCAAACAGAACCCCCACCCGCTCGCCTGCCGCAATTTTCTCTGCGGCAACCTGCATTGCGCGTTCGGGTGTGACCACTGGTTTGGTCAGGCCGCGCGGGCGGGCTGTTGTCGCAAAGACCGTCTGACACTCCCCAACGGCCGCTGGCACGCCATCCGTTAGTTGCGCCTCATCCAACAGCCGCCCTGCCCCGCTGGCCATCGCTACGGCCTTGGAATTGGGCCAGCCATCACGCGGGTCGACAATCGCCATCCGGTCGAGCCCGAAGTTCCACATGGCACGCGCGGCAGCCCCAATGTTTTCGCCCATTTGCGGGCGTACGAGCACAAAAAGCGGTTGAGGTTGGTCTGTGGGCATCGGTGTACGGCGTCCTTTCGGGGCCGTTTATGCGTTTGAGATGACGCTGAAAAGGTCAACACGCCAGAAAACCGAACATCGCCGCGATGGACAGGCGGATGAAAAGACCGGTATAGGGGCTGAACGACGACCACGGGGGATGACCAAGTCTATGTCAGAGCCAGAGCAGCCACAGATTTACCTGATCACCCCGCCGGAAATCGAGTTGAGCCAGTTTCCCAGCCAATTGGCCTCTGTTCTTGATGCACATGATGTAGCCTGCGTGCGGCTTGCCCTGTCAACCCATGACGAAGCCGAGCTATCCCGCGCTGCCGATGCCTGCCGCGAGGTCACGCATGCCCGCGATGTGGCACTGGTGATCGAGACGCATTTCGTTCTCGCCGAGAGACTCGGGCTCGATGGGGTGCACTTGCTGGACGGCGCAAGACAAGTGCGAGCGGCGCGCAAAGCTTTGGGAGCAGACGCAATTGTCGGCAGCTTTTGCGGCACCTCGCGGCACACGGGCATGTCCGCCGGCGAGTCCGGTGCCGATTACGTGAGTTTTGGCCCCGCTGGCGTGTCCGCGCTTGGCGATGGCAGCCAGGCCGAGACAGAGCTGTTTGCTTGGTGGACTGAGATGATTGAAGTGCCGGTTGTGGCGGAAGGCGCACTGGACTCGGAACTGGTCGCGGAATTGGCCACGATGACGGACTTCTTTGGCGTGGGCATGGAAATCTGGAGGCAGGATGATCCTGTCGCAGCGCTGAGATCGCTCGTTAGTGCGATGTCTTAGCCACTAACCCGTCGTTCTTCTGGCATCCCGGACCGAACGGCCTCTTCCGCCTGCACGGCTAGGGTTTTGCGATCCTCACACGAGCTGACGCTGATTGATTGATGGTAAACGATAGTCACCGCCCCTGACCGAGGCGAAGCCAGCAATTTCAACGCATGAGGCCCAAAGTCCATGTCCCCCCACCAGCCAAAGTGCCTTGGGTCTTCGTTATCTGGTGCCGAATACACAACGGTTACCGGTTGGATATGCATGTTGTCGCGCAAAGTTGGATCAAAGAACGCCTGAAAAAGTGTTGATTTGAATGGCAAAACACGAAATCCATCTGTGGATGTGCCTTCGGGAAAAAACAATAAAAGGTGCCCCGCCTTCAGACGTGTTTCAAACACCTCTTGCTGCGCCTTGGCCTCCCTGCGATCTCGCGCGATGAACACGGTGCCCGTGATCCGCGCCAACAAACCGATACCCGGCCAGCCCGCCACCTCTGCCTTGGACACGAAGTACAGCGGTCGAACAGAATTCAGCACGAAGATATCAAGCCAAGACGAATGATTGGCGACCATCGCGCCCTTCTCAGTCAACGCACTGCCTTCAACCGATGCACGCACCCCCAAGATGCGCAGCGCAACCCGACAGACGCAGACGGTGATCCAAGGCGTCAGAGGGCGGGCGGCGCCGAATATCGGGTATTCTGCCACGCGCATGATGGCCATAACGACAACCCCTAAGAACAGCACCAATGCCAGCGGCACTGCACGCAGAACAACCAGCAACCAGCCCAGCTTGGTCACTTTGAACTCCGGCGGTTCCTGATCAGGTGACCAGGTAAAATTCACGCCGTAACGCCCTTCGTATAAATGTTTTTCTGTGCCTCGTTCATCCGTTGCGTATCCATAACAAGGCATATGTCCGTGGTATTGAATTCATGGTCGATGAAGGCACCATCACCGACGAATCCGCCAAGCCTGAGATAGGCTTTCAAAAGCGCAGGCACCTGCAACATGGCAGCCCGGCGATCAATCTGGTCCTCTGGCATCAGTTTCATGGATTGGTAGTGCCCCGCCTGCGCTCGCACGCGCAACGCTTCGGGGGCCAAGTGCCGGTGATGCAGCAACGACAGCGGCTCGGCTAGGGCTTGTGGATCCGTGCCGTGAAAACTTGCCACACCAAATAGGATTTCCACTTCGTTCTCAAGCACATACCGCGCCAAGCCGTTCCAAAGGTGAAACATGCCCTCACCCCCGCGATACTCTGGTGCAAGACAGGATCGTCCCAGTTCCAGCAACCGGCGACCAGACTGACGCAAAACGCTCAGGTCATACTCCCCTTCTGAGTAGAACTCCCCCATCAAGTCAGCTTTGCGATCCAACAAAAGCCGATAGACCCCCACGACCGCATCATCCCGCTCATGATCAATGAGCAACAAGTGGTCGAAATGCGGGTCAAAGCGGTCCTGCTCCAGCTTTTGGTCGTGATCAACCAAAGCGCCGTCACCGCCAAGTTCGGTCACGAACACATCGTATCTAAGCCGCTGAGCTGCGCGGAGATCGGCACTGTCTCTGGCCAGTCTGACTGCAAAGCGTTCACCGCCCGTGGCCATCGCCGTCTCCCTAATGATCCTGCGGCGTTTTAGGCTTCCTGCCGGGGCTTTACAACGCGACTCTCGTTTAAAGAGTGACAATCAACCTTTGCGTGTGTTAACGATTTAGTAAGCAGGGCCGTGGTTCGGTTAATGGAAACGCCATCCGCCGCTCGAAGGAGATTACGACATCAACGTGCTACAGATTGAAGACAAGCTTGCCGGTCTGATCGGGTCGCGCATCTGTCATGACTTGATCAGCCCCATTGGCGCTGTCACCAACGGGTTGGAGTTGATGGAACTGGCCGGAGCCCCGGCCGGACCAGAGGTCGACCTGATCACCCAAAGTGCGCAACATGCGTCGGCGCGCCTACGGTACCTGCGCTTGGCATTCGGGACAGGGCATCAAGGTCAGGATGCAAACGGACATGCCGTCGGCAGCCATGAAATCCAGGACATACTGAATGCGGTCTTTTCGTCTGAACGACTTACGGTGGCCTGGCTTGGGTCAGGCAGTCATGCGCGCGGAGATGTGAAAGCTGTCTTTCTGGCCTTGATGTGCGTAGAAACAGGGCTGAACGGGCGCGGTAGCATCGAAATTTCGGAAGTGTCCGGCAGGTGGACGCTGGTAGCAACCGGCCCGCACCCCGATCTGAACACTACACATTGGCACGGGCTGCGCGGTCAGGTCGCTGATGACGACATTGCACCGTCGGCGGTACAATTCGCGCTTTTGCCTCACGTCTTGTCAAAACTCGGCCGAACGCTGGACATCACGGCCCGTGAAGGCGGTTTCGATCTCAGCTTTTAGGGCCTTCGCCGCTTAGGTGCGTACTGTCCCGTTGCCTTCGACAAGGTATTTGAAGCTGGTCAGCTGATCCGCGCCCACGGGGCCGCGGGCGTGCATTTTGCCGGTGGCAATGCCGATCTCAGCGCCCATCCCAAACTCACCTCCGTCAGCAAATTGCGTCGAGGCATTTCGCATCAGGATCGCGCTGTCGAGTTCTGAAAAGAAATGCTCAGCCGCCGCGTCATCTTCGGTCATGATGCAGTCGGTGTGTTGGGAATGATGTGTTCGGATGTAAGTGATCGCGGCATCGATATCCTTCGCCACACGGGCAGCGATGACCATGTCGAGGAACTCTGTCCCCCAATCCTCAACCGTGGCAGGTGTTGTATCGGCGATGCTTTGCAACCGATCATCCGCCCGAACATCCACACCAGCGGAAACCAGGGCCGAGATCACATCTTTCCCAATGGTATCAACTACATCCTCATGAAAGATAAGACACTCTGCCGCGCCACAAATCCCGGTTCGACGCGTCTTTGCATTCAGCACGACATCCAACGTTTTCTGCGCGTCTGCGGCGCGGTCCACGTAGATGTGCACGATCCCTTCAAGATGGGCGAAGACCGGCACCCGCGCCTCACGCTGAACAAGACCCACCAACCCCTTGCCACCACGCGGCACAATCACGTCCACCGTGCCAGTCATGGTCAAAAGTTCACGCACGGCGGCGCGGTCGCGTGTCGGCACAAGTTGAATGGCATCTTCCGGCAACCCTGCGGCCACCACACCTTCGACCAATGCCGCATGGATCGCGCTTGAAGAGTGAAAGCTTTCTGAGCCACCGCGCAGGATCACGGCATTGCCCGACTTGAGGCACAGCGCACCGGCGTCAGCCGTCACGTTGGGACGACTTTCATAGATCACACCAATTACACCCAAAGGCGTACGCACCCGACGGATGTGCAGACCGGACGGCTGATCCCACTCCGCAAGCACCTCCCCCACTGGATCAGGTTGCGCGGCGACGGCTCGCAGACCGTTCGCCATGCTTTCAATCCGATCGTCATTGAGCAAAAGCCGGTCCAGCATCGCAGCGGACAGGCCTTTCTCACGGCCATAGTCCATGTCCTTGGCGTTGGCGGCGATGATCGTCTCACGGGCGTTCCAAACAGCGTCAGCGGCGCCCTCAAGTGCGCGCCGCTTGGTTTCCGCACTTGCCGTTGCCAGCAGGGCCGAAGCCGCTTTTGCACGCGCGCCGATATCGGCCATGACGGCGGGGATATTGTCCAAGTCTTTCACAGCGTCTTTCATCTCGCCACCCTTTCCCAGTCAGCCTATCACGTACGCGTCAGAACGCCAGATCATCACGGTGGATCAACGGACCACGCGAAGGGTATCCCAGAACATCTTCAATTTCCTGCGTTTTCAAGCGTTTTATCTTGTCCGCATCCTGCGCGTCATAGCGCACCAAGCCCTGACCCAGAACCTGGCCGGAATGGCCTATGACATCCACCGCATCACCTCTGGCAAAGCGTCCTTCCACATCACTGACCCCGGCGGGCAAAAGCGAGCTTCCGTCGCGCAGCGCCCTTTCAGCCCCGGCATCGACATGCACCCGACCCTTGGGCTTCATTGCTGCGATCCATTGTTTGCGTTTCTGACGCGGATCTCCTTGAGCCGTGAACCACGTCGCAGGTGCGCCTTTTTCAAGATTTGACAGCGCGTTGAGAACCGATCCTTCTGTGATCACCATGTAACACCCGGCGGCCGTAGCCGTTTTCGCGGCCATGATCTTGGTTTTCATGCCACCCTTGGACAACCCAGACCCGGCATCGCCTGCCATCGCCTCGATTTCGGGCGTGATGACATCCACCCGGTCAAATCGCGTGGCACCTGCATCAGTGGCCGGGTTGGCCGAATAGAGCCCGTCCACATCACTGAGCAGTACGAGGACATCCGCCGCCGCCGTCACGGCCACCTGCGCAGCCAGCCGGTCGTTGTCACCATACCGGATTTCATCGGTGGCAACGGTGTCATTTTCGTTCACGATGGGCACCGCGCCGAGGGTTAGCAATTGATCCAATGTCGCGCGGGAATTGAGGTACCGGCGGCGATCCGCGCTGTCCTCCAGCGTCACCAAAACTTGCGCGGCACGAAGCCCGTGTTCCGCCAAAGCGCCGTCATAGGCATGTGCCAACTGGATCTGCCCCACGGCCGCCGCAGCTTGCGATTGTTCTAGTGTCAGTTCCGTCGCGGGAAGCCCAAGGGCTGCGCGACCCAAAGCGATAGACCCTGACGACACGAGAATCACATCTGCACCTCGCGCGCGCAGGTGCGCCACGTCTTCGGCCAAGGCCGCCAGCCAGTCAGACCGCAGTGCGCCCGTCGCGCGGTCCACCAACAAGGCCGAGCCGATTTTGACAACAACGCGCTTGGCTGTGCTCAGGGACGCCATGGCTCGGCTTTCATTTCCGTGGCATCCGCGTTGCGGCGCACCTCTTTCATAGTATCCCGAACCGTGCGCAAAACATCGGTGACGCCCTCACGCGACACACCGGACATCAGCATGACAGGTCCGCCCACGACGGCCTCCAACTCATCCCTCAGAAACGCACGTTCCTCTTCGTCAAGCGCGTCGATCTTGTTGAGCACGGTCACGCGGGGTTTGTCCGCGAGGTCCCCACCGTAAGCTTCCAACTCACGAATGATGGTGCGGTAGTCTTCGTCCATCGTTCCGGACGTCCCATCAACCAAATGCAACAGGGCCGAACACCGCTCCACATGGCCGAGGAACAGATCACCCAGCCCCCTGCCCTCAGACGCGCCATCGATCAGGCCGGGAATATCGGCGACAACAAATTCAGTGTCATCCACCCCCACGACGCCCAGATTCGGATGCAGCGTGGTGAAGGGGTAATCTGCGATCTTGGGGCGCGCATTCGACGTGGCGGCCAGGAAGGTTGATTTGCCCGCATTGGGCATCCCCAACAGGCCCACATCCGCGATCAGTTTCAGGCGCAACCAGATGGTGCGCTCGATTCCCGCCTGCCCGGGGTTGGACCGGCGCGGTGCCTGGTTGGTGGAGGTTTTGAAATGCAGGTTCCCAAAGCCGCCATTGCCACCGCGCGCGATTTGAATACGCTCGCCCACCTCGGTCAGGTCCGCGATCACCGTTTCCTGATCTTCATCCAAAATTTCTGTACCCTGCGGCACTTTCAGAACGATATCGTCGCCATCCTTGCCCGTCCGTTGCCGACCCATGCCGGGCTGGCCGTTTTTGGCGAAAAAATGCTGCTGGTACCGGAAGTCGATCAGCGTATTGAGCCCCTCAACCGCTTCCACGTAGACGGATCCCCCTTTGCCGCCATCGCCACCATCCGGACCGCCATATTCGATGTATTTCTCCCGCCGGAAACTGATACAGCCCCCGCCGCCCGATCCGGACCGGATGTAAACCTTTGCGAGATCAAGAAATTTCATGGCTCGGCCTTTCCAAGACGCGTGGCGGAGGCGTTACTGCATTCCTCGAGATGCATCAAGGAGGACCATTCAGACGTCGTAAGCACATACGTCTCGCGCGCCGTCATTGCATCGCGGGCAAGCGCTTGAACCACCTCTTGCTTCGTCAGGCGGAAGCCAAACTTTTCCAAGACGTGCCGGGATACATGGTTGTCTTCCCAGATATGGGCGCTGATTGCATTTAATCTTTCCAACTCGAATGCGTATGTGAGCGCTTTGCGCACAGCGTGCTGCACCACGCCGCGTCCCTGATGGTCGGGATGAAGCATGTAGCCGAGCGCACCGCACTTCACACCAACCGTTCCGATCAGGACATCATCCTTGCAAATGGCCCAGATGAATCCGTCGCCATCAAACGGCACGCATCGGGTCCGGGTGAATTCTGGATCGGGCGGCCACGGCCAGCTGCCCAGATTGCGTGCCACCTTCCAGATGCTGACAAGCTCATGCAGATCTTTGAAATCTCCAGGCCTTTTGTCGCGATAGGTGATGGCGGCGTCGGTCATTCTCTTAATCGCAGGGAATAGGTCCACGTCCGCACATTGGCGTCGCGCGCAACCGAAAAGCTTTCGGCGTCACCCAGGTAAGCAAACCCGCAATTCGTCAGCACGCGGGCCGAAGCCGGGTTGTCCTGAAACACGCTGGCGAAAACCACTTCAACACCCTGCGGATTGGCTTCGATTATCGCCGCCACAGCCTCAGACGCGATCCCTGTGTTCCAGAACGCGGGCGCGATCCAGTATCCGATCTCGGATTGCTCGCGGTCCATGCGTTCCATACCGATCAAACCGATCAGTTCTGCCCCTCCTGAGGGGCTGCAATCCACCACCCATACGTCTTCTGTTCGGTCGTCGGATTGTCCGCGTGCAACAAAGCTCTCGGCGGCGCCGGGGGGCAAAGGGTGCGGAATGGACGTGGTGTTACGAGCCACGCGTTCATCGCCGGCGTAAAGCTTGATCAACCCGGTATCCGAGGCCCGCATCGGGCGCAGGATGAACCGGTCCGCCTCGATCACTGGCTGGTTTATGATCTGTTCCAAAATCATCGTCACTTCCCTCCAAAAGTGAAAGGGGACCGGCGTTTGCCGATCCCCCTGATGTTTTTTCCAAAACTCTTTAGGTCGGCTTACTCGGCAGCCTCCGCCACTGGGAGAACCGAAATAAATGTACGGCCTTTAAGGCCTTTGTGGAATTTCACGGCGCCTTCGGTCAGCGCGAACAGAGTGTGGTCTTTGCCTTGACCTACGCCTTCGCCCGGCCAGAACTTGTTGCCACGCTGGCGCACGATGATGTTGCCCGCGATCACAGCCTGACCGCCGAACTTCTTCACACCAAGGCGACGACCAGCAGAGTCGCGACCGTTACGGGATGAACCGCCTGCTTTCTTATGTGCCATCTCGTCTCTCCTTAGCCTTTAGCCAGCTTCTTGGCCTGTTCGATCCAGCCTTCACGCTCGATCCGACCTTTGAACGAAAGTTGCTCGTCCATAGCAGCAACATCCGCATCCGTCCATGCCGCAACCTGGGCGAATGTTGTCACACCGGCTGCGTGCAGCTTTTTCTCAAGGGCTGGGCCGACGCCGGACAGCTGCTTGAGATCGTCGGCTGCGTCTGCCTTCGCGGCTTTCGCCGGTGCAGCTTTCTTGGCTTCCGCCTTAGGCTCTGCCTTTGGGGCCGCTTTCTTGGCAGGTTTCTTTTCTGCCGCTGCAACTGCTACTGCTGCTACTGAGCCTGCGCCGATTGCTGCCTTCACGCCTGATTTGTCACCACCCTTTTCAAGGATGTCCGTCACGCGCAGCACAGTCAGCTGCTGACGATGGCCTTTCGTGCGCTGCGAGCCGTGCTTACGACGACGCTTTACAAAGTGGATGACCTTGTCACCCTTGACCTGATCAACGACCTCGGCCTGCACGGCCGCGCCATCGACAAACGGTGCGCCAATGACGGGCTTGTCACCGCCCAGCATCAGAACATCGTTGAATTGAACTTTTTCACCGGCATCAGCTGCAAGCTTTTCCACGCGGAGCATATCGCCCGACTGGACCTTGTACTGCTTGCCACCGGTCTTGAGGACCGCAAACATGTGCATCTTCCTTTTCGCTTCCGCGTCCTACGGTCCCCTTTCGGGAGTTTGAAGGTTTCCCCACCTCGGACGGCGTGCCCCTTGGGACAATATCTATCGTGGCCCTGGTTGAGCCTGAGGCCGCGCTTATCCGGGCATCCCGGCCCAAAGTCAAGAATGAAATCAGGCTTTTTTCAGGGCTTTGGCCGAAAACCACGGCTGTTAGATTGCTTGATTTAAAGTTGGGCTTGTTGAACCCTGATTTCAACCAATCAGGAGTATCCCACTTGGCTTCACTCGCCTCTGACATTCGCCGCCTCAGTACTACGACATTCCGCGCCAGCGGATTTGAACCGGCCTATGACGCCCCTGACATGATTTACGGGGTTTATGCCGGCAATCTCTACCCCATGGTCAATGATGACCCGATGGAGCCCAAATACTGGGCCTTGCGCCGTGCTTGCGCGATTTTCGACGTGCCTGAACGTCCGATTGAGATTGCAGGCCCGGATGCTTGCCGGTTACTGGAACGGGTCATGTCGCGGCGGCTATCCGATCTCGAACTTGGTCGGGGCCGCTATGCCATCGCCTGCACACATGATGGCGGTGTATTCATGGACGGCATTGTCTTTCACCTGGAGGAAAACCGCTATTGGTACATTCAGGCCGATGGCGAGATGGACGCGTGGTTTAGCGCCCTGAAAGACGGGTTTGATGTGAAGGTCTTGGATCCGCATGCACGCGTTTTGCAAATTCAGGGGCCTACGTCTTTTGACGTCCTGCACGCCGCCTCGGACGGTGCCATTGATGACAGCATGAAGTACTTCCATTCCGGGTTCTTCACTATCGGCGGACAGAAGGTTTACGTGTCGCGCACCGGTTGGACCGGCGAGCGGGGCTATGAGATTTACACACTGGGGACGGACTTTGATTACATCGGCCTTTGGACCCATCTTCTGGCCGCAGGCGCGGATCACGGCATGGAGTTTGCAACCGCAGACCCAATGGAGGCGCGCAGGATCGAAGCTGGCATTTTGGACAACCTGGTGGATATGGACATGACCATGACACCGTTTGATGCCGGATTGGGACCCTTCATCGATCTCGACCACAAAGGCTTTGTGGGGCGTGAGGCTTTGATCACCGCAGATCGACGCTCAAGGCTCCTGGGCCTGACTTGCGATGTTGTGCCGGATCAGGGCGCGGTTGTCAGCTCTGACGGAGACCGCGTCGGATATGTCACCAACAGCGCGTGGTCGCCAACTTTGAAATGCGGGATTGGCTACGTACGCTTTGACACGCCCGGAGATTGGGAGGGGCAGTCACTTTCCCTGACACAATCAGATGGAACCGCCCTACCCTGCACGGTTTGTGCGCTTCCGTTCTTCGACCCGGAAAAACGACTTGCGCGCGGACTTCCCTTTGATGGTTGACTGAAACCGACGCGCAAAATACCGCCCTCACTCAAAGTTTACCTTGGTTTATCCAACGTCAACCCAAAAGTGACGTTACGTAGGTGTTACGTCAACCTGCAATCCTATTGTAACCATCTGTCAGAACGCACAGCTAACTCGCAGAGACACTCAGCACGGAGCTGACACATGACCAACGAAACGATGACAATCCGGCAAATGTGCGATGCCTTTGATGTGACGCCTCGCACGCTGCGATTCTACGAAGCCAAAGAACTTCTTTTCCCGCAACGCGACGGCCAGAAGCGCCTCTTCACGAAATCTGACCGCGCACGGCTCAAACTGATCCTGCGCGGCAAACGCTTCGGATTTTCTCTCGAAGAAATCCGCCAGCTTCTCCAACTTTATGATCGCGGCGACCAGCAGCATGAACAGCTGACCCAGACCTATGAGCTGGCCCAGCAACGCCTGGCCGATCTGGAACGTCAACGCGATGACCTCAACGACGCCATTGATGAGCTTCGGGATCAAATGAAGTGGGGTGAGAAGATGATCGCCTCTATCCGCCAATCCAAGAAAGCCGCTGAGTAACGCGCCGCGGCCGATTTGACACCATACTAGACTATCGAGGAACAGTATTATGCCTAGCTACTCTGCCCCTACCAAAGACATGCAATTCCTTCTGCATGAGGTTCTGAAGATCTCCGAAGCCGACACCCCAGGCTACAGTGATCTGGAAGCGGACTTCACCGGCGCGGTTCTTGAAGAAGCTGGAAAGATTGCGTCCGACGTGCTTAGCCCTTTGAACGTGGTTGGCGACTCCGAAGGCTGCCATCTGGAAAACGGTGTCGTCCGCACGCCGACTGGTTTCAAGGAAGCCTTTGATCAGGTGCGCGAAGGCGGTTGGCCGGGGCTCGACCTGCCGGAACAATATGGCGGCCAGGGCATGCCCGTGATTGTTGGCACAGCTGTTGGCGAGATCTTCTCTGGCGCGAACCAGGCCTTCACCATGTATCAGGGCCTGACCCACGGCGCGGCCAATGCAATTCTGGCGCATGGCACTGAGCAACAGAAAGACACTTACCTGCCCAAGATGGCATCGTGCGAGTGGACCGGCACGATGAACCTGACCGAGCCGCATTGCGGTACAGACTTGGGCCTGATGCGCACGAAAGCCGTGCCGCAGGGCGACGGGACGTTCAAGGTTTCCGGTCAGAAGATCTTCATCTCTGCCGGTGAACATGACATGTCGGAAAACATCATCCACCTGGTGCTGGCCAAGATCCCCGGCGGCCCCGAGGGTATCAAGGGTGTGTCCCTCTTCATCGTACCCAAGTTCCTCGTCAACGAAGACGGCTCGCTCGGCGAACGCAACGGCGTCAGCTGCGGCAAGATTGAAGAGAAAATGGGCATCCACGGCAACTCGACCTGCGTCATGAATTATGACGAAGCAACCGGGTATTTAATCGGGGAAGAGCACAAAGGCATGCGAGCTATGTTCGTCATGATGAACGAGGCCCGTCTGGGCGTTGGCATGCAAGGCGTCGCACAGGCGGAGGTGGCCTATCAGAACGCATTGGCCTATGCCAAGGATCGCCTGCAGGGTCGCGACGTGACCGGCGACAAAAACCCCGATGGCCCGGCAGACCCGCTGATCGTGCACCCCGACGTGCGTCGCGCCCTGCTTGACCAGAAGAGCTTTGTCGAAGGTGGCCGTGCGCTGCTGCTGTGGGGATCGGAGATGATCGACCAGGCACACCGTTCTGGCGACGCGGATGCCGACGGTCTTGTCAGCCTGTTGACACCTGTCATCAAAGGCTTCCTGACCGACGAAGGCTTCGACATGACAGTCCGCGCTCAGCAAATCTACGGCGGCCACGGCTTCATCGAAGAATGGGGCATGTCGCAGTTCGTCCGTGACGCCCGTATCGCGCAAATCTACGAAGGCGCAAATGGTGTTCAGGCGCTCGACCTGGTGGGCCGCAAACTCACTGCGTCCGGCGGCAAGTACATGATGGCCTTCTTTGACGTGGTGAAAACCTTCATCAAGGAAAACGAAGGCAATGAGGCATTGGCGAAGGATTACCTGAACCCGCTCAAAGCCGCCTCAAAGGATCTTCAGTCCGCAGGCATGTTCTTCATGCAAAACGGGATGAAAAACCCCAATGCGGCGCTCTCGGGCTCTTACGACTTCATGCATCTCTTTGGCCACGTGTGCCTCGGCCTGATGTGGGCGCGGATGGCAAAGGCCGCTCTGGAGGCGCTGGAAAATGGCGCGTCGGATGAGGACTTCTACAAGGCCAAGCTTAAGACCGGTCGCTACTACATGTCCCGCCGCCTGCCCGCCACGGCGATGCACCTCGCGCGCATCGAAAGCGGCGCGGAGCCGGTCATGGAACTGGAAGAGGCGCTGTTCTAAGCGCCTCAACCAACGAAGGACTAGACAAGGGAGAGGACCACGAATGTCGACATGGATGACAGAAGAGCACCAGATGCTCGGCGATATGACCGCCAAGTTCATCAATGACGAGTGGTCCCCCCATTTCGATCGCTGGCGCAAGCAGGGCATGATGGATCGTTACACCTGGCAGCAAGCGGGTGAGCTTGGCCTTCTTTGCCCTTCAATCCCGGAAGAATACGGCGGCGCAGGAGGCGACTTCGGCCATGAGGCGGTGATCCTGATGGAGCACAACCGCGCAAATTTGGCCAGTTGGGGGCACCCAATCCATTCCGGCATCGTGGCGCATTACATCCTGTCTTACGGCTCGGAAGAACAGAAAAAGAAGTGGCTGCCCAAGATGGTGTCGGGCGAGCTGGTGGGCGCACTTGCCATGACGGAACCTGGGGCGGGGTCTGACCTGCAGGGTTTGAAGACCAAGGCGCTTAAGGACGGCAATGCCTATCGCTTGAGTGGTCAGAAGACATTCATCACCAACGGACAGCACGCCAACCTGATTGTTGTGGCTGCCAAAACAGACCCAAAACAGGGCGCGCGTGGCCTGTCCATGGTGGTCGTCGAAACCGATGGCGCAGACGGGTTCTCTCGCGGCCGAAATCTCGAAAAGAACGGAATGAAAGCGGCGGACACGTCGGAGCTGTTTTTCGACAATGTCGAAATCCCGCCTGAGAACATTCTTGGTGGCGAAGAGGGCAAAGGCTTTTCCCAGATGATGGAGCAGTTGCCGCAAGAGCGCCTGATCATCGCCTGCTGCGCGCAAGGTGCTATGGAAGGCGGCGTGGAGCGCACGATTGCTTACGCACAAGAACGACAAGCCTTTGGCGACAACTTGCTGCAATTTCAGAACCTGCGCTTCAAACTGGCAGAGTGCCAGACAAAGACCAAAGTGGCCCGCGCGTTCCTGGATGAATGCATTTCTGAACATCTGCGCGGAGAGCTGACGGTCGAAAAGGCCGCGATGGCCAAATACTGGATCACCGACACCCAGTTCGAAGTGCTGGATGAATGCGTCCAAATCCACGGTGGCTATGGCTACATGGCGGAATACGACATCGCCGAGATGTGGGCCGACGCGCGAGTGCAGCGGATTTATGGCGGCACGAACGAGATCATGAAGGAACTCATTTCTCGCAGTTATCAAACAGGAAAACCGAACTGAGTTGCCGGGATAGCAAGCGTCACTTACGGGGCACAGGGAAATAGAAGCAGGATCGGAGGCAAAAAATGACAATCAAGCTCTACTGCTTTGGGGAAAGCGGCAACGCCTATAAGGCGGCGCTGGCGCTGCAATTTTCTGGTCTCGACTGGGAGCCGGTAAAGGTCGACTTCTTCGGTGGCGAAACCCGAAGTGATGACTATCGATCGAAGATGAACGCGATGGGAGAAGCGCCTGTTCTCGTGGATGGTGATTTCAAGACCAGCCAGTCCGGCGCGATCCAGACCTATATTACCGAGAAAACCGGCAAGTTCGGCGGCGAGAGTCAAGAAGAACGCTACGAAGTGCTGCGTTGGGTGTTGTGGGACAACCACAAGCTTTCTAGCCAGGCCGGAATGACGCGATTTTTGATGAATTTTCTGCCAGAGGACAAGCGCCCGGCAGAAGTCATCGGTTTCATGCAGGGCCGCCTCAAAGCCGCCTATGATGTGCTCAACACTCATCTCGATGGCCGCGACTGGATCGTCGGCGACGCACTCACCAATGCCGATCTCAGTTGCTGTGGTTATCTCTACTACCCCGAGCCGTTCGGTTTTGACCGCACGGACTGGCCTAATATCGATCGCTGGCTGGGCAACATCTCTGCCCTGCCCGGCTGGAAACACCCCTATGACCTGATGCCCGGCTCCCCCGCGGACCGCGCTTGAAGAAGGAGACCCCGATGTCTGACGCTTATATCTATGACGCCGTGCGCACCCCGCGTGGCAAGGGCCGCAAGGACGGCTCCCTGCATGAAGTGACCGCCGCGCGGCTCTCGGCAAACGTGCTGAACGCGCTGAAAGAGCGCAACGGTTTGGAAGGCCACGCGGTGGAAGACGTGATCTGGGGCAATGCCACGCAGGTCATGGAACAGGGTGGTTGTCTGGCGCGAACCGCTGTGCTGGCCTCGGATCTGGACGAACGCATTCCGGGCCTGTCGATCAACCGCTTCTGCGCGTCTGGCATGGAAGCCGTGAACCTGGCCGCAAACCAGGTCAAAGGCGGCGCAGGTGAGGCCTATATCGCAGGTGGTGTCGAAATGATGGGTCGCGTGGCCATGGGCTCGGACGGCGCGGCAATTGCCGTGGACCCTAGCATCGCCATGAAGACCTACTTCGTGCCGCAGGGCATCAGCGCAGACATCATCGCAACCGAATACGGGTTTTCCCGCGATGAGGCCGACGCACTGGCCGTCGAAAGCCAGAAACGCGCGGCCGCTGCCTGGGAAGACAACCGCTTTGCGAAATCCATCATCACCGTCAAGGACATGAACGGCCTGACCATTCTGGATCATGACGAATACATGCGCCCGGGCACCGATATGCAGTCCCTCGGCAGCCTGAAGGCCAGCTTCAAGGACATGGGTGAGGTCATGCCGGGCTTTGATGCGGTCGCCAAGATCAAGTACCCGCATCTGGAGCGGATCGAGCACATTCACCATGCGGGCAATAGCTCTGGCATCGTGGATGGCTCAGCCGGTGTGCTGGTGGGGTCCAAAGAATTCGGCGAGAAATACTGGCTGAAGCCCCGCGCCCGTGTTCGTCAGACCACCAAGATCGGCACCGAGCCCACGATCATGCTTACAGGTCCTGTCCCCGCCACTGAAAAAGCGCTTGCCGATAGTGGCATGAAAATCGGCGACATTGATCTTTTCGAGGTCAATGAAGCCTTCGCTTCCGTCGTCCTGCGCTTCCAACAAGCCTTTGATGTCGATCCGGCATTGGTGAACGTCAATGGCGGCTCCATCGCCATGGGTCACCCGCTGGGCGCGACCGGTGCGATGATCATCGGCACCCTGATGGATGAGCTGGAACGCTCGGACAAAGAAGTGGGTCTGGCAACGCTCTGTGTGGCATCCGGCATGGGTGCCGCCACGATTATTGAACGCGTCTAAGCGCGCCCTGAAGGAGAACAACAATGGCTGATTTCACGATGGAAAAAGGCGCCGACGGCGTCGCGGTGATCACCTGGGACACACAGGGCAAATCCATGAATGTGATGAACATGGAAGGATGGCCACTGCTGGAAGAGCTGGTGGACGACGCGTTGGCCGATGAGGCGGTCAAGGGGATCGTGATCACCTCGGGCAAGCCCGGCTCCTTCGCGGGCGGGATGGACCTCAACGTCATTGCCAAGATGAAGGAAATGGCGGGCGATGATCCGGCCAAGGGCCTCTTCGATGGCCTGATGAACATGCACGGCATTCTGCGCAAGATCGAACGCGCGGGCATGGACCCCAAGACCAACAAGGGTGGCAAACCCATTGCCGCCGCCCTGCCCGGCACGGCGCTTGGCATTGGTTTGGAAATCCCGCTGGCCTGTCACCGTATCTTTGTCGCTGACAACCCCAAGGCCAAGATCGGTCTGCCGGAGATCATGGTTGGCATCTTCCCTGGTGCAGGTGGCACAACGCGCCTGTCCCGCAAACTGGGTGCCATGGGTGCCTCGCCTCTCCTGCTCGAAGGCAAGCTGAACGACCCCAAGAAGGCCAAGGCCATGGGTGTCATTGATGAGGTTGTCCCGGCGGATGAGCTGATGGATGCAGCCAAGGCCTGGGTTTTGTCCGAACCGTCAATCGTGAAATCATGGGATGAAAAAGGCTACAAGATGCCTGGCGGCGCACCGTATCACCCGGCGGGTTTCATGACCTTTGTCGGTGCGTCCGCCATGGTCAACGGCAAGACACAAGGGGCCTTCCCGGCCGCCAAGGCGTTGCTGAGCGCAGTCTACGAAGGCGCACTTGTGCCCTTCGATACGGCGTTGAAGATCGAGGCACGCTGGTTCACCAACATCCTGATGAACCCGTCTTCTTCTGCCATGATCCGTTCGCTCTTCATCAACAAGGAAGCGCTTGAGAAAGGGGCCAGCCGCCCCGACCAGCCTGATCAGAAAGTCAAGAAAGTCGGCGTCATGGGCGCGGGCATGATGGGCGCGGGCATAGCTCTTGTGTCTGCCCAGGCGGGTATGGAAGTTGTGCTGATCGACCAAAAGCAAGAGGCTGCGGACAAAGGCAAGGCCTATGTCGAAAGCTATATCGACAAAGGCATGAAACGCGGCAAGGTCACGCAAGAGAAGAAAGACGCCATGCTGGGCCTGATCAATGCGACGACAGATTACTCGGCGCTTTCGGGTGCGGACCTGATCATCGAAGCCGTGTTCGAAGATGTGGGCGTTAAGGCCGAGGTCACCAAGGAAGTGCTTAAGCACGTGGATGACGATTGCATCTTTGCCACCAACACCTCGACCCTGCCCATCACGGAACTGGCCAAGGCGTCTGATAAGCCCGAGCAGTTCATCGGCATTCACTTTTTCTCGCCCGTCGAAAAGATGCTTCTCGTAGAGATCATTAAAGGCAAAGAGACAGGCCCACGGGCTGTGGCCAAGGCGCTCGACTATGTGCGTCAGATCAAGAAGACACCGATCGTTGTGAATGACGCACGTTTCTTCTACGCCAATCGTTGCATCATTCCCTACATCAACGAAGGCATCCGCATGGCGGCCGAAGGGGTCGAACCGGCGCTGATCGATAATGCCGCGCGTCAACTGGGCTTCCCCGTGGGACCGCTGCAGTTGGTGGACGAAACGTCCATTGACCTGGGCGCGAAGATCGCACGGGCCACACGCGAGGCCATGGGCGATGATTACCCTGACGGAGCCGTGGACGAGGTGATCTTCTGGATGGAAGGTCTTGGCCGTCTGGGCCGCAAATCCAATGCCGGGTTCTTTGACTACGATGACGCGGGCAAGCGGCAAGGGTACTGGCCGGGTCTGCAAGAACAGTACCCGCGTGCCGATGATCAGCCTGACCTCATCACCGTGCAGCATCGCCTGATGTTTGCCCAGGTGTTGGAAGCTGTGCGGGCCTTGGAAGAAGGCGTGCTGGAAGACATCCGCGAAGGCGATGTCGGCGCAATCCTGGCCTGGGGCTTTGCACCTTGGTCGGGTGGGCCGTTCTCCTGGCTCGACATGATCGGCGCGGCCTATGCGGAAGAGCGCTGCGACGCCCTGACGGAAGAGTATGGCGCGCGATTTGAAGCGCCCGCACTTCTGCGCGACATGTCAGAAAACGATCAGACCTTCTACGAATGCTTCGCGCCTGTGGCGCATGCTGCAGAGTAAGGAATTAAAACGCTGGGCCTTCGGGCCCGGCGCACCCTAGCCCGGTGTCACGCGATAAAGTGCACCGTGACCAATCGACAGAAACCAGATCGCACCATTCGGCCCCTCGCGCACATCCCGCACGCGCAAAGTATCATCTGACTCCAGTTCCTCTTCGCTTAACGGTGATCCCGAGAGGCGAGAAATGTAGTCAAACTTAAGCGAGCCCACGAAGATATCCCCGCGCCACTCGGGCCAAAGAGCCCCGGAATAGATCATCATGCCAGACGGCGCCATGGATGGATCCCAGTAGAACTCTGGCTGCTCCATCCCTGGTTTCGACGTGCCTTCCCCGATCTTGCGACCAGAATAGTGCACGCCGTAGGAAATGACCGGCCATCCATAGTTCGCCCCCTTGCGCACCCGGTTCACTTCGTCCCCGCCTGCCGCGCCATGTTCAACAACCCAAAGGTTGCCATCCAAATCCGCCGCCGCACCTTGCGGGTTTCGGTGACCGTAGGACCAGATTTCAGGTTGCACGCCGTCCTGTCCGACAAAGGGGTTATCAGCCGGAATGCTGCCATCTTTGTTGATCCGGAGGACCGACCCGTTCTCGACACTCAAATCTTGCGCTGAGGGCCTATCCCCGCGATCCCCCACTGTCAGGAACAGTGTCCCGTCCCGCGCTTCCACCAGGCGCGACCCGAAATGCCGGCCACCTTCGCTGCCGGGATCCATCTCATAGATCACGTCCCACCCTGTCAGACCCTGTCCGTCAGGTGACAGTTGAGCACGCGCAACGGCGGTGCCGGCCTGGCGTTGTTGCTGTTGCGACAGCGTAAAGAAAAGGGTCCGTGTGTCGGCAAAATCCCTGGGCACCAGCACATCGAGAAGGCCGCCCTGCCCTCTCGCCACCACGGGCCCCACACCGGAAAGTTCCCGCACACCCGTCTCATCCGCCAACAGTACTTCGCCATCACGTTCCGTAATGACAACACTGCCATCTGGCAAAAATCCAAAGCCCCAGGGCTGATCCAACCCGGTGACAACCGGTGTCACGGTCAACCGTCCCTGACTGCTGTCCATGGCCGCAAGCGACGATGCGCTAAGGATCGAAACAATCACTGTGAAGCAACGTAGAAAAAAGTGCATCTCACCTCCGGCCTTCAACCTGTAGCTTATGTGGGTTTTCCCAAGTCAAACGTCAAATCCCAGCCCAGCTTGGTCGGTATACCCTTCGATTGCCACCCGAATGCCCTTGCCTTTTCGCCCCAGATTTTTACGTTTGAGCCAATGCAATATGGTCGACAGGGAGACAGTACCATGAAGAAATTGCTTGCCACCACCGCCGCTTTTGCACTGAGCGCAAGCGCGGCCTTCGCCGAAGGTGAAGTGAAGATCGGCGTTATCCTGGGCTTCACCGGCCCGATTGAATCTCTGACCCCGCACATGGGCGATGGTGCAGAACTGGCGATGAGCGAAGTCACCGAAAGCGGCAAACTGCTGAACGGTATGACCGTGACACCGGCGCGCGCGGACAGCACATGTATTGACGCTGGCGCAGCTTCGGCAGCGGCGGAACGTCTGGTGACCGCTGAAGGTGTCAAAGGCATCATGGGCGCAGACTGTTCCGGCGTGACAGGCGCAATCCTCAGCAACGTGGCCGTTCCCAACGGCATGGTGATGATTTCACCCTCCGCCACGTCTCCGGGCCTGTCGACAGCCGAAGACAATGGTCTCTTTTTCCGGACAGCCCCCTCTGACGCACGCCAAGGCGTCGTGATGACGGATGTCCTGATTGATCAGGGCATCACCGAAGTGGCCGTGACCTACACCAACAACGACTATGGCAAAGGTTTGGCCGACAGCTTTGCAGCAGCCTTTGAAGCCGCGGGAGGTACTGTCACAATCAACGCAGCCCACGAAGACGGCAAAGCGGATTACTCGGCGGAAGTCGGTGCTTTGGCAGCAGCCGGTGGTGATCGCCTCGTTGTGGCCGGTTACGTCGATCAGGGCGGAAGCGGCATCGTGCGTGCAGCTTTGGATTCGGGTGCCTTCGACAGCTTCCACTTCCCCGACGGGATGATTGGTGAGGCGCTCGAAACCAACTTCGGTTCCGAGATTGACGGCTCCACCGGCCAGCACCCGGGCACCGACAGCGAAGGTGCCGCGATCTTTGAAGAAATGGCGGGCGACGCGTTTGACGGCACATCGCCATTCTCCAAAGAAAGCTACGACGCGGCCGCGCTGATCATGTTGGCCATGCAGGCGGCAGGCTCTGTTGAGCCGGGCGACTACAAAGATCACGTGATGGACGTGGCGAACGCGCCGGGCACCCAAATTTTCCCCGGTGAACTGGCCAAAGCCCTTGAGCTGATCGCGGCAGGCGAAGACATCGACTATGTCGGCGCCACGGCCGTGGAACTGATCGGCCCAGGTGAAAGCGCGGGCAACTACCGCGAGATCGTCTTCGAAGGCGGCAAGATCACCACGGCGCAGTACCGCTAATCCGGTCTGGACGAAATTCATCAGCCCCGGTATCAGCCGGGGCTGATGGCTTCTGGGGGCAATCCATGATCGTCGTTGAGGACGTGCACAAACACTTTGGCGGTTTTCACGCCGTTGATGGCGCGTCGATGGAGATCGCCGGTGGTTCGATCACCGGTCTTATCGGTCCCAACGGCGCAGGCAAAACGACACTATTCAATGTGATCGCAGGGGTTCTGGCGCCGACGTCAGGGCGCGTTCTTATGTCCGGGGAAGACATCACCGGTTTGCCCCCGCATGAGCTGTTCCACAAGGGGCTGCTGCGCACGTTCCAGATTGCCCATGAATTCGCCTCCATGACCTGCCGTGAGAACCTGATGATGGTACCTGGTGGGCAATCGGGCGAGACGCTTTGGAACACGTGGTTCGGTCGCAAGCGCATCGCCAATGAGGAACGCGCCTTGCGCGCCAAGGCCGATGAAGTGCTGGAATTCCTGACCATCGAACATCTGGCCGACCACAAAGCCGGGCAAGTTTCCGGCGGTCAGAAAAAACTGCTGGAGCTGGGCCGCACCATGATGGTGGATGCGCGGATCGTGTTTTTGGATGAAGTTGGTGCAGGTGTGAACCGTACGCTGCTCAACACGATCGCCGACGCCATCCAGACGTTGAACAGGGAACGCGGCTACACCTTCGTGGTGATCGAGCATGACATGGATTTCATCGGACGCATCTGCAATCCGGTGATCTGCATGGCCGAAGGTAAGAAACTGGCCGAGGGCACATTGGCCGAGATCAAGGCCAATGAGCAGGTGATCGAGGCGTATCTTGGCACGGGTCTCAAGCACAAGGAAGTGGCGAAGACATGATATCAAGAGTGCAATATCTCATTGTTGTAGCCGCCTGTTTGCTGGCTCCAGACGTAGTATTTTCACAGGCGGTCGTCGGGAAATCGATTGTTGATGGTAAACCGGTCGAACTGTTGAGCGACAACACGTGGCGGTATCGCGATGAACAAGATCCAAACTCCGATTGCAGGGTGCTTGAAGACCGTGTTTCGTACTGCAATCCACCACCAGGCTGGACGACCTTACCCAAAGACTCGTCTTTCGATCTTTCTTTGAGTTTGCCGAACGAGTTCTATGCGGGTGTTATAGTTGAGCTTCTGGGACGCAATCGCACCGTCACCATGGATTTCATGCGGTTTGCGATCTTGGAGAACGCAGCTCAAGACGGAATGGAAGCAGAGGATATCCCAATCGTCGATATTGAAACCGTTGAGGTAGATGGCATTAGGGGGGAAACGATCACTTACCTTGTCGAGTTCAAAGGCGCACAAGTGGTATTTTCCAACACTATTCTTTTGGACCAGTCTCTCACGATACAAGCAATGACTTGGAGCATAGGCAGCGATTACACCGAAGAATATAGAGAGGTTACATCCGCCTTTTTGGACACAATTGAGATTGCCAGCAGAAGTGAGTGAACCATTCCTCATAGGCGACAGCATGACTGGTGGGTACGGGCGTTCCGGCCCGGACATCCTGCATGACTGTACCATCGCGGTGGAGAAGGGTGAGATCGCCGTCATCGTCGGCCCGAACGGCGCAGGTAAATCAACCGCGATGAAAGCGGTTTTCGGCATGCTGGATTTGCGACAGGGATCTGTGCGGCTTGATGGAGAGGATATCTCTCACCTCACACCGCAGGCGCGCGTGGCCAAGGGCATGGGCTTTGTGCCCCAAACATCTAACATCTTCACCTCCATGACCGTGGAGGAAAACCTGGAGATTGGTGCCTTCATCCGCGATGGCGACATTTCGGGTACCATGATGCAGGTCTATGACCTGTTCCCGATCCTCAAGGACAAGCGCCGCCAGCCGGCTGGAGAGCTGTCCGGCGGTCAGCGCCAGCAAGTGGCGGTGGGGCGCGCGCTGATGACCGAGCCCAAGTTGCTGATGCTGGATGAACCCACGGCGGGCGTCAGCCCTATCGTGATGGATGAGCTGTTCGACCGCATCATTGAAATCAGCCGCACTGGTCTGTCGGTGCTCATGGTCGAACAAAACGCCCGCCAAGCGCTTGAGATCGCCGATAAGGGCTACATCATGGTCCAAGGCCGCAATGCCTATACCGGCAGCGGCAAAGAACTTCTGGCCGATCCAGAAGTCAGAAAAAGCTTCCTGGGAGGATGAGATATTGAGACACGCTGTACTGCCAGTACTGGCCCCGCTTTTCCTGGCTGCCTGTCTTGGGGGGGCACGTCCAATTCCTCAAACTCAGCAGCACCGTTGGTAAGCCATGACGCTTTCGTCGCTTCCCTGAACGGCGCGTATATCTGGAATTGCACCATGACCAGTGAAACGAAGCCCGGTGTCTGGCAATTCGTCCTCACCGAGGGTGGCTCAAATCGTTGGACTCCTGTCATTATCCGAGAAGCCAATGAAAGGTTCCCGCAGGACATCGAAACCAAAAAGTTTGGCGCGGCCATGTTCTACAAACTGCGCGACGGCAGTGAGGTTCTGATCGCTGACGACGGTGAAGCCCGTGGCGAGGGTCAGCAAACCACGAAACCAAACGATTTCCCCAACGGACGATGCACTCGGGGAACCAAGCGTGACACTTGCATCCTTCACATATGTGATGCGGACTGCCTGACATGGATCTGTTGAATGCCATTGTCGCGTTGTCGAATTTCGTACTGATCCCGGCGATTGCCTATGGCTCTCAGCTGGCTCTTGGCGCGTTGGGCGTGACGTTGATCTATGGCATTCTTCGGTTTTCCAATTTTGCGCATGGCGACACAATGGCCTTTGGCACTATGGTGACAATCCTTGTCACATGGTGGATGCAATCTGCAGGCATCAGCTTTGGTCCACTCCCGACCGCCCTTCTGGCTTTACCCTTTGGCATCCTGGGCTGCGCGGCATTGTTGCTGTTTACGGACAAGGCAATCTATCAGTTCTACCGGGTTCAGAAGGCCAAACCGGTGATCCTTGTGATCGTCTCCATCGGGGTCATGTTCGTCCTCAATGGTCTGGTCCGGTTCATCATCGGACCGGGGGATCAACGCTTTGCAGATGGCGAACGCTTCATCATCTCGGCAAGAGAATTCCGCGACATGACCGGCCTGCGCGAGGGGCTGGCCCTGAAGACATCGCAGGGCATAACTGTGATCACCGCGATCATCGTCGTGGCCTTGCTGTTCTGGTTTCTCAATCGCACGCGCACTGGAAAATCCATGCGCGCCTATTCCGACAATGAAGACCTGGCTTTGCTGTCGGGCATCAATCCCGACCGGGTGGTGATGGTCACTTGGCTGATCGTTGCGGCCCTCGCCACCATTGCAGGCACGCTTTACGGCCTCGACAAAAGTTTCAAACCCTTCACCTATTTCCAACTGCTGCTCCCCATCTTCGCCGCTGCCATTGTAGGCGGTCTTGGCAACCCCTTGGGCGCGATTGCAGGCGGGTTCGTGATTGCGTTCTCAGAAGTGTTCATCACATACGCGTGGAAAAAAGTACTGGGCTACCTTCTGCCGGAAAGCCTTGAGCCGTCCGGCCTCGTGCAGCTTCTCAGCACCGATTACAAGTTCGCCGTAAGCTTTGTGATACTGCTGATCGTGTTGCTCTTCCGTCCGACGGGTCTCTTTAAGGGGAAAGCGGTATGAGTGAGACAACGCGCAACGCGGGCCTCTTCGCTGTTGTGGCCCTTCTGATCGTCCTGACGGGCGTGATGCAAAGCTGGAACACAGCGCTTTTGATCCTGAACATGGGGCTCATATCCGCGATCATGGCACTGGGGGTGAACCTGCAGTGGGGCTTTGCCGGGCTCTTCAACGTGGGTGTTATGGGCTTCGTGGCCCTAGGTGGCTTGGCCACCGTTCTGGTCTCAATGCCGCCGACGACCGAGGCTTGGTCCGCGGGTGGCGGACGCGTTCTGGCAGGGCTTTTGACCGGGGCCGCCGTGGTGATTGCCGCGATCATGGTGATGCGTCGCATGGCCCCGTCCAAGCTGCGTACAATCGTGATGCTGGTCATCCTGGTGGGTGGGTTCTTCCTGTATCGTGCGGTGTTTGATCCCGGCGTCGAGGCGGTGGAGGACGTAGATCCCGCCGCCACCGGCTATCTGGGCGGTCTAAACCTGCCCGTTATCCTCGCCTGGCCCGTGGGTGGGTTGCTGGCGGCAGGTGCGGCGTGGATCATCGGCAAATCGGCCCTGGGGCTCAGGTCAGACTATCTGGCCATCGCCACCCTTGGTATAGCCGAGATCATTCTGGCCATCATGAAGAACGAAGACTGGCTTGCACGCGGCGTCAAAAACGTGGTCGGCCTGCCCCGGCCTGTGCCTTACGAAATTGATCTGCAACAAGACCCTGCCTTCATTGCGCGCGCTGAGGGGCTAGGCCTCGACGTGGTCACCGCCTCGTCGATTTTCGTAAAACTGGAATACTCCATGCTCTTCGCAGGCGTCCTGATCATTTTGCTGGTCATGGCACAGCTTGCCTTGAAATCTCCCTGGGGCAGGATGATGCGCGCCATTCGGGACAACGAAACCGCCGCTCGCGCAATGGGCAAGAACGTGACTGCGCGGCATCTGCAGATTTTCATTCTCGGCTCTGCCATTTGCGGCATTGCGGGTGCTATGATGACCACGCTGGACGGTCAGCTAACGCCGACATCCTATCAACCGCTGCGCTTCACCTTCCTGATCTGGGTGATGGTCATCGTCGGCGGCTCGGGCAATAATTTCGGCGCTGTTATGGGCGGCTTCCTGATCTGGTTTCTTTGGGTCCAGGTGGAGCCGATGGGATTGTGGCTCATGGAAACGATCACCGCACCTATGGCAGATGGTTTTTGGCTCAAAGCGCATCTGCTGGAAAGTGCGGCGCATATGCGGCTTTTCACCATGGGGATCATCCTGATCCTTGTGCTCCGATTCAGCCCGCGCGGATTAATCCCCGAAAAGTAAAACCCCGGTGTTTCCAATTTGAGGATATTTTTCCCCTCCGTCCCGACTGTCATCACAACAGCAACGGGTGGAAGGATAAAACACCGGAATTCAACGTAAATTCCCTGCCGCCATAGTTCCGCCACATTCCAGCGTCAGCACGGCCTTCGCCGTTCGTGAACGGCAACGTGAAGTATGAGTGCAAGGTTCCGAAAGAACGACGTAATGAAACTGGCTTGGTCTACCTTCTTTGAAGACGAAAGCGGCGCGGCGTCCATTGACTGGACGGTGCTGACGGCAGGTATCGTTGGCCTCGCGGTGGCGGGCTACATCCTGACGGAGAACGGAACACTCGCCGTGGCCAAAACCATCGTTGCGAACCTGCTGGGTGTGGTGATCAACTAACCCACCCACAACGCCACATTTTGGCCAAACTGATTTTTCAAAATCGCAGGTGATTCCAACCCGGTGCGCATATTCAAGCGTGCCGCGCTTTGTGTGACCCGAAGGGAAATGTGAAAACATGGCGATGCATGCGCAAATCAAGGCATTCCTCGAAGATGAAAGCGGGGCGGCAACCGTGGATTGGGTTGTTGGCACAGCGGCGGCAGTTGGTTTGGGCGTGGCGGCAGTGGACACTGTGGAGTCCGGCGTGAACACGCTGGCTCAGAATATCTCTGATGCCATCGCATCAAAAGCCGTGAGCAACGGCGACAGCGAAGACGGTAGCGGCGGCGACAGCGGTTGATTGCCTGAATTTGCACGGAATGCAGGACGCCTTTGCGTTGCACATTCTGTCTATATGATGGGGGCAAGACGCCGGGAAGGCTTTGACCTGACGGCAAAAATTGGGTCCCTTGCATGAAAACCTCCAAACTCAGTCTGAAATGGCTCGATGCATTCCTGCTGACCGCGCGCACAGGCGCTGTCCAGGACGCAGCCGAGGAAGCCGGGCTGTCCGTCAGCACCGTCTCGCATCACTTGCGCAGCCTCGAAGACACGCTTGGCGTTACGCTTTTCGATCACACACGCCGCCCGATGCGGCTGACCTCTGCGGGCGCGGTGTTCTATACGCATGTGGACAAAGCGATGCGCATTCTGCGCAAAGCCGAGATCGAAGCGCAGAGTGGGACACTGGCAGACACGAGGGCCTTGTCGCTGGCCATGATCGAAGATTTCGACAGTGAGATCGGCCCCGAACTGGCCCGTAACCTCGCCGCCGGGATGCCCAAGTGCCACTTCAAGCATCTGACCCGTCACAGCCATGACATTGTCGATCTGCTCAGGGATCAGGAAATCGACATCGGCATTGCCGCGCGCCCCCACGCCATCGCGGAAAACATCACTGAAACGCCCTTGATGAAGGAACCCTTTGTTCTGGCGCTGCCCGCTGACGCGACCCATGCACCGGAGACGTATCTAAGCGGCGATCCCCCCCTGCCCTTGCTGCGCTATTCAAGCAACCAGATCATCGCGCGCCAGATCGAACAGCATCTGCGGCGTCTGCGCTTGCACATCCCGTCGAGGTTTGAGTTTGAGAGCAATCAATCCTTGATGAGCATGGTGGCAGACGGGGACGGGTGGACAATCACAACTCCACTCAACCACATCCGCGCCAAAAGGTTTCATCGTCAGATCAAACTGGCCCCTTTTCCGGGAAAAACATTCTCGCGTACGATTTCCATCTTCACCGCCGAAGCCACACCCAGCACGATCATTCCGCCGGTCAGCGGCACGATGCGCCGGTTGGTCGAAGAACGCGCAATCAAACCGTCGGTCGAACGCATGCCCTGGCTTTCGCCGCTGTTTCAGCTTTTGCCTGATGGGTACGACGGGTAGACTTTTACGCGCCCCTGATGCGCCGTTTCATACCTTCATGACAGCCTTCGCTTGCGCCACAAGCGCATCAAACCGCGCACCGGCATCCCCCTCGGGGGCAAGGGCCGCACTTTGACCGTAGAGCGAGAACTGATGCTTCGCGCTGTCGGCGGCCTGTAGCGGTGCAGTGTAGTGATACATCAGCGGGAAAGGCGCGGCCCCGACCGCTGCCATGTCATCAAGCCACTCTGTCCGATGCGCCCGTGCGGGTCTGCCGGACACAGCGCGGCTGATCCGGGTGGAGCCGTCATCGCCCGTGGCCACGGTTTCAGGGTGGTGTTTCTTGCGACGCGCATCCGGGGCCGTGATGAAGGCTGTCCCAATTTGAACACCCGCCGCACCCAAGGCGAACGCCGCCGCGATACCGCGTCCATCGGCGATACCGCCTGCCGCGAACACCGGGACATCCACAGCATCCACCACCTGCGGCAGAAGCGAAAACAGTCCCACCTGCGCGTCGTTCTCCAAATCAAGGAACACGCCGCGATGTCCGCCTGCTTCCCATCCTTGGGCAACAATCGCGTCGACACCTCTCTCCACCAGCCACTTGGCTTCGGCCACGGTTGTCGCGGAACTCAGGATCTTGCACCCGGCATCCTTCAGTTGCGCCACGGCGTCTGCATCAGGCAAACCAAAGTGAAAACTGGCCACCGACGGAGGATGCCGCAGCAACACCTCCAGGTGTCCCTGACCGAACGGTGTGAAATTGGGTTTCGGCATGTTCGTCGGCGCATCCACACCCGCTGCATCGTAGTGCGGGGCCAGTGTCTCTAGCAGCTGGACATGGTGCTCAGTCCCCATCTTTGGCGGCTCATGACAGAAGAAGTTCAAGTTCACGGGGCGGTTGGTCAGACCGGCAATCGCTGCGATCTCACTCTGCAACACCTCCAGAGACATAGTCGCGCATCCATGACTGCCCATCCCGCCCGCGTTGGATACCGCCGCCACAATCTCCGGCCCGGTCGTGCCAGCCATCGGGGCCAAAAGGATAGGGTGATCAATCCCCAGAAGCTCACAAAGTCGGTTGTTTGGCCACATAGTGCCATCTCCTCCCAAATTCTCAGAAAAACTCTGCCTGCGACTAAGGGGCCATGCAAGGGCGCGCGCATATCCACTCAGGACCCGCCATATTCCTCGGTCTTGTTCGTGTCGCGCTTGTGCTGCAACCAGTGGCCGCTTTCCACGACAGGGCGGCCTGTGACGTCTTGGTTGTACATGTAGATCCAAACCTCAATGTCAGGGTCCAAAAGCTGCATCCTGATCCGTAGGTAGAGCGACCCTTGTCGGTCCTTAGGGTCAAAGCGTTCAAACTGATCAAGGATGCCGACAACAGCCGCGTCGAGGACACGGTAAATTCCCCCATGGACAATCCTATCGCCCGGCACACAGGCCGGATACCAGCCCATGTCGCGTAGGTCGCCACGGAAGGTGCAGTCCCCGACAAACTCAAGCATCTGCGCGAGGTTCAGTTTGTCATATGGTCGCTCGCCCTTCTGAAGCGATCCGTAAAACATCATCAGATCACCCGCGACAGCCTCACGCGTCATAGCCCTGCACCTCCTTCAAACAACAAGGCCCCCGTAGCGCTCGGACGCGCTCGGAGGCCTTGCACCTGTCATACCCGGACCAGGGCTTAATCCATCGCTTTGAAGTTGAACTCGCCACCTTCCTTGATGCCCGACGGCCAGCGGGCCGTGACTGTCTTGGTGCGCGTGTAGAACTTGAAGCTGTCGGGCCCGTGCTGGTTCAGATCCCCGAACATCGATTTTTTCCAGCCGCCAAAGGTGTGGTAGGCCAGCGGTACCGGAATCGGCACGTTGATGCCCACCATGCCGATATTGATCCGGTTGGCGAAATCGCGGGCGGTGTCACCGTCACGGGTGAAGATCGCGGTGCCGTTGCCATATTCATGATCCATTGCAAGGCAGAGTGCCTCTTCGTAAGACCCCGCGCGCACGGTGGAGAGCACCGGCCCGAAGATCTCTTGCTTGTAGATATCCATGTCCGGCGTGACTTTGTCGAAAAGATGCGGCCCGACAAAGAACCCGTCTTCATAGCCCTGAAGCGAGAAATCGCGGTTATCGACGACAAGGTCCGCACCCTGCTCAACACCGGAATTGATGAGACCCAGAATGCGTTCTTTCGCCGCCGCGGTCACGACCGGACCCATATCCACATCATCGCCCGCCGTGTAGGGCCCGACTTTGAGTTTCTCGATGCGAGGCACCAGCTTGTCGATCAAACGATCCGCCGTCTCATCACCCACGGGCACGGCCACGGAGATTGCCATGCAACGTTCGCCTGCGGCCCCGTAGCCTGCACCGACAAGCGCGTCCGCTGCCTGATCCATGTCCGCATCGGGCATCACGATCAGGTGGTTCTTCGCTCCACCAAAACACTGTGCCCGTTTACCGTTAGCACTGGCACGGGAATAGATATATTGCGCAATCGGCGTCGATCCTACGAAAGACACACCGCCAATCAGGTCATGATCCAACAGCACGTCCACGGCTTCCTTGTCGCCGTTGACCACCTGGAAGCATCCCGCAGGCAGGCCTGCCTCCACGAAGAGCTCCGCCAACATCAACGGAACAGATGGGTCGCGCTCCGACGGCTTCAGCACGACCGCATTGCCGCAAGCAAGTGCCGGGCCCACGTGCCAAAGCGGCATCATCGCAGGGAAGTTGAACGGCATGATCGCGGCCACTACGCCCAGTGGCTGGCGCATGGAGTAAAGATCAATGCCAGGGCCGGCAGAGTCTGTGTATTCGCCCTTCAGAAGATGCGGCGCACCGATGCAGAACTCGATCACTTCCAGACCCCGCTGCAGATCGCCCTTCGCATCCGGCAGCGTCTTACCATGTTCACGGCTCAGCGCTTCGGCCAGCTTATCCATATCGCGCTGCATAAGACCCACCATGGCCATCATGACGCGTGCCCGACGCTGCGGATTGGTGGCGCCCCAGGCCACTTGCGCTTCCGCTGCCTTTTCAACCGCATCTGCCGTCTCGGCCGCACTGGCCATCGGGCATTGGTACTGCACCTCGCCCGTGGCCGGGTTGTAAACGTCGTCAAAACGACCCGACGTGCCTTTGACCTGTGCGCCGTTGATGAAGTGGGTGAGTTCAGACATGTGCGATCCTCCAGATAGATTTGCGCGGACAGTAGTGTTGCAGATTTAAGGGGAAAAGATGTAATTCAACAAAAGCGTCATGCATTTTTGCAAGACCAAATGGGAGCGCTCCACGATGCAACCACAATGGGATGATCTCAAAGTGTTTCTTGCCGTGGCACGCGGCGAAACCCTCTCGCGCGCAGGGCAGGTCCTGAAGATGGACCCGGCCACTGTTGGTCGACGTATCGCTCGGTTGGAGGCGGCATATGGTGCTGCGCTATTCGCCAAATCCCAGAACGGGTATGCATTGACCGACGCCGGGCAACGTCTCATGGCACCCGCCATCCGCGCAGAACAAGCCATGGAAGAAGCTGCCGAGGAATTGGCGGGGCCCACAGCAGGTCTGTCGGGGCAAATCCGGATCGGGGCACCCGACGGGTCAGCAAACTACCTGCTACCACAGGTCTGTGCGAAAATTGGCGCCGCCAATCCAGACCTTGAAATCCAAATCCTTGCCCTGCCCCGTGTGGTCAATCTGACTCGGCGAGAGGCTGACATGGTCGTCGCCGTAAGCCCGCCAAGCGCGGGTCGGCTGACTGTCCAGAAAGTGTGTGACTACAAACTGCATCTAGCCGCCAGCGAAACCTACCTTGCGGAGCATGCACCGATTGAACAGGTCAATGATCTGAAGGACCATCGGGTCGTGGGCTATATCCAGGACATGATTTTCGATAAGGAATTGGATTACCTGTCCGAAAGCAGTTTGGAGCGGGTCGACCTGGCGTCAAACTCGGTTTCTGTTCAGCTCAATTGGCTGCGCCAGGGAGCTGGCATCGGTATCGCCCATGACTTTGCCCTGCCCGCGTTGCCCGGTTTGCGCAAAGTCCTCGCCGACAAGATCAGCCTGACGCGCAGCTTCTACCTGATCCGCCATGCGGATGACCGCAGGCTGGACCGGCTGAACCGATTTGCCAAGGCTCTGACGACTGGTCTGCGCGCCGAAATTCAGGCGTTGGAATCGCAGACTTGACAGATACCTGCCCTGTGCCTGACGCTTGAGACCTCAAAATAGCCAAGGAAGGGAGGGGCCATGCTGGTCAAACAGATCCTTCAAGCCAAGGGCGACGACGGTGTGATCACCGTGACAGAAATCACGCCCATTTCTGAAGCTGCAAGTATTTTGGCCGAACGGCGCATTGGGGGCGTCGTTGTGTCAAATGACGGTAAAACCGTCAGCGGCATTCTGTCGGAGCTCGACATCGTCAGGTCCATCGCGGCGCGCGGCCCGCTCTGTCTGAGCGATCCAACGAAAGCGATCATGACGCGCAACCCGGTGTGCTGCACGCGCGATGATAGCTCTGATGACGTGTTGACGCGCATGACCGAGGGCCGGTTCCGCCATATGCCGGTGGTTGACGGTGGTGATCTGGTTGGCATCGTGACCATTGGCGATGTGGTCAAGGCGCGCTTGCAGGTGCTGTCGATGGAGAACACGGCGCTCGAAAGCATGATCATGGGGCATTAAACGGGTCGCCGTTTTTCAGAAACGAAAACAGTTCAGAAAGTGACGCGCCCCGGACATGATCCGGGGCCTCTCTCGAATGCTAGTGGACGCGGACAACCTCCCTTACAGCCCGTTCCTGCGATCTACCCCGCCAAGGCTTGCTCCAAATCCGCAATAAGATCACCCGCCTCCTCAATACCAATCGAAAGCCGCAGCAAGTTTGCTGGAATGCCAGACTGCGGCTCCACTGTCGCGCGATGCTCAACAAGTGTTTCCGTCCCGCCAAGTGACGTCGCCCGGTGTATGATCTGCAACCGTCCAGCGACTGCCAACGCCTCTTCCGCGCCACCCATGACCAGCACGGACATTAGATAACCCGCCCCGCCGCACATCTGACGCTGCGCCAGTGCGTGGCCGGGATGATCAGGCAATCCAGGATACCATACAGCGTCGACTTCAGGATGCGCAGCCATGGCCTCCGCAACCCGTTGCGCGTTGGCACACATCCGTTCCAGCCTCAGCGGAAGCGTGCGCATGCCGCGCAACAAAAGCCATGCGTCCAGCGGACCTAACAACGGCCCGGTCTCAGCCCGATGCGCACAGATATCTGCCCAGATTGGCAACTCCGGATCACGACAGGACAGCACCCCGGCCAAAACATCGCTGTGGCCATTGATCGCTTTGGTGGCCGAATGCATGGAGATGTCTGCACCAAAGGCCAACGACTGGGTTAGAACCGGGGTCGCGGCAGTGCCATCAACAGCCAGCACAGCGCCAGCCTGATGCGCCAGATCAGCGATCCGCGCAATGTCGGCCACTTTCAGCCAGGGGTTTGAGGGCACTTCGATCCAGACAAGATCGGCAGGCGAGGCCAGTGCCGCTTCCATCTCGGTTGGATCGGCGGCATCGACGGTCTCCATCTGAACGCCGCGCTTGGCACAGAACCTTTGCAACCAATGCGTCACGCCCCAATAGATGCCTGACTGTACCACCGCGCGGGACCCTTGCGGCAAGCTTTCAAACACCGCGGCCACGGCTGCCATGCCGGAAGACACAAGCCGCGTCGCCGCCGCGCCTTCCAACTGGCGCAACACCTCTTCTGCTTGGGCGACAGTAGCGTTGCGGTCCCGGCCATAGGCACCACCGCCATCCAGTTGGTAGTTGGCATCGCGTTGAAACGTCGTGGCAAGCTCAACGCCGGGCACGACGGCCCCACCCTGCCCCGTTGCCCCGGCTGCCCGCGCTGAGATGGTGCTGGGTTTCAGGGGGTGTTTTGAGATGTCTTTCATATACAACCTCAGTTTTGGAACAGGCGGCCGGGCCCTGTACCACCTCCGGCACCTGCCAGTTTCAGTACATGCCACAGCATGGCAGAGTTGGAGCTGATCACAGGAACGCCGGTTTTGGCCTCCGCCTCGTCAATAATCCCGAAACTGCGCAGGTTCGTGCAACTGCTGAACACCGCTTCAACGCCGTCCACCTTGGCCGCAGCCTCAATTGCCGCCAGCGTAGAGCTTTCCGCGATCCGCGCGACGCGACGATCATCGCGTTCACCAAAACTCTGCTCCGACAATACTTCAATGCCATTACGCTCCAGAAAGGCCCGCATAGGTGCAACCACGTCGGGCGCATAGGGTGTCACCATTGCGATACGCTTTGCGCCCAAATGGTTCAACGCGGCCAGCACACCACTGATCGGATTGGTCACCGGCACATCCGACTTGGCCTTTCCAACTTGGCGCGCCACGGCGTCAGGCCCAATCACGACCGAGGCCGAGGTGCAGCCGTAACCAATCGCATCCAACCCCTCTGGCAGCAACTCTGCCGAAGCCGTCATCCGCGCCTCCATCATTCCAAGGTTTTCAGGCGTCACATCCGGGGCGCATTCGATCCGCGTATGCAACAGTGAGACATCCCGTCCCACCATCACCTGCCGGGCCTCGTCCTCTAATGTCTCGTCGGTGCTCAGCACGATCAGACCAATGCGGAGCACATCTTTTGTTTCGATCTCATAGTCCATCACGCCCCTCCCGGCGCACTTAGAATGCCACCGCTTACCGCCGCATGCACGCCTGTTGTGCCCGGGCAGGATGTCGGCAGGCCGCGAGCCACCCGCACGGCCAGATACGCAAAGGCCTGCGCTTCCAGCATGTCGCCATTCAGCCCTGCATCTTCCACAGGCACAACAGGACAGTCGAGCGCGGCGTTCATCATTTCCATAAGCACCGGATTGTGCCGACCGCCGCCGGTGACCAGCAAACGCTCGGGTGGTGCCAGGCAATGCTCCATCCCGCGCAGAACCGCGGCTGCAGACATGCCGGCGAGCGTGGCCACAGCATCCGCATCGCCGAGTTCCCGCACGAGCCCGATCATCTCTGCAAAAGCATCGCGATCCAGCGATTTGGGCGGCATGCGAGCGAAGTAAGGATCGTCGAGAAACAACTCCAACGCCCCCTGCACCACTTCACCCTGCCGGGCCAGCCGTCCGTCGCGGTCAAATGCCTCGCCCCGCCGCGCCATCATCAGATCATTCATCGGCGCATTGGCAGGCCCGGTGTCAAAGGCCAACAAAGCCCCGTCGTCTTCAGGTTTGTCCTTACCGGGATCAATCCACGTCAGGTTGCCGACACCGCCAAGGTTAAGAAACGCAATCGGTGCGGTCGCCCCCATCCATTTGGCGCAGGCAAAGTGATAGAACGGCGCGAGCGGCGCGCCCTCCCCACCCAGCTGAATGTCGGAAGACCGGAAATCCCAGACAACAGGCAGGTCAAGTGCCTCGGCTAGGGACGCCCCGTCGCCCACCTGATGCGTGCCCCGACCGCGTGGTTCATGGGCAAGGGTCTGGCCGTGAAAGCCAACCAACTCGGCCTCTTCAAAACCTGAAAGCACATCCACATGCGCCGCCTGCACGACCTCGGCAGCACTAGCAACGTCATCATCGTGCCAAAGCCCCAAAGCCGATTTCAGGACGGCGCGTTCATCGTCCGAGTATGCGCGATACGCACTCTCCCCAAACTCCAAAATCTCCACGCCATCCGTGCGCAGCATCGCCGCATCCACCCCATCAAGCGAGGTGCCGGACATGGCCCCGAGGGCCCAGATTGGGGAGTTGGATTTCATTGGCTGATCACTTGTTGGCCCTTCATGCCTTGCAATGTCCGGTCCTGACAAGACCCGATGGATCAGGAGCGCAAAGGGCGGCGCAGGTGTCACGACTGAATGGCCGTTGAGCAACAGGGCGAAGTACGTGCCACCCCAAAGTTCGATTGTTCATGTCGGGGAAACAGACTGTAGACTTGACGAAGACGTCGCATTTGACCCCACTGCTGGTATTGCTCACGGGTGGCGGCTCCGATGACTTTACAATTCTTTCCAACCTTTGCAGATCCCTCCGACACAGATGGCGACCTTGGAGGCGGGGATGGAATCGTGCAAGGCTCCGCAGGCGGCGTAACTTTCACTGTATCGATTGCCAATACGGCCCCGGGTCAATGGGGTATGATCCTGGGCGACAACCTCACACTTGCAAATACCGGACCATCTACCTCTCTATCGTTTACTTTGACTTGGAATGGCGGTCCAGGCAGCACGCAGGCGTCATCTATCGAAGTCGCAGGAAATTTTGATCCTGGAGAAGTGCTCTTTGTCACCTCAAACGGAACAGTTTCAGCCGTGGATGATGTTGCGTTCCAAGGACAAGTTTCCGCGGTCAGGTTCATTTTGGCACCCAATTTTGACACCGCGCAGCTCGACAGCATCTCACTGGCGCTCAATTGTTTTGCTCCGGGCACGCGGATCGAAACCTCAGACGGGTCGAAACCGGTCGAAGATCTTTCAGAGCGCGATCTCGTCTTGACCGCCGACGGACGCGTGCTGCCGATACGCTGGATCGGGCACCGGACCGTCGACAGTCGCCATGAACACCCCACAAAGATCAATCCGATCCGGATCACGGCGGGCGCCTTGGGCCACGGCCTGCCTGAGCGCGATCTGTGTCTGTCGAAGGACCATGCTGTTGAAATTGACGGTGTGCTCTACGATGCCGGGACATTGGTCAATGGCGTCACGATTTATCAGGAGCAAGGTGTCCTGCCCGAGGGCTTTACCTACTACCACATCGCAACAGACGCGCATGAGCTTCTTCTGGCTGAAGGTGTGGCGGCAGAAAGCTTCATCGACCACCGGAGCCGCGATGCTTTCGACAATGGCGACGATATGCACGGCCCCATAACCGAAATGACCCTCCCCCGCGTCTCCTCCAAACGCATGGTCCCCGCCCACCTCCGCGCCCGCCTGGCCCCCAAATTCGCCGCAGAATGAGGACACATCCCACCCCATTAAATGTGACAGACCCGCTGACCAGACAGAGACCCGATCTACACACCCTTTGAAGTCAACCGTCACGCGTCCAAACTGATCGCTTACAGAAGAGGCCAACCATGCCCACGCAGTCTTTCACGAACTTTGGAACCTTGACGTCGGAACAGGGCTTCACCGGTGACGTTGGTAGTGTCTCTTCCACCTCCGGCGGCGTGACCTTTACCCTGTCTGTCGCAGACAGTTCGGTGGATTACTTGATATTGCTTGGCAACGTCGCTTTGGCATCCAACAGCGGTTTTTCCGGGACCAACACATTCACACTCACCTGGGACGACGGCGCAGGCGGCACCCAGGCCAGTTCCATCAGTATCAACGGGAATTTTGATCTTGGTCAGATCCTATATCTGTCCACCAATGGCACTTTGGCCGCGCAGAGCGGCGTTGCGTATACGGGTCAGGTGACCGAGGTGCAATTCAGGCTTTCGGGGTTTATTGAAGCGGCATCCATTTCGGACATCAGCCTTTCTATCAATTGCTTTGCCGAAGGCACACGGATGGCGACGCGGGATGGGCCACGGCCGGTTGAAACGCTGACGGAAGGCTGCGAGGTGCTCACCGCCGATGGCCGCGCAGTGAAGGTCACGTGGCTGGGCCGTCGGACGATAAACAGCCGCACCGCGCATCCCTCCAAAGTGAACCCGATCCGCATTACGGCAGGGGCTTTGGGATACGGCCTGCCGGAGCGCGATCTGCGTCTATCGAAGGACCATGCGGTTGAAATTGATGGTGTGCTTTACGATACAGGCACTTTGGTCAACGACGTTACGATTTATCAGGAGCACGGTGTCCTGCCGGAGAGCTTCACCTACTACCACATTGAAACCGAAGCGCATGAGCTTCTGCTGGCTGAAGGCGTGGCGGCAGAAAGCTTCATCGACCACCGCAGCCGCGATGCCTTTGACAATAGCGACAAGTTGCGCGGCCCCATTCCCGAGATGGACCTCCCCCGCGTCGCGTCCAAACGCATGGTCCCCGCCCACATCCGCGCGCGTCTCGCCCCCAAGATCGCGGCGGAGTAAGTTCCAGGTCGTCCAGACCGTCCCACGGCGAACCTCTAGACATCAAAAAATCTCTGTTTTTCAATGCAGTGCTGTTGACAGCACTCCCCCTGAGAGTGACATATGATCAAACAGTAGCAGCCCAGCAGCAGCGCCAGGCAAACAAAGGATTTCGAGCATGACCCCCAGCCAACTTTTTACTGAATTTGGGACTGGTAACGATAACGATTTTGCTGGAACGGGAGATCGCGTCGCAACAGGAACCATCGGTGGTGTAACTTTTACAGTGTCTGCGCCTACCTCGGCGACATCGTGGAGCATGATCCTTGGCGACAACATCACTGTCGGAAATTCTGGGACAGCTGCAACGCAAACCTTCACGATCACTTGGACTGATGGCAGCGGTGGCAACTCAGCAAGCTCGGTTTTGGTCACGGGTGCCGCAATCAGCAAACTGTTTTACGAAACCACAGGCGGTCTCGTGTCAGCCACGCCAAATGTCGCTTTTGCGGGGCAAATCTCATCCCTCAAATTTATTCTTTCCGGCTTCGCAGATTTGGCGACACTTGGATCCCTGTCGTTGTCCATCAACTGTTTCACGCCCGGTACGCGGATCGCGACGCCGGATGGCGCACGAACAGTAGAGACACTGCAAACAGACGATTTGGTGCTGACCACAGATGGGCGTGCGGTGCCGGTGACATGGCTAGGCAAGCAAACCATCGACGCCCGCACGGTGCACCCCGAAAAAGTAAACCCGATCCGTATCACGGCGGGGGCTTTGGGATATGGCATGCCGGAACGTGACCTGTGTCTATCTCCTGACCACGCGGTGGAGATCGACGGCACGCTTTTTAACGCAGGTACGCTGGTGAACGAAACGACGATCTATCAGGAAGATGGCGTCCTGCCGGAAGGGTTCACCTACTACCACATCGAAACCGAAACACATGAGTTGCTACTGGCCGAAGGCGTGGCCGCTGAAAGCTTCGTCGACTATGCAGGCCGCGATGCCTTTGACAATGGCGACGAGTTGCGCGGCCCCATCCCCGAGATGGACCTCCCTCGCGTCTCCTCCAAACGCATGGTCCCCGACCACATCCGCGCCCGGCTCGCGCCCAAGATCGCGGCGGAGTGATCGCTCAGGAGAGACCGCACAACACGGTCTTTCCCTTTACCCATTCCCTGCCTATACAGCCCCGACACGCAATCGGGATCAAAGCGATGACCTACCACCCCAAATCGGACTTCATGACCGTCATGATCGAGCGCGGCTTTCTGGCCGATTGCACCGATTATCAGGGCCTTGATGAGGCGCTGAGCCAAGGGGTGTGCCCGGCCTATATTGGTTTTGATGCCACGGCCACCTCGCTTCATGTGGGTTCACTCATCCAGATCATGATGCTGCGGTGGCTGCAGAAAACCGGCCACAAACCGATTACGCTGATGGGCGGCGGAACCACCAAGGTGGGCGACCCGTCTGGCCGCGACACGGAGCGGTCCTTGCTGGATGAGGCGCAGATTGCCGCCAATATCCAAGGCATCGGTCAGGTGTTTGAACAATACGTCACCTACGGCGAGGGCCCCACCGACGCGATCATGGTCAACAATGCCGAGTGGTTGGAAAGCCTGAACTACATCGAGTTTCTGCGCGACATCGGACGGCACTTTTCGATCAATCGGATGCTGGCGTTTGAAAGCGTGAAGTCTCGGCTGGACCGGGAACAATCGCTTAGTTTCCTCGAATTCAACTACATGATCCTGCAAGCCTATGACTTCATGGAGTTGAACCGCCGCTATGGTTGCCTTCTGCAAATGGGCGGCTCGGATCAGTGGGGCAACATCGTCAACGGTATCGACCTGACCCGCCGCGTATTGGATCAAGAAATCTATGGTTTAACCTCGCCGCTGCTGACCACCTCGGACGGGCGCAAAATGGGCAAATCCGCCGGTGGCGCGGTGTGGCTCAACGCCGAAATGCTCTCGCCCTACGAATTCTGGCAATTCTGGCGCAACACGACGGACGCGGACACCGGGCGGTTTTTGAAGCTCTATACCGAATTGCCGGTTGAGGAATGCGACCGCTTGGGAGCTTTGGAAGGGTCAGCCATCAATGACGCGAAGATCGTTCTCGCCAACGAGGTGACCACCCTGCTGCACGGAGCCGAGGCGGCAGCCGCAGCTGAAGCCACCGCACGCGAAGTGTTCGAGCAGGGAGGCGTGGGTGATGACTTGCCGACGCTGGAGTTGTCCGCCGATGAGATTGGCGACGGGATTTCGATTGTTCAGGTGATCGTCAAATCGGGCCTCGCGAAATCTGGTAAAGAGGCCAAGCGCCTGATTGGCGAACATGGCGCGCGTTTGAACGATGAACCGCTGACCGATACCGGGTTGATGATCGATGCTTCTGCCTTGGCTGACCCGATCAAGTTGTCAGCGGGCAAGAAACGCCACGCTGTGGTGAAACTGGGCGGCTGAAAAAACACACAACGGGTGCAGCAATACCCCGTTCACCGCAGGCCCAGTTTTGACACCAGCCGTTCACGCTTCATCAGCCACCACCCGGCCTCGATCGGCCACATCGCATGCCCTTCGTCTGCGTCCAGTTCTGCCGCTGCATGCAAAGGCCAGTTCGGGTCATCAAGCACTTCCCGCGCCAAGGCGACCATGTCGGCCTGCCCGTCAGCTATGATGCGGTCGCAATGCGCGGCATCCCACAAGAACCCGACCGCCATCGTCGCGATCTCGGCTTGTGACCTCACCGCCTCTGCAAACGGCACCTGAAAACCCTGCTTGATCTCCATCCGCCGGGGACGATCCTTGCCCCCGATGCCACCCGTGGAACAGTCGATCATATCGACCCCTTCGTCTTTCAGAGACTTGGCAAGTGCCACCGTGTCTTCAAGCTCAACACCGCCATCCAGCCAGTCCGTGGCAGACAACCGGAACGATAAGGGATACCGCTCCGGCCACTCTGCCCGGATCGCGCGCGCAACATCGATTGCGAGGCGTTGACGGTTCTCAGAACTCCCTCCCCAACGGTCCGTACGGTGATTGGCAATGGGCGACAGGAACTGGTGAATGAGGAACCCATGGGCCGCGTAAACCTCAATCATCTCGAACCCAGCTTCACGTGATCGCCGCGCAGCTTGACCAAAGGCGTCTATCACTTCCTTGATCTGGGTTTCTGACATCTCTTCCGGCGCGGGCCATCCATCCGCGTAAGGAATTGGTGAGGGCGCCAACGCGCGCCAAGGCGCCTCTCGTCGTTTTGCTATATCCACATCATCCACGGGCGTTTCCCCATGCCAGGGACGCCGTTCAGACGCTTTCCGCCCGGCATGGGCCAGTTGCACGCCCGGCACCGCGCCTTCTTCGTTCAGGAGCGCTGTGATCGGCACAAGGCCTTCAATCTGCGCATCCACCCAAAGCCCCAGATCCCCATGCGTCCGCCGTCCATCCCACGTCACGGCTGTGGCCTCCGCAAAGACCAGCCCTGCCCCGCCCAAAGCAAACCGGCCCAAATGCACCATGTGCCATGAAATCGCATAACCGTCCTTGGCGCGATACTGGCTCATCGGAGACACGGCGACGCGATTGCGGAAAGTGACATCGCGCAGGGTATAGGGAGAAAAGAGATGGGACATGGGACTTTGCCTCTGACTGGTTTCGCGCTTCTACGGCGCGCCCGAAGGAAAGGCACGGGGCAAAGGGCAAAACACACGCATCTTTGACCAAAGAGTTTGACGCCATCTCAATATATCGATATTTCCTGATATATGGATACAAATGACGCAACAGCCGCCTTCGCCGCATTGTCTCAGCCCACGCGCCTCGACGTTTTTCGCCTGCTTATTCAGGCGGGCTCTGACGGCATGTCTGCAGGGGACATAGCGGACGCCCTGGACGTCAAACAGAACACCATGTCGACCAACCTGGCCGTTCTGCACCGTGCTGGCCTCGTGCGCAATCAACGCGAAGGGCGTTTGATCCGGTACTTTGCCGATTTCAACGGCACCCGCGGCCTATTGGCCTTTCTCATGCAGGATTGCTGCGGCGGCAATCCGAAGGCCTGCCAACCTCTTATTGCCGAAATCGCCTGCGACGCCTAAAGGAGACTGCTGCCATGTCGGACACGATCAAGAACATTCTGTTTCTCTGCACCGGAAATTCTGCTCGCTCTCTTATCGCGGAGGCCATTGTTTCGCGGGAAGGTATGGGAAAGTTCCGCGGGTTCTCCGCGGGTTCCCAGCCTAAGGACGCGCCGCATCCGCGCACGATTGAGCTGCTACAACATCTCAACCACGACACATCCTCTCTGCGGTCCAAAAGCTGGGATGAATTCGCGGCCGTGGACGCCCCCAAGATGGACTTTGTGTTCACAGTCTGCGACAGCGCTGCCGCGGAAACCTGCCCGATTTGGCCCGGCCAACCGATGAGCGCCCATTGGGGTGTTCCCGATCCGGCAGCGGCCACCGGCACAGATGCCGAAATTGGCCTCGCCTTCTCAAACACCTACCGCATGTTGCGCAACCGCATTTCGATCTTCGTCAATTTGCCAATTGATCAGCTCGATCGCCTTTCCCTGCAGCGCCACATGGATGAAATCGGCCAGACCCATGACAAAGAGGACACAGAGCCCGCATGACTTTCGATCTTCCCCGCCGCCTGACTGCGGAAGCCCTGGGTACTTTGCTGCTCGTTTGTACAGTCGTCGGTTCCGGCATCATGGCCGACATGCTGAGTGATGACGTCGCTGTCTCGCTTCTGGGCAACACGATCCCAACCGGAGCGATTCTCGTCGTGTTGATCACGCTGCTCGGGCCCATCTCTGGCGCGCATTTTAACCCGGCGGTGACATTCGCTTTCTTCCTTAAGCGGCAGATATCATTCAGCGATTCTGCCCTCTACATCATCGCGCAAATCATCGGCGGTGTCCTCGGGGCCTTCATTGCCCATGCCATGTTTGCCCTCGACATCGTGCAAACCTCCACCACCATCCGCGCCGGCGGCGCACAGTGGTTTGCCGAGGTCGTAGCGACCTTCGGACTGGTCGGCACCATCCTTGCAGGCTTGCGATTCAAAGCGGATGCTATCCCGTGGCTGGTCGGCCTCTATATCACCGCGGCCTACTGGTTCACCGCGTCGACTTCTTTCGCCAACCCTGCCGTCGCCATCTCTCGATCTTTCACAGATACGTTCTCCGGTATCCGTCCTGTCGATTTGCCCGGATTCATCGGGGCTGAGCTGATCGGCGCGGCACTGGCGGTGGCGCTCTTTTCATGGCTACTGACATCGAATGAAGACACGAAGGGCGCTTAAAGATGCAAGTCGTCATTCATCACAACCCCGCCTGCGGAACGTCTCGTAACGTCCTGAAAATCATTGAGGACGCAGGGTACGAACCCATTGTTATCCACTACATCGAGGAAGGCTGGACCCGCCCGCAACTTCACGCACTCTTTGCAGCGGCAGGGATCACCGCACGCCAAGCCCTGCGCACCACAAAATCCCCGGCGGAAGAGTTGGGCTTGCTTGACCCATCGGTCGGCGATGCCGAACTGATGGATGCGATGCTGGAACACCCCGTGCTGGTCAACCGTCCCATCGTTTGCACCGCCAAGGGCGTGAAGCTCTGCCGTCCGTCTGAGCTGGTTCTCGATTTGTTGGATCAATGGCCTTCAGGTCCGTATGCCAAGGAAGATGGCGAAGTCATCATCGACGTGGACGGAAATCGCGTTGCCTGATCATCTGTTCGACCCGACACACCTGCCCGACATCGACATGGACCGGTTGCTGCCCGGCAATCCCATGATCCATCCGCCGCGCATCCTGTTGCTTTATGGCAGCCTGCGCGAACGTTCCTACTCTCGCCTTCTCAGCGAAGAGGCGGCGCGTATTCTCACGCATTTGGGTGCCGAGACGCAGACCTTTGACCCCTCAGGTTTGCCACTGACCGATGACGCAGACCCCGATCACCCCAAAGTCGCTGAACTGCGTGAGCGCGTGACTTGGTCTGAAGGCATGGTCTGGATCAGCCCGGAACGACACGGCGCGATGACAGGCATCATGAAACTAATGATCGACTGGATCCCGCTCTCCATGGGTGGCGTGCGTCCGACGCAAGGCAAAACACTGGCCCTCGCCCAGGTCTCTGGTGGATCGCAAAGTTTCAACGCGGTCAACCAGATGCGCATTCTGGGCCGTTGGATGCGGCTGATCACCATTCCAAATCAATCCTCCGTGCCGCAGGCTTACACTGAGTTTGATGAGGCCGGACGCATGCATCCTGGGCCGCGATATGACCGCTTGGTCGATGTCATGGAGGAGCTTATGAAGTTCACTCTGATGACCCGCAGCCAATCCGAGTACTTGACAGAGCGATACTCGGAGCGCGTTTAAGCAGCGGGCAAAGACTAAGCGCGTGCGGCCAAAGCGTCATTGAGTACGTCCAGCACCTGATCGGGCTGTACATCCGAGGTCACAAACGCTTGGCCGATGCCATTGGCGAGAATGAAGCGCAGCTTGCCATCAATCACCTTCTTGTCCTGTCCCATGAGGGCAAGAAGCGCATTCGCGTCCGGTAATTCACCAGCAATGTCAGACAGGTCAACCTTCATGCTCATGCAACTCAGATGTTCACGCACCCGGCTGGGGTCTTCCTGCGAACACAGACCCATCCTGGCAGACAGCTCAAACGCCAAGGCACAGCCAATCGCGACACCTTCCCCGTGGAGCAAACGGTCGGAGTACCCGGTCGCAGCCTCTAGCGCGTGGCAAAACGTGTGGCCAAGGTTCAAGAGCGCCCGGTCACCCTGTTCAGTTTCGTCGCGCACGACGATCTCGGCCTTCATCTCCACCGATCTGCGCACAGCTGCGATGCGAGCGGCCAGATCCCCCTCTGCCATCGCCGGGCCGTTCTCTTCCAGCCATGCGAAAAAAGACGCGTCCCCTAACAGGCCGTACTTCACAACCTCACCGTAACCCGCTAGAAAGTCGCGCTTTTCCATGGTGTCCAGTACATCGATATCAGCCAGAACAAGGCTCGGCTGATGAAAGGCCCCGATCAGGTTCTTGCCCTGCGGCGCGTTGATCCCGGTCTTGCCACCGACAGAGCTGTCTACTTGCGCCAAAAGCGACGTGGGCACCTGGACGAACCGCACACCCCTTCGCAATACGGCAGCCGCAAACCCGACCAAATCGCCGATCACACCACCGCCAAGGGCGATGACGATGTCGCCGCGTTCGACTTTCTCTTCCAGAAGCCACTCAACCGTGCGCTCAAACGGGCCCCAAGACTTCGTGGCCTCCCCCGGTGGAAGGCTCAAGTGGTTTGCCGAAATCCCGTTCGACGCCAACCCCGCCGTCAAGCTTTCCAGATGAAGCGCCGCGACATGGTCATCGGTGACGATCGCCACGCGCGGGCGTTTCAAGAACGGCCCGAGCAGTTCCCCCGACCGCTCCAGCAACCCCGGCCCGATCAGCACGTCATAGGCCCGCCCTTCAAGGGGCACATGCACCTTTTCCATCATGCCTGCATCTCCAGCACATCCGGCCGCGTGAGCAGGGTTTCCACCACCTGTTCGGCCATGTCATCCAGTGAATAGGCTGGTTGCGCCTTCACGGTCAAATCAGCGGTTTCATAGACCGGCACACGATCGTTATACAGGGCTTTCAGCGTGGCATATGGATCAGCTGTGCGCAGCAAAGGCCTGGTATCTTTATTTTTTACCCGACCCCACAGCAGCTGCAAATCCGCATTCAACCACACGGAAACACCCTTTTCGGAAATGTTCAGGCGATTGCGTTCGGCCAGAAACGCGCCCCCGCCTGTCGAAAGGACACCACGGCGGCTTTCCAGCAATCTGTTGATCACTTCCGCCTCCCGGTCCCTGAAAAACGCCTCGCCATCCCGGGCGAAAATCTCGGCGATGGTCATTTTGGCGGCGTCTTCAATCTCGGTGTCCGAATCCAGAAACGGAACATCCAGCTTCGCCGCCAAGGCGCGCCCCACGGCGGTCTTTCCAGCCCCCATCATGCCGACAAGAACAACCGTCTTATGCAGCTTGAATTGCCCTGCTGCGGCCACGCCTCGGCACTCCCCTGCCAAAAATTCCACGATTTGCACTGAATGACGTGATCTTGCCAAAAAGGCCAGCTATAACTGCGCCCAAGAACAACAAGAGACGGGCAGGCACGACGATGTTCAGGCTGATCAAATGGCTCATTTACCTCGGACTTCTGGGCTTTGTCGCACTGGTGATCTACGCCTATATCGGACCGTTTTTTGGCGCGGATTTCTCGCCACCTGAGCAGGAAATCCGTCAGGATCTGATCCTTGAAACACAATAGGCTCTTTCGGCTTTGGCTGAGCTGTGCGCTCTGCCCGACGCTGACATGGGCGGATGAACCCCTTTCGGCCATCGATTGGCTGAAGGAACCGCCGCCTGTGACGGTAGCACAACCGCTTATCGAACCTATCGGAGAGCCGCAGCCGCAGATCGGAAGTGGGGAAGGCGCAACCGTCCCGAATGTAGACGTACAGCCCATCGACACATCGGCAAAAGTGGATGCAGTTGGGCTTTTGCCGTCAGCAAGTACTGGTTTGCCGCTCACCCTCTGGCAGGCCAGCGCGACCGAAGACATCATATCCCGGCTGGGAAACCTTCCCGATACGCCTTTGCCCGCGTTGCAGGCGCTGATCTACACGCTGCTTTTGGCCGAAGCCGATCCGCCTGCTGATGCGGCTGCCAATGCACGGTTTTTACACGCTCGCGTCGATGCTTTGCAGCGCTACGGTGCGATTGATGCAGCCCTCGCCCTGGTGGAGCGCGCCGGTCCAGAAACACCACTACTGTTTGACGACTGGATGCAGCTTAGCCTGTTGCGGGGCACCGAACAGCAGGCCTGCAACGCCCTGGCGCAGGACCCTACTTTGTCTGAGAGCTATGGCACCCGTGTCTTTTGCCTTGTGCGCACGGGCGATTGGCCGACAGCGGCACTGATTTACGACACGGCCCTGATCATCGGACAGCTGGACCCGGCCAGCACGGAGCAGCTGGCCCTCTTCCTTGATCCGGAGTTCGGCGGCAGTGGCATCGACCTTCCTCCGCCTCGAGACATGACACCCCTTCTCTTTCGCCTCTACGAGGCCAACGGTAACCCGCTTCCCACGCGATCCTTGCCCCGCGCTTTTGCCGCGGCCGATCTGCGGGGCACAACCGGCTGGCGGGCCGAGATTGAAGCAGCAGAGCGCCTCGCTCGAACAGGTGCACTGCCCGCCAACCGCTTGTTGGGTCTTTACACCGCCCGGAAACCCGCCGCCTCAGGGGGTGTTTGGGACCGCGTGCGACACCTGCAGGCCTTTGACAGCGCTATGTTGTCAGGGGACACAACCCGCATTGCCACCTCCCTGCCAGTTGTTTGGAAAGATATGCTGGCGGCAGACCTGGGCATTGTGTTTGCCACGCTCTACGGCGAACGCCTTTCTCGGCTGGCGCTGCCCGGGCTAGAGGACATGGTTCAAACCATTGGCTTGCTGTCGCCCAGCTACGCGTCTCTGCCCGCACCGGGCGAGGCTGCCTCACAGCAGGCCCGTTTTTTGCAAGGATTGGCCAAGGGACAACCCGACGCATCGCTGGCGCAAAGCCCGACCCAGGAGGCCATCGCCCGTGCGTTTGCCACCCCTACACCAGCCCGCAAATATGCAGGTCCCCTGTCCGAGGGCAAACTCGGGCAGGTCATCCTGAATGTGATCACCGATCTCAATCGCGCCGTCTCCGGTCGTAGCGGCCAGATCGAAGGCGCGCTCTCTACGTTGCGGTACGCAGGACTGGAAGATGTGGCGCGCCAGACGGCCCTACAAATCCTTCTGTTGCCGGCCCGATGACCGAGGCCAAGTTTTGGATAAGCCAGTTTCTTGAGGCGCGTGCGGCTGAATACGGCGCGGCCCAGAACACGCTTTCCGCCTATGAACGGGATCTGTCGGCCTTTGCCGCTTGGGTTACCACCCAGAAAGATAGCCTCGAGACGATCACGCAAGACGGGATTGAGCGGTACTTGATGGATTGCGCAAACCAAGGCCTCGCGAAATCCACGCTCGCGCGGCGTCTGTCTGCGGTTCGCCAGCTTTTCACTTTTGCTTTTGAAGAACGTATGCGCACCGACAATCCCGCGTTGCGCATCAAGGGAGCGGGCAAGTCCAAGCGCCTGCCCAAAACCCTGTCGGTGGAAGACGTTGAACGCTTGCTGAAGGCGGCGCGTCAGATGGGCCGGTCAAAACCCATGCGCCTGCGCAGCACCTGTTTGATGGAAGTGCTCTACGCAACCGGCATGCGGGTGAGCGAACTGGTGTCGCTGCCCATGTCGGCGGCACGGGGAGATCCCGAGATGCTTTTGGTCCGCGGGAAAGGCGACAAAGAACGGCTGGTTCCGCTGTCCAGCACGGCCAAGGACGCCCTGGCTGCGTGGCTGGCGCATCGCGATGAGGAGGAAGCCGAGGCGCGGGCAGAAGGCCGCCCCGGATCACCATTCCTGTTTCCCTCAAACTCCAAGCAGGGATATCTCACGCGCAACAGTTTCTACATGTTTGTCAAAGACCTGGCAGTCGCGGCTCATGTGAACCCTAGCACAGTAACGCCTCACACATTACGCCATGCATTTGCCACGCATCTTTTGGCGGGCGGGGCTGATCTGCGTAGCATTCAAACGCTTCTAGGCCATGCAGACGTGGCAACCACCGAGATCTATACGCATGTTCTGGAAGAACGCTTACGCCAGCTGGTCGAGGCCCATCACCCGCTTGCAACGGCGGCGCGGCGCAACTCTGGTGGCAACACGTCTTCAGACGGCCAGTAACCGCTGATCAACCCGTCGTGGTACCCCTGCACCAAGCCTGCGTTGACCATGTCTTGCCGGGCCGCTGCAGCATCGTATTTCAGCTCATGCAATGTGACCTCGCCGGTCTCCAGCACGGCAAACTCCGTACGATCTGCCCCTTGATTGGGCGGCATGCCGATCACCCCAGCATTAATCCACTCAATATGAACCATATGCCGCATGAAAGCCATACCGCAATGCCCTGCGATTACGGCATTAATCTTTCCTGCCACTGATTCAATGGCCCGCACTTCTTCCATGAACACGCTCTCATGACTGTTTGGCCATATAAACCGGCTCACATCCGTAAAGCCGCCATGGACCACGGCAAAACGCTTCCCATTTTGCGAGAAGGTCAGCGCATCCGGCAGATCACCCATCCAAAGACGGTCATCCGCATCGACATGCGCATTTGCATGCGCAAACCAACCTGCAGACAGCACATCGCACGCGCTGCCCTCTTCAAACCCGCAGCCGCAATCCATTGCCCCGGCGGCCAGCTGCTTTTCACAATTGCCGACCACCACATGAACGCCCGCCGCCCGGATTGCAGCAACCGTTTGCTGCGGTGAGGCGCAGTACGCCACCACGTCGCCTGTGCAAATCATGTTGTCTGCCGCGATCCCGCGCGCCTGTGCCTCGGCAAAGATTGCCTCGGTCGCCTGCAAATTCGAATAAGGACCACCGAAGAGCAGCACAGGCGTGTCAATTTCGCCCAAATCCAACAGTTTCATCGCGGCGTTCCTTGAATGACGGGCGAAGCGACCCCATAACCCATTTCAGTAAAAGGACGATGCTTTGAATGGAACCCTCAGCTCCTGCGCTTGACGCAGCTTTCTGGATTACCTCCAGCTCTATTCTATTGCTCCTCGTGCTGTCCGCTTACTTTTCCGGCAGTGAAACCGCATTGACGGCCGCCTCTCGCGGCAAACTGCGTGCGCGGGCGGACAAGGGCGACAAAGGCGCGCAAAAAGCCCTCGACATCACGGAAGATAATGAACGTCTGATCGGGTCGGTTCTGCTGGGCAACAACCTTGTGAACATTTTGGCGGCTTCGCTCGCCACAGCGATGTTTACGAAACTATTCGGCGAATCGGGTGTGGCCTTGGCCACGCTGATGATGACGCTTCTGGTGTTGATCTTCGCCGAGGTTTTGCCAAAAACCTATGCCATCACCAATTCCGAGACCGCCGCGTCCCTGACCGCACCGATCATCAAATACGTGATCATGGTCTTCTCGCCGGTTGTGAGCGCAGTACGCATGCTGGTGCGGGGTGTCCTTAGTCTTGTCGGGGTGAAGATTGACCCCGACAGCAACATCCTCGCTGTCCGCGAAGAGATCGCCGGCGCGCTACACCTTGGCCACTCCGAAGGTGTCGTGGAAAAAGAAGACCGGGACAGGATTCTCGGCGCGCTTGATCTGGGCGACAGGACGGTTGATGAAATCATGCGCCACCGCTCCGGCATTGAGATGATCGATGCCGATGACGACCCGGAGGCGATCCTGAACCAGTGTTTGACAAGCGCCTACACCCGCCTGCCTGTTTTCCGCGATGATCCGGAAAACATCATCGGGGTTGTGCACGCCAAAGACCTTCTGCGCGCGGTCCACAAGCTGGTCACCGAAGGCGGTGTTTCGGCCAGGGCCTTGCAAAAATTCGACATCTGTTCAGTGGCGATGAAGCCCTACTTTGTGCCTGAGACCACAACGCTGGATGATCAGATGCGTCAATTCCTGCGTCGCCGCGCGCATTTTGCGCTTGTGGTCGACGAATACGGCGCGCTCGAAGGGCTGATCACGCTGGAGGACATCCTAGAAGAAATCGTGGGTGAGATTGCCGATGAGTTCGACGTGGACGCCGACAATCAGATCGCAAAGAGCGATGATGGACAGTTTATCGTAGAAGGTGCCATGACCATTCGCGACCTCAACCGCGTCATGGATTGGAACCTGCCGGATGACGAGGCCAACACGGTTGCGGGCCTCGTGATCCACGAAGCGCAGATCATACCGGACGTGACACAGGCGTTTAACTTCCACGGCTTCCGATTTGAAATCCTTCAGAAAACCGACAACCGTATCACCAGCATCAAGATGCGGAAGTTGTAAGGTTCCGGGGGGCGCTGCCCCCGTCGCCTTTAGCGACTCCTCCAAGGTACTTCTGGCAAGAAAGAAACGGGTTTGCGCGTCAGAGGCGTGCGAGAACCGCTTTGGCCGCGCGCAGTCCGGGTGGATCGCCACCGCGGCCGAGACGGTCCATGGTCGTGCGCATTGCCGCGTGTTGGGCCGTCATATCACCGTCAAGCAGTGCTTCCACAGCGAGTGCGATGCGGTCCGGCGTGCAGTCCTTCCCCAGAAGCTCCGGGATATTTCGCGTTTCCGAAACAAGGTTGACCAGCGTGAGTGTGTCGATCAGCAGCATCCGAGAGATGATCACGCGCGACAACCAGCTTGTGTCATAGGCGATCAACATGGGCGTGTCGGCGGCGGCAAGCTCCAGTGACACTGTTCCAGATGTCGCCAAGGCACGATCAGCGGCCGCAAAAGCGCACATCTTTTCATACGCATAGGCTTCTGCGCTCAAGTCATTGGGCGAGATCACAAGCGGTGAAGCGGGCAAGTCGGCCGCCATCTCCCGCACCTGCATCGTTCGAGGCCCAGTCGTTGGCATTACCAAGCGCAGATCAGGCCTTTTGGCACAGACGGTGCGCAAAGCCTCAGCAAAACGAGGCCCCAACCGCGCGACCTCCCCACCTCTCGATCCCGGCAGCACAAGCAGGATCGGCGCTCCTTCCAACCCGTGTCGCGTCTTGAAATCTGCCACCTGTTCTGCCGTCGCGACAGGCTCATTCACCACGGGGTGGCCTACGAAATCACAAGCAACGCCCGCAGCCTCAATCAACGGTGGCTCGATCGGTAAAAGGGCCAGCACCTGATCGACAATTCCCGGCAGCCGCTGCGCCCGCTTCGGGCGCCAGGCCCAGACCGACGGCGCAACGTAATGCACCGTGCGTATGTTGCTGCGGGCCTTGACCTGTTTGGCCACCCGGAGGCTGAATTCAGGGCTGTCGATGGTGATCAATACGTCCGGCTTGGAGGCAAGAACCGCCTCGATTGTTTGATGAAGACGTCTGCGCAAGTGCATGTATTTGGGAAGAATTTCCACCAAACCTACGACACTCAACTCATCCATCGGGAAAAGAGACGCAAGCCCCTCCGCTTCCATCAATGGACCTCCTACGCCGGAGAACACGACATCTGTTTGCGTTTTCAATCCGGCCATGAGGGCCGCACCGAGCCTGTCGCCCGATGCTTCACCCGCCACAACAAACACCCGCATCTAAAGCGCCCGGGCCTGCAGGAAGAGGCCCGTTTCCCGCACGATACGCAGTGTCTCATCCCGATCAAGCATCAAGGCCTTGCCAGCCTCAACCACCAGTCCGGCTAGCCCTGCCGCAGCCACCCCGTGCACGGTCTCGGGGCCAATCGTTGGCATATCAATGCGCAGATCCTGACCCGCCTTGGCGGCTTTGACATAGACACCCTTCTGTCCGCGACGCAGCCCAGCCGGAGTTTGCCCCACGAACCGCAGCAACGCGTCCGTGCCTTGCACAGTTTCAATGCCGAGACACTGCCCTGCCGCCACAACGCAGCCTTGCCCTAAATCTAAACCCGAAATACCGCGCAAAATATCAACTGCCCGAGTGATATCCGATTCCTCGTTACCCGACGGCACCGGGCCAACGCTCAAACCCTCTTCCACCACGAGGGACGGAAGCACATCTCGCACCCCACGCACTGCGAACCCTTGTTCTTCGAATACCTCAATCACCGTTCGCAAAAGGCCATCATCACCAAGCGACATCGCTGACATCAGGCGCGGGGCAATCGACATCATCTTCGCGTCGAAAGCTGATGGATCCAAAGCCGGGCGACTCAACGCCCCGGCAAATACAATCTCGGTGACGCCTTCGGCTGTCATGGCGTCAAACAGGCCACCGATTTGTTCCAGCCGATGCTTTTGCGAAACGGGTTCAAGATCACTGGCAATACCTTGCAGCGTGATGACCATAGCCTCAGGGTGCGCCTGATGTATCAAGACAGGAAGCGCGCCACCGCAGGCAAGAATGGCCAACCGCGCGCCCATGATCAGCCGTTGGACCCCGGCGTCAGGAAAGACCGGTCTGTCGCGCCCGTGACGAAATTCACGATCTGACGGACATAGTCGCTTTCTGTTTCTTCGCCGAGCCGCCGGGCGCGATCTTGAAACGTACCTTCACCCTGCGCTAGCATCTGGAAGGCCGCGCGCAAGGCCGTGATGTCCGACCGCGCCACACCGCGCCGCTTGAGACCGATCAGGTTCAAGCCATCCAACTCTCCGCGAGGGGCCTGCACAAGCCCATGGGGGATCACATCATTGGTGACCATGGTCACTGCCCCGATGATCGCACCCTGTCCAATGCGCACCCATTGGTGAACGCCGCTCAGGCCACCGATGATGACCTCATCTTCAATCACGCAATGCCCCGCGAGGGCGGCGTTGTTCACGATGATCACGCGATCTCCGACCACGCAATCGTGGGCCACATGACAGCCAGCCATGAAAAGCCCGTCATCGCCCACGCGCGTCACACCACCACCGCCTTCGGTGCCGGTGTTCATGGTTACGTGTTCGCGGATGCGGTTGCGTTTGCCGACGACAAGGCGCGTGGCTTCGCCCTTGAACTTCAGGTCTTGTGGGATCTCACCGATGCAAGCGAAGGGGAATACGATCGTATCTTCACCCACCTCCGTTTGACCGGCCACCACAACGTGCGATTTCAGCACCACGCCGTCGCCGAGCACCGCTTCAGGCCCGACATGGCAAAACGGCCCGATATGAACGCCTTGCCCGATCTGGGCCCCGCTTTCCACCACCGCCGAAGGGTGAATGATGGTTTCGCCCTGGCTCATGCGATTTTCTCTCCGGTCAGGTCCATCATCGCCGTGAATTCGGCCTCGCAGGCCAGCTCTTCCCCGACGACGGCGCGGCCTTTGAACTTCCAGACCTTGCCGCCTGGTTTTCCGCGCAGGGTCTCTACGTGCATTTCAAGCACATCGCCGGGTGTGACCATCCGGCGGAACTTGCAGTTCTCAATGGCCATGAAATATACCAGCAGGTTATTGTCTTGCATATTGAGGGCCATACCAACCATGACGGCCGCGGTCTGCGCCATGGCCTCGGCAATCGTCACGCCGGGCATGATCGGCGTGCCCGGGAAGTGGCCCTGAAAATGCGGTTCGTTCATGGTGACGTTCTTGATGCCACGCGCAGTTTGGTACCCATCGATATCAACGACCTTATCCACCAGAAGAAACGGATACCTGTGCGGAATAAGCCGTTGGATCATATGAATATCCGCGGTCTGCAACGGCTCTGACATGAGGTGTCCTTTCGATGGTAAATCGGCCCGTGCCTATCAAGACCGCGCGGTCTGGGCAAGCGTTGGGCGGCTGTGACTCAGTTTAGTCCTGTCCCGAGGTGTCGGGTTCGGGCGGGTCGGTCTCAACGTCATCAACAGGAAACGCCGCGTCAATGCCCTCGATAGCACGATCCGTTATGTCGATCACATCGGCGCGCAAGATGACGGTGCGCTGATCCAGCAAAACGATCCCTCCCGCTGCACTCATAATCTCAAGAATGACGCCATCCACTTGGCGTAGGAATTCGGCCGGCAGGCGTTCACGATCACGCTCCAAGTCCCGCACGCGCCGTTCGCTTGCGCGACGAATTTCCTGAACGCGCGCATCAAACGCGTCAGCCAGTTCCCGGAAGTCCTCTGGACTGGTTTCTGCCCGGATGTCCGTCAGGCGTTTTTCTTCCGCTTCCAGTTCTGCCTCTAGGCTGCGATTTTGCGCGGCCAAAGCGTCCCGTTCTGCTTGGTGTTCCGCCAGCATTTCACGACCTAAAGCCGTCTCCTCGAACATACGCTCGGGATCTAGGACGAGTATGTCAGACCGGGCAACACCGGTATCTTGCGCGTCGACGTCAACGGGCAGAAACAGCCCTAGCCAGACCAGAGCTGCGGCCAAAGTGGCGCGCCCTGGTGTCATCGTCAGAATTCCGTGCGAACAGAGAAGTCAAACTCGCGCTCGATGTCTCCGGGTTCTTTCTGGATAGCGCGCGAGAAGTCCATGCGGATTGGACCAAACGGCGATTCCCAGAACAGCGACAGACCGAGAACATGACGCGGCTTGAAGCCAACAGACTGCGCAGCGCCGATTGTATCCACATTCCACAAAGACCCGATGTCATAGAACGCACCGCCGGTGATCCCAAACTCGCTTGGCAGACCGAGTGGGAATTCCGCCTCAAATTTTGCCGCGGCAAACAGGTTACCCCCCAGGAACTCGCCGTTTTGGATTGGACCCATGCTGTTGGCATCAAACCCACGGATCACTTTCTGGGTGAAACGATCAACGGCCCGGCTGCCCTGAGAACCGCTAAAGTCGATGGCACCGTATTCCAAGATACCGCGAAGTGTCACTTCTTCGCTCAGAACCCTGCGTTCACCAACTATCCGGCCCGTACCTTTGACATATGTCTGGTTACCGCCAAGGCCCGCAAATTCAAGCTCAGTTTCCATAAGGACCCCAGCATTCGGGTTCAAGCCGGTTCTGCGGCTGTCATAGCGCAGGCTGAAACCGATTGCGCTGGCCACTTCACTGCCCCGAGCAACTTCCGCAGCGATCGTCGGTGACGTGCCAGCGTAATTTTTCATCTCTGCGTAGCGAGCATTGTAGTACACGCCCAATCGCGTCCGCTCGCCAATTGGGAAGTTCAACCCGGGACGGAAAACCGCCTGCGTGGTATCAAACAGGCTGTTGTCGCTCGAGGTTTCAAGAAGTGACGTTCGGAAAGAGAAAGCTACGTTGCGGCCGAGGAACGCCGGTTCAAAGAACGCCAACGAGTAGTTCGCTGTATCCGCGGAGGCAGAAATCTGAGCAGACACCTGTTGACCGCGTCCCAAGAAGTTCCGCTCTGTCAGGCCAAGCGTCAGACCGAAACCTGAGTCAGACGAGAAACTACCGCCAAAGGTCAGGGAGCCTGTTGTCGTCTCTTCCACCTCAACGTCGACGATCACCTGATCAGGCCGCGATCCTTCGCGGGCATCGACGTCTGCCTCAGCAAAAAATCCCAAGGCGCGAATGCGGTCCGCTGTTTCGCGGATCTGGCGCGGGTTAAACGGGTCGCCTTCCACGACTGGGAACTGGCGACGGATGACCCGGTCGAGAGTTGTTGTATTGCCCTGAATGTCGATACGTTCAATGAACACACGCGGGCCGCGTGTCAGAACAAATTCCACATCCAACGTCACGTCTCGGTCATTTCGCGTGATGCGCGGCTCGACCCGAAGGAAATCCACGCCCTGAGAAATCCCGAGGCGTTCCATTCTGGCAATGGCGTCTTCCACCAGTGTGGGAGAGTAAACCACGCCTGGCTTGATGCGCAGAATATCCTGATACTCCTCCGCGACAACATCGCCGCGTTCAGCCGTTGTTGTGATTTGACCAAATCGGAACTGTTGGCCTTCCTGGATATTGAAGGTCACGAAATAAGCGTCGCGCTCTCTTGCCAGCTCAGCGTTTGTACCCGTGACGCGGAAATCCACGTAGCCACGCGAAAAGTAAAAGTCTGTCAGAACTTGCTGGTCAAACGCCAGACGATCTTCAACGAACGTGTCACGGTTGATGATCGCCCGTAGAAGTCCGGCCTGTTTACTCTGGATGACACGACGCAAGCGCCGGTCAGAGTATTCCTGGTTGCCGACAAAGCTGACACGCTGGATCTCAATACCGCGGCCTTCGAAAATTTCAAACACCAGATCAACCCGGTTGTCAGCGCGTCGAATGATTTTTGGCGTCACACGCGCCGAAACGCGCCCATTTTGAATGTAGGCGCGGGAAATTTCAGTTGCATCTCGTTCCGCTTGACTGGGACTGAACACTTGCCTCTCTCGGCTTTGCACGATGCCAGCGAGATCTTCATCCTTGATCTTGCGATTGCCCTCGAATGCAATGCGGCTGATTGTCGGAAATTCTTCCACACGGATCAGCAAGCGGTTGCCCTGCGGAATAACCTCTACCGTCTCGAACAAACCGCTTTCAAGAATGCGCTGATATGCATCGTTCAGCTGTCCTGCGGACACCGTTTCACCCCGGGCGATCCCGGCATATGTGATGATGGTGTCAGAGGCGACCCGCTGGTTGCCTTCAATCGCGAGAGAATTGAACCGATACGTTTGCGCGTCGGCGCTGTTCGGAATCACAATGGTCGCCAGCAGCAACAAGAGCGCAGCTAGCCCCTGCTTAAGCGCTGCTATGTGGGAGACCCGTCCTTGGCGCACTGCTCGCCAGACGTTATTATTGAACATTTTTTAAACCCAGTCAGACATCCCAGTATGACAATTCCCTAACCCGTTAGGATGGGCTTGTCAAAGTTCTGATGGGTATATTCAGGGGTTCTGGGGCAGTTCAAACCGGCAGGCTTGGCAGCACGGTAACAGATTCAGAATGACCCGATAAAAGCGCCAAGCAGCAAAGCAAGGACGATCGTACCGAGATAGATGATTCTATCCCAGTTCACATCGACCAGAACACTCAGTCCGCGGTAACCAGCTACTATCTGTTGCATATCCTTAGCCCCAATACGTTTAGCTGACCGGTTTACACCTGAAAAATGGGGCACAAATCCGGAAGGGAATGTGGCGAAACTGTGGCACAGGCCAGAAAAATCCGCATTTGATCGGTCTACTTACGGACAGAAGATGTCGTTGAAGAGAGCAAAGGCCATGACACCCAAAACCAGCGTCAAACCAATGGTCATCAGAATGCGCAGTGCCTGATCGCTTGGCTTGCGCCCGGTCACCGCCTCATACGCGTAAAACACGAGGTGCCCCCCATCCAGTACTGGGATCGGGAAGAGGTTGAGCAAGCCCACTGCCATCGACAAAACAGCAATAAACCAGATGAAGTTATCGATGCCCTGGCTTGCCATTGCGCCAGAGACCTCGGCAATACCGATGGGCCCGGACATGTTGCAGCTGCTGATTGCGCCGGTGATCATGTGATAGAGCCCGGAAAGCGACCCTGAAATCACGCGCCAGACCTGCGCGCTGCCATCCACCACGGCCTCGACCGGACCAAGCGCCTCTGTTGCCGGTTCAAAGGCCAGACCGCCGGAAATGCCAATGCGCCACTGCGTTTTGAAACCACCCTCGGGTTGTGGTTCATCCACACGGCGCGGAGCGAGGGCAAAGGTCAACATCTCCCCTGCCCGCCAGACATCCAACTCCAGCACTCGTCCGTTCGACGTCTCGACCACTTCTTTGAGCTCATCAAAAGAAACGATCGGGTTGCCATCCACGGCCATGATCACATCGCCCTGGCGCATGTCGATATCAATCGCAGGTGATTGCGGGGCCAACTGCACGATGTAAGGCGGCATCGGATATGGGCCTTGCGCGATAATCACGCTATCACCGCGTTGCACCTCGTAATCCAGCAAAGCGTCATAGGGCAGGCTGGAAATGAAATTTTCAAATGCGTCGGGATCATCTGAGTCGCGGGAAGGAACCTCTTTGCCGTCAACTCGGATCAACTGATCTCCGGGCTCCAACGTAACGCCTTCGTAAGGCAGGTCTTTCAACTCGCCGACCGCCAGCGGCTCTATCGCCTTGCCTTGGGTCATCATGACCGCGGCAAAGACAGCAATCGACAGAACGAAATTGAAGACTGGGCCTGCCGCGACAGTCGCCGTACGCGCCCAAAGCGGGGCACCCAGCATGGTCTGGCGTTTCACATGCGCAGGTATCTCGTCATACCCTTCCGCCGCAGTTCCACTGGCGGCGGTCGCGTCCCCCATGAATTTGACATACCCCCCGAACGGCAAGGCCGCCAATTGCCACTGCGTGCCATGTTTATCAACGCGGGAGAATAGCACCGGTCCGAAGCCAAGCGAGAAAACCTCCGCCTTGATCCCACACCAACGGCCCACAATGTAGTGCCCGTATTCGTGGATCGCGACGATCACCGACAGGGCCACCACAAAAGCAACCAGCGTGAGGAACAATCCTCCGAACTGTGGGATAAATCCGATGTCCATGCGTTTGCTCCTGCCCGTTACCCTGTTTGTCGCGCGTTTTTGGCGCGTTTCATAGCCAAGTGGTCCACAACCGACTTTCTTTCAAGCCCGTCGTCCCAGGAACAGCATCGCTGCATCATCCCTGCCCTGCCCCGGTGATCAAAGCCAGCCAAATGATCAGTGCGACCAACGATCCCCCCATGACCCCATCAAAACGATCGAGCACGCCCCCGTGACCGGGGATCAGGCTTGAACTGTCCTTGACCCCAGCCCGCCGCTTCACCGCGCTTTCAGCAATGTCGCCCATCTGCGACGCAAGGCTCACGGCAATCGACGCCGGAACAAGCAAGGCGGACGCTCCAACATAAGGCATCAGACCCCAACCCACGACCGCCGCAGCCGCCCAACCCGCCGTCGTGCCGGACCACGTTTTCTTCGGGCTGATGGATGGCCAGAACTTCGGTCCACCGATAAGGCGACCGGCAAAATACCCGGCAATGTCCGTCGCGGCGACCACGCAAATGCACCACAAAAACCATTCAAACCCAGCCAGATCACGCAATATGATTACGGCCATACATGCGATCAGAACCCAGGCATAACAGCCGAAAAACAATGCTTTATCCTTGCCTGCTCGTCCAGCGGTGACGAGGGCTGCGGCAATGATGAACGGAAAGATCAGGAACGGTGGTACCAGCGTACAGACCAGCAAGCTTGACCCCGCAAGCAGCCCGTCGGCCCGAGGGCGAGGCGCATCAAACATGCGCGCGGCTTCCCAGATCATGATCCCGCACACGGCACAAACGGTCAGTTTGAAGAGCCACCCACCGTACCAGATTTCCACCGCCCCCGCCCCGATCAGCACCAAAGCCGATAGAACGCGAGGCAGAAGATCCTGCCACTTCGCGGATTCGATCATGCGGTCACTGCGCCATAACGGCGATCTCTTGCGCCGTAGCTTTGCAGCAGTTCGGTAAACACCTCGGCGGTAAAATCCGGCCAGAGGGTGTCGATGAATTCGTATTCCGCGTAGGCCGACTGCCAGAGCAAAAAGTTGGAAATTCGTGCCTCACCACTGGTGCGGATTACCAAATCGGGATCAGGCAAAACATAAGTATCCAAATACTTTGGCAGTGTTTCTTCATCTATGTCATCCGGGGACAACTGGCCCGAAGCCACATCAGCCGCCAGCCGTTTTGCGGCCCGCGACACCTCATCGCGACCGCCATAGTTCAGCGCAATCGTCAGGTTGGTGCCTGTGCACTGCTTGGTCATTTCCTCGGCCTCATCCATCAGACCGCGCAGTTTGGCATCCAAACGGGGCCTGTCGCCAATAAACCGCACCCGCACGTTTTCTTTCACAAAAGCCTGCATCTCTTTCATGATGTAGCGCCGAAAGAGGCTCATCAGCCCGGCCACTTCGCTTTGTGTGCGTTTCCAGTTTTCGGTCGAGAACGCAAAGATCGTCACGTATTTCACGCCCAAATCCGGGCAAGTCGTCACGATCTCCCTAACGCGGCGCGCGCCGGCATGGTGCCCAAAAAGCCGCGGTCGACCGCGAGCTTGCGCCCAACGTCCGTTGCCATCCATGATGATCGCAACATGGCGCGGCCCGTCGTGGCCGCCCTGGGCTTTGGGTTGGCGTGCGCTATCCATGATCTACACCTGCATAATTTCCGACTGCTTTGCCTCAAGCGCCTCGTCAATGGACGCCACGTATTTATCGGTCATTTCCTGAACTTCGGTTTCCCAGAATTTCTGGTCGTCCTCGGACATGCCGTCTGCCTTAGCCTTCTTGATCTGATCCATACCATCCCGCCGAACATTGCGCACAGCGACACGCGCGTTCTCAGCATATTGAGACGCCACCTTCGTCAACTCGCGGCGACGCTCTTCGTTCAACTCCGGAATGGGCAGCATGATGATCGTGCCATTCAGCTGCGGATTGATGCCAAGTCCGCTCTCTCGAATGGCTTTTTCCACCTTACCAACCAATGACTTATCCCACACATTTACAGTCACCATGCGCGGCTCGGGTACATTCACCGTACCCACCTGGTTGATCGGCGTCATCGCCCCGTATGCATCCACCATCACCGGGTCAAGCATTGAGCCTGACGCCCGCCCGGTTCTGAGAGAGGAAAACTCTGTCCGCAAAGAGGCCATCGCCCCATCCATCCGGCGCTCCAGATCATCGGTGTCGAGCATGAAATCTTCTGACATGGAAGTTTACCTTCTCTTGGGTGTTTCGTGTCCTGCGTATTTAGCCTCAGCCGTGCACGGTTGTATAGGTGCCCTCTCCGGCCAGGATCGACCGGAAGCCGCCCGGTTCATCAAGCGAAAACACGATGATCGGCAGGTTGTTGTCGCGGGCCAAGGCAATCGCACTGGCGTCCATGACCTTCAGATGTTTGCTCAGCACGTCATCATACGTGATGTGGTCAAACCGCACGGCGTCATCATGCTTGACCGGGTCCTTGTCATAGACACCATCCACCTTCGTCCCCTTGAATATCGCCTCACAGGCCATTTCCGAGGCACGCAGCGTGGCCGCCGTGTCAGTCGTGAAATACGGGTTCCCGGTTCCAGCGGCAAAAATACAGACCCGGTCTTTTTCCAAGTGTCGCACGGCACGGCGGCGAATATAAGGTTCCGCCACCTCGTCCATCCGAATGGCCGTGATGACCCGGCAGAAGACGCCGATCTTCTCAAGCGCACTTTGCATCGCAAGCGCGTTCATAACCGTGGCCAGCATCCCCATGTAATCGGCTGTGGTCCGCTCCATCCCCTGGGCAGAGCCCTGCAGGCCGCGAAAGACGTTGCCGCCTCCGATTACCATGCACACCTCGACCCCAAGGTCGTGTACGGTCTTCACTTCATTGGCGATCCGCTCAACCGTCGGCGGGTGCAACCCGAACCCTTGGTCCCCCATCAATGCTTCGCCGGATATCTTGAGCATCACTCGGCGAAATTTCGTCTGCGTTGAAGGGTCCTGTGGGTCGTCGTCCTGCATCCGCTCGCCTTTTCGTTGGCCATTCTGGCAATCCCGCGCAAAATGTCGGAAAACCGGCTCGGGTTCAATGACCTAAAACGCTGGAATGTGCAGAATACGGGGCGTCCGGAGCAATGCAGACAAAAGACGTGATCGACATCTGCGCCAAAGCGCCGGACAAACCGGTTTTGATTGCGGGTCCCACTGCCTCCGGGAAGTCATCCCTGGCCATGGCCATCGCGGCATCGGGTGGCCGCGCTGTGATCAACGCCGACGCGATCCAAGTCTTTGAGAACTGGCGCGTTTTGACCGCCAGGCCTTCTGTCGAAGATGAAGCATCCGTTCCGCATCGCCTTTACGGTCACATCGCCGGGGATCAGGACTACTCGGTCGGCACGTGGCTGCGAGAGGTTGAGCCGTTTCTGAAAGCGGCTCCCGTGATTGTCGGAGGCACGGGTCTCTACTTCACAGCGCTGACCGAAGGGTTGGCTGATATACCGGCCACACCACCTGAAATCCGGGCAGACGCGATGGCGCGGCTAGATGCCGGCGGACTGGACGACATGATCAGAGAGCTCGACCCCACGACCCGTGGCCGTATCGACACCGCCAACCCAATGCGCGTGCAAAGGGCGTGGGAGGCTTTTCAAGCCACAAGTCGCGGCTTGGCCGAATGGCAAGACAACACCGCACCGCCCCTTTTGCCTTTAGGCGAGACAACCGCTTTCGTGATGGATGCACCGAAAGACTGGCTCACACCGCGGATCGAAGCACGCTTTGCTCAAATGCTCCGGGAAGGTGCCCTACAAGAAGCCCGCGCAAACCTTCCCACATGGTCGCCGGATCATCCCTCCAGCAAAGCCATCGGCGCCGCAGAACTGGTCGATGTGGTCTCAGGGACGCTTTCGTTGGAGGAAGCCGAATCCCGCGCCACAATCGCCACGCGCCAGTTCGCCAAACGCCAACGCACGTGGTTTCGTGCGCGAATGAGTGCCTGGATCACGATTTCTGCCCCCGATCTGTAGAAAATCGTACATTTCCCCCTTTTCAATCGCGGCAAATCAGGGAAACCTGTCGAAATCGCAACTTGTCGGAAGGTGGGACCATGGCAAATTACGCGCAAGTCATGAGCATTCAGCAATGGCTGGGGGGCGATGGATGGCGCTCTGAACTGCCCCATAGCCGTGATGAGCATGCCCTTGTCTGGGTCACTCGTGGCCAGGGCCGTGCCGTGATCGATGGCGTCCTTCGCGGCATCACTGTGCACACAGCCCTGTGCATTCCGGCGGGCAGCTTCATCAGTCTTGATCTGGGCAAGCAAAGCTTTGGTACGGTCTGCACTGTTCCCCCCCGCAGCCTTGTCTTGATGCCCGATCAGCCTACGATCCTGCGCATCCGCGACGCTCAGGCTCAGACTGAACTCTCTGCTCTGCTGGACACCATGCAGCGGGAGCAGGCGCAAGACCGTCCCTTTATGGATGAGGCGATGAATGCGCACGCCACCATGCTCACCGTCTGGCTGCGCCGCGCAATCATTGATCAACGCGATGACCGGATGGATCTGTCGGCCGCGCAAAGATTAGCAATGGCCTATACAGCATTGATTGAACGCGATTTTACATCAGGAAAACCAATGGCCGACTATGCCAAGGCCCTCGGCGTCACGCCCACGCACCTGACGCGCGCCTGCCGCACCTCCTCAGGCATGACGGCGTCCGAACTCCTGACGCAACGCACAGTCTACGCCATGCGCGACCTGATTGAGACGACGGATCACCCGGCCAATCGCATCGCCGCTATGCTGGGCTTCAAAAGTGCGGCCTACTTCTCGCGTTTCGTGCTCCAACATACGGGCCAGACCCCGACCGCCTTGCGTAAATCTGCCATGGCGATGGAAGACGCCAGCTAGCCAACCCCGGCTTCTTTCTTGCCAAAAATACGTCGGGAGAGTTGCCCTTGGGCAACGGGGGCAGCGCCCCCAACTCGTACCTGTGGGCACCGCCAAAAAAATCAGCTGCCCCAGATGACCTTCACGTAATTCTGGGTCTCGTCAAACGGCGGCACATCCCCGTACTTTTCCACCGCTTTGGGTCCGGCATTATACGCCGCAAACGCCAGACGCCAGGATCGGAAGGTGCGATACTGCTGCGCCAAGTACCGCGCCCCGCCTTCAAGGTTTTGGTAAGGATCATGGGGGTCGACGCCCAAGAGGTCAGCCGTGCCCGGCATGAGCTGCGCCAGACCGATTGCGCCTTTGTGCGATAGGGCATTCGGGTTCCAGCCGCTTTCCTGCTGCACCAGACGCAAGAACAGGTCTTGTGGGATGCCATGCCGCTGCGCCGCTGATTTCGCCATGTCCAGATAGACGCCCTTGTACCGCCCGTCATAAGGTAGCGCGCTGCCCCATTTGGTGGGCGTGATGAATGACGGCGTGTCCAGCGAAACCGATGTGCCCGTACGTGCACGATCATCCAAAACGCTGGTTTGTGACCTAAAGATTTTCTTCTTGTTGTTCGAGCCGAACAAATCCGCCTGCGCCGACATTGGCACAGTCAGGCTGACAGCAATTATCGCTACAACTCCGGTCAGGCGCATCATGCCCGTCCTCACCCCCAAGGTCTCTTGGCTCGCAATATACGCGATTTGCCGGACATTTCCAGCGTCACGCGAAGCGGGTTACAAAGATCGGCACAAACTGACCGAAAACCGGTTGCGATCAGCAAAGCACAGCGCCATTAATCCCTTCTTCACCAGTTTACGATGGTGTAACCACGTTCAAACGAGAGATTCTGAGGGAGACACTCATGGCCGGATCCGTAAACAAAGTCATTCTGATCGGTCGCCTTGGCGCCGACCCCGAAGTCAGGACATTTCAAAACGGCGGCAAGGTTGTCAACTTGCGCGTGGCCACATCCGAGACTTGGAAAGACAGAAACACCGGCGAACGCCAGGAGCGTACGCAATGGCACTCTGTCGCGATCTTCAACGAACCTGTTGGCCGCATCGCAGAGCAGTATCTGCGCAAAGGCTCGCAAGTCTACTTGGAAGGCCAGCTCGAAACGCGAAAGTGGCAGGACCAATCGGGCAACGACCGCTACAGTACCGAGGTTGTTCTGCGTCCCTACACCGGCAACATGACCCTGCTCGACAGCCGTGGCAGCGGTGGCGGGCAAAGCGACAGTTATGGCAGCGTGGGCTACGACAGCGGCCCCTCGCAAGGCAGTGCGGCCCCTGCCCCGTCTCGTGACTACGACGACGAAATCCCGTTCTGAGATAGGTCAACTAAGCCGCGGCGGTGGCGTGTAGCTGCCGCCGGGCCCGATGCTTTCATACGTGCTGAAGTCCAACGCGAACTTCTTGCGCAATTTCTTCAGAGTTTTGTCCGACAAAGGCATCTCTTCAGGATCGGACGCGTTCACGCGCTCTGTCACGATCTTCGTCTCTAAACGCTCTTCCAGAAACGCCTTAAGTCCCGCCTGATCATCATATCGAAAGAGATGCGTCACAGCTGACCCATTGCGCTGCGGCTCCAGAAACTTGGCCTGATTTCCGACCTTGGCAAAGGGCGGTTGATCGCCCCTACAATACGCGTCCACAAACGCGTCAAAAGTGACGTCCTTGGTGCTGGCCGGACGCCCATCCAGGAAATCCCGCTTTCGGTACCTGTACCAACTGCCCAGCCAGTCCACCGGTTCTCGCATCACGGCCAGAACCGTCAGATCCTCACCGATGAACTTCTCAAACGCCGGGCGAAAGAAGCGGGTATAGCGGAACACCGGCGCGTGTTTGAGCTCCGGCGGGTCGCGCAAAATCATCGTGGCGTGGGGTTCAAGCGCCAATTGGTAAGCCGTCGTGCCCGTTTTCGGTACCGACAAGAACACCAATTTTGCCTTTGAAAACACCAACATGCCGCGCGCAAATCCCGTGCACTTTCACTTTCCTCACACCTGTAAACTACTCTTTAACCTCTGTCAGAAAAAGGTAAGGCGTAGCAAATTTTTCTTGAATTGTTCTCCTTTTGTCTTCATAGAAATTAGAACAAGAGGTGAACGAAAGCAGCGATTGCCGCCCGGGATGGGGTGTGGAATAAGAAAGGGAAAGTCATGGCAACGGCAGAAATTCTGAACATGAGCGACAAAGCGAAAGCAGATAAACAAAAGGCGCTCGACAGCGCTCTGGCCCAGATTGAGCGTCAGTTTGGTCAAGGGTCCATCATGAAGCTGGGCGGCGACAATCCGGTGAAGGATATTGAAGCCACATCTACCGGCTCCCTGGGTCTCGACATCGCGCTTGGCATCGGCGGCCTGCCGAAAGGCCGCATCGTCGAAATTTATGGCCCGGAAAGCTCTGGCAAGACCACTCTGACGCTGCATTGCGTGGCGGAAGAGCAAAAGAAAGGCGGCGTGTGTGCCTTTGTGGACGCCGAGCACGCACTTGATCCGGTCTACGCCCGCAAACTGGGTGTTGATCTCGACGAATTGCTGATTTCACAGCCCGACACGGGTGAACAGTCGCTTGAGATCGTGGACACGCTCGTCCGCTCTGGCGCGGTCAGCATGATCGTGGTCGATTCCGTCGCGGCCCTGACACCCAAGTCAGAGCTTGAAGGTGACATGGGCGACAGCAGCGTGGGCGTACAGGCCCGCCTGATGAGCAAAGCCATGCGCAAGTTGACCGGGTCGATCAACCGCAGCCAGTGCACCGTGATCTTCATCAACCAGATCCGCATGAAGATCGGCGTCATGTTCGGCAGCCCCGAAACAACAACGGGTGGTAACGCGCTGAAATTCTACAGTTCTGTACGCATGGACATCCGCCGTATCGGCTCCATCAAGGACCGTGACGAGGTGGTGGGCAATGCCACCCGCGTCAAGGTGGTCAAGAACAAGGTCGCACCTCCCTTCAAGCAGGTGGAGTTCGACATCATGTATGGCGAAGGCATCTCCAAGACCGGTGAATTGCTGGACCTCGGCGTGAAGGCCGGCGTGGTGGAGAAATCCGGCAGCTGGTTCAGCTATGGCGACGAACGCATCGGCCAGGGCCGTGAGAATGCCAAGCAGTTCCTCAAGGACAATGACCGGATCGCGCTGGAAATCGAAGACAAGATCCGTGCCGCGCATGGTCTCGACTTTGACTACGAAGGCGGGCCCGAGGATGACGGCGAAGATATCCTCGAAGGCTGATCCTTAGATCAAACTGCGCGCCCACCACCGGGTGCGCAGCTTTTCACGACCCCGCCCCGCCGTTTTGGTGTTCTTCAGAGCTATGGAAGGCGCAAAACAGTCGGGGCGGTTTTCGTTTTGCCACGTGTTTCATGCCGCAAGTGAGGCACATTCTTGCGGCAAAGACGAATGCGCCTAGCTTACACAATCATTGGCCTATGCCCTGTGGACACCTGCCTGCCACAAGGCTACATCGTCGGGACATTTCCATTCGCCCGCCGCTCACCAGACACGACCAGGCCAAACCCATGCCCACGCTCAACGAAATACGCTCAACCTTCCTGAACTTCTTTGACCACAACGATCATGAGGTCGTGGCCAGTTCTCCGCTGGTGCCGCGCAATGATCCCACTTTGATGTTCACCAATTCCGGCATGGTGCAGTTCAAGAACCTCTTCACCGGGGTGGAGCATCGCGATTACAGACGCGCAACCACATCCCAGAAATGCGTGCGTGCGGGTGGCAAGCACAACGACCTCGACAATGTGGGCTACACCGCTCGCCACCACACGTTCTTTGAGATGCTGGGCAATTTCAGCTTCGGCGACTACTTCAAAGAAGACGCCATTCCTTTTGCGTGGGACCTGCTGACCAAGGATTTCGAGCTCGACAAGTCGAAGCTGCTGGTCACTGTCTACCACACCGACGAAGAAGCCGCCGACATCTGGAAAAAGCACGCGGGCCTCCCGGATGAGCGTATCATCCGAATCGCCACGGATGACAATTTCTGGTCCATGGGGCCCACGGGTCCCTGCGGTCCATGCACTGAGGTCTTCTATGATCACGGGCCGGAAATTTGGGGCGGGCCACCCGGCAGCCCGGAAGAGGATGGCGACCGGTTTATCGAGATCTGGAATCTCGTTTTCATGCAGAACGAACGTTTCGAAGATGGCTCAATGATTGACCTGGACATGCAGTCCATCGACACTGGCATGGGGCTGGAACGCATTGGCGCGCTGCTGCAGGGCAAGCATGACAATTACGACACCGACCTCATGCGCCACCTGATCGAGGCCTCGGCCCATGCCACAAGCCAGGACCCGGACGGCCCCGGCAATGTGCATCACCGTGTCATCGCCGATCACCTGCGCTCTTGTTCCTTCCTGATCGCCGACGGTGTGATGCCGTCCAACGAAGGACGCGGCTACGTATTGCGCCGGATCATGCGGCGCGCCATGCGCCATGCTCATCTTCTGGGCTCGAAGGACCCGGTCATGCACCGCCTTGTGCCCGCGCTGGTCCAGCAAATGGGACAAGCGTTCCCAGAACTCGGTCAGGCGCAGGCGTTGATCGAAGAAACGCTCAAACTGGAAGAGACCCGCTTCAAGCAGACGTTGGATCGCGGCCTCAACCTGCTCGATGAAGAGCTACTGAATCTGCCGGACGGCACTGCCCTGCCCGGCCAAACGGCGTTCAAGCTTTACGACACCTACGGCTTCCCCCTCGACCTGACCCAGGATGCGCTGCGTGAAAAGGGTCTCGAAGTGGACGTTGCAGGCTTTGATGACGCCATGGCCGAACAAAAGGCCAAGGCCCGTGCGGCTTGGTCCGGTTCGGGCGAAGCGGCGGATGCCACGGTCTGGTTCGACATCGCAGAAAAGCACGGCTCGACAGATTTCTTGGGCTACGACACCGAAACGGCCGAAGGTCAGATCGTGACCATGGTGATTGACGGCGCCGAGGTTGCAAACGCCAAAACCGGCGATGCGGTGCAAATCGTGATGAACCAGACGCCATTTTATGGCGAATCCGGTGGCCAGGTGGGCGACACCGGAACCCTGTCGACGGACGCGGCCAAGGCAAAAATCACCGACACACGCAAAACGAACGGTGTGTTCATCCATGTGGCCGAAGTCACTGAAGGCACGCTTGCGTCCGGGGACGCGGCCAAACTCGAGGTCGACCACGCGCGCCGCAGTGCGATCCGAGCCAACCACTCAGCCACGCACCTTCTGCATGAGGCGTTGCGCAATGCGCTTGGCGATCACGTGGCGCAGCGCGGCTCTCTCAACGCGCCGGATCGGTTGCGGTTTGATTTCAGTCATTCCAAGGCGCTGAGCCTGGAAGAGCTGCAGCAGGTTGAGGCCGATGTGAACGCCTATATCCGCCAGAACGACAGCGTCGAAACCCGGATCATGACGCCGGATGATGCTCGTGAGATCGGGGCGCAGGCGCTTTTCGGCGAAAAATACGGCGACGAGGTGCGTGTTGTCTCCATGGGGCGCGAAGCGGGCTCGGGCAAGGGCCTCGACGGAGAGACCTATTCGCTGGAACTTTGCGGGGGCACGCATGTGCGCCAAACGGGCGACATCGGCGTGTTCGTCACCCTCGGCGATGCCGCGTCCAGCTCCGGCGTGCGCCGGATCGAGGCGCTGACCGGGAAAGCGGCGTTTGATTACCTTTCCGGCCAGGATCACCTGCTGGCCGAAACGGCCTCTGTTCTCAAAGCACAAGCCACGGATGTGCCTGCCCGGGTCAAGGCCCTTTTGGATGAACGCAAGGCGATGAACGCGGAGCTGGCCCAGCTGCGCCGTGATCTCGCCATGGCGGGTGGCGCCTCTGACACCGGCGATGGCTCTGAGACCAAAGATCTGGGCGGCGTGCCGTTTCTTGCGCAAGTCCTGTCCGGGGTGTCCGGCAAGGACCTGCCCCCCCTGATCGACGAACATAAATCGCGCCTTGGCAGCGGTGCCATCCTTCTGATTGCCGATGCAGGTGGCAAGGCAGCGGTGGCTGCTGGCGTCACAGAAGACTTGACGGGTCGCGTCTCGGCGGTTGATCTGGTCAAAGCGGCAGTGCCGCATCTGAGCGGCAAGGGCGGCGGAGGACGCCCCGACATGGCGCAGGGCGGCGGCAAAGACGTGGAAAACGCAAGCGCTGCGATCGAGGCTGCAGAGCAGGTGATTTTGACGGGCTAAGGGAGAGCCTCGCAATGACAGCCTATGTGATCGCCCGGATCAATGTCACCGATCCGGAAGACTATCAGACCTATGCCAGCCAAACCGTTGCCTCCGCCGAACGCGCAGGCGGTCGGTTTCTTGTGAAAGGCGGGACGCAAACGCAGCTTGAAGGCAACAGCCCGGGGCGTCACGTGATCATTGAGTTCCCGGATCATCAGGCCGCGCTCGACTGGTACGACTCGGATGATTACCGCCGCATTCTGCCCATTGCTCTATCGAGCAGTGAGCGTGATATCGTCGTGGTCGACGGTTTTTGAAGGAGACGCCCCATGCCAGCCCTATGGATTGCCCATGTCAACGTGACCGATGAAGAGGCCTATGGCCGCTATGCCAAACTGGCCGGCCCTGCGATCGAAGCCCATGGCGGATACTTCATCGCCCGGGCCAGCCGGTACGTGCAGCTGGAGGGCACAGATCGTCCTCGCAACGTGGTGGCAAAGTTCCCATCCGTCGAGGCCGCAGAAAGCTGCTATCACTCCGATGCCTATCAAGAGGCCCTCTCCCACGCGCGCGACGCGGCGGAGCGGGAGCTGGTCATCGTCGAAACAACGGAGTGACCTTAGGTCTGGCTGGTGATAACTGTCTCGCCTCAGGAAACAGTCTTTCGGTTAAGTTGCTCATTTTACGGCGCGAATCGCCCCGAGGCTGAGCGTTTTCAGTTTCAATACAAAATCATCGAATTGGTTAATTTGTTTCGCGTTCATGGACATTCACGTTTACCGGTCTTTGAGGCGTTGAATCTTCACGCGTCCGTGAGGTCACAAAAATGCCTTGTTTCAAAGGGTTTACGCGAGTGGGTCAAAAATTTTCCCCAGTTATTAACCAGTCAATTGTGCAAGATTCCGCCTAAATGGGGTACCAATGGAACACTGTTAACCCGGAGGGAAAAAGTAATGAAGACAACACTTTTCGTGACCGCTGCTGCCGTAGCCGCTCTTTTCAGCGCACCTGCGATGGCATGGGAAGGTCAGAAAGTCGCCTGCTATGACAAGCATTGGGTGCCTGCGACCTACACAACAACCAAAACGCTGAAGCACGCCGCTCGTACCGAGTGGGAGCATCATGGCGATCAGGTTGTGAAAGTGTACTACGCACCGATGTATATCGAGCACAAGCACCTGGACAAAAAAGGTCACTACGTGCTGCGTCAAGCGCCGTGCGATTGATCAAACCCAAATAATCAGCAAAAGACCCGGCCCTCATCCGCCGGGTCTTTTCAATTTTTAGCAAATGAATTTCACATTCTTTACATCCGCTGACCCCAATTTTGCCACGGGACTCTGCGAAGCCCTGACCAGGTTTCATTTTTGGAGTCGAGCAAATGAATGTGAAGTACCTATCTTTGGCCGCTGTTGTTGCGGTTGCTATGCCTGTCGGAACACCTGTTCAGGCTGGCGAAGGACAGCCCCGTCTTCTGGGCTGCTATCAGCGGGCTCTCGTCCCGGCTGAATACGACATCAAGAAAACGTTGGTCAAAAAGGCCGAGCGCAAATACGTCAAGCGCAACGGTCGCTATGAGCTTCTTGAGTATCCAGCCGTTTACCAAGAGCACAAGACGCTGATCCGTGGTGAATACTACGTGATGCAAGAAATCGAGTGCGACTGACCGCAATCGACTGATCTTTCAATCGGGCCGCATCATGCGGCCTGACTGTGTTTTTGTTTAAGACGCTTTGGCCTGCCGCTTACGCTCGTGCGGGTCCAGATACCTTTTGCGCAACCGCAACGAGGACGGGGTCACCTCTACCAGTTCGTCGTCGTTGATATAGGCAATCGCCTCTTCCAGACTGAATTGCACATGCGGGGTCAAACGCACGGCTTCATCCGAACCGGACGCGCGTACGTTGGTCAGTTTCTTGCCCTTGAGCGGGTTCACCTCAAGATCATTGTCGCGGCTGTGCTCCCCGATGATCATGCCCTGATAGATCGGCGTCTGCGGGCCGATGAACATGCGTCCGCGATCTTCAAGGTTCCAAAGCGCATAGGCCACGGCCTCCCCCTGCTCCATCGAAATCAGCACACCTGCACGGCGCCCAGGGATCGGGCCTTTGTGAGGGGCCCAACTGTGGAAGACGCGGTTGAGCACGCCCGTGCCGCGCGTGTCGGTCAGAAACTCGCCGTGATAGCCAATCAACCCGCGCGACGGGACCAGCGCCACGATGCGCGTCTTGCCAGAGCCCGCAGGCTTCATCTCGGTCATCTCGCCTTTGCGCGCGCCCGTGATCTTTTCGATCACCGCGCCAGAGTAGTCATCATCGACGTCGATCGTGACCTCTTCGATAGGCTCCAACGTGCTTCCGTTTTCATCTTCGCGCAACAGGACCTGAGGGCGTGAAATGGACAGCTCAAACCCTTCGCGGCGCATGTTTTCGATCAGAACACCCATTTGCAATTCGCCTCGGCCTGAAACGTCGAACGCCTCACCACCAGGTGTGTCCGCAACTCGGATTGCCACGTTGGACTCGGCCTCTTTCATCAGCCGGTCGCGGATCACGCGGGATTGCACTTTCTTTCCGTCGCGGCCCGCAAAAGGCGCGTCATTGATGCCGAACGTCACTGAAATCGTCGGTGGGTCAATGGGTTGCGCTTCCAGCGGTGTATCCACGGCCAAGGCGCAGATCGTGTCGGCCACGGTCGATTTGGACATGCCCGCCAAGGTCACGATGTCGCCGGCCTCGGCCTCCGTCAGGTCCTGCATGGTCAATCCGCGGAAAGCCTGAATACGGGTAACGCGGAACTGTTCGATCTTTTGGCCGACGCGAGAGAGCGCCTGCACCGTCGCACCCACCTTGATGCGTCCCGCTTCGACGCGCCCGGTCAGGATACGCCCAACAAACGGGTCCGCGCCAAGGGTTACGGCCAACATGGAAAAGTCCTCGTCCACACGCGCCATCTGGCGCGGCGCGGGCACGTGATTGACGATCAGGTCAAAGAGCGCAGACAGATCCTTGCGCGGCCCGTCCAGTTCATGATCGGCCCAGCCCGACCGGCCAGAGGCGTACATGTGTGGGAAGTCGAGTTGATCTTCATTGGCATCAAGGGCCGCGAAGAGGTCAAAGCATTCATCCAGCGCGCGGTCCGGCTCCGCATCCGGCTTGTCGACCTTGTTGAGCACCACGATTGGGCGCAAGCCAAGCGCGAGGGCCTTGGACGTCACGAACTTCGTCTGCGGCATCGGGCCTTCGGCGGCATCGACCAACAAGACGACGCCATCGACCATGCTCAGAATGCGCTCCACTTCGCCGCCAAAGTCGGCGTGGCCGGGGGTGTCCACGATGTTGATACGCGTGGATTTCCACTCAACCGAGGTTGCCTTGGCCAGAATCGTGATCCCGCGCTCACGCTCCAGATCATTGCTGTCCATGGCGCGTTCATCCACGGCCTGATTGGCCCGGAATGCCCCGGATTGCTTTAGCAATTCGTCCACCAAGGTGGTTTTGCCGTGGTCCACATGGGCGATGATCGCAATATTGCGCAGGTCCATTTTACTGCTCTCCGGGATTGGTTGGGCGCGGCTTAACGGCCCGCGCCGCATTTGGCCAGAGGGAAAGCGTCAGAGTGGAAGCGTTATGTCCTCAAGAGGCGCGGGACTGCGAGGCCATCTGGGTTTGCACCGTTTCGACCAGTTCCGTCAGCGAGAACGGCTTGGGCAGGAAAACCGAAGGCCCGTTGGCCGCATCCGCATCCCCAACAGCATCCGCCGCATAGCCCGACACGAAAACCACGCGGACATCTGGCCGGGTTTTGCGCGCCTCAGCCACCCAGGTTGGGCCGTCCATGCCCGGCATCACCACATCGGTGACAATCACATCGATCCGCAAGGTGTCATCGTCCAGCTGTTCCAAGGCCTCTTCGCCACTGGCCGCCTCAATCACTGACATGCCCCGCATCTTCAACGCACGGCACGCGAAAGCTCGCACCGGCGCCTCGTCTTCCACCAGCATGACAACGCCGTCACTGCGTCCCACGCTCAGCGCGCCAGGGACTTTCTCTGTCGCATGTTCAACCGCTCCGTCATGGGCCGGAAGGTAGATCTTGAACTCCGCCCCTTTCCCAGGGTGACTGTCCGCGAAAATGAATCCACCGGTCTGTTTGACGATGCCATAGGCGGTGGACAGCCCCAGCCCTGTGCCCTCACCTTGTTTTTTCGACGTGTAGAACGGCTCAAATACCTTTTCCAGCTTGCCCGGGTCGATCCCTACGCCTTGGTCTTTGACGCTGACCACAACATAGCGCCCAGGTGCCACGGTGGCCCGGTCACGTTTGAGCGGCTCTGTCAGGTCGAGGTTTTCCGTGCGGATTGTGATCTCGCCCCCATCAGGCATCGCATCGCGCCCATTGACGACAAGATTCATCAACACCTGTTCCAACTGCCGTTTGTCGGCGCGCACAAGCCAAAGGTCCGGATCGTGGCGCAGCGTCAAACGCACTTTCTCACCGACGAGCCGGTTCAGCAGGTGGGTCACGTCCGCCAACATGTCGCGCAAATTCATGATCTCTGGCCGCAGCATCTGCTTGCGTGAATAGGCCAGCAATTGCCCCACAAGGGCCGCGGCGCGGTTTGCATTCTGACTGATCTGCATCAGATCCGGATAGGTTGGATCATCAACGCCGTATCGCATGAGAAGAAGATCGCAATGCCCCGAAATCGCAGTCAAAAGATTGTTGAAATCATGCGCCACACCGCCTGCGAGCTGACCGATGGCCTGCATCTTTTGGCTTTGCACAAACTGCAGTTCCAAAGATTTGAGTTTGGTCACATCCTGCAGCACCGCGATGACCGCCGTCTTGCCCTTGTCACGGACGGGGTTCAGGGCCACCTGAACGAAGACATCCTTGTCCTTGCGCCGCATCTGCAGGGTTTCGGGTTGCACCGTGCCGCGCCCCTCGGCGGCGTCGCGCACCCAGTCGGCAATTGGACGCCCCGGCCCCTCCATTAAATCCGACAAGCGCCGTCCAGCACCGCTTTCCACATCAAGAATGGTCCGGGCAGACGGGTTTGAAAGCTCAATCACCCCATTCGAGGACAGCCGCAACAACGCCACCGGCAACTCATCCAACAAAGCCCATGTATCCGGTTTGGCGGCGAGAACATCCGTCGCCGGCAGCAGCGTGACATGTGACGCCTGCGGGCCTGCATCCACCGCGTGGACAAAACAGCGGACGACCCCGTCTTCCGTGCGAACATCGTTGAATTGCCCCAGTTTCAGAGGCGGTTTCGCGCAGAAAAGGCCCACCATGTCTGCGTTTTTTCCCAACAGTCGGCGCGCTGCCGCGTTGGCGTCCAGAACCGTGTCATCGGCCCCAATCCGCAGGGTAGGCAAATCAAGCACATCCTGGTCTCGGGGGCGTGCTTGCTCTTCCACACGCCAAACTATTGCGTTTCGCCTAAGAGGCACCGCCGTGAGCACAAGATCACTGCTCAGACGTTTTGCTCTGCGGCGGGACGGCTGGGCTTGGCGAAGCTCCGTAAACATGGGCTCCAACAGGCTATCGGGATCGGCGACTTCCCCCCCTATCACATCACGCAACGTACCGCCCGACGCGCCCCAAGCACCCGGGCTGATGCCGGATTTGCATAAAGGATCTGGCCATCCAATCCGGTGACAAAGGAGGCCGCCGGATCATGCTGCAGAAGGCGCGCAGGCATACCAACCCGCAACATCAACCAACGCCGTGCAACGTAAGGCCCTGCGCAAAGCGCTACGCAGGCCAGAACCAGAACCGCCGACACCAATAAGAACGTCAGCTTGGCAAAGGCCACGGGCGACAAAACTGCCGCAGCCGCAAAAAGCATGGCCGCACCGAGGATGACTTTCACGCGCGGCCGCAGAACGGACACAGCGGTTTCGATTGGCATGGTTTCATGAACGGACATGCGAACGCAGATGATCCCTTGCTGCGACCGGCATGCGGACCGGCCTTTTCTATGGCTCAGTCCGATTTTTCCGCAAATTCGTTAACCACAGATTAAGAACGCGCCGTAGGCGCGAGGCGTTCGCGGTTCGGATGGGGCTCAACCCTACAACGCGGCACTCAGACAAGCGTAGTAAAACCCGTCACCCTGAGACGAGATCGGCCAACGCATCTCATCCTGCAACTGCCGGTCTGGATTTCTTGCTAGAAAACCCGTGATCTGGTCTTCGTTTTCGCGGTTAAGCACGGAACAGGTGCAGTAAACGATCTGTCCTTGCGGTGCGACAAGGGTCGTAGCATGCGCCAGTATCTCCTGTTGAAGGGACATCAGGCGCACCAGGTCATCTGTGGACAGCCGCCACTTCGCGTCGGGCGTCCGCCGCCACGTGCCACTGCCGGAACAGGGCACGTCGCAGAGCACCACATCATAAGGGCCGTGCGGTTCAAGCTCTTCTTTAGAAAGGGTTTTCACCGATACACCCGCCCGCGTCGCACGCTCTGGCACGTCCGCCATGCGGTCGGGATTGGCGTCATATGCATGCCAATTCGCGGATACCCGCGCAGCCAGTGCCAGGGTCTTGCCACCCCCACCTGCGCAAAGATCGAGCACGTTGTCGCCTTCTGTCACAGGGACACGCGCCATGGCGGCCTGACTGCTGGCATCCTGTAACTCAACAAGGCCTTCCAGATAGGGCCCACTGTTTCGAATGCGCCGCGCGCCGTCTGTCACCAATAGGGCCGTATCGTGCGACGCACTGGGCGACGTGACAATCCCTTCTTTCGACAATATTTCAGCAGCTTGCGCTGCATTGCTCATCTTTTCATTGACACGCAACGTGACTGGCGCGCGGTCTCGCAAGGCCTGTGCCTGTTCAAAAGCAACCTCGCCAAGGTCTTCGCAAAACGCATCCCACAACCAATCCGGAAGATCAGCTTGTTCGGCCACGGTTTGGGGAGGTCCCCCTGCCGCCTCTTCCTCAGGCGCAAGCGCTTCAGGCGCATGGCCCTCACCGGTGAACAGATCTTTTGTAGGGACATCCTGCGCCCTCAGCGCCCCGACCATCAAGGACCGTCCGGTATCACCGCCACCAAGTGCCGCGTAGGACCGCCTGCATCGCAACGTCTGAAAGACGTGATCACGTATTGCAGCCCGATCTTTCGATCCAGCATACCGCGCACCCCGCGCCCAACGTGTCAGGACTTTCTCAGCAGGTTGCCCGGTCAACACCTTATCAAGGACTTCAATGGCAGCGGAAACACGTGCGGCGGGCGTCATAGCGCAACATCAGGTAGATCAGATATTATACTGATATTGTTACCCAATCCGATAGTTCGGGCTTTCTCGCGTGATCTGCACATCGTGGACATGGCTTTCCTTCAGACCGGCGCCGGTGATGCGCACAAATTCGCAATCGGTGCGCATGTTTTCCACCGTGGCACAGCCTGTGTAGCCCATGGCCGCGCGCAAACCGCCGACCAGTTGGTGGATCACCGTACCAGCGGCCCCCTTATAGGGCACCTGGCCTTCAATTCCTTCCGGCACCAGCTTGTCGCTCGCCGCGTCTTTCTGGAAATACCGATCCGCGCTGCCGCGTGCCATGGCGCCCAGAGAGCCCATGCCCCGATAGGCTTTGAAACTACGACCCTGGTAGAGGATCACCTCGCCGGGGGATTCGTCCGTGCCCGCCAACATTGACCCCACCATGGCGCAGGACGCCCCTGCAGCGATGGCTTTTGCAAAGTCGCCGGAAAACTTGATGCCACCGTCGGCAATCACCGGCGTGTCGCCTGCGGCCTGCGCGCAATCCATGATCGCGGTCAGCTGAGGCACGCCAACGCCCGCCACCATGCGGGTCGTGCAGATGCTGCCCGGCCCGATACCGACTTTCACAGCATCCGCGCCTGCGTCGATCAGGGCACGAGTGGCTTCACCCGTCGCGACGTTGCCCGCCACGATCTGCACTTCGTTCGACAGCGCTTTGGCCCGTTCCACCGCTTTGGCCACACCTTCAGAGTGACCATGGGCCGTATCGATCACGATCATGTCCACGCCCGCATCCACAAGCGCGGCAGACCGTTCAAAGCCCGCATCGCCCACGGTGGAGGCCGCGGCCACCCGCAAGCGGCCCAATTTGTCCTTACAAGCCGTGGGGTTAAGTACCGCTTGTTCCGTGTCTTTGAGTGTCAGTAGGCCCGTCAATTTGCCCTCTGCATCCGTGACCAAAAGCTTTTCGATCCGGCGCGAGCGCATCAGCGATTTGGCCTCCTCCAGATCCGCTGGCTCCTGCAGGATGGCGAGGTCATCGGAGGTCATCATCACATGCACCGGCGTGTCATCGGAGCTGGCAAAACGCATGTCGCGGTTCGTCACGATCCCCACCACACGGCCCGCCTCATCCACCACCGGGAAGCCTGTGAAATTGTAGCGCTCAATCAGCTCTTTGGCGTCCGCCAGAGTCTGATTGGGGGTCAACGTAACCGGATTGTAGACGATGCCAGATTCAAAACGTTTAACGCGCCGCACCTCGCGGGCTTGCTCTTCAGTGCTGAGGTTGCGGTGGATGACACCCATGCCCCCCGCCTGCGCCATCGTGATCGCCATGCGCCCTTCGGTGACCGTGTCCATGGCAGAGCTGAGAAGCGGGATATTCAGGGCAATCGATTTCGTCACACGCGTCCGCGTGTCCGCCGTGTTGGGCAGAACAGAGGACTTGGCGGGAACCAGTAATACATCGTCGAAGGTGAGTGCCTCACGAATCTCCATCTCTTTTCTCCGTGGATAGATCGTTTGGCGGTTCCCTATTGCATGGGTTGGGGGGAATGGAAAGGGGGGATTGTGGAAAGCATTGAAATCGGCGGGCACATCGCTCGACGCTAACACTCCGCGTGTTGCCACCCGTGTCGCTTAGGCTTGAAGTGTGACGAACGTTGCGGACATCATATAATAGAAGAAGGAACGTCATGGAGGATAGAATACTGTTTTTCTACCGTGCCTTTTTGGTTTGTCTTTGCCTGATCTTCGCATCGGATATCGGACGGGCCGATGTTTTGCAGTTCTTCCCATCCACATCCATCCACGAAGATGACAGTGTATTCGGGGACTATGATCTGAAGGTTGATGGCTGCACCTTCGAAATCACCAAGTTCTCCCCCAACCGAGAGATGCCGGACTATGTCAGGCAGTCAGTTGTCGATCTGTCGGCCTACATCACGCTTCCTCTAGTGGTGGGGTCAGCTGGCGGCACATATACCTCGCGCGTGAATACTATCTGGTTTGTGGAAGACCACCTCAAGCAAGAGATCAGTTCTCTGAGTTTCTCGCTTCAGGCAATGTCGGTTCCGGCGCTGCTGTTCAGCAAAACACGGAACGAGGACGACCTCGACCAATTACGTCAAGGCCTACGCGACAGGCTGGAGAAAATCCAAGCGGGCGAGTTCGGTGAATTTGCGCAAAAGAATCATTCAGTGTCCTATGAGGCCTCTGAACCGCAAAAGATAATCTCGGTTAGCGTAGGTCCGGCGTTTTACCTTCCCAGCAATGGCTGGGAGGCCGGGGCGTTGATCGAGGCGGTGTTTCAGCATCAACTTACGCATTGCCCGGAGATCATTGCCCGCGTGTTGGACAGGTTGGATCGAGTCGAGGATGGCAAGATTGACCCCCATTTTCTGGACGCGTTGAACTTGGAATATGATCCCACCATAAAACGTGTAACACCGAGAAATGAGCAATAGCGCTTAGAGACACGGCTAAGGAGCTTTGGATGAGCGGACACGGATATGAAAGCGGGCGGCTGGATCTGCCCTTTGTGGGCATCTCGACATTCGGCAAGCGGCCCTATGTGGCGGACTGGGACGCGATAGAGGCCGATGTGGCGATCCTCGGCGCGCCGTTTGACTTTGGCACCCAGTGGCGCTCTGGCGCGCGGTTCGGGCCGCGGGGGGTGCGGGAAGCCTCGACGCTATTCAGCTTTGGCCATGCGGGGGCCTATGACCATGAAGACGACGCCATCTACCTGCCCGGAGACGTGCGCATCGTGGATATGGGGGATGCCGATATCGTCCACACCGACACCGTGAAGAGCCACGCCAACATTGAGGCGGGTGTGCGCGCCGCGCTCAAAGCCGGGGCGCTGCCGGTGGTGATCGGCGGGGATCACTCGGTGAATATCCCGTGTGTGAACGCCTTTGAGGGTCAGGGCGACATTCACATCCTGCAAATTGATGCGCATCTCGATTTTGTTGATGAGCGTCATGGCGTTCGCTTCGGCCATGGCAACCCGATGCGGCGGGCAGCGGAGAAACCTTACGTCACCGGCCTGACCCAGCTGGGCATCCGCAATGTCAGCTCCACCGCCAAGGAAGGGTATGACGATGCGCGCGCCATGGGTTCGGACATTCTGTCCGTACGCCAGATGCGCAAGCTTGGACCGAAAGCGATTGCGTCTCGCCTGCCCAAGGGCGCGCGTGTTTACATCACCATCGACATCGACGCCTTCTGCCCGTCCATCGCCCCGGGGACCGGCACGCCCAGCCATGGCGGATTTCTCTACTACGACGTGCTGGAAATCCTGCAGGAAGTCGCACGCACGCATGAGGTGGTGGGGATTGATCTGGTCGAAGTGGCCCCGGATTATGACCCAACGGGGAGTACGTCGATATTGGCGGCTCAGGTGTTGTTGAATTTGCTGGGGTTCATCTTTCACGCGCGTGGGTAGGATGCGCTTTAGATTCTATGCCTCCGGCGGGGATATATTTTAGCCAGAAGAAACACAGGATCAGTCTTTAACTACATTTGGTCGGTGAGCAATTGTAGTACCAGAGCTTCGATATCGGCGGCGGTCAGGCCTGCGGAGGCGTACATGTCGGCGGGGCTGGCATGGTCGATGTAGTGATCGGGCAAGACCATGGAGCGGAATTTGAAGCCGCCGTCGAAGACGCCCGACTGCGCAAGGAACTGCGCCACGTGACTGCCAAACCCGCCGACGGAGCCTTCCTCGATGGTGATGAGGGCCTCGTGGTGTGAGACAAGGTCCAAAACGAGCGCCTCATCCAACGGTTTGGCGAAACGTGCGTCGGCGATCGTGGGTGATATATATTTGGATTCAAGAGCTTCTGCGGCTTTCCTCACTTCATTCAAGCGCGTACCGAAGGAAAGGATAGCGACGCGTTCGCCCTCTTTCACAACGCGTCCTTTGCCGATATCCAGCACCTCGGCCACGTCGGGCATGTCGACACCCGTCCCCTCGCCCCTCGGATACCGGAAGGCAATCGGCCCGGCATCATGGGCAACGGCGGTCGCCACCATGTGCTTCAACTCCGCCTCGTCCGCCGCCGCCATGACCACCATGCCCGGCAGGCAACTGAGATAGGCCACATCGAAAGCGCCTGCATGGGTCGCACCGTCCGCCCCCACAAGCCCCGCACGGTCAATGGGGAAGCGCACGGGCAGGTTCTGGATTGCAACGTCATGGATCAACTGGTCATACCCGCGCTGCAGGAAGGTGGAATAGAGCGCGCAGAAGGGTTTCATCCCCCCCGCCGCGAGCCCAGCGGCAAAGGTCACGGCGTGCTGTTCGGCGATGCCTACGTCAAAGCAGCGGTCGGGATGCGCCTCGGCGAAAAGATCAAGGCCTGTACCATCGGGCATCGCGGCGGTAATGGCGCAGATCTTGTCGTCGCGCGCCGCCAGATCGGTCAGGATTTCGGCAAAGACCTTGGTGTAGTTGGGCGCATTTGATCGGGCTTTGCGCTGCTCGCCGGTACGCACATCGAACTTGGCGCGTGAGTGGCCCGCGTCGCGGGATTGCTCTGCCGGGGGATAGCCTTTGCCTTTGCGCGTGATGACATGGATCAGGGTCGGCCCCGTGGCGCGGTCCTGGACTGTGCGCAAAACGGGAAGCAGCTGATCCATGTCATGGCCGTCTATGGGGCCAATGTAGGAAAATCCCAATTCTTCGAATATCTTGCCACCAAAAGCTGATGTGGATTGGGTAAGGTCTTCGTCCTGCACATCGGGGGGCAAAAGCTGTGCTGCCGCCTTAGCAGCAACATCCAGCCCCTCCTTCGCTTGCTTGTCAAAAAGCCGCGACAGATAGGCTGACATCGCGCCCACGGGCGGTGCAATCGACATCTCATTGTCGTTCAAGATCACGATCAGCCGCTGTTTAAGGTGACCCGCGTTGTTCATCGCCTCAAAGGCCTGGCCTGCGCTCATCGCCCCGTCGCCGATGACGGCGATGGCGTCTCCTAGCCCCGCGTCACAGTCGCCCCCCAATTCGCGGGCCAGGGCAAACCCCAGGGCGGCACTGATGGATGTCGACGAATGCCCTGCTCCAAACGGATCATAAGGCGACTCGGACCGCTTGGTAAACCCGCTCAGGCCTCCCTTTTGGCGCAAAGACAGCATCCGATCCCGCCGCCCGGTGAGGATCTTGTGTGGATAGCACTGATGGCTCACATCCCAGATGATCTTGTCGCGGGGGGCCTCGAACACCGCATGCAACGCAACGGTCAGTTCGACAACACCAAGCCCGGCCCCAAGATGCCCGCCTGTCTGGGACACAATCGAAATCGTCTCCGCCCGCAATTCATCCGCCAGCTGCCGCAGCTGATCATCGCTGAGGCACTTGAGGTCGGCCGGTGCGGACACTTGGTCGAGCAAGGGCGTGTGCGGGCGGTCTGACACCGGGTGGTCCTCACGTTGCGTGGATCAGGAGGTCCGCGACACCACGAATTGCGCCAGATTGCGCAGGGCGTCGGCCTCCCGCCCGTAAACTGATAGAGCGTCTGAGGCCTCTTCCGCAAGGGCGCGGGCACGGGCTTTGGCGGTGTCGAGGCCCAGAAGCGAAACGAAGGTGGCTTTGCCAGCTTCAGCGTCCTTGCCTACGGCTTTGCCGACAGCGCTTTCATCCCCGATCACGTCGATGATGTCGTCACGTACCTGGAATGCCAGGCCGAGGGCGCGGGCGTAGGTCTCCAACGGGCCGGTGTCGGCCTGAGCCATGCGCGGGCCTGCGGTGGCGGCCCAGACGATCAGTGCGCCTGTTTTGCCATCCTGCAATTTTGTGATCTCATCCAGGGTGAGCGGTGTGTCCGCTGTTTCCGCCGCGATATCAAGGGCCTGGCCCAGGACCATGCCCTGCCCGCCAGCGGCACGCGCCAGGGTCAGGGCCAACTCAGCCCGAGCTGCAGCGGTTTCGGCCCCGTCCGGGTGCGCGGCCAATTCAAACGCGAGAGCTTGCAGCGCATCGCCCACCAACACGGCCGTCCCTTCATCCCACTTCACATGCACCGTGGGCTGACCCCGACGCAGATCATCATCATCCATGCAGGGCAGATCGTCATGAACAAGGGAATAGGCGTGCATCGCTTCAATCGCGCAGGCAGGCCAGATCGCCCGCTCAAGCGTCACATTGTGCAGCCGCGCCCCTTCGGCCACCATCATCGCGCGGATACGTTTGCCGCCCGAGACCGCGTATCGCATGCCTTGAGCAACGTTCGTGTCACCAAAGCCTGACAAAACCGTTTCAAAATGCGCCTCTACCCGGGCGCGCAGGTCGTCGGCGTCAAACAAAGTCTAAAGCCCCTGAACGGGCGTCGTCCCGGTGGGCGCGCCATCGCCATCGAGGTTCAGCTGCGCCACTTTCTCTTCGGCCTCTTTCAGCTTGGTTTCGCAGCGTTTTTTCAGCTCCGCGCCCCGTTCATATAGCGCAATGGAGGCATCCAGTGCGACGTCCCCGCGATCCAACTGAGCCACAACTTGCTCCAACTCCTGCATCGCTTCTTCGAACGACATCTTTGCCACAGGTTTTTCCGACATGTTCCGCCTCAATAGTCCAAGGGTTTCGACCGTCACCTTAGACGCAGGCTGCCAGAGGTTCAATTCGTGTTGACGGCTGCCGTGCAAGGCTGACAGGGTGCGGCCATGGCAGGCACGTCCGACAAAATTCCCGACCTTGAGGCCGTGGCAGACCTGATGCAGCGTGCGGAGGCGGCATCCGCCGATGTGCCAGAGCTGAAGGCCCTCGAACTGGACGAAGTGCTGCGCGTTATTGGCGGCAAACGGGCGATTTTCACAGGGCGCTTCAACGGCCGGCCCGCCATCCATCGGTTTTACATGGACGAGCCCCGCGCCTACGCCAAACGCGATTGGGAGGAACTGAATCGCACATGGCCTTACATGTCCTCTGGCCCCTACCGCGTGAACAGGCCGCTGTTTCACTACCCTGATCTGGGTCTGATCGTGGTCAAGCGAGTCTCCGGCAAGCCGATGTTGGAGGCCGTCTGGCAATCCGAAAAGGAAGACCGCGCGGCCTTTATGCCCGAGGCCGTGAAGTGGTTGCGCCACTACACGCAACCGACAGAGACGCGACGGGCCGCGCGCGCGTCGTCCTGGCTGACCAAAGCCGAAAAACGCATGGACAAACAAGCCTTTGCCCGCTTGCGCCCGATGCTGGCCAGCCTGCAGGCCGAATTACATCGTCTGGTGCCCGCACTGGACGGGCAAAACTGGCGCATCGCCATCAGTCATGGCGATTTTCACCCCAACAACCTACTGGTCGCAGACGGCATCCTGACCGGTATAGACACTGGCGGGTCGGCCCGGTTGCCGATCTACAAAGACATGGCGCGGTTTCTGGCGCATATGGGGCGGCGCGGCTTGCATCCGTCCGAGACGGCGCGGTTTGGAGTGGATGCCGCGACCTTTGATCACTTTGTGCAAGAGTTCGAGCTGGACGCGGTTGAGCGCGAGATCTGGCTGCCCTTCATGATAGGCATTGAGGCCCTGCTGCGGGTGGAAACCGCCGGATTGTCACGATCCCGCGTGCGCCGCGCACAGATGTTTTTCGAAACCTTGCTGGATGACCTGCGCAGCATTGATGTCTGAACCGCCGTCAAAGGACGCGTCTTTCAAAGCCCTGACCTTCCCTTTATCCTGTCCAAGACAACGTCCCACAGCGCGCGACAGAGGACAGCCAGGATGAACCACGTATTCCCCCGAAATTCCAAAAACCCGCCCCCAAAGATCAAACGCGGTGACGGGGCGTATCTAATTGATGATGCAGGAAAATCCTATCTCAACTGCGGGGATGCGGCAGTGTCGTGTCTGGGTCATGGCGACCCTCATGTTACGCAAGCCATCAAGGACCAGCTTGACGACGTGGCCTTTGCCCATACCGGGTTCTTCACCTCGGAGCCGGCGGAAGCACTGGCCGACAAGCTGGTCGAGAATGCGCCAGCGGGTCTGGACCGCGTCTATTTTGTCTCCGGCGGGTCAGAGGCGATGGAGGCCGCGCTGAAGCTGGCGCGGCAATACTATCTGGAAGTGGGCCAACCCGACCGTCATCGCGTCATTGCGCGGCGGCAAAGCTATCATGGCAATACGCTGGGTGCGCTGGCGATTGGCGGCAACGCGTGGCGGCGCGCGCAGTTTTCGCCTTTGCTGATCGATGTCAGCCACGTCTCCCCCTGCTATGCCTATCGCGGGCAGGAGGAAGGTGAGACGGATGCGTCTTACGTGGATCGGTTGATCGTTGAGCTAGAGGCGGAAATTGAGCGCCTTGGCCCGGAAAGCGTAATGGCCTTCGTGGCGGAACCGGTGGTGGGTGCGACTTTGGGGGCGGTACCGGCTGTCGGTGACTATTTCACCCGCGTGCGCGAAGTTTGCGATAAGCATGGTATTCTGCTGATCCTCGACGAAGTGATGTGCGGCATGGGTCGGACCGGCACGCTTTTCGCCTGCGAACAGCATGGCGTCAGCCCCGACATTTGCGCCATCGCGAAGGGCCTTGGCGCAGGCTATCAACCGGTGGGCGCGATGTTGTGCACGGCTCAGATTTACGACGCCATCGAAGGTGGCTCTGGTTTTTTTCAGCATGGACATACCTATCTGGGCCACCCTGTCGCCTGCGCGGCGGCATTGGCGGTGTTGGAACGTCTGGTGGATCAGGGTGTTGTTGACCGCGTTCATGGCCTGGGGGACAAGCTGCGCGTGGCGTTGACAGAACGGCTGGGCCAGCATCCGAATGTGGGGGATATCCGAGGGGTGGGCCTCTTCCAAGGGGTCGAGTTCGTGGCGGACCGGGAAACGAAGGCGCCGCTTGATCCGTCCCTGAAAACCAACGCCAAACTGAAGGCCGCTGCGTTGCAGGAAGGTCTGATCTGTTACCCCATGGGCGGGACGATCGACGGCAAGCACGGGGATCACGTTTTGGTCGCCCCGCCGTTTATCTTGGAAGATTCGCAGGTGGAGGAGTTGGCCGACAAGCTGACAGCCGCCGTCAACCGCGTGCTGACCTAGAGCCCGGGTCAGCAGGTCTGGCCCTCAGGACGGATGAGCGACCCCGAAAGATACGCCCGCGCCAACCGTGCCGTGGTTGCCGCGAAGCCCGGTGCCAGCTTCTGAGGTTCGGGCGCTTCGATATGGCTGCCGATCCAGGCCAGCAGCGCCATCCGCCGCAACATAATGAATGTGTCGATCTCGGCCTCTTCCTCGACAGATATCGCCCGCACAGACCGATACCCCCGCACCCAGGCCGCTTTCATTTCCGGCACGCGTGGGTCGTCTTCGATAAAGCTGATGGCGGCGGCGAAATCGTAGAGAAACCATCCCCAGCCGCAGTCGTCAAAATCAATCACCTTGGTGCCGCCCGCGCCCACCAGCAGGTTCGCAAGTCGCATGTCGCCGTGGATCAGGTTGAACCGGTCGGGCGCTTTGCCGAAACGTTCCAGCCGCGCGCAGACGACCCGTTCCAGCTTTTCCAGCACGTCACGCACGTCTTGGTCCACTTCCGGTGCCTCGCGCCAGTTGCCCCATGTGGGCGCGTCGCCAAAAACCGTTTCCGCGTCCCATGTCAGCCGCTGAAAATAATCAGGCTTTTGCCAACCGAGAACATGGTCGTGACATCGGGCCGCGATCTGACCCAGCTCTTCGAACCCGGCCACAAGATCGCCGCCCTCATCCGGCGCGTGCCCATCCAAAAACTCAAACAGCACCATGAAACGCGGCTTGGGTAGGCCATCGACATGACCTTGCTGGATCGGCCCGCCATCACGGCCGGGAATGACGTTTGCGGTGGTGACCACACCCGCCGCCGCCAAGGCGGCTTGCCAGTCCAACTCGCACTCAATCGCGCGCTTGGTCTGATAGGCCTCGCGATGCACCCGCAGAACGGCGCGAAACCCATTCGGAGCCTCGATAAGATATGTCGTGTTCTCGGAGACGTTGATCAGCCGGGCCGTGGCCCCCTCGGGCAGATTCCAAAGCGGCAAAGACGCCTCAACCAGACGCTCCAGATGCCGCAGCAGTTCGGCCAGTTGCATGGCGCTTGTCCTGATTCCATTCCACCTCTTGCCCTCTACGCAAAACGAACCGGCCCGCATAGCCGAAATTCACCGCGCAAAACCGCACACCCGGATGACGCCGCGCATTGGCACGCTACATCTGCGCCAACGGGAAAAGGAACGCCGCTTGCACGTCGTCTGGTTCAAACGCGATCTGCGCAGTCACGATCACCGCGCGCTGTCCATGGCAGCGGCACGGGGGGATGTGCTGCCGCTTTACGTAGTGGAGCCGGAACTTTGGGCAGAACCGGACATGTCTGGGCGGCAATGGGCCTTTGTGGAAGAGACACTGACAGAGCTGCGCACTGATCTGGCGCATCTTGGGCAGCCGTTGATTGTTCGCGTCGGGGATGTGTGCGGCGTCCTTGCAGACCTCCGAAAGGCCGGGCTTCTGGATACGCTCTGGTCCCATGAAGAGACCGGCAATGACTGGACCTTTCGGCGCGATTTGAAGGTCGCCGCCTGGTGCAAGGTGCACGGAATTGCGTGGCACGAGGTGCAGAACCATGGCGTGCAGCGACGGTTGGCCTCGCGCAATGGATGGGCGAAAAGCTGGGACGCGTTCATGGCAGAACCAGTGAGCTATGCCCCTGCCCTCAAACCGTTGGACATCGAACCCGGTGCGATTCCATCAGCGAAGGACTTGCACCTTGCCCCCGACCCCTGCCCCGATCGCCAGACGGGCGGGCGCAAGGCCGGGTTGGAACGGTTGGAAAGTTTCCTCTTCACGCGGGGAGAAAGCTACCGCAGCGCCATGTCGTCTCCTGTGTCCGGGGCGGAGGCGTGCTCTCGCCTGTCCCCATATCTCGCGTGGGGCGCGCTTTCGATGCGGGAGGTGGCGCAGGATACGTGGGCGCGCAAAGTCGAGGTGAAAGGTCAAAAGGGCTGGGCGGGGTCCATACGGTCTTTCGAGGGACGCCTGCACTGGCATTGCCACTTCATGCAAAAGCTTGAAGACGACCCGAGGATTGAGTTCCAGAACTTCCACCGTGCCTATGACGGCGTTCGACCGTCTGCCCCGGATGAGGCGCGCCTGACGGCTTGGGCCAATGGCGAAACCGGCCTGCCGTTCCTGGACGCTTGTATGCGCTCCTTGCGCGCCACTGGATGGTTGAACTTCCGCATGCGGGCCATGGTGATGGCGACGGCGAGCTACCACCTCTGGCTCGACTGGCGCGCGCCGGGGTTGGTATTGGCGCGCTACTTCACCGATTATGAGCCGGGCATTCACTGGAGCCAGGCGCAGATGCAGTCAGGCACCACGGGCATCAACACGGTGCGCATCTACAACCCCGTCAAACAGGGCCAGGATCAGGACCCGACGGGGGTTTTCACGCGAAAATGGGTGCCGGAACTCAACGACATCGCTGACAAGCACCTGCAAGAGCCTTGGAAAGCCGAGAATGCGGGCGACGTGCTGGGCAAGCGATATCCTGAGCGGATCGTTGATCATCTGGTTGCGGCGCGCGAGGCGCGGGAGGAAATCTGGGCCGTGCGGCGCGGCGATGATTTCCGGTCCGAGGCGGCGGGCATTCAGGCCAAGCATGGCAGCCGCAAAAGCGGCATCCCGAACCGGGGTCAGCGCCGCAAACCCGCAAAGACGGCGCAGCTCGATCTGCCCTTGGGCGATTGACAGGGGGAATGCATGGCCAAGATGCGCAAGAAATCTGATCTGCCGACGAAGGTCTGCCCGGCCTGCGGCAAGCCATTCACCTGGCGCAAGAAATGGGCGAAGGTCTGGGACGAGGTGCGCTATTGCTCTGAGCGATGTCGGCGCGCCAAATAATCAGGCCTAACTGGGGGCGCTGCCCCCGTCGGCCTTGCCGACTCCCCCGGGATATTTGAGGCAAGAAGAAAGGCTCATCATGGCCGCTTTGCTTGTTGACTTGGGTGCGCCTCCGTCAAAAGCGCATCAGATCGCCCGCAGCGCCGTGATCCGCAGTTTGTCGCTTTGATCCCGGCTGATCTCGGCCTCGATGCCATACACCCGCGCCAGGCGGTCTGCCGTCAGCACCTCGTCCGGCGTGCCTGCCGCATCCAGGTGACCGTCGCACAGGCACAGCACCTGATCGCAGAACTGCGCGGCAAGGGACAGATCATGCAGCGCCACGGCGATGGCAATGTTCTTTTCGTCAGCCAACCGGCGCAGTGTTTCAAAGACCAGAAGCTGATGGCGCAAATCAAGCGCAGCCGTCGGTTCGTCCAGCAACAGGATGCGTGGCTCCCGAAAAAGCGCCTGGGCCAGATAGGTCAATTGGCGCTGACCACCGCTGACTGCATCCAGCGTGCGATGCGACAGATGCGCGAGCCCGAACTCAGCCAGCAGGCCTTCAACCTCGGCCACCAGACCGGCGCTGACGCGAAACCCCAAGGAGCGGACACGGCCCAGCAGAACCACCTCCGTCAGCGTCAGCGACCCGCCAGCACTGCTGTCCTGCGGCATGTAGGCGACAAGGTCACGGCAGGCCGCATCATTGAGCGGCGCGCCCTGCATGGACCGCACGCCTGCGCACCGGGCAAGACCTGCCAAGGCCTTCAGCAACGACGACTTGCCCACACCGTTGGGGCCAATCAGCCCGGTGATCTGCCCTTCGCCCAAGGCGATACTGACATCGCTGAGAACCGGGACAGCCCCATGGCTGATCTCAAGATTTTGCGCAGAAAAGCTCACCAATACCTCCGTTTGCCCAACACGATCAGCCCGAAGAGGAACGGCACACCGAGAACCGCTGTCACGATCCCAATGGGAATGACCGACCCGGGCGAGATGAGTTTCGACAGGATGGATGCGCCTGTCATGATGATGGCACCTGACACGGCGGCCATGGGCAGCAGGTAGCGTTGATCCTCCCCCACGAAGCCGCGCGCAATGTGAGGGGCGACCAGCCCCACGAAGCCGATTGTGCCCACGAAGGCCACCGCGCCCGCCGTCAGCAGTGCCACGATGACAAACATGCGCACGCGAAGCCGGGTGACGTTCACCCCCACAGCCGCCGCGCGGTCATCGCCCATGCGCAACGCCGTCAGCCGCCACAGGTCTGGCAGGATGGCCAGGATGCACACCCCGAGGATCGTGACCGTGATGGGCAAGTTGTCCCAGGATGCCTTGAGCAGAGAACCAAAGAGCCAGAACACAATCGCCTGCAACACTTCGGGCGAGGCCATGTATTGCAGCATGGATTGCAAGGACTGAAACAGAAAGAGCGTGGCAATACCGGCGAGGATCATCACCTCCGGCGTCATGCCGCGCGCGCGCGACAGGCCATAGACCAGAGCCGCAGAGGTCAGGGTCGCGGCAAAGGCGGCCACTGGCACAGTAAGCCAGGCCAAAACCGGCAAAGTGATCCCTGTTAGGATCACCAAAGCCGCCCCGAACCCGGCAGCTGCGGAAAATCCAAGTGTGTAAGGGCTGGCCAGAGGATTGCCGAGGATGGTCTGCATGATCACACCCGCCACGGCGAGCGCCGCGCCCACGGCAATGGCCATCAGAGACATGGGCAAGCGGATGTCCCAGACAATGACACTGGTCATCGCTGATGCAGATTGTGGTGCAAAGAGGGCCGATATGACCTCTCCCATGCCCAGCATGGCGGGGCCGGTGAGGATATCCACCAGCGTGCAAAGCACCAAAATCGCGACCGCAACGCATAGCGCGCTGATGCGCCTGAGTGTCAATCCGCGATAAGAGGAGGGGGCGGCAGATGCCGCCCCGCTGTTCATCGTCATGGCAGCTGCGTCATGTAGGTGCCGTTGAAGCTGACCGGCATATAGGCCTCAAAGAACGCATCCAGATTGGCCTGCGGATCCACATCGGCGAACTGTTCAGGATGCAGGGTCTTGGCGATGTATTGCAGGAACGCGATGTCATAGAGCGTCCGCGCACCACCGTGATACAGCCCGTGAATTTCACCGTTCTCAACGGCACTTAGATTGTCCCAGCCGGGACGGCCCAGATAGGGGCGCATCTTGGCATGGGTGTCGTCGGCGCTGATGCCGGGACCCATCCAAATGGCGTTTTCCCGGCTCAGCCAGCCAGAGCCTGCCAGGAACACGAATTCGGGGTTCTGGGCGAGTACGAATTCCGGGCTGAGCGGGCCCCATTTGGCGATCTGCCCTTCGGCGATGTTTTCGCCACCGGCGGTCTCCACCAGCTTGCCCCACATGGTGCCGGAGTAGGAATTGTCGACCTCATCAGCACCCTTGCGGCCCAGTTCGACATAAACCTTCGGGCGGCTCTCGGCCTGCGCCACGCGGGCCAGCACGTCGGCATAGGCAGCCGCATAGCCATCGGCCAGTTCCTGCGCGCGCGCCTCTTCCCCCAGGATCGCACCGAGGGCGATGGTCGAGGTGACGTGCTTTTCAACCTCTTGGGCGTTGTAGTCGAGCACGACGACGGGCACGCCTGCGGCCTCAATCCGGCCCACCGTGTCGCCCAGGGCATCGTATTGCCAGGCGGCCAGGATCGCGACCTCGGGCTGCGTGGCAAGGGCGGCTTCCAGCGAAAAGGTTCCGGCGTCGACCTCACCTACATCGGCGATCTCGTCAATGCGCGGCACAGCTTCAACGTAGGACGCCCATTGCAGACCACGCCACCCTTCCCAGGCGTCGCGGGAAATGCCCACGACGCGCTCATAAACGTCAGGGCCACCAACGGCGAACGTGTCCTCAAAGTAAAACCCGAGCAGGATGCGCTCGGCATTTTCCGGGACATCGACGCTGCGGCCGAGAACGTCCGTGACGGCGACCGTATCGGCCAGTGCTGGCAGGGGCAGCATCATCGCTGCGCCCAGGATGCCGCCCATCAGGCGGCGAGAGATGTAATGTGTCATGATTTCATCCTTGAGATCGATTTGTGATGGAGTGGACCGCCCGTTGGGCGGTTCCTGACGTGATGGAGGCTGTTGCGAGCGGCAGATGATCCCCGAGGGAAACCCGGGCGCTCAGACCAACCTGGCATGCTGCCTGACCGCGCTGTTGGCGGGTATCGGGTGGCAAAGGGAGTGAGTTAGATGCGTGGGGGTGCGCGGGACGGCCTTGAGGGATCAAGGACATGCGCGTCATGCGCCTGTGCATGGCCAGTCCAGCTTTGCGTGCTGACAGGCATTGTGGCTGCACGGGGGGCCGGCATAGTGTCCGGCAGGGCAAACTCGGCAGATAGAAGGCAGAGCGGACAGGAGACGCTGACATGCTCACCGTCGCCGGCGACCTCATTGCACAAATCGCTCAGCTGTCCGCCGGATTGCAGATACGCCACCGTGTCGGCGTCAAGCGGTGCAGCGTTTACTGAGGCGTGGTGCCCGAAGCTCAGCAGGCTCATCCCAACAACAAGGACAAGCACCAGAATGCGTTTGACGTAATGAGCGATGGCCGCGCGTTGCATGGCGATACTTAATCAGAAGCAAAGCCGGATTTCCAAGTCAAAAGATGTGTTTACGCATGGTTTAGGCGCAAATTCTCCCACAGGTTGGCCAATGTGATAGTGTAACAATTGCCAGCCCCCAAAAATGCCCGTATCAAACCCGCGCAATCGCGGAGCAAACCCATGACCTACATCCTCTACAACCGGTCCGGATCTGGGGGATTCGTGGTGCAGGCGGCGCTTGAGCTGTCCGGCGCTGACTACCGGTTGGAGCTGTTGCCCTCTTTGCCCAATGAAGACCTGACCGACCGGATCGGGCATCTCAACCCATGGGGCCAGGTGCCGGTCCTGGTTCTTGAAGACGGCACGGTCATGACAGAACTGGCCGCAATCCTTGCGCATCTGGCGCAGGTTGAACCCGGTCTACGCGACGGCCCGCATCTTTGGGTCGACAATGATGCGCTGTTCCTGAGATGGGCCGTGTTTTTATGCGTCAACGCCTATGAGGGGATATTGCGCCAAACCTATCCGCACCGGTTCTGCACGTTGAGCGGCAACACGGCAGCGGATGAGGCGTTGATGGCCAATATTTCACACGCCGCGGATACGCGAACGCATCAGGCCTTCCTGCGTCTGGAGCGCGAGATTGCTGGCCCGTTCCTGTTTGGAGAGCGCATGTCGGCCTGCGATATCCTGTTGGCGATGCTATATGCCTGGCACAACCAACGCCCGGATCTGCCGAAATGCACGGCTGTCACGGCCCGCGTCGCGATGCATCCTCGTATCAACCCAATCTGGCACGACAATTTCGACACGCGGTTGCGGTTCAAGTGGCACCAGCAGGCAGAAGCCTGACGTGGGCCAAGACCGCAGGTTCGTGTTAGGGGCGCTGCCCCTGAGTTACTCAAAAAAGAAAGAAGCCTCAGACCGCGCTTCTTTCTTGCCAAAAATACTCAGATCCCAACGCTGCCACGCGCGCGGCCTGTGGATCAGCGTCCTTTGAACAGCCCCCCGAGGATGCCACGTACGATTTTGCGGCCTGTGGTGCCCTTCAGCTCTTTGATCACGGCAGAGCCGATCGCCTCCCCAAAGCTGCCGCCGAAGCCTTTGTCGCGACTTGAGGACCGGGTGACGCGTGTTCCGGAATATCGCCGGCCTGCGTTGAATTCGCGTTCGGCCGGGGAAAGTTCCTCCACCGCCTCTTCCACGACCTCCGCCTCCTTGGCCGCTGCATCCGCGCGGGCAGACAGGATTTCATAGGCAGATTTGCGGTCGAGCGGTTTGTCATACTTGCCCGCAACCGGTGAGGTATTGAGCGCCAGCTTGCGCGCCTCGCTCGACGCCGGTCCCAGTTGTGACGAAGGTGGTCGGATCAAGGTCCGTTCAACGATCCCGGGCACGCCTTTTTTGGCCAACATGGAGGTCACCGCCTCACCCACGCCGACATCGCGAATGGCGTCTGCTGTATCAAAGCGCGGGTTCGGGCGATAGGTTTCCGCCGCCCGCTGCAACGCTTTCTGATCCCGCGCGGTGAAGGCGCGCAAGGCGTGCTGCACGCGGTTGCCCAACTGGCCAAGGATGTCTTCTGGAATGTCATCGGGGTTCTGTGTCACGAAATAGACGCCGACGCCCTTGGAGCGGATCAGGCGCGCCACCTGCTCCACTTTGTCGACAAGCGCCTTGGGTGCGTCCTCAAACAGCAGATGCGCCTCGTCAAAGAAGAAGACCAGCTTGGGTTTGTCCGGATCACCCACTTCCGGCAGTGTCTCGAACAGCTCACTCAGAAGCCACAGCAGGAAGGTCGCGTAAAGCCGGGGCGCGGCCATCAGCTTGTCGGCGGCCAGAACGTTGATCTGTCCACGCCCGTCTTCGCCCACATGCATGAGGTCGCTCAGTTCCAGCGCAGGTTCCCCAAAGAACCCGGCCCCGCCCTGGTTTTCGATCACCAGCAGCTGGCGCTGAATCGCACCCACGGATTGTGGTGAGATATTGCCGTAACGCATCGACAACGCATCGCGGTTCTCGCCCACCCAGACAAGCAGCGCCTGCAGGTCCTTGAGATCCAGAAGCGGCAGGCCTTCTTCGTCCGAGACCCGGAAGGCGATGTTCATCACGCCTTCCTGTGCTTCGGTCAACTGAAGCAGGCGGCTCAAAAGAAGCGGCCCCATTTCGGCCACGGTGGTGCGCACCGGATGGCCCTGATCGCCAAATAGATCCCAGAAAGTGACAGGGAAGCTGTTGTAGGCGTAATCGGTAAATCCGATCGTCTCGGCCCGGCTCATGAACGCGTCATGCAGTTTGAAATCCGCGCTGCCCGCGCTTGTTAGACCGGACAGGTCCCCTTTGACGTCTGAAAGAAACACCGGCACACCCGCCGCCGAAAACCCTTCTGCCAGGATTTGCAGTGTCACCGTCTTGCCGGTGCCGGTCGCCCCCGCGATCAGACCATGGCGGTTGGCGTATTTGAGCGTCAGGCCCTGTGCCTCGCCATAGCCCTCTCCTCCACCGCCGATAAATACATTGCCGTCAGACACATCCCACCCTTTCGTGATGTCATTTGCGTTGAACATACAAAGTTAACCAATCTGTGCCAGAACAGATTATGCCCACGAGCCTGACGTCCTCTTGGCTCATTGGGCATTCCTCCCTGTTAGACTGGCCGCGCCTTCGGGTGCGGCCCTTTTTATGGGACAGTTGTCTACCCCGGCTGGCACTGCCGTGATTTACTAATTATTTCGTAAATTCAGATAGATACGATCTATCACGCATTTTTTTCACCTTGCCTGTTGACGGGTGGTCAATCCTGTCATAGCGTTCGCGCAATAACTAAGTCGGCCAGTCCGGCAGGGAGAAGACGGGGAAGGGACCTAGCGGTCTCTTTTCCTTTTTCTGGGGGGTGTTATCGCCCACTCTTGATCTGGTTCACATCGGCGTCAGCCATCACACTGAAAGGTGCGTTTTGCGCCTGACATCCAGCGACGCCCGTGATAAATCGCTGATCAAGCACAAAGACCAAATGGGGATTTCATGAAAAGACTTCTTTCCACGCTATCGCTGATCGCCGGGATTGCGATCGGGGGTGCAGTATACGCTCAGGAAAGCGATGCAGAGGACGGCGAAAGCACCTTTGACCCGGCCACAGGTCTGGACCTTGGGCAAGCTGTGCAAGAGGACCCGTCCTATGTGAAAGAGACATATGACGCCTGGCAGCTGCAGTGCTTCCGCTCTGATGCCGAGGAAGACCCCTGCCAGATGTACCAGCTTCTACGCGAAGAGGCGGGCAACCCCGTGGCAGAGTTCAGCATCTTCAAACTGCCTGAAGATGGAGCCGTTGTGGCGGGTGCCACTGTCGTGGTGCCGCTCGGGACGCTGTTACCTGCCGGCATGCAGCTTTTCGTCGATGACGGTGCCGCGAAGGCATACAACTTTTCTTTCTGCTCGATGGTGGGCTGCTTCGCCCGGATCGGCTTCACACAGGAAGATATCGACAATCTGAAATCGGGTGAGACGGCGTATATGATCATCGTTCCGGCCCAGGCCCCGGATCAGACGGTTCTGATTGAGGCATCCCTTGCGGGGTTCACCGCGGCATATGACAATGTCTCGATCGCGCCCAACTGACGCGTAGACAATCGACATTCGAGAACGCCGCCCCTGATCCGGGCGGCGTTTTTCATTCTGTGTCGAGCTTGCGCGCCCAAAGCGCGCTCAGCAATCCGGCAAAGGCCGCCGCGAACATCATCCCCATCAAAACGCCCGGACCGCCCGCCCATGCCATCACCACGCCTGCGATTGAGGTCAGAACAGCCCCGACTGCCACGGTCATCGCGCCATTCAGACCCGCCGCTGTGCCTGCCAGATCAGGGCGCACAGACAAGGCCCCTGCCCCACTGCCGGGCATGGTGATGCCATTTCCGAGACCCACGAAGATCGTTGCGCCGAAATAGGTCAAAGGTGCCGAGCCTGAAATTGCCAGTACACCCAACCCGACCGCCAGCCCGGCGCAGGCCAAGACCCGCCCCAACAGCATCAACGTCGTCGGGCGGACATGCGGGCCCAGGACACCGGCAACGAAACTGCCCACCAGATAGCCGCCCGTGATGGACCCGATGTAAAATCCCAACTGGGCGACGCTCACCCCAAACGTGGTCTGCGCCACAAGCGCGGCCCCGGTCAGGAAGATGTAGAACGCGCCGGTCGAAAAGGCCGTACATAAGATGAAGGACCAGAATTTCGGCATGCTCAATAGCGTGGCGATTGGCCTTGTGACGCGTGCATCGGTTTTCTCTGCCCGCTTGCGGGTTTCGCCCAGATCAAAAAGGCACAAAACCAACAGGACGCACCCGGTGACGGAATAGAAGACAAAGTTTGCCAGCCATCCAAAGGCATCCGTCATCACACCGCCCAGCATTGGCCCCAGCATCGGTGCCAGGGCCATGGCCATGTTGATGAACCCGATCAGCCCGGCAGATTTCTGAGCGGAGGTCGTGTCGCGCACGATCGCCATGGAGATTGCGTATCCCGACGCCATACCCGCCTGCAGCAAACGAAAGGCCAGAAACACCCACACCGATTGCGCCAAGGCACAGGCGATTGAGGCCACCGTGAAAATCGCCAATGCGCCCAGCATGACCGGCCGTCGCCCGTAGCGGTCAGACAAAGGCCCGACGATCAAAAGAACCACCGCCGTGGTCGCGAGGTAGCCACTGACCGACAGGCTGACCAGGGCGTAATCAGCGTTCAGATCCTCTGCGATCACGGCCAATGCGGGTAAAAACATGTTCAGCGTGAGCGTGGACACGGCCGTGAGCAGGATCAGCGTCACAAGGTGCGGAGGGGATTGGGCGAAGGTCATGATCCCGCCCTATCGGATCGTACAAGAAACGGAAACCGGGAGGCGGACGAAACCTAAGTTATTTGAACCGCCGCAGTGCCAGCACCGCGTTAAGCCCACCGAACGCAAACGCGTTGGACAGCGCCACCTCAACATCGGCCTCGCGCGCCACGTTGGGGACGACGTCGAGGGCACATTCCGGATCGGGCTCTTCATAGCCAATGGTGGGCGCCACGATCCCGTCGCGCAGGGCCATGATGCAGGCCAGAAGCTCCACCGCGCCGGTGGCCCCAATCAAGTGGCCATGCATGGATTTGGTGGACGACATCATCAGCTTGTCGGCGTGCGCCCCGAACACATCCGCAACGGCGGCGCTTTCGGTCTTGTCATTGGCCGCCGTGCCGGTGCCGTGCGCGTTGATATAGCCCACCTCGTCGGCATTGATCCGGGCATCAGCCAGCGCGCCTTGAATGGCCCGCGCCGCGCCTTGTTTAGACGGCATCACGATGTCGGAGGCGTCAGAGGACATGGCAAAACCCGCCACCTCGGCCAGAATGGGCGCGCCGCGTTTCTTGGCGTGCTCCAGCTCTTCGAACACGAACACCCCTGCCCCTTCGCCCTGCACCATCCCGTTGCGGTTGGCCGAAAATGGGCGGCAGGCGTCCTTGGACATGACCCGCAGCCCTTCCCAGGCTTTCACACCGCCAAAACACAGCATGGATTCGGATCCGCCTGTGATCATCACCGGGCTTGCGCCGCCATGGACCAGCTGAAAGGCCTGTGCCATGGCGTGGTTCGAGGACGCGCAGGCGGTGGAGACGGTGAAGCTTGGACCCTTCAGGTTGAACTCCATCGACACATGGCCTGCGGCGGCATTGTTCATCAGTTTGGGTACCACGAAGGGATGCACCCGATTTTTGCCGTCTTCATAAACCGTGCGGTAATTGTCATCGAGCGTGGTCATCCCGCCGCCCGAATTGCCCAGCACAACGCCCGAGCGCGCGGCCAGTTCGCCCGAAAACTCCAGCCCCGATTGGCCAATCGCCTCACGCGCCGCGATCAGGGTGAATTGCGTGAAACGGTCATATAGGGAAAGCTGCTGGCGGTTGAACCGTTCATCAGGCTCATAACCCTTGACCTGCCCCCCAATGCGGATCGCCAACCGTTCCACATCGCGGAACTCCAACTCGCTGATGCCGCAACGCCCTTCGCGCATGGCCTCCAGCGTCTGGTCCACGTCGTGGCCGAGCGCATTGATCGTGCCCGCACCGGTAATGACAACGCGTTTCACGACTGCTCCGAAATCAGCTTTTCGATGCCAGCGATGATGGTGGTGACAGAGGAGATATCGAAATCGCTCTCCTGCGGGTCATTGGCGTTGAACGGGATCGAGATGTCGAAGGCTTCTTCAATCGCGAAGATGCTTTCCACCAGCCCCAGACTATCAATGCCCAGATCGTCCAGCGTGCTGTCCATCGTCACATCCGACGGCTCAAGCACGGCCTGTTCGGCGATGATTTGGATGACACGGGTCTTAATGTCCATCAACCAGGCCCTTTTCGTGATGACGCCAGTGGTTTAGTCACTCTCGGACAGGTTGGAAACCGTTTTCTTCAACGCCGCAACGTCATCGAAGAGGCGTTTGAGACGACGCACACCTTTGAAAACATCCATGGTCGTGTCCATTTTCATCGCCGGATAGCCCAGCACAACGCGGCCTGCAGGGATGTTGGCCAGAACGATGGTGCCGCCGCCCGCGATGACATTGTCGCCGATAAAGATGTTGTCGGTGACGCCCACTTTGCCCGCCAGAACCACGTTGTTGCCGATCTTGGTGGAGCCTGCGATGCCCACCAGCCCACAGAGCAACGTGTCATTGCCCACTTCCACGTTGTGCGCGACCATCACGAGGTTGTCGATCTTAGTGCGGTCGCCCACGGTGGTGTCACGGATCGTGCCACGGTCAATCGTGGCGTTGGCGCCTACTTCCACGTCATCCCCAATGGTCACGCTGCCCAGAGAATGAATACGCACCCAGGCCTGCGATTGCGCCTCTCCCTGATCTCCCAGAGTTTCGCGCGCTTTTTCCACGCCAGAGGGTTCCGGTGTGACGAAAGAGAACCCGTCTCCGCCGATGGCCGCGCCCGGTTGAGCGATGAAACGATCCCCGATCTTGACCCGGGCACCGATCTTGACGCCTTCGCGCAAAAGCCCGCCCACACCAATACGGGCATCACACCCGACATAGCATTGCGGGCCGATCACAGTACCATCACCAATCTGCGCACCGGCCTCCACGATGCTGAGCGGGCCGACCGAGACATCCGCCCCGAGCTCAGCCTCGGGCGAGATAATGGCACTACGATGGATGCCCGTGCCCCAGCCCTGCCCCGGGTCAACCATCGCCGTCAGCCCCGACATGGCGTAGCGGGGGCGCGGTGTCAGGATCGCGGCATCCAGCCCCATCTCCTGCCAATCGGCATCTGCCCAGAGCATGGCCACCCGCGCGCTACCCTCACCGAGGGCTTTGGCGTATTCCGGTTTCGTCGCCAGTGCGAGGTGATCCGACGTGGCGTCCGCAGGTTCCGCCACAGCGGTGATTTCAATCGTGGTGTCGCCCACGGCCTGCATGCCAAGTTCGGTTGCGATTTGCTCTACGGTGTAGCCCATGGGTGTCCTCATCTTTGCGCGCAGATTTAGTCATGATCGGTCGCGCGCGAAACCCCTTAAAGCATCCCACAGGATCATATCAATGCGGTAACGGTGCCCGACAGGCGCGGTTTCGGCAGGCTGAAAGAAGAGCCCAAAAGAAAAGTGCCGCCCGAACGCGTCGGGCGGCACTTTCTTGTCTTTCATGAACCTTAACGGTTTGCGCCGCTGACCGAGCGGGCAGACGAACGTGCCGCGGTCTGCACGGCCTGTGTTGCCGTGGTCTGGCGCGTTGTGGCTTGTGTCTGAATGACTTGCGTCACGGCTGCCGGCTGCGCAACGGCTTGCGGTTGGCGCTGAGCGGTTACCGCATCACCCCGAACGGCCGCCACTTCCAGCCCGTATGTGCCAAGCGCCGGAGAGGTCACACCGGCCCGCACAAGTGCGTTCCAGATCTTGGCATCGCGGCCATAGACATCCTGACGGTACTGCGCGCGGCCCTTCGAGTCGGTAAATGCAGTGCGGTAGATCAGGTGCACCGGAACGGGATCAACCAGATCAACGCGGGTTTCTACACCTGTGGCTCGAATGGCCTGGAAAAACTCAACCGGTTTTTCTTCCTGTACCGCCAGCAGCGCGTAGCCGAAGTCGAACGGATCGGCCAAACGGATGCAGCCATGGCTGTAGGCGCGGCGCTCATGCGCGAAGAGGTGCTTGGACGGCGTGTCATGCAAATAGATGTTGTACTGATTGGGGAACATGTATTTCACAGCCCCAAGCGCGTTGCCCGGACCGGGCGGCTGACGCAGGTCAAACGGGAACGTGTTACCAGTATAGGCGTTGAAGTTGATAGACGAGCGTGGCACTTCACGGCCTGCCCCATCGTAAATCCGCAGGTGGCCTGCCGCCGCCGGGTTCGCCTGCATCTGCGGCAGGTATTCGCCCACGGTGATCGAGCGCGGCACGTTCCAGCGCGGATTGATGATCATGTGGTCCATCACGTCGGAAAATTCCGGGCTGCGACGCTTGGCATCGTTGGCGCCAATGACCGAGCGGGTCTCGAACGTGATGTCATCATTGTCCATGATGCGCGCGCTGAAATCGGTGAGGTTCACCAGGATGTGGCGCTCTCCACGATCTTTGTTGAGCCAGCGCTCCCGCTCCATCGCGACCATGACGGCGCGCAGGCGGGCCTTGGGGCCCTCGTTGATCTGACGAATGGTGGCCGCACCGGCGGCGCCGTCGGGGTCAAGGCCATGCGCGGCCTGGAACATCAAAACGGCATTCTTGATGTTGCGGTCGTAGGTCATGGTCGACGAACGATCGAGATAGCCCATAGAGATCAAGCGATCGCGCAGCGCAACCACGGCGGCCCCGCTTTGCCCCATCTCAAGTGAGCCTGCGGGCACCGTCGGCCCCCAACCACCGGACATGATCACATCCTCAAGGCGCATCTTTTCCTTCATCAGGCGGGCATATTCGCCCGTCTGCGGCACGATGGACCGGAAGTAGGCCCGCGGGCGGTTTTCGGTGATGCCGGTCAGATACGTGGTGGCGTCGCTGTAAACACCGTTGCGTTTGATGTCGTCATCCACCTCGGACGGCTCCAACACGCCGGATTGCATGTCGCGCGCCAGCTGAATGAATGCCTTGGTCATGGCCACTTCGGCAAAACCACGGTCACGCGCGGTTTTGATGTTCACCAGCTTTTGCATCAGCTGGCCGGTGTCATGGCGATCCGCCGGAAGGCCGTGCATATCGACAGTTTCCATGGCCGAGAAAAGCGCGCTGCGGCGGGCCAGGTCGGCATCGGTTGTGCCTGTCCAAACCGGTGCAAACCCGACGGAGCGGTAGAAGGCGGCGATGTCGCGATCATCGGCTGCGGCCTCTGCCACGGCCTGTTTGAACGCGGTGACCTGAGCGGTTGCCTGATCAGCAGCGAACAGCGCGAACGCGCTGACCGCCATGGCGAGGCTTGTTTTGCGGAAAATCTCTGAGAAAAATGACATCTGTAGCGGTGTCCCCTGATCCAAAATTTTTGCCTGATTGCGCGTAGTTTCTCTTAATAATACCACGTCTGTCCAATCACCTTTTGGTCAATTTGCCCCACCTTGAGCATTTCAAACCAGGCTGATGTACAGGCGACACACTCCTTTAATTTCGAGCGAATCCCGGCCTTTGCGCGAAAATCCGCCAATTTTTGCCTGTGTGGAAAGAAAGTTGAAAGGAGCACTTGGTAGAAGATTACAGATATGTAATAGAAAGTTTACCGCAGGGGGAACGGTAAGGCAGGACCGCAAACAAGCGGCAAACAGGTAAGCGACGGGACGGGCGCTCTGAATATGACTAAAAATAGCTCTTTGAGCCTTAATAGACGTGCGATTTTGGCGGCATTTGCCGCAACAGCTGTAACAGCCGCACCTACATTCTCTAACGCAGCAGGGTTTCTTCGCGGGGCGGGCGACATACGCCGCATCTCGATGACATCTGGGCGTACGGGCGAAAGCATCAACACCATCTACTGGATTGAAGGCGAGTACATTCGCGACGCTGTGAAAGAGATCAACTATTTCATGCGCGACTGGCGCACCGACGATGTTCACGACATCGATCTGCGCACGGTCGACATCATGGCCGCCAGCCATAACATGCTGGACGCGTCTGAACCTTATACACTTCTCTCAGGCTACCGCAGCCCGGCCACCAACGCATTGTTGCGCAGCCGGTCACGCGGTGTGGCCAAGAACTCTCGCCACCTGCTGGGCCAAGCTGCTGACCTTCAGCTGGAATCCCGGTCGGTGAGCCAAGTGTACCGAGCGGCCAAGGCGTGCCGTGGTGGCGGCGTTGGCCGCTATTCGCGCAGCAACTTCGTGCACATGGATTGTGGCCCGGTTCGAACCTGGGGCAGCTAACGCTGACGCAAGAACACAGCTTATTTGAGGGCGGAGCCGGGTTTGGTCTCGCCCTTTTTCATTGATCAACCGACGCCCAGTTTTTCCATCCGCGCTTCTCTCAAACGCGCGAAGTCGTCGCCTGCGTGATAGGATGACCGCGTCAGCGGCGTGGCGGAGACCATCAGGAAGCCCTTGCCATACGCGGCGGTCTCGTAGGCCTTGAACTCATCCGGGTGCACATAGCGATCCACGGCATGATGTTTGGGCGTGGGTTGCAGATACTGTCCAATAGTCAGGAAATCGATATCAGCAGCCCGCATGTCATCCATCACCTGCATGACCTGCTGACGATCTTCACCCAATCCCACCATGATGCCGGACTTGGTAAAGATCGCGGGGTCAAGCTCTTTGACCTGTTGAAGGATACGCAGGGAATGGAAGTATCGCGCGCCGGGGCGCACTTGCGGGTAAAGCCCAGGCACGGTTTCCAGATTGTGGTTGAACACATCCGGTCGCGCCTCCACCACCATTTCCAGTGATCCCGGATCGGACTTAATAAAGTCAGGTGTGAGAATTTCAATCGTCGTGTCCGGAGACCGGTGACGGATCGCGCGAATGGTTTGGGCGAAATGACCTGCCCCGCCATCGTTGAGATCATCGCGGTCCACGCTCGTGATCACGACGTGGTTGAGGCCAAGCTTGTCCACCGAATGGGCCACCCGGCCCGGCTCAAACTGATCAAGCGCGTCAGGCCGACCCGTCGCGATGTTGCAGAAGGTGCATCCCCGCGTGCAAATGCCGCCCATGATCATCATGGTGGCGTGGCCCTGGCTCCAGCATTCGCCGACATTGGGGCACGCGGCCTCTTCGCACACCGTCACAAGACGGTTGTCGCGCATGATCTTCCGGGTTTCTTCATACCCTTCGCCCGATGGCGCGCGAACGCGAATCCAGTTGGGCTTTTTGGGTTGAGCATTGTCCGGGCGGTGCGCTTTTTCGGGGTGGCGCTGCTCCGGTATCTTGAGATCTCGCACGTCGGATGTCCCTGCGAACGGAAAGTTAACTTCTCTCAAGCATAACGCAGGCAGGTGGAGAGTGCCAGTTCCCCGGCCAGCGGCATTTCGGTGCAGGTTGGCCGAGGTGTTTGTTTAACGAGTGTCCACCGCTTCCACGCTCCCTTTCACCCGACAAGGGAGCCTTGATCGCCCAGTTCCGCGTAGTGGCGCTTGAGCCGCTGCAAGGCAATCCGCAGGACAATTTTGCCGGATCGTGCCGACCAACCCATCCGCTTTTCCGTCATCTCCAACCCTTCATGCGCGCAGCAGCATCGCAACACGGCGTCCCCCAAACCCGGACCCAGATCATTGAGCGCGCCAATCAGGCGGGCCCGCGCACGTGCCGCTTCGCCAGAGGCCGGGTCTGCGCCCTGATCGGCCCGCGCGGTGAATTGCTCGCAGCCTTCGTCGGGCTGCGCGGGCAGACCGGCCAGCACGAAATCTTCATGTGCCCGCTCTCCGACACTGACCAGATCAGGTGTAAGGAAAGGCTTGCCCTCCCTGTCACGACGCCGGGCCAACAATCCAAGCGGCGTCTCTGTCGATTGAAACCGGGCTTTGGCGTTTTGATCCGCATCGGAGCCCACCTCGCCCTCGCCACGGCGTCCACTATCGGCAAAATCAAAGCCCGCCTGCGTCTCGGCAAATCCGAACGCCCGGTTTTCCGCCTTTGCCATGAAGCGACCAAGTGCCCCGCGACCGATCTGCGTGATGCGGTATTTCAAGATGCGGCCCGGCGCGTCGCAACTGATCCACCCTTTGAGGGCCATCGCTTCGGCCACGTTTCGGGCGACAACGGCCTTGCGCGTGGTGTTCCCGTCATCATCTTCCCGGACGACCACGGCCTTTTCCATGTCGACCACGACAGCCATGACCGCACGCGGATCGCACATGGGCACAAGGACACGGCATGCTTCCTCAATAAGGTCTGCCTCGCTCAGATCATCGGGTTTAGACGGGTTTGCCTTTTCCCCGGGTTCCGCCTGGACACGCTCCCCCAACCGATTGAGGAAACTGTCCACCAAGACATCTTCGCGGCGGGCTTCAAGCGCGCGCACCTGCCGCAAAACCGTCGAGGCATGAACCCCTGCCCCACGGACCAGCGCGCGCAGGGACGTGCCGCCCTCCGTATGCGCCAAATAGGGAAAGGTCTCCTTGGGCACCCATGACGGGACGCGGGCCGCGATATCTTCAGGCGTCGTGACATCTGCCATACGTTCTTCTCCTCCGAGTTTGGGGAAATCTTCCTGCCCACCTGCCTTATCCACAGGTTTTCCACAGTCTTCTGGTCAATCGTTACCGGTTCGTTAACTATGGGCAGCTGAGGCGAGATTGTTTCCAAATTATAAACAAAGCTGCACCCCACCGAACGGGCGAATTGTCAGACGCACCACACGTTTAAGTTGTTTTATCCAGAACGCATCACTTTAAACGGGATGTGATGATGACAGACTTATTGACCATGCTGGCCGGGCTGAAACGGCCCAGAACCCTCATTCGCGCGGCGCGAATCGGGGTGTTGGATTACCGCCGCGCACCGACGCTCAAACGACTTCTGGGGTTTGGCCATCCGACCAAAACCGCAGCCGTCGTGATGGCCCTCGTGCAGCTTGAAGCGGAAATGAACGAACTCAGAGAGACGCACTCCACCGCCTATTCGGCGACGCGCCATGTGGAAGTGATGATCGCTCTGATGAGCGAGGCACATGTGTTGCAGGACGCGACGACGGGATAGCCCGCCTTCGCGCCAAAATGTGTTTGTGATCAGGTGAAGGCGTCTTTCATCGACGCTTTCTTCTGCGCCACGTAGGCATCAAGTGCCTCCAGCACGGCCGGGTCCATCGCGGGCTGCTGATAGGTGTCGAGCATGCTCTTCATCTTTTCATTGGCCAGTGTCATGGTATCGCGCTCACCCTCTTCGGCCCAGGTCTCATAGGGCTTGTAGTCGAGGACATTGGTGCGCCAGAAAGCGGATTTGAAGTTGGCTTGCGTATGCGCGCAACCAAGGTAGTGCCCGCCCGGGCCCACTTCGCGGATGGCATCCATTGCCTGGCCGTTTTCGTCCACGTCCACGCCCTTGGCGAGGTGGTGCAGCACGCCCAGCTGATCGGCATCCAGCACGAATTTCTCAAAGGACGAGACGAGTCCGCCTTCGAGCCAGCCGCAGGAGTGCAGCATGAAGTTCACGCCGGACAGCAGGCCCATGTTGAGGCTATTGGATGTCTCATAAGCCGCCTGAGCATCGGGCAGTTTGGACCCGGTGAAGGACCCCGCCGAGCGGTATGGCAGACCAAGCCGCCGCGCCAGCTGACCCGCGCCATAGGTGATGTGCGACGCTTCCGGCGTGCCGAATGTCGGGGCACCGGAGTTCATATCGATTGAGGTGACGAAGGCCCCCATGATCACGGGCGCGCCTTTGCGGCAGAGCTGCGAATAGGCAATCCCGGCCAGCACTTCCGCCATGACCTGCGTCAGAGTGCCTGCCACAGATACAGGCGCCATGGCCCCGCCCACGATAAATGGCGAGACAATCGCGGCTTGGTTATTCTGTGCATAGACCTCCAACGCGCCCATCATCACGTCATCGAACGTCATCGGAGAGTTGATGTTGATGAGCGAGGTCATCACCGTGTTTTCCTGCACGAAATCTTTTCCGAAAAGAATCTCGCACATCTCCACGCTGTCCTGCGCGCGGGACGGCTCTGTCACCGATCCCATGAAGGGTTTGTCGGACAACACCATGTGCGCGCGTAACATGTCGAGGTGACGCTTGTTGACAGGAACGTCCGTCGGCTCACACACCGTGCCACCTGAATGATGCAGCCATTTGGACATGTAACCCAGCTTCACGAACTTCTCGAAATCTTCCATCGTGGCATAGCGGCGGCCACCATCCATGTCGCGGACGAAGGGCGGGCCATAGACCGGCGCGAAGACCAGGTTGCGACCACCGATTTCGACATTGCGCTCCGGATTGCGGGCGTGCTGGGTGAATTGGCTCGGTGCGGTTTTGATCAACTCGCGGGCCAAACCACGCGGAATATGAACGCGTTCGCCCTGAACATCGGCGCCGGCCTCGCGCCAGCGTTCCAACGCTGCCGGGTTGTCGATGAAGTTCACACCGATCTCTTCCAGCACCGTTTCGGCGTTGGTTTCGATGATCTCTAGCGCCTCTTCCGAAAGGATCTCGAAATTCGGGATGTTGCGCTCAATGTATTTGGCGGTTTCGATCTTGACCGATGTCCGTTCGGCGCGGCGCGCGGCCCCGCCGCCACCACGTGCCCGTCTGCGTGCTGGTGCCTCAGTCATGAACACTCTCCCTTCAAAGTGCTGCGTCAGGTTTTGCCCGGTTCTACAGCGAAGCCCGAGGCCAAAGCGGCGGGATTGCGTCTTTTCTGACGGGAAAGCGACATTGCGCGATCAAAGACGCAAAGCCCCGTCTTGCAAGCGCATGAGCGACACGGTAGAGCGCGACTATGCAGAGCGAACAATCCCACGACCGCCTTCTCATCATCGACTTCGGCAGCCAGGTGACCCAGTTGATCGCGCGTCGCCTGAGGGAGTTGAGCGTTTACTGTGAAATCCATCCCTATCAGCAGGTGACAGACGCCTTTCTGGCGGAGTTTGCCCCCAAGGCGGTGATCTTTTCGGGTGGCCCGGACAGCGTGGTGCGAGACGGCTCTCCCCGCCCACCGGCATCCGTGTTCGATATGGGCGTGCCGATCCTGGGCATTTGCTACGGCCAGCAGGTCATGATGCAGGAACTGGGCGGTCAGGTTGAAGGCGGCAAGATCTCGGGCGGCGGCGGCACGGCGGAGTTTGGCCGCGCCTACGTGACCCCCGCAGGTGGCGCTTTGCCCCTGCTTGAGGGTTGGTTTGCAGGTGATGAGGCGCGTGAACAGGTGTGGATGAGCCACGGCGACCATGTCAGCCGTCTGGCCCCGGGGTTTGAGGTCTATGGTACCTCCCCCAATGCGCCTTACGCGATTACCGCCGACACCAGCCGCAATTTCTATGCCGTGCAGTTCCACCCCGAAGTGCACCACACACCCAACGGCAAAACGCTTTACGAAAATTTCGTGCGCATGGCCGGGTTCACCGGCGATTGGACAATGGGCGCCTACCGCGAAGAAGCCGTGCGCAAGATCCGCGAACAGGTGGGCGACAAGCAGGTCATCTGCGGGCTGTCTGGCGGCGTCGACAGCTCTGTTGCGGCCGTGCTAATCCATGAGGCCATCGGCGATCAGCTGACATGCGTTTTTGTCGACCACGGCCTTTTGCGGCAAGGAGAGGCCGAGGAAGTCGTCGGCATGTTCCGGGACAATTACAACATCCCGCTGATTCACGCAGACGAATCTGAGCTGTTTCTCAGTGCGTTAGAAGGCGAAGCTGATCCTGAAACCAAGCGCAAGACCATCGGCAAGCTTTTCATCGACGTGTTCCAGAAATACGCCAACCAGATCGAAAATGCCGAGTTTCTGGCGCAAGGAACGCTTTACCCGGATGTGATTGAAAGCGTCAGTTTCTCCGGTGGGCCCTCTGTCACCATCAAATCGCACCATAATGTGGGCGGTTTGCCTGAAAAGATGGGCCTGAAACTGGTCGAACCCCTGCGCGAGCTTTTCAAAGACGAGGTGCGCGCCCTCGGTCGCGAACTGGGCCTGCCGCAAAGCTTCATTGGCCGCCACCCCTTCCCCGGTCCGGGCCTCGCCATCCGCTGCCCCGGAGAGATCACTCGTGCCAAGCTCGATATCCTGCGCGCGGCCGATGCGGTCTATATTGACCAAATCCGCAAGCACGGGCTGTACGACGACATCTGGCAGGCCTTCGCCGCCATTCTGCCTGTCCGCACCGTCGGTGTGATGGGCGACGGGCGCACCTATGATTACGCCTGTGCCCTGCGGGCCGTGACTTCCGTGGATGGTATGACCGCGGATTATTACCCGTTCAGCCATGAATTCCTGGGCGAGACCGCCACGCGGATCATCAACGAGGTGCCGGGCATCAACCGCGTGACCTATGACATCACCTCCAAGCCTCCGGGCACGATTGAGTGGGAGTGATGTCGGCCCTGCCAACAGCGCCAGCGCTTTCCGAAACGTCTGGCCATGGCTGAAACCGCGTCTCACGACAGTACGAACATCCTGAAGGCCGCTGCGTGGATGATGGGGGCTGTGGTTTCGTTTTCGTCCATGGCCGTGGGTGGGCGCAGCGTGAGCTTCGAGCTTGATACCTTTGAAATCATGATGTTTCGCAGCTTCGTGGGATTCATTGTCGTATATGCTGTTGCCCGCAGTATTGGCACGCTGCACGAGGTCAAACGCGACCGGTTGGGCACCCATGCCCTGCGCAACGTCTTCCATTTCACCGGTCAGAACCTGTGGTTTTACGCCCTGACCCTCATCCCGCTGGCGCAGGTCGTGGCGCTGGAATTCACGTCACCATTGTGGGTGCTCATCCTGTCGCCGCTCTTTTTGGGCGAACGGCTGACCCAGCTGCGCGTTCTGGCAGCGATTGCGGGGTTTATCGGTGTCCTGATCGTCGCGCGGCCCAGCCCGGAGACCCTCAACGTGGGCATGCTGGCCGCTGCCACCGCCGCGATCGGGTTTGCGGGCACGATGATCCTGACAAAGCGGCTCACGCGAACACAGTCTCTGACCTGCATCCTGTTCTGGATGACCGCCATGCAGGCGGTTTTCGGGATCGTCTGCGCGGGTTATGACGGCGACATCGCCCTGCCCTCGCTGACGTCGGTTCCGTGGCTGATCCTGATCGGGCTGGCCGGGCTGTGCGCCCATTTCTGCCTGACCAAAGCGCTGACGCTTGCGCCGGCGACAGTCATTGTCCCGGTGGATTTCCTGCGCCTGCCGGTCATCGCGATCATCGGATTGACCTTGTATGCTGAGCCGCTGGACATCTTCACCATCCTTGGCGCGGCGATCATTTTCGGGGCGAATTACACCAATATCTGGGCCGAAACCCGCAAGAAAACCGCGTAATCCACCCTTAAGACACTCGGCCCACGTCGAAAGTGTCACATTTTTGTTGCAACCTGCGGCTGTTGCGCATGGCTGGGGGTAGATGACGTTGGGTCAAAGATTGACCGAACTTCTGCCTAAAAAGTAATCTCCGGGAAATTTCGGAGGTGGAGACACATGAAAACCCTTATGACAGCAGCCCTCGCGCTCGGCCTGACAGCAGGCAGTGCCTTTGCGGGCAGCATCCAGCGCGCGACGGACGGATCCCAGATCCTGTTTGAGCGCGGCAAGAACTACCTGCAATTCTCGGTTACGTATGTTGACGCCGACATCAGCGGGACCAGTAACTCTTTCAGTGCGTTTGGCGGGTTTGTCAATCAGCCTGCGGGAGTTAGCTCCGGCGACATTGCCCAGTCGTATCTGAGCTTTTCGGCCGGGGTAAAAATAGAATTGACGGACAAGGTCACGTTCGCGCTTGTTGGGAGCAATCCTGTAGGTGCAGATGTTTCATATGTGTCGAACAATCTGCCCTACCTTTTCTCAGGCTCGAATGCTGAGATTAACTCTACTGCTCTAACAGGCTACCTGAAGTACAAGATCACCGACAGGTTCAGCGTGTACGGCGGTGTTCGTGCAACCACCGTTGATGGCAACGTGAACCTGGCGCCAGATCTTGCTGCTTCGAACGCTCTGCTGGCAGCGGCAAACTATACACTCAACGTGAACCCAGACATTGGCTGGGGGTACGTGTTGGGTGCGGCATTCACGATTGAAGAAATCCTGATGAAGTTCGCACTGACCTACGAGTCCAAGACAGAACACGACTTCAGAGACAACAACGGCGTGCCGTTTACGGTTCAAATTCCTCAGGCTGTTACACTGCACGCGCGGTCTGCCGTATCCGAGCAGATGTTGGTCTTCGGTTCTATCCGGTGGCAGGAATGGTCTAAGTTCCGCGTCGCTCCTCAGGACTTCTTGAACAATCCGCTCAACCAGCCAAACCGGCTGCCAATCGCATTTGGTGCAGATGATTACACCACCTATGAAGTCGGTGTTGCGCGTCGCCTGACCGAAAAGTTCTCGCTGATCGGTACGCTGACGTATGAACCTGACAGCGGCAAACCCGTGGGCAACTTGGAAGGTCGTGACGGCTACATGGCCTACGGTATCGCGGGTCGGTACTCGACCAGGACATACGATATCACCGCAGGCATTCGCTACATTGATCTTGGACCGACCAACACCACCACGATCAACTCGCAGTTTGCGGACAATGACGCGATCGCAATCGGTCTGCAGCTGGGCTACCGTTTCTAAACGAAACCGACCCCTTGCGAATTCGGCCCCCGCCTGCCCGTCAGGCGGGGGTTTTTCTTTGTTTGCATTCGTAAATCATGCGCACTACCACGGGCCAGACAGAGGACCCTGATATGATCTACGCAAGCTCAGATGACTGGTTGAACGCCCCGGCCAAGCGGGTGCTGTTCTATGGCATGTCCGGCCTTGGAAAGACACATCTGTCGAACATGCTGCGCGCGCAGGGCGATTGGTTCCACTACTCCATCGATTACCGCATTGGCACGCGCTATATGGGGGAGTTCATCACAGATAATGCCAAGGCCGAAGCGATGAAGGTGCCGTTTCTGCGCGATCTTCTGATGACGGATTCGATCTATATCGGCTCCAACATCACGTTCAACAACCTCTCCCCTGTCTCGACCTACCTGGGCAAACCCGGCGATCCGGACCAGGGCGGCATGCCCATCGACGAATTCCGCCGCCGCCAGGAACAGTTTCGCCATGCCGAGGAATCCGCGCTTGCCGACACCGGGTATTTCATCGACCGGGCGGAGCGGCTTTATGGATACCCGCATTTTATCTGCGACACGGGCGGGTCGATTTGTGAGTGGGTGGATGGAGACGATCCGGATGATCCCTTGCTGACAGAGCTTTCGGCGCATTGCTTGCTGATCCGTCTGGAGGGCAGTGAGGCCCATACCCAGCAGCTGATCCGCCGCTTTGATCGCGCGCCTAAGCCGATGTGTTACCTGCCGGAGTTTTTAACCAGTGCGTGGACGGAATACCTGTCCGAGTCCGGCCTGAGCGAAAACAAGGTCGACCCGGATACCTTCATCCGCTGGACCTATGCCCGCGCGCTGGCCCACCGCAAACCACGCTATGACGCGATGGCGAAATGGGGGGTGTCGGTCACCGCCGATGAGATCATGGCGATCCAGACCCCTCACGATTTCGAGACATTGGTGGCCACAGCCCTTGAGCGCCGCGCTCAGACGGATATGTAACACCCCCTACCCTGACCCGTTCGCAGACCGACAGTGTTCTAGAAAATTCTGCGAATTTTCTCTGGGTCGTGCCACATTCGAAAGACAGACCATGCCCATCAAAATGCCCGCCGACCTGCCCGCCTACACCGTGCTTTCGCGCGAAGGTGTGATGGTGATGAGCGAAACACAGGCCGCGCGGCAGGATATCCGGCCGTTGCGCATCGGGCTGGTCAACCTGATGCCCAAGAAGATCCAGACGGAGACGCAGTTTGCCCGCCTGATCGGGGCCACGCCTTTGCAGATTGAGCTATCCCTCATCCGGATGTCCGAGCATCGCACCAAGAACACGGCGGCCGAGCATATGGAAAGCTTCTATCGCCCGTTTTCCGAGGTGCTGGCCAGCGGTGAGAAGTTCGACGGCCTGATCATCACCGGCGCACCGATTGAGCATCTGGATTTCGAAGACGTCACCTATTGGGGAGAGCTGTGCCAGCTTTTTGACTGGACGCAGACCCATGTGCACTCCACCTTCGGCGTTTGCTGGGGGGGGATGGCGATGATCAATTACTTCCACGGCGTCAAAAAACATCTGCTATCAGACAAGGCCTTCGGCTGTTTCCGTCATCGCAACATGGCGCCGGCCTCCCCGTATTTGCGCGGGTTTTCGGATGATTGCGTGATCCCGGTCAGCCGCTGGACGGAAATGCGCCAGCCGGAGATTGATGACGCTGGCGGTATGTCGACACTGCTGAGCAGTGATGAGGTAGGTCCATGTCTCGTGGAAGACCCACAAAGGCGCGCGCTCTACATCTTCAATCACCTTGAGTATGACAGCGACACACTCAAGCAGGAATATGATCGAGACGTTGCGGCGGGCACGCCCATCAACGTGCCGGGAAACTACTACCCCGATGATGACCCAAGCCGTGCCCCGCAGAACCGCTGGCGCAGCCACGCGCATCTGCTTTACGGCAATTGGCTTTCGGAAATCTACGAAACCACGCCGTATGACCTGACCAAGATCGGGCTGGAAACCACGGATTTGCGGGCCTGACACTGATGAAGCTTGTTCTGGCCCTGGCAATCCTGCTTGCCGTGACCGTCTGCGGCGTCTGGTTGAAGGCCCGCGCGAGCGAGCAGCGATCCGAAGCCGCCTATCCGCCGGAAGGTCAGTTCCTTCAGGTGGGTGCGCACCGCGTGCATGCCATGGTGATGGGGTCCGGGCCGGACCTCGTGCTGATCCATGGCTCCTCCGGTCACACCCGCGATATGACCTTCCGCCTCGCCCCGGAATTGGCGAAGCGGTACCGCGTGATCATCTTTGACCGGCCCGGATTGGGGTACAGCGATCCGATTTCACCCACTGGCGCGACGGTGCAGGAACAGGCGCGGGTTCTCTCCGACGCCGCGCTGCAATTGGGCGCTGAACGGCCCTTGCTCGTGGGCCATTCTTACGGTGGCGCCGTGACGCTGGCCTGGGCTGTGCATCACCCGGACAGGTATTCCGGATTGGTGGCACTTTCTGCCGCCTCCCACCCATGGGACACCGGGCTGTCGACCTATTACAAAATCCTCTCTCACCCGGTGCTGGGCCGTATTGTCATTCCCATGATCACGGCCTTCGTAGGGGACAATAAGATTGCGCGAGAGTTGGACGCGGTCTTCGCCCCAGACCCGGTGCCAGAGGGCTACATGGCGCATTTCGGCCCTCAGCTGAGCATCCGGCGCGCGCCGATGCGGGCCAATGCGTTACAGCGCGCGAACCTGTTGGACGAAATTGAGGGCCTGTCTCAACGCTATCCCGAGATCACGCAGCCGGTCGAAATTCTGCACGGCACGGCGGACACCAATGTTGGTCTGCACATCCACTCCATCCCCTTGTCGGAGGCGGTGGAAGGCTCCAACCTCGTGGAGTTGGAGGGCCTGGGCCACATGATCCAGCACGCGGCCCCTGAGGCTGTGATCGAGGCGATTGACCGGGTGGCTGTGCGAGCGGGTTTATCGGTGGATTGATCGCATCAGACGATCCTGAAAACTCCCGCCCCGGCCTTGAGCCGGGGCCTCAAACCCAAAAAACAGGCCCCGGCTCAAGGCCGGGGCGGGCCATCCTTACAGCAAACACTTTCAAGCCAATCTGCGGAACTCACGCTCCGCGCGGCGTCACTTTCAACCAAATCCCGTCCTTGCCACGCACGGTGAGATGCGCCACGGGCATGGCGGGCCTTTCTTTGACCACTTCGAACCGACACGCCCGCACCAGCATCGACAACAAAAGCGTTCCTTCGATCATGGCGAAACCGGCCCCGGTGCAGACCCGCTGCCCGGCGGAAAACGGCATGTAGGCATCGCGCAAACAGCTTTTGCCGTTCTCGGTCGCAAAGCGCGCCGGATCAAACTCATCTGGTCGCTCCCACAGCCGTTCATGCCGGTGCAAATGCCATGGGCTCAGCACGATCTGACTGCCTATTCGCACATTCCGATCACGGAACCGTTCCGGCTGGCTCGCCTCTCGCACCATCATCGGCACGGGCGGATAAAGCCGCAGCGTTTCCCGGAACACGTCCCGCGCCACGCGCAGTTTGCTCATGTCGCTGAAACCCGGCCCGGTGGTTGTGCCATACGTGGCCTCGGCTTCCTCAGCCACGCGATCCTGCCATTCGGGATACAAAGCCATAAGGTAAAGTGCCCAGGCCAGGGCGGAGGCGCTCGTCTCATGCCCCGCCAGAAAGAAGATCGCCACCTGATCCACCATTTCGTCTGTGTCGAACCGCTCTCCCGTCTCAGGGTCGGCCGTTGTCATGATCTTGGTCGCCAGATCATCAGGGGCCTTACCGGACACAATCTCGGCCATGCGCGCTTCGGTCAGTTGCGTGATCAATTGCCGAATGACCGCCGCCGTCTGACGTGTCTTACTGCGATGAAAGCGTGGCACCCAAGCAGGCAAAGGAAACAGCGCACCGATATTGACCACCGGCTGGGTGCGTTGATGGGCGCGAAACTCCTCAAACACCCGCGTGGCCACTTCATTTTCGATTGGGATTGAGAAGAGCGTGCGAAAGATCACGTCTGCCGCGGCATGGCTCGTCTGCGCTTCGATCTCCAATGGCGCGCCGTCGGCCTTTGCCGTCATGCGCATCACCGCCCCTTCGCTGGCCGCCAGCATCGCCGGAAACGTATCCCGCAGCCGCCCGCCCTCAAAGGCCGGGTCAATGATGCGGCGCTGACGTTTCCATGTCTCGCCATTGGTCACGAAGACTGAATTGCCCAGAAGCGGGGTCAGACCCTCTCGGATGCGGTCAGATTTTGGGAAATCATCGGGGCGCTCTTTAAGCACCAGATCGACCAGTTCTGGCTGATTGCACATGTAAGACCGGAAAAACGGCGTGCGAAACTCGGCCATCCATGCACGGTAGAGCCGCGCAGGCTGGGCCGAAAGGATATCCTTTCGGAAAAGCTTCAGATACCGCCAGAGAGACACCCTGCCCTGCCGCGATGGCGGCTTTGGCGGCATCAGCGTGCCATGACCGAACGGACACTGCGCCGGTGCGGCGGCGTCCTCGGGCGGCGTCTGGGATGCAGCTTTGGTCATGCCGCGCGCTCCGTAAAGCGGTTGACCGGGGCCTCGATCCGGCTCGGGCTGGCCTGGCGGTCTTTGTACCGGTCGCCTAGGGTCATCGGCCCCGCCGTGATCTGGAAATAGTCGTAGTCGCCGGGCCGATCAAAAGCGCAGAGATATTGGAAGTGCAGCCGGAAAAACCGCCACCGCATGGATTTCCAGCGTTTCGGGCTTAGCGTTTGCGTAAATGCCGCGGACAGGACCAGCGGCCAGCGCTTGCCCTCGAGCGCCACGCCGCTGACCGCCACAGGGTCACACAGCGCAAAGGCACAGCCATCGCCGGGTGCCGTCACGTCCACCCAGGTCAGTTCGGACCGTTCACTCAAATCGCGCAGATCCCGACGCAGCCTATGCGCATCCGGCAGAAAGGACACCATCGGCACCACCTGCCCTAGCGAGAGAAACGACAGCACCGGTTTGGTGCCTTCCACCCGTCCTGACCGGATCAGGTCAGCCAACACGGACACCGCCAGATGCGCGCCGGACGAATGCCCGACCACCAGCACCTCATCCACGTCGTCTTGCAAAGCCTCGGCAATGGCATCGGTGAAGCCCGCCATGCGTTCTGTCAGCGCTGCCGGTTCTGCACCGCGATGACGGGCGGAGTAGGAATAGTCATGCATCAGGTAGTAGGCGAAAAACTTGTTGTCCTTGCGCCGGAACCATTCCAACGCAAAGGGCACCACGATCAGACCGGCCCAGGCGAGCCAGGGATGGACAAGCGCCAGAAGGTGACCGAGGCCCCAAGCCAAAAGCAAGGCGATCCCAAGCTATACCAACAAGAACACCACCGGATAAAGCGCTGCAATCACTGGACCTTTCCGCAACCGCATCAGGCGGAACAGCGCACCGGTCGAGATGTAAACCCACGCGGTGCGTATCAAGGCAAGGTAGGTGGCGATGATCCCGGTATCCATGCTGTCGCGCACGATGTCGGACCAGACCAAGACCTCCACCTGCGCGGTGGTCTCAACCCCGTCAATCCGGGCGTCGACCTGCCAGCCATAGCGTTCAGACCCCACTGACGCGCTCAGCCCGATCTCGTATCCGCTGATCTCGCCCTGCGCGACGCTTTCCTTGCGATAAAGCTCACGGTACCGGCGGGGATGAATTGGATCATACCCGGGGATGTAGAAAACATGCCGTTTTCTGACCTGCGCCTTGGCGTGTACCTTGGGGGAGCTGCTCATTTCTCACCTCTTTAGAGGTGTAGTTTAGCGCAGTATTGGGGCGAGAGTAAGGCTCAACCAATCAGCGCAAGCGCCGGGAACATCTCAAGAAGCCAGTAAGAGAAGCTGGCAAAACCACCCGTCAACATCAGCAACCCGATGGTCCAAAGCAGCAGCCCCATGACCTTCTCGATCTTCTCCATGTTCCGCTTCATCCACGCCATCAGACCACCCAGCTTGGGCAGGTACGCCGCAAAGAGGATAAACGGCACGCCGAGACCAAGCGCGTAGACGGCCAACAGCACCGTCCCGCGCGTGACTGATGCCTCAGACGCCGCCAGGGACAGGATCGCGCCTAGCTGTGGGCCAATGCAGGGCGTCCACCCGAAGGCAAACGCAAGGCCCAAAAGGTACGCACCGAAGGACGATCCACCCTGATCACCGGCGTCCAGCCGCGCCTCACGATCCAGCAGCTTGATCCGGTAAATGCCAATAAAATGCAGGCCAAATCCCATGACAATAACGCCAGCTATCGCATTGAAATATCCTTGGTATTCCAAAATGGCCCGACCAAAGGCAGAAGCTGCGAAGCCCAAGAGCAAAAAGATCGTCGATAGCCCGAGAACGAAGAAAACCGCAGGCACCACCGCGCGCGATCTGGGTTGCTCGGACGAGGACAGGTCTGACACGGTCACGCCGCTCATATACGCCAGGTATGGCGGCACGATGGGCAGCACACAGGGGCTAAGAAACGAGATAAGCCCGGCCACCAGTGCGACGATCATCGCAGGCACCAGGGCCGCGTCTATGATTTCTATCCCGAACATGGCAGCACATGTAGTCTATCCCCGCGCCGCCGTCACGGGGCATGCGGTCACAAGGTTGTGGACCTTTTGTAACACCCGGATTATGTCGCGCTCATGGACGACCGTCAGACCATAGATGCCCGCGGCCTGCTCTGCCCGCTACCGGTTTTGAAACTGCGTAAGCGGTTGAAAAGCATGGATGTTGGCGCGGTGGCCGAGCTGTGGGCCGACGACCCCGCCGCACGCATCGACGTGCCGCATTTTTGCAATGAATCGGGTCACGTCTTAGTCGAAGAACGTGAGGCCGACGGTTACGTCATCTACGCTGTGCGCAAGTCGGGGTGAAAGACCGGGCGCGCCCGGAAAGGCGCGACGCGGTGTTTTTTCAGAATGACCAGGCCTTAACTCGCCGACCTACGACGGCGGGACCGTTCCCGCCTTGGCGGTGCAGCATCCTCTTCCGTTCCGTCAACCTCGGACGAAAAGGCACCCAGTTTTTCAGCGATCAGCTCTAGGCTTGGACTGTCGCCCTTGGGACGTGTCTCGAGAGCTTCGCGCATCTTCACCAGATGCTCCGCCATTGTCCCGCAGCACCCGCCGATGATCTTCGCCCCTGCATCGCGGGCCAGGGCCGCGTAATCGGCCATCAGATCGGGCGTGCCGTCATAGTGGATATGCCCATCGACGTATTTCGGGATGCCCGCGTTGCCTTTGGCGATGATCGCGCGTTCCGTGCCTTGCGCCTTGAAGCCGAGGATCGTGCGCATGAGATCAGAGGCACCGACCCCGCAATTGGCCCCAAAAGCTTGCGGCTTGTGATCAATCTTTTCGACCATCTCCGCCATCGCAGCGGAGGTGACGCCCATCATGGTGCGCCCGGCTGTGTCAAAGCTCATGGTGCCGCACCATGGCATCTCGGCCAGTTTGAAGGCTTCTGCGGCGGCACGGTATTCCTCGGGCGAAGATATTGTCTCGAGCCAAAGCACATCGACCCCGCCTTCTTTCAGACCCTCGGCCTGTTCGTGGAACATCTCCACGGCCAGTTCATGCGTCAGCGACCCCATCGGCGCCATGATTTCACCGGTGGGTCCGACAGAGCCGGCTACAATGACATCCCGGCCCGACCGGTCGGCCACTTCGCGTCCGATCTCTGCTGATTTCTTGGACAGTTCATGCGCCCGGTTTTCGGCGCCATGCAGTTTAAGGCGCGACGCATTGCCACCGAAAGAGTTGGTGAGGAAAAGATCGCTGCCGGCGTCAACGGCCATGGAGTAGAGCTTATCAATCCGGTCGGGATGTTCATCGTTCCACATCTCCGGCGCATCGCCGGAGCTGAGCCCCATGTTGAAGAGGTTCGTCCCCGTGGCCCCGTCAGCGAGAATCCAGTCGCGTTCGGCCATCATGCGGACAAATGCATCACTCATAAATCATCCTTCCGATCAGCATGGGCGCTTGTCCCACCTCGCGCGCGCGCGATCAAATGAGAAAGGTTCATGTTCATTATGAGTGAGATTGGAATAGAGATTGAGCCGTCAACAAAGAGACGCACGCCCCGGACTTGATCCGGGGCCTCGACATTCGCCCATCCAAAGGCCCCGGATCAAGTCCGGGGCGGGATTTTCTCAGGAGCTTGAAAGCGAACTTAAGTAATCAAAATCAGTTTCTTAAACTTCGTTCATAATCTGATCTTTGGCCACGACCAGAAGCTCTTTCATCTTGGCACGGATCGTGTCGGCATCGGCCAGATCGCCCACATCACCGGCCACTTTGCGCACCACGTCTTCTATGCCCGCCTCTTCGAAGTCTGATTTGACGACTTCCATAGCATAGGCGTTTGCGTCGTCGCCAGTCTTGCCTAACAGCTCTGCCGCCCAGAGACCGACCAGTTTGTTCCGGCGCATCTCGGCCTTGAACTGCATTTCCTGATCGTGGGCATATTTGTTTTCAAAGGCGTGTTCACGGTCATCAAAGGTGGACATCGGGCGGCTCCTTGCGCTTGGTCTGCTGTCAGTTCAGATATGCCCATCCTCACCGCGCGGCGCAAGAGGTTCCAGCCTGCGCTTGTCCTTGCAGCGATGGTGCGTTTGCCCTATGAGACGGATCAAACGGGGCGCATTTTCTGCTCGCGCACCGGAAGAGCTTTGGGGTCAGCATGGCGCGGCGCAAAAAAATCTACGAAGGCAAAGCGAAAACACTGTTCGAAGGGCCGGAACCCGGCACCATCGTGCAGTATTTCAAGGATGACGCCACGGCCTTCAACGCCCAGAAAAAAGACGTCATCGACGGCAAGGGCGTGCTCAACAACATGCTGAGCGAGTACTTCATGAACGGGCTGACAAATGTCGGCATCCCGAACCATTTCATGAAACGGCTGAACATGCGTGAACAACTGGTGCGCGCCTGTGAAATCATTCCGCTTGAAGTGATTGTTCGCAACTATGCCGCAGGCACCATGTCAAAACGGTTGGGCATTGACGAGGGCACGCAGTTGCCCCGCCCCATCGTGGAATACTGCCTGAAAAACGACGACCTGGGCGATCCGCTGGTCACCGAAGAACATATCGCGGCCTTTGGTTGGGCCAGCCAGCAAGACATGGACGACATCCTCAGCCTTGCCCTGCGCGTGAACGACTTTCTGTCGGGCGTCATGTATGGCGTGGGCATCAGGCTGGTGGATTTCAAAATCGAGATCGGACGCATCTATGACGGCGATTTCATGCGGTTGATCGTGGCCGATGAGATCAGCCCGGACAGCTGCCGTTTGTGGGACATTGAGACCGGCCAGAAGCTCGACAAAGACGTCTTCCGCCGCGATCTGGGCTCTTTGACGGATGCTTATTCCGAGGTCGCCAAACGCCTGGGCGTGATGCCCAAGGGCGCGACACAGCTTTCACGGCCGACGCTCATCAACTGAGCCTCGGCTTCATAGCCCTGTGCAGGCAGGGTGCAACCTGAGCGCAAACTGGGGGCGAGCAATGAAAGCACGTGTGCATGTCATGTTGAAAAACGGGGTTCTGGACCCTCAAGGAGAGGCCGTGCGCCACGCGCTTGGCTCTCTGGGCTTTGATGGCGTCGAAGGTGTGCGCCAAGGCAAGGTGATTGAGCTGGACCTGACCGAGACGGACAAGGCCAAGGCGGAAACGGCGGTGAAAGACATGTGCGAGAAGCTTCTCGCGAACACCGTGATCGAAAGCTATTCGGTGGAGATCGCGTGATGCATGCTGCTGTTGTCGTTTTCCCGGGATCAAATTGCGACCGCGACATGAAAGTGGCGTTTGAGGCCGCTGGTGCCAAGGTCACCATGGTGTGGCACAAGGACACTGAGATGCCCTCGGGTGTCGATGTGATCGGTGTGCCGGGCGGATTTTCCTTCGGGGATTACCTGCGCTGCGGTGCGATTGCGGCGAACTCTCCGATCTGTCGGTCTGTGGTCTCTCACGCAGAGCGCGGTGGTTACGTGCTGGGCATCTGCAACGGATTTCAGGTGCTGACGGAAACCGGACTTCTGCCCGGCATTCTGTTGCGCAACGCAAAGTTGAAGTATCTGTGTAAAGCCATTGATTTAAAAGTGGAAACGTCTGATAGCGCCTACACTTCGGGCTATGCGGACGGCGATCAGATCACGATCCCGATTGCGCACCACGATGGCAACTATTTTGCCGATGGTGATACTCTGACCGCTTTGGAAGATCAGAACCGCGTCGCGTTCCGCTATGTCGACAACCCCAACGGGTCACTCAACGACATCGCGGGTATTCTGTCCGAGAACCGCCGCGTGCTGGGCATGATGCCCCATCCGGAGCGTATGGCGGACCCGGTTCACGGCAACACCGAGGGCAGCGTGCTGTTTTCTTCACTCATGGGTCAGCTGGAAACCGCCTGACGGAAACACTGCCTTCGCTTGAGACCGCTTGAGACCGCTTGAGACAATGGCCCGCGTGGCGTAGTTTTGCGCCATGGGAAGGTTTTCCAAATGGCAACGGAGGGCGCGAGCAACCGCCCGGATGCGCACGCTCAGCTGGCGTGCGCGGTTTTTTCTGGTCGTCCTTCTGGTTCTGGCGGTCTCGACGATTGCCGTGACCAACCGGTTTCTAACGGACCGTTTTACCGAAAACACCCGCAATCGCGCCGAACTGCGCCTAGTGCTTTACAGTGGTAACCTGCTGAGCGAATTGCGTCAGAACGCCATTGTTCCGCAGCTTTTGTCACGCGACCCGGCCTTGATTGCCGCCCTTGCCAGCAGTGATTTCACGCTGTCCTCACAGCGCCTGATCTCGTTCAAGGATGAAATCTCAGCCGCCTCTCTGACGCTTTTGGGCAAGGATGGCCGGGTTGTGGCCTCTACCGATCGTGAAACTTTGGGCGAGTCTTTCGCCTCGTCACCTGTGTTTGTGGATGCTTTGCGCTCAGCCGACAATATTTTCAACGTGATAGAGGACGAAGCTAACAGGTTTCGGTTCTTCTATTCACGAAGGGTGGAAACTCAGACCGGTCTTGCCGGGGTGATCCTGGTTGAGGTCGACCTGACACAGTTTGAACGCGCTTGGGCCGAGATTTCGGATGCAGTTCTGGTCACTGATACGGAAGGGCGTATCATCCTGGCGACAGAGCCCAAATGGCGCGGTCTGACCACGCAGGAAGCCCTGGCGCGTGCACCAGCAAACTCTGCCATTCAGCGGGCCATTCAGGTGACGGCGGACTGGAATGCAGAGCCCCCAGATGCCTATGTGCGCGGACAGGCGGTGATGCGTACAGACGGGCGCGTGGCGTTTCGGGGATGGCGGATTTCCAGCTTCACCACCTATTCCAGCGTGCGCGAACGGGTGAACGGTGTCCTGGCGCTGGAAATCATGACCTTTGCGATTTTGCTGGCGCTGGCCTTCTATTTGTTGAACCGAAAATCGACGCAGCGCATGGCCGTGGCTCAATTGGAATCGGCAGACCTTCGCCAATTGAACGCGCGGCTACAGCGGGAAATCGCCGAACGTCAGAGGGTGCAAGAGAACCTCGCCGTGGCCGAACAAACGCTTGCGCAAAGCTCAAAACTGGCCGCGTTGGGTGAGATGTCAGCGGCGGTCAGTCATGAGTTGAACCAGCCGCTGGCCGCGATGAAAACCTACCTTGCCGGCGCGCGCCTTTTGCTCAGCCGCAATCGCCCGGAAGAGGCCGTTTCGTCTTTCCAGCGCATCGATGACCTGATCGAACGGATGGGCGCGATCACCCGGCAGCTGAAATCCTATGCACGCGCCTCCGGAGACGACCTTTCCCCTGTAAACATGGGCGATGCGCTCAATTCCGCGCTGGCGATGATGGAGCCGCAATTGCGCCAACGCCAGGTCAAGATCACCAGGTCCATGCCAGATGCGCAGGTGATGGTGATGGGCGATCGGGTGCGCATTGAACAGGTCATGATCAACCTCCTGCGCAACGCACTTGATGCCACCCAAACGATGCGCAATGCGGAAGTCGATATCATCCTGGCTGCGGGGGAGACCGCATCGCTGACGGTGCGGGACAATGGTGTGGGCCTCGACGACATCGACAGCCTGTTTGAGCCGTTTTACACCACCAAACAGCCCGGCGAAGGGGTCGGCTTGGGCCTTGCCATTTCCTCGGGCATCGTCAACGACTTAGGCGGGCGGTTGACCGCAAGGAACGCGGCGGCAGGTGGGGCTGTATTTGAAATGCAGCTACCTATCTTGTCAGAAACAACGCAGGCCGCCGAATGACCGCCCTCGTTGGGCGCGTTACAGGAGAGCAGATATGCCAAACGCCATGAAAATCGCCATCGTCGATGACGAAAAGGACATGCGCCAGTCAATCAGCCAGTGGTTGGCTCTGTCAGGCTATGACACAGAGGCCTTTCCCTGTGCCGAGGATGCACTGAAGGTTCTGGGGCCGGATTATCCCGGGATCGTCGTCACCGACATCAAGATGCCCGGCATGGACGGCATGCAGTTCTTGAAGAAGCTAATGGGCACCGACAGCTCTCTGCCCGTGATCATGATCACAGGTCATGGCGACGTACCAATGGCGGTGGAGGCGATGCGCATCGGCGCGTTTGATTTCCTGGAAAAGCCGTTCAATCCGGATCGGATGAACGAACTGGCCAAAAAGGCCGCCAATGCGCGTCGGATGACACTGGACGCACGGGCGCTGCGCAAAGAGCTCAGCGATGGTGGGCAGTTGATGCGCAAGCTGATTGGCGCCAGCCCGGTGATGGAGCGTCTGAAAGAGGACGTGCTGGATCTGGGCCAGGCCGACAACCACGTGCTGATTGATGGGGAAACGGGCACGGGCAAGACGCTGGTGGCCCATGCGTTGCACGCCGTTGGCTCCCGTGCAGGCAAAAAATTCGTGCTGGTGCCCTGTGCTGCCCTGGAAGAAGACGCGTTGATCAAGCGTCTCTTTGGGCCGATGAACCCCGAAGACAACCAATTGCCCGCGGTCGAAGAAGCGCGGGGCGGTACGTTGGTGTTGGAAGACATCGAGGCCCTGTCGGACGCCGCACAGGCCCGCCTGCTGACCTTTATCAACGATGAAGGCACGCCGCCTGAAACGCGGATCGTGGCCATTTGCAATCTGCAGGAACAGGATCGCACCTGCGAAGACGCGCTGCGCCCGGACCTGTTCTATCGCTTGGCGTCTCTGCGGATCACCATCCCACCGCTGCGGCAACGGGGTGAAGACATCCTGACGCTGTTCACCCGGTTTTCTGATCAATTCTCGGAAGATTACGGTTGTGACGCCCCTCAGGTGAACGCCCAGGAAGCCGCGCAACTTCTGCAGGCCCCGTGGCCCGGCAACGTGCGTCAGCTGATCAACGTGGCCGAGCGCGCGGTTCTTCAGGCGCGCAGGGGCAGCGGGACCATCGCTTCACTGCTGATGTCCGACCATCAGGAAATGCAGCCCGTCATGACGACCGAAGGCAAGCCACTGAAGGAATACGTGGAAGCGTTTGAGCGGATGCTGATCGACAACACCATGCGCCGGCATAAAGGCTCCATCGCCTCCGTGATGGATGAGCTTTGCCTGCCACGCAGGACGCTGAACGAGAAAATGGCGAAGTATGGGTTGCAGCGGGCCGATTACCTCTGAGTGAACGGCCAAAAAACGAACTGAGCACTTTGCGTGCAGTGGGCGACATGCCCCTGCCATTCACGTGATGAAATCGCCTCTCGCGCATTTTCCCCATTGAATTCGAGGCCCCTCTGGCATTACGTATCAAGTATCGCGGCGACAATTTGTCCTGCGGTTGAGAGTTTCGCTGCCTCAGGCCAGTGCTGGACCAAATGTCCACCAAGCCGGGCAGAACGATTAGGCCCTGTTTTTTACGGGCTGACAGAACGCCTGGGCGCCGCGACATGAGAGACGGCAGCACCAGGCCCGGAATTGGCGTTGCGTGCAACGCCGGAGAAGAAGAACCGCGATGAGGCGCGTGCAACAAACCCTGGCTCAGACATTCGACATGAGCCCCGGCGTCCCCAAGGGAGGCCCCGTTTGCGCATCTGCCATCGCCCCTAGGACAATGCCGCCCCCACCTGCCGGTCCCTCTGGACCGTTCGCAGCGGTGCGGCTTCAAAACAGACAATGGCTAAGAAAATGCTTATCGATGCCACCCACGCGGAGGAAACCCGCGTCGTGGTGGTCGATGGAAACAAGGTTGATGAGTTCGACTTTGAATCAGAAAACAAACGCCAGCTCGCTGGCAACATCTACCTCGCAAAAGTAACCCGGGTTGAACCGTCGCTTCAGGCGGCATTTGTAGACTATGGCGGAAATAGCCATGGTTTCCTGGCATTCTCGGAAATTCATCCTGACTACTACCAGATCCCCGTGGCCGACCGTGAGGCGCTGTTGGAGGAAGAGCGCGCCTATGCCGAGGCAATGCGGGCGCGGGATGACGAAGAGGATGCTAAGCCCAAGTCGTCCCGCTCCAGCAAAGCCGCCGCTTCGAAAAGCGACGACGCAGTCGCGAAGTCCGAAGACATTGACGGCATGCAGACAATCGAGCTGGACGAAGACGAGGGTGAAGCTGGCGACGACGGCGAAGGCCTGTCTCCGATGACCACCGTGGGCGAGACACCGGTTGAGACACCCGGCCATGACGATGACGATGGTGAATCGTCCGAAGATGGCAGCGCCGACCCGTCAGATGACAGCGACGATCAGGTGAGCGACGAGGCGGCAGAAGACAGTACAGACGACAGTGCTGAAGTCGCCTCCGAGGACCCTTCGGATGAGGCGGACGACAGCGACGACGACGAAGAGGAACAAGAAGACAAACCGCGCTCCCGCTCCCGCCGGCGCCGCAGCTACAGCAAAAAGACCAACGCCGCTGAGAAGGATGAAAACATCGAATCGGTGGCCGATGACGATGATCAGGACGACATCCGCCCGCCGCGCAAACCGCGCCCGCGCCGGTACAAGATCCAGGAAGTCATCAAGGTGCGCCAGATCCTGCTGGTGCAGGTCGTCAAGGAAGAGCGCGGCAACAAGGGTGCGGCGCTCACAACCTACCTGTCGCTGGCGGGTCGCTACTGCGTTTTGATGCCCAACACCGCCCGTGGTGGCGGGATCAGCCGCAAGATCACCAATGCCGCCGACCGCAAGAAACTCAAAGAGATCGCCACGGAAATCGACGTGCCGCAGGGCGCGGGGCTAATCGTGCGCACCGCCGGGGCGAAGCGGACGAAATCAGAGATCAAGCGCGACTACGAGTACCTGCAACGTATGTGGGAACAGATCCGCGAACTGACACTGAAATCCATCGCACCGGCGCAGATCTATGAGGAAGGCAACCTGATCAAGCGCTCGATCCGCGATTTGTACAACCGCGACATCGACGAGGTGATGGTTGAAGGCGAGGCGGGCTACCGCGTTGCCAAGGACTTCATGAAAATGATCATGCCGTCCCATTCCAAGAACGTGAAACACTATGGCGATTCGCTTCCGCTCTTTGCCCGCTACCAGGTGGAAAGCTACCTGGCGGCGATGTTCAATCCGACGGTGCAGCTGAAATCCGGTGGCTACATCGTGATCGGCGTGACCGAGGCGCTTGTGGCCATCGACGTGAACTCCGGCCGGGCCACGAAGGAAGGTTCGATCGAGGAAACCGCGCTCAAAACCAACCTGGAGGCCGCGGAAGAGGTGGCGCGCCAGTTGCGCCTGCGGGACCTGGCTGGTCTCATCGTGATCGATTTCATCGACATGGATGAGCGCAAGAACAACAGTGCGGTTGAAAAGCGCCTGAAGGATCGCCTGAAATCTGATCGTGCGCGCATCCAAGTGGGCCGCATCTCGGGATTCGGCCTGTTGGAAATGAGCCGTCAGCGTCTGCGCCCCGGCATGATCGAGGCGACAACGCAGCCCTGCCCTGTATGTCATGGCACCGGCCTGATCCGGTCCGATGACAACCTGGCCCTTTCGATCCTGCGCCAGATCGAAGAGGAAGGCGTGCGGCGGCGGTCTCGGGAGGTTTTGGTCAAATGTCCGGTGGGCATCGCCAACTTCCTGATGAACCAGAAGCGCGAGCACGTGGCCCAGATCGAGGCACGCTATGGCCTTTCGGTGCGCGTGGAGGGCGACCCGACGCTGATCAGCCCTGATTTCTCGATTGAGAAGTTCAAAACCGCGACGCGTGTCGTGCCCGAGGCCGGGCCGGTTGTGTCCGTCGACAGCTCGTTGATGGATGACATCGACGAAGAGGAAGACGAAACACAGGTCGAAGAGGCCCCCGCGGCACCGGGCACATCCGAAGACGATGGCGAACCAAAACCCAAGAAGCGCCGTCGCAGACGTCGCCGTCGGCCGAAGAGCCGTCCTGAGGGCGATGACCAGCAGTCAGACAACACCGATGCCTCTCAGGAGGCGCCTGATTCTGGCGAAAGCAAGTCCGACGGCGATGATTCTGACGTGAAAGACGCCCCGGAAGAGACGGAAAAAGCAGAAGAAAAACCGGAAAAACCAAAGCGCGCATCCAGATCCAGAAAGTCTAAGAAGACGGACGAAGATGCCCCGGCATCAAAGGATGATGCAGCCGACAAAAAGCCGGAAAGCGCGCCTGAAGCAACTGATGCGAAAGAGGCCGATGTAAAAGAGGCTGAGGCAAAAGAAGAAAAACCCAAACCCAAGCGCGCGCCTCGGAAGAAGAAAGAAGAGGCCCCGGTCGAAGCTCCGGCCGAAGCAGCGGAGAGTACCGCCGAAGCTGCCCCCGAACCTGCGCCGGAGCCTGTGCCAGACCCAGTTGCCGAGGCGTCAGCGGCCCCTGAGCCCACGGCGACCGCGGAGCCCGAGCAAACGGCACCGGACGAACCCGCAAAACCGAAGCGCCGGGGCTGGTGGTCAACAGGCAAGTAACGCCCTGACCCAACCACGTTTCAAAAGAAAACCCGGCTCCCAATGGGTGCCGGGTTTTCTTTTTGCCAAAGCGTGTGCTGGTGATTAGCGGTCGTTCGTCCCCTGCACCCCGCCGTGCCCAGGCCTCATGTCCTTCGGATGAGGTCCCGGCTCAAGGCCGGGACGGGCGTTTGAAGGAGTGTCCGGATCAATCTAAAAAAGTGACAACTGATCACCCGCCTGCGCAGGCCGTGTAAACAGGTCCGTTCTCAGCGGCGGCAGGTCCCGGGCCAAACCGAACTGGCGCAATGCGCGGCGGAACCGGGCGGCGACAATCTCGGCATAGGCCCCCTCTCCCCGCATGCGCTTGCCCCAGTCAGAGCTGTAGTCCTGCCCACCATGCATGTCGCGCACCAGCCCCATGACGCGCCCTGCCCGATCCGGATAATGCTCTGCCAACCATTCCCGAAACAGCGGCGACACCTCCAGCGGCAGGCGCAGCATGACCCATGACGCCGCCTGCGCACCTGCCTCGGCTGCCAGCCCCAGCATCTCTTCCATCTCGTGATCCGTCAGCCCCGGGATCACCGGCGAGGTCATGACCCGCACCGGTATCCCCGCCTCAGCCAAGCGCCTGATCGTCTGCAACCGTCGCTTCGGCGCAGGCGCGCGTGGCTCCATCTTGCGGGACAGGTCCGCGTCCATCGTGGTCAGGGACACGCCCACGCGCGCCAGCCCCCTGCCCGCCATATCCGCCAGAATATCAATGTCCCGTTCCACCAATGATCCCTTGGTCACGATCCCGACCGGATGGTTGAACCGTTGCAGAACCGCCAGGCAGTCACGCATGATTCCGTATGTTTTCTCAATGGGTTGATAGGCATCTGTATTCGTCCCGATCGCCAGCGTTTTCGGGCGATAAGACGGTTTGCGCAGCTCCGCCTCCAGCACCGTTGCCGCATTCGGACGGGCCACAAGCCTGGTTTCGAAATCAAGGCCAGCCGACAACCCCAACCACGCATGGCTGGGTCGCGCGAAACAATAGATGCAGCCGTGCTCACACCCCCGATAGGGATTGATTGAGCGATCAAATGACAGATCGGGTGAGCGGTTGTAACTGATGATCGAGCGCGGGCGCTCTACGCTCACCGACGTCCGAAGGACTTGTTTCTCTTGTTCCCCGTCCCACCCATCCTCTTCGAAGCTGCGCGTCAGCCCCTCGTACCGTCCGACATCATTGCTGACCGCCCCGCGACCACGGCGCAGGCTTCTGGGATCGACGGTGGAGCCAGATTGCGACATCCGCCCAAAATAGAACAAAATAGGAACATATACAATAAGCTCATGGCTTACATGAATAGTTTTCCTATCGCCAAAGCTGGAATCATATATAAAAGTCGGATCAAGCGCGGTCGATGTCGCAATTTGCCAAGTTGAAATGCGACAAATTGGCGATAGCTCAGTGCAACAGCCACGCGCCGTTCTGGTGCAGCAAGTAGGGAAACACCCAATGTCCGACGAAGAAGACGACATCATCCTCGCTGATCTCGATGACGAGGAACTTGTCCAACAGATGTTCGACGACCTTTACGACGGTCTTAAGGAAGAGATCGAAGAAGGCGTGAACATCCTGCTGGAACGCAAATGGGCCCCTTACGACATCCTGACCCAAGCCCTTGTCGGCGGCATGACGATCGTCGGCAAGGACTTCCGCGACGGCATCCTGTTCGTGCCTGAGGTGCTTCTGGCCGCCAACGCGATGAAGGGTGGCATGGCCATCCTGAAGCCGCTTCTGGCCGAAACCGGCGCGCCCCGTGTGGGCAAGATGGTCATCGGCACTGTGAAGGGCGACATCCACGACATCGGCAAAAACCTTGTCTCCATGATGATGGAAGGCGCGGGTTTCGAAGTGGTCGACCTGGGCATCAACAACCCGGTTGAGAACTATCTGGAAGCGCTGGAAACAGAAGGCCCTGACATCCTTGGCATGTCCGCCCTGCTGACCACCACCATGCCTTACATGAAAGTCGTGATCGACACGATGGTCGAACAGGGCGTGCGCGATGACTACATCGTTCTTGTCGGTGGTGCCCCGCTGAACGAAGAGTTCGGCAAAGCCATCGGGGCTGACGCCTATTGCCGCGATGCGGCTGTGGCCGTCGAAACCGCAAAAGAGCTGGTTGGCCGCAAACACAACCAGCTGGCCGGCTAAAATCAAATGACGATCCGCGTGCGCTTTGCAACGCTCGCGGATCGCGACCTTCTGCTGACGGCAGAGGATCTGTTTGATGACCCGCCGCAGCGCGAATGGCTGGACGCGTTTCTGCAAGACCCACGACATCACTTGGCGATCGCGGTCGATCAGACGGAATGTATCGGGTTTCTAAGTGCGGTGGATTACGTCCATCCCGACAAGCCACCGCAAATGTGGATCAATGAGCTGGGCGTGATCGACAGCCGTCGCCGGGAAGGCGTCGCCACCGCCCTGATCGATGCGGCGAAGAACAAGGCCAAGAGCCTGAATTGTTCCGAGCTTTGGGTTCTGGCCGATCCGACGGAAGAGGCCCTTGGGTTCTACGCAAGCCTTGAAGCACGCCGCGAAGGAACGCATATAGCGATGTTCACTTTTGATCTGACGGAGGGCGCGCCATGTCCCTGACCGACGAAAAGCTGACCGAAGAAGGCCTCGCCGCCACAGGCGAAGGTCGCATTCTGCTGATCGCTTGCGGCGCACTGGCCCGCGAAATCCTGGCCCTGCAGAAGATGAACGGCTGGGACCACATGGTCCTGCAATGCCTGCCCGCGAAATACCATCTTTACCCTGAAAAGATCGTCGACGCGGTAGAAGACACGGTCGCCAAACACAAAGACGACTATGCCCAGATTTTCGTGGTCTATGCCGATTGCGGCACCGGAGGATTGTTGCAGGCCAAATGCGATGAGCTGGGCATCGAGATGATCGCAGGTCCGCATTGCTATTCGTTCTTTGAAGGAAATGATGCCTTTGCCGCGCGAGGCGATGAGGACCTCACAGCTTTCTTCCTGACGGATTTCCTGGTCAAACAGTTCGACGCCTTCGTGTGGAAACCCATGGGCCTCGACCGCCACCCGCAGTTGCGCGACATGCTTTTTGGCAACTACACCAAGCTGGTCTACCAAGCGCAGGTTGAGGATCCGGCCCTTGTGGAAAAGGCCAAGGACTGCGCCGAACGGTTGGGGCTGGACTATGAGTATCGGTTCACAGGCTATGGCGATCTTGCCGTGGCCCTCGGTGGGCTGCAGCGCTCCAACTGACTGGCAGTTCCGGCACCCACGCTCCTCGTTTTTTGGGATAATTCGCACCTGTTGGGAGCAATACCATCAAACGCAATTCTCCTTGGGGGCCAGCCCCCAAACCCCCGGGATATTTACAGCAAGAAGAAAGGCACAACCTGCACGTTCTTCTTGCCTCAAATATCCCCGCCGGAGGCATGGCACTTTTGGGCCTGCCTGCACGGGCACTGCGTATCAGGAGCTTTTAGCGCGCCACCACGAAATCTGCGCTCAGGCCACCCAATCGGTCACTCTCGCCAAGGCGCAACATGCCTCCGTGACCGCGCGCAATGTCGGCCGCAATGGACAGGCCCAGACCGACGCCCGATCCAAGATTCTGATTGCGCGCCGTGTCAAGACGCGCGAACGGCTTGAGCGCCTCTTCTCGGTCCGCCTCCGGGATACCCGGCCCGTTATCCTCTACCCGGATGCGCAAGCTCTCTTCCGTCAAGAGCACCGACACCTCCGCCCGCGTGCCATAGCGCACAGCATTGTTGATCAGGTTCTCCACCGCACGGCGCACGGCATCAGGGCGCAACATCGTCCGTCCCTGCCCTTCGCTCAGCACCAGCGTGACGTCACTGCCGGACCGCGCCGCGTCTTCCGTGATCCGTGTGACCAGAGAGATCGGGTCCACCTCTTCCATCTCGCCCTGATGCGCACCGCGGGCGAAATCGAGAAATTCGGTGATCAGCCGCTCCATGTCTTCGACGTCGCGCTCCATATCCGCGCGTTCGTCAGCCTCCAGCATGGAAAGCCCCAGTTTGAGCCGTGTGATGGGCGTGCGCAGATCGTGGCTGACCCCGGACAGCATCAGCGTGCGCTGTTCAATCTGGCGCTCTATCCGGTCGCGCATCTCGACAAAGGCCTGACCCGCCGCGCGCACCTCTACCGCGCCTGCAGGGCGATAGGCCAAATGCCGCCCCCGCCCAAAGGCCTGCGCCGCCCGCGCCAGCCGCGTGATGGGACGCAACTGATTGCGCAAATAGAAGTAGGCGATCACGGTCATCAGGATGGCAAAGAAGACCATGTTGACCAGCAACTGGTGCGGGTTCGAGGCTGACACACGGCGGCGGTCAAATTCCATCCTCAGCGGGCCGTCCTCGCTCAGCAGGTACAGGCTCACATCGCGATCATCGGGCAGTTGCACGGAGAGCAGCCGCGGCAATTGCTGGCGCATCTCGCGCACCACGATAGAGCCCGTGAAATCGTACCACCGCCAGTCATCCGCCTGCGGTACCTCCTCGGGCGCAACGGGGGTCACGGACACCAACAGGATCTGCGCCATCTGCGACTGGGCAAGCTCTTCCGCGCTCAGACCACTGTCCAGCATCAACCGCACCTCGCGGCTGACGGAATTGGTCATCTGGCTGGTCACCCCGTCAAAATGGCGCTGAATGAAGATCACCGATACGACCAGCGTCACCGTAACGACCGGCAACAGCAGGATCAGCATCGCCCGGCCGTAAAGCGAGCCCGGCATATAGGGTTTGAGCCAGCGAAAATTCATGGCTAAACCTAAGGCGTTTCAAGACGGGCGCACAATCACCTTTTCACAGCCCGGTGCGCGGGAGGGATGATCATGTCAGAGCCGGAGTTCAACCCACCCGTGGGTGTGGCAGAGGAGATCGGCCCCAACCTGCGCCGCGTGTTGGCGCCCAACCCCTCGCCCATGACCTACCGGGGCACCAATACCTACCTGCTGGGCCGCACCGATATCGCCGTGATTGATCCCGGCCCTGCGCGCGAGCCGCATCTGGACGCCATCCTCGCAGCCCTGGCCCCGGGCCAGCGCATCACCCACATTCTGGTCACGCATTCCCATGTCGATCATTCCCCCCTTGCCCGGCCCCTCAGCGAGGCCACCGGCGCGCCCATCCTTGCGTTCGGACCATCTGGTGCCGGGCGGAGTGATATCATGACGGAATTGGCCGCCACCGGGCTTGCCGATGGCGGCGAAGGCATCGACGCGGATTTTGCGCCGGATCAGATGCTGGCCGATGGGGATACGGTGGCGGGCAACGACTGGCAAGTGACCGCGCTTTGGACGCCCGGACATCTGGGCAATCACCTCAGCTTTGACGCGGGCGACGGTGTGATCTTCACCGGTGATCTGGTGATGGGATGGGCCAGCTCCCTGGTCTCTCCGCCCGACGGCGACCTGACCCAGTTCATGGCCTCCTGCAGGCGTCTGCGAGAGCGCGGCGCGTCTGTCTTCCACTCTGGGCACGGCGCGCCGATCACGGACCCCATGGGACGGCTCGATTGGCTGATCACCCACCGTTTGGGCCGCGAAGCCGCGATCCTCGAAGCGCTCTCCAAAGGTCCGGCTACAACAGCCGAGCTGGCGCGCATGATCTACACGGACACGCCTGCGACCCTCCTGCCCGCCGCCGAGCGGAACATCCTGGCCCACCTTGTTGATTTATATGTCAAATCCGAGGTCGCCCCACTGGATCAGCTGACGGAAACAGCCACGTTTCGACGGCTCTGATCGGGGTGCAAATTTTCCAACAAACCCACTGGACGCGCCCCATGGCCCTTGCTATACGCACCCCGGTGTTCCGGCGTAGCTCAGCGGTAGAGCAGTTGACTGTTAATCAATTGGTCGTAGGTTCGATCCCTACCGCCGGAGCCAAAACTTCCTAATTTTAAAAGAGTTTTTGCCCCTTACTGGGTCAAAACCGCGAAATGACTCCAGCCGTCAGGCTCAGACCAAGCTCACCGGAGCTAGACAGGTCGAACTGACCTGCCGCTTCCCAGGACCAGCCGTCGCTGAGCACGTTCTCCGTCCGGGCCATCAGCAGGCTGCGGGCTTCGAAATCGTCGCCGGTTGCCTCGAACACGCCACTGCCCGTCCCGAAGCTTGCGGTGATGTCGTCTCCCCAGTTGCTCCGCAGCTATAGCTCGGCTGTCAGCTCAAACCGGCTGTGGGTCGTCTCCCGCTCCCAGGTCACGCTGGGGGATACGGAAAAGGCCTGACTTGTCTGGCTGGACACTGTGAACGGTGCAGTCACGCCGCTTTCGGTGTAGCCATCCCCTTCGATATGCGTGTAGCGCAGCTCGACCTCGCCTGTCAGGCCGTTGTCATATCCGCGGCTGAGGCGCACGGACGGGCTGAGGGCATAACTGTCCTGACTGGCAGTCGCGATTTCGATCCCGCCGACGACCGTGTTGTTCAGGACGGTGCGCTCGCGCTTGGTGTCCACGATCCCGGCAATCACGGACCAACCCAATGTGCCCAGGCTGATGGGCGTTTCGCCATGGACGCCCAGCAGGAATGTCGAGCTGTCATTGTCAAAGCTTTGGCTTCTGGACGAGGTGCTGTCGTCGAACCCCACGAACACACCAAAGCGGTCCGACAGCGCGATCCCGGCCAATACGGTGGCCGATGTCGTGGTATAGCCCGCCGTTGTACTATCATCATCGCGGTCGGTGAAATGCGCCCCCAAGGCCAGCCAGGGACGGTTGGTCCTTGTGACGCCTGGACCCCGCGCCACGACATCCGGGGTCGTATTTCTGAAGGCGCGATCAGCGGTGTTCTGGACCCATGGCATCAGGTTCACAATGTGGTCATGGCTTGCTCGGAACGCATCGCCCGAAAACGCGTAATGCGTGTTGCCGATGGAGAACGACGTGCCGCCTGCCGAGGTGACATTCGCCGGGGTGCCACCGTCATCGGTGAAGGTCGCGCTGACGCCCGGGCCAAAATTCAACGTGCCGTTTGCGCCGTCAAAACTCAGCAAGCCTTGCACGTTGGACCCGTGGAAAATGTTGAGCACGGAATTGGCACCGTTGAGGTCGAACGAGTCATCAGCCCCGATCACGGTCCCGAAATTGTTGACCACAACGCCGTCACTGTCCGTTTCGATCCCGTCCCGCACGGCCACGACTGTGCCCCTGTTGGTCACCACACCGCCGGTCGTCCCTTCGATATCAATCCCGTCATCCAATGCGAAAATGGAGCCGGAATTGAACAGCATGGCATTGTCGCCATCCGCATAGATACCGTCAAGATCCGCAAAGACCGTGCCTTGGTTTGTGATTGTGCTGTTGTCGCCCACAATCCCCAGGCCGTCGCTGAAGTTGGAGGTCACGAGCCCAGTGTTGACGATGGTCACGTTGTCGCCCAAGGCCCCAACGCCCGGATCATTTGACGTGATCGTCCCGGTGTTTAAGAGAAACGCGTTGTCACCTGTTGAGAACATACCCGCAAGACCGGCATTGATCGTGCCGGAATTGGACAACGTGCCCCCATCCCCATCGACTTCCATCCCGTCATCGAAAGCAAGGATCGTACAGGTGTTCGACAGCATCGCATTGTCACCATCCACGAAAAACCCATCCAGACCCGCGTCGATCGCCCCCGAATTGGTGATCGTTGCATTGTCGCCGATGATGCCAAGGCCGTCGTCGAAATTGGAGGTCACCGAGCCGGTGTTCTGAACTGTGACCCGGTCGCCAAATGCGCCGATCCCGACGCTGTTCGATGTGATCGTGCCTGAGTTTGTTGACACCACATCATTCCCGGTCGTGATCACGCCTTCCACGTTCGCCGTGATCGAGCCTGTGACATTGATCACGTTCGCATCGCCAATCAAGGCAATGCCCGCCGAGAAGGTTGAGTTGAGAGTCCCCCCGAGGAAAACGCTGCTGCCAGCAGTGACGCCCAGAATACCCGGCCCATCCGCCTGAACGATCCCATCAAGGGTCAAACTCGCAGAGTTCCCGCCCAGTTGGATACCGATGCCACTGATTGCCGTCACCGAGCCGGTGCTGAACTGCGTGAACGTGAAGTTATCCCCGGTGGAATTCACGCCAACAGCGTCGGCAGCGATCACCCCGGAATTGTTCAGCGTCTGGCTGTCAAAGGTCAGATTGACGGTGGGGTTGGCGATGCCCCCCAAAAGCGTGATCGCCCCGGTGGGTGTGATGGTCAGGATATCGCCTGCGGCAAGCACATTGCCGCCATTCTGCAGCACGGACGGCGCCGCGACCGTGAACTCGGCTGCATACCCTACCGAGCCGCTCAACACGAGCGCCACGGCGGTTGTAGCCAGAATTCCGGACCGACTCATCCCATTTCCCCCAAGAAAATGCCCAATCACGCTAGGAGGATTAAACGGGTAAGGAAATACCGATAACGCACGGCCCTGGCTTTGGGACACGGGCTGTGACGCGCGCGCATCAAGAAAGTGTACTGATGAATCTAGCGCCGAACAGGCTTGCATGGTTTCACGCTCTCCCGTGACCACGCAGATAAAACATCAACAAGACATGTACGAAAACGCGGCTGTCATGCGGTGGTGGCATTCGCTCTGATCATACTCCGCGCGGTCCAGTGCATCGATCGTGTCGGCCACGATGGCAATACTGGCCACGGCCTCCACATCGTTCAAGCCTTCCGGTGACAGCCCCTGCGCCAGAAACCCCTGCCGGGCGACAGCATCCGGTGCAGTCCCAACGCGGACCATGGTTCTGGAAAGCGCCTTAGCCGCCGCCACATCGCGGGCCAGCCCGATATCGTGATCCAGCTGCGCCAACGTGGTGTCGTCAACCTTGTCGATGCGGCAGATCAGGGCGTGCACGGCTTTGACCGTCGGATGAAACCGAAACCTGTCAAACGTCAGGAAGACCCCGTGCTGTTGATGCACGCTCAGGGCATGACTGCCGAACAAGGTGGACAACAGGGTGGCCCCCAGCACGGGCATATCGTCAATCGAGACCCGCTCGCCCAGGTTCTCAAGCACGTAGCCTTCGGTGCGCAGCATTCCGGGCGCATGGCAGACGGGTTTGTGCATGCAATCCCTGCAACCGTGACCCGGGCTTGTGGCCGAGGTCGGCAGGACGTGTGATAGGTCGTCCGGAGGCGCAACCATCGAAAAATCCTTTCCGCGTGACATGCTTTGACAGCCAGTCTCGCGCCTCACGACCTGCCCGTATTCTCAATTTGCAGCTTTTCAGGTTTCTGCGGTGGTCAGCGGCCCTTGGTTTGGCGCTCAGACCAATACCGCCCAGACAGCTGCGCAAGAATCTAGAAGACCATGAAATCCACAAGCGCTAGCGTGCGACAAACGGGTTCAAATTTTACTTAAAGACATGGGGCAATTCGCTCCACAGGACGACATCGGAATTCGTGTTAGACTGCCGATGCGCGTGAAGACTGGAACGGACACGGCCCCAAAAAGCCGGTTGCATTTGTGCGGGTGCTGGGAGGCGCCAACAATGACAGGTCCTGAACTTCAGCACGGGTCTTTGACCCACCGCAGACCGACCGCGCCCGAGATCGGGGCGCGCATTGCGGTGGATGGCATCGCCACCGACCTGGTCCCGGCAAAGACATATGAGGTGAATTTCAAGGCTGACGTCGACGTCGTCACTATGGCCCTGGGTCCATCCTCTGGCGTCAAAGCTTTTGACAGTGACAAAACCTCCACCTTCACTTTCTGCCCCGGCGAGATGTATTTCCATCCTTCGGGGTCTGCCGTCTATGCGCGGTCCGATCGCCAGGACGGCGAACTGGTTTGCCTGGTTTTCGACAAACACGCGCGACGCACTGTTCTGGACGACCTCAGAATCCCTGCGTCCCGAATAGATGGTTGCCTGGGCAACCTGAGAACCCCCGATGTGTTGAACATCGCCCGTCTGGCGCGCCGCATGTTCCTGTCTGGTCGGGTCCAGAACAAGTTGCTCAGTGAAACACTGCTGACCCTAGTTCTTGCAGAACTGGCCGCGGCGTTGACGACGCAGCCACAGGGGACCAACCCAACCGGAACACTCAACGTGGATCGCGCCTTGGAGTATATTGAGGCCAATCTGGCCGAAAACATCGGCCTGAATGAGATCGCACAGGCCCTTGGGGTCAGCCCCTATCACTTTTCACGAGGGTTCAAGTCGAACACCGGCCTGTCCCCGCACCAATACGTCCTTGAACGCCGCGTCGCCCGCGCCCGCGAGATGCTCGCCGGTGGGCACACCACGCTGGCCGAGATCGCCTATGCCGTGGGCTTCTCGTCCCAAGCGCATATGACCGACGTCTTCCGCAAACGCCTCGGCATCACTCCGGGTGCCTACCGCAAGGAGATGGCGTCGTGACCGATGTCTTGATGCACGGCTCACTCGACGCCATCGAAACCACAGCACCGCGCCTTGGGAAATCTCTGGAGGTCCCTCGCATCGGTATGAATCTGGCCCCGGGCCACCCATACGAAGTACATTTCCAGGCCCCGCAGGATGTTGTCTGCATCATGCTGGGCCACGTGCGCGGTAAACGCGCCTACGACACCGATAAAATGTCGAAACTGGATGTCGTACCCGGCAACTTGATCTTTCACCCCAAAGGCAGCGTGACCCATGTTGAGGGCACCGAAGTACGGGGAGAATTCGTGGCGATTGATATGCCAGAATCGCTACGCCAAAGGTTGCTGGACGAACTTGGATCATCGTCCTCGATTTCGGACCTGTCAGCCAGAGACGACATGAAATCGCACCTCGCGATACCTTTGGCGCAATCCATTCGCAAAGCCATTTTGAGCGGAAGCAGCAATCAGGTGCTTTTGACGGAAACGCTCGCAACCATAGCGATGAGCAAGGTGATCAACTGGCATTTGGGCAAGCCGCATCAGGGTGCTTCGCAGACCTCGCTCTCAACCGCCACATTGAATGACATAACGGATTTTATCGAGGCGCATCTGCATGACAACTTGTCCCTCGCGCAGATTGCCGAGGTCGCGGGTATCAGCCCCTATCATATGGCCCGCTGTTTCAAAGACACGTTGCAGATGTCCCCGCATCAATACGTTCTTGAACGCCGCGTCGCCCGCGCGCGGGAATTGCTCGAGGCCGACAACTCCACGCTCGCCGACATTGCCTATACCGTGGGGGGGGTTCTCAAGCCAAGCCCACATGACCGACGTCTTCCGCAAACGCCTCGGCATCACCCCCGGCGCCTACCGCAAGGAGATGGTGTCATGACCGCGCATACGCGGCACGGCACGGAAAACCACGTGGCCGTGGGCTCGCCCGCGCTGGACCGCCATTGGGATTTCGACACGGTGCGGCTGCACCTTGTCAGGCCGAAACCTTTTGAAGTGAACTTCGTCAGTGATGCCGACACCCTGTCGCTTCCGCTTGGCCGGTTGGAAACCGTCACGGCGTATGACAGCGACGTCCAAAAACCCGACGGATCGCGTCTGGGCCACATAAACTTCCATCCTGCTGGGTCGCAAACCTTCTGTCGGACAACCACCCATATGTGTGAGTTGGTTGCCGTGGATGTGGATCCGCTGCACCGAGACAGCTTTGCCGAAAAAGGGCGCTTGCTTGAAGGGTCGGACTCGCGAGTTCGCCTTGAAACCCCGGGTGTTGCCAGCCTGACGCAGCTTATCCGGCGGCGGCTTTTGAGCGATGAGCCCCTGGACACGCTCACGGCGGAAGCCCTGGCCATGCTTGTTCTCGACGCGACCATATCGGCGGTTCAACATGGTCCGTCAGATCAGCCACGCGCAAAATCACTCTCCCCATCTGACCTTGCAAGACTGCTCGATTTCATTGAATGCCAGCTTGCGGAGGATATCAGCCTGACATGCCTGGCGTCCGAGGCTGGGCTGTCCGTCTACCACTTTTCGCGGTCCTTCAAGGCATCGCTGGGCCTCTCGCCGCATCAATACGTCCTCGAACGCCGCATCGCCCGCGCGCGGGAGTTGTTGGAGGCAGGCACTTGCCCGCTTGCCGATATCGCGTACACGGTGGGCTTTTCAAGCCAAGCCCACATGACCGATGTCTTCCGCAAACGCCTCGGCATCACCCCCGGCGCCTACCGCAAGGAGGTGTCGTCGTGACTGAAACACTAAGCTTTGGGGATGAGAAACGGGTCGTTGAAGGGGTGCCCAGCCTTGGCCGGACAACAGATTTCGGTGATGTCAAAATCCAGATCATCAAAGAAGCGCCGTTCGAAGTTCATTTTAGCGCCCAGACAGATTGCATCGCCATTCCCGTCGCTTTCCAGGACTGTGAATGGTCGCCGGACACCGACAAACTGATCAGGGAGGGCACAAAGCTTGGTCAGGCCTCTTTCCATCCTGCCGGGTCGCGCACCTATGCGCGCACGCTCGAACGCAAGGGGGAGTTGATCGTGCTGGACCTGCCGCCAACCCTGCGGGCGGAGCTTTCAGACGCGCATCACATCCCTGCCTTTGACGAAACCCGCGTGCTGCAACACCCGCTTTTGGCCCCTTTGGTCACAACCCTGCACCGCTTTGCATCCTGCGCAACGGCGTCAGACAAACTGGCCGCCGAAGCCATTTCAACCTTTGTGCTGTCGACATTGGCGGGGGCGGAAACGCAACCGAACGCCAAGACCAAGGAGACCAAACCGTTCGACACGCAGCGCTGCCTTGAGTTTATCGAAGCCAATCTCGCCGATGGCGTTGGCTTGGATCAGATCGCCGGTGTTTCGGGCTGCAGCGTCTATCACGTCGCCCGTCTGTTCAAATCAGAGATTGGCCTGTCCCCGCATCAATATGTCATGGAGCGACGGGTCGCCCGCGCGCGTGAGATGTTGGAGGCAGGCACCTCGCCGCTTGCCGATATTGCCTACGCCGTGGGATTCTCCTCTCAGGCCCACATGACCGACGTCTTCCGCAAACGGCTCGGCATCACCCCCGGCGCCTACCGCAAGGAGGTCGCCAAATGAGTGACATTCACACGCACGGCAACCTCAACGACAAGCTGTCCAGTATTCCTGACATCGGCCCGTCCTCAGAGACGGAAAGCTGCCGGTTGCAGTTCATCGAATCCCGCGAATTCGAAGTGCATTTCCGTGCGCCAAGAGATGTCATCTCCCTGCCCCTGAACACGACGCGATGCGCCCTGGCCCTCGACAGTGACAAGGTCGTGTCAACCGAAATCCAAGCACATGGGGCCAATTTTCACCCTGCCGGTACAAGCACTTACTCCCGGACCGAACTGGGCGAAACAACCTTCATCGCCATCGATTTTGAGCCGCATGTGCGCGAAAACCTTGAGGACGAGCTGAACCTGAAAGCGCAAAGCGAAATTGGGATGAACCTCGACAGCCCAAATTTCCACACCATCCTGCAAGACGGGATCCGGTTTTTCAAAACCGGTCAAACACTGGGTCGGCTGGCCATCGAGTCTCTGACGCTCCGCCTGCTTTTTCACACCATCGGAAGCGGGGCACCAAACCAATCCGAACGCCGCATTCGCAAACTGGACGGACCGCAGCTCACGCGGTTTCTGGATGTCGTGGAAATGTGCCTGATCGACGATGTCAGCGTGACGGAGTTGTCCGACACGATCGGATACACACCTCTTGAGCTTTTGTCGTCATTCTACGATGCCACAGGCCAGTCCTTGCCGCATTACGTCCATGAACGCCGCCTGGCGCATGCCATGGACATCCTCAGGACCGAAGATCTGAGCACGGACCGCGTGGCGCAGGAGGTGGGCATGGGCTGCGCCGATACGCTCACGACCGCGTTCAAGTACCGCCTCGGCCTGTCACCGGATGCCTTCCGGGCTCAGAGCCTGAGTTAGGGTCTTTCGACCACTGTCTGCCACAACCGACGCATGTCCGGCCCAAAACCTGAGGCATACCAAAACAGAAATCACGCGGCGACCCGCGGGGTGGTGCATCGCGCCGCCCCAGGGGGGCGGGTCATGCGTGACGCATGCCAGTGGCATGACGCGGCCTGATGGTAACCATCAGGCGGGGCTGTAGTTTGAGGTCGTATGCCTCAGGTTTGTTTTGGAGAACCTACTCCAGCGCTCAAGATCGTGGAAACGAGTTGTTTTGTACGACAACCGGCTTAGGCTGAAAGACCCTACACCCCGAAAGCGCGCAGTTTCTCTGCGCAGGACTTATGCTCGTCCATGGACCTCAGCAGCAGGTCAATCGAGACCGTGTCATCCTGCGTCTGCAGGATCGAGACCAGAAACTGCGCGTCAAACACCATCTGCTCATGATCCACGGCCAATTGCTGGATCATCTGGGGCACAGGCCGGGTTTCTGTCTCCTTGATCGACGAAATCGCGGCAAGCGTGGAATAGGCCCCCGGCACCCGACCCCCAATCTGCGAAATACGTCGTGCCAGCTCATCACATAGACGGTCCAGCATGTCGTAGTCTTTGTAGAAAAAGTCCCGCGCCTTGGGGTCTGCATCCTGCCCGACCGACCACGCAAAAAACCGCGCCTTGCATCTTAGAACCAGCGTACTCGCCAAAATCCGTATGATCCCTTCGATCATCGTCTTGTCTTGTTTCATTCAGTCACCCTTTTGGTCTGACGCATGGTCTAACCCGTTCGACAGGCTTGGGATTTCAGCTTTGTGCATTACAGAATCTTGCGCCTTGCAAGCGGTCTTAGCCGGATCGGGATCACAGGCGGCTTTCCATTGACACAACTACGACTTCATCACAGGCCCGCGCCGCGCCGAATTCGGTATCAAACGGATTGCACAGCGTGTTGCCGGCCACATCCTCAAGCGTGGGCGCGATGTGGAGGTCATATGCCTGCCCCTGCCCTGCCTCACCAAGGTTCCAATGCACCGCACCTGCCTCCACCTTGTCGGGCAGCAAAAGCCCAGGCGTATCGGCGCGCTTCAATGCCAGTGATCGAAGCGCAGATTGCTCATCCATGGGACCGTCAAACACCAGCGACACCCAATCACCGCGATGCGTCAGCGACCATTGACCGGGGTCAATCACCTGCCGCTGCGCCTCCGCAGTGTCGAAATCGTGCCGAAACGCGAACTTTATCGGCCGCCCTGTCGCGTCCTCCATTCCTTCAGCGACCACAATCGTGAAAGTCTGATTGGCCTGCAAAGGGGAGCCAATCGCAAGGTTCGGGCCAACGCCTTGCTTGATCCGACCGGGATCAAACAGCAACGTCAGGCGTGTCTGATCCCGCGACCAAAGCTCAACACCCAGATTGAGGAACGCATGGGGCAGCTCGCGATTCTCGCTGTCGCGCAAACTGACAAACTCTTGCACCTGCCCGCGCGCCATCGGGGTTTTGAAATGCAGGTAGAGCCGCAAGGTGTTTTCCGGAAGGGCCTCATTTTGGTTGGACACCCGAACCACTCCGGGGCCCAGTTCTGCCTGCGCGTCGCGTTCAATCACAAGGCGGCGCGTTTGACCGTCGTGATAAAGCACCTCATAGGCCACGCCCGACAGAAGTGGCCATTGCGTTCGCAAGGCAACCCACCCGTCTTCGCGCGGCGTGACGTCCACGCCCATGGCGTGATCCGCGCCCACTAGGCGCAGGGTCACGTCCTCGGGCATGTCAGTCAGTTGCACCAGCACATCCCGTGGATCGTCCCCCCACTGCACGGCCGGGGCCACCTCATCCGCAATCGAGGCGCTGCCCATCACCGCGATGAACACCGCCAGAAGGACCGAACGGGCCAGCATGGCTTAGAACTCCAACGCCGGAAACGCGCGATAGCCAAAGGGATCAGGCGCACCGGGCCAATTCATCTCGACCATATGTTCGCCCCGGTCAAAGAAGAACGGTGCGAGCAACGACCGCAGTTGCAGCTTTCCAGGCACAACCGGATCGACCCGCACCACAGCGGCCCAATTGGCATTGATCATGGCGATATGGTCAAACCCGGTCGCAGGCACAGGAAACCCGGTCAGGCCCGCCGGTCCCCAATTGTTGCCCACTTCCACCGGCATCGGCTCCGCCGAGGCAATGGCTGACATGGGGATGCTGTTGGCTGTCCGATGTGTGTGGGTCACCAGAATGTTCTCGGACCCGTCCATGGCATTGGTAAAGGGCAGCAGATCAATGGGAGAGTTCCCATACCCAAGCTCACCAATCATTTCGCCTCGGATCATCTCTCCGCCCTGCAGGTCCGCCAGCGGAATGCGCACCAACGGGGTGCAGGCATAGACGGCCACAAGGGTCGGCTCCCCATCAAGGACAGCAATGGTTTGCGAGATGATCGGCGCGCGCGATTCCCACTGGGCATGCACGGCGTGCCAGATCTCGATTTGCGTCTCCACCTCGGAGTCATCAAACGGATAGGAAATCCGCCGTAGCGCCGAGTTGAAGCTTTCACCCGAGACACCTGCCACAAAGATTTCGCCCTCGTAATAGTCGATATCCGTGACCGCATAAGTCCATGTCGGCTGGCCAAATTCCAATTGTGCATCAGCGACGGGCTGGGCAAGCTCATGCTGCGTGTGCGGCAGGCTTTCCAGATCAATGACCTCCAACTGCCCGGCATTCACCGTCGCCAGAACCGGCAACGCATCCGGCCCCAACCCGCGACTGGCCGACAGGAAAATCTGACCACTTTCCGGATGGACGGCCAAATCATTGATCTGCATTTGCGCGCCCGGAGCGCCGACACGCGCACCCAGATCACCCAGAAGATCATCAATGATCACACGGCCTTCAAATGTCTCGGCCCGGCCCAGCACATAATCAGACTGGTCCGACAGAACCGCGCTGACGTCATAGGCAACGACTTGTCCCGCCAGGCTGTCGCCCACGAACATCGTGTTGTCCGGCCCGAAGGCGAGCGCGCCTGCGGAAGACAGATGGTCCGCATGGCCCGCCGTCAGGGAGGCGACAGCGACAGAAGAAGCAAGCACTGTTCGCGTGAATGTGGTTCGGAAAAGGGAAAGGGGCATGGTTGGGTCTCCGTATGACAATGGACCAAAGCTAGCAGCCGTCCGGGTTGCGTATTTTAGATTTGTGGGGGTTTCGAGTTCTTGCGTGGCGCATTTTGCGAGGGACATCTCACTCCTGCCCTTCCGGACGAAATGCCCGAACGTCCTCGGCCCGTCCCGACGAGATGCGCCACCCTTCAAGAACCCACCCGATATTGAGATCAAGCAACCTGTCGCGCGTCGGCACCCCGGCCGTGGTTCGCCAGGTTGGAAAGGCATCCACGATGTCACGCTTGATGCGCGTGGCGGCCTCCTGCGTGATCGCACCTCCGCCGCGATCAAGTTCCTTGGCGATCAAACCGGAAAAGGTCGTGAGCCATGCGATCTCCGCCTCGACCAGCTCGTCAAACGGCCCCGGCGCGCCATGGCCCGGCGCGATCACCTGCGCCTCGGGAAAATCCGCCCTCAGGGCCCGCAGCTGTGCCAGCCAGCCGTCAAGATCACCCTGGAACAGCACCGGGATCGTTTCGTTGTTCACAAGATCGGCGGAAAACAAAACCTTGTCGTCGCCCAGATAAAGCAACGTGGTCTCAATCGCCTCATTCCCGGGTCTGAGCGCTGCCACAACAGCCCGACCCGCAGCATCGAGACCTGCACCGTCCCGAATGCCCCGCCCCGGCACAGGGATGTCATCGGGGATTTCGCCGGGGATGTCCTCCAAACGGTTGGCATAGAACCCGTGCTCGTCATTGCGAATGACCCGCTCCGTGGTGGCAGAGGCAATGGCCCGCCCGCCAGAAGCATCCAGAAATGTCTTCAACCCGCCGTAGTGATCGGTATGCGGGTGCGTGATTGCGATGGTCTTGAGCGCCTCAATCCCAGCCCCTGTGCCCCGCTGAAACTGATCCAGCGCGAGGTTGGCCTCGGGTATGCGCCACAGTGCGTCGATGCCAAAGACACCATCCGGCCCCTTGATCCAGTAGCAATTGACTGAATGTTCGCGGATCGAATCCACGCGAAAGCCCAAAGCATTGTCGGACACGTCAAAGAGCCCGGCCGCCGCCGCCTCGGGTCCTGCGTCCAGGCGATCCTGCGCGAAGGCTGTCCGAACATGGGGCAATGCGAGGCCCGCCGCGGCCCCTAGCAGAACAGAACGTCTCGGGATCTGGATCGGGATCATGGCATCCTCCTGGGTGTCTTGCGGTCAATACGCCCCCAGTTTTCCCCACCCTGCCGGCAATCTCTTCCAGAATCTGATTGTTCCACAATCCCGGCACAGCGGGTCGAAAACCCTCGATTTCTGAAACGCCCACAACTTGAAATACCGTGGCTGGCGGAACCGTTACTTTCTTCTCAAGAAAATTTTCTTGCGGAGGACCCAATGCATATTCGAACCTTACTGACGACTGTTACGTTTTCATGTCTCGCTGCCACGTTTTCGGCAACGCTCAGCACTGCAGGCGAAACAGCCGCCACGGCGGACACTCTTTTCGTTGAGGCAGGCGACACGCGCTATGCCTATCGCGAACTCGGAGACGGCACCGGCACGCCCCTTGTGATGGTGACCCGCTATCGCGCCAACATGGACGACTGGGACCCGGCCTTCCTTGACGCCTTAGCGACAGATCGCTCCGTGATCGTGTTCAACCAATCCGGCATTGCCTCCAGCAGCGGACAGGTGCCCGACACCATCGCAGGAATGGCCGATGACGTGGCCAATTTCGTCTCGGCCATGGGGTATGAGGAGGTCGACGTTCTAGGCTGGTCCATGGGTGGCTTTACGGCCCAGGTCGTGACCATCAATCACCCTGACATCGTCCGCAAAACCATTCTGGTCGGCACAGGACCGGCCGCCTCGGAAGACACACCTGGCCCCAAGGACGGTGTGTTTGAGGTGGCAACGAAAGATGCGCGGGCTGACGGCCTGACGACCTATGCCGACGCAGATCGGGCCTACCTTTTCTTTTCAGATGAAGCAGACAGCGTGGCCTTGGCGAACGCCTCATTTGACCGGATTGACGCCGCGCGCCGCTCGGATGAACCGGTCACGGGGCCTGAGGTCATGGCCGCGCAAACAGCCGCCATTCAGGACTTCTGGTTCAACGCCGAGAATGGCCACTTTGCCGGATTGGCGGGGATCACCGATCCTGTCCTCATCATCAATGGCGACAATGACGCGTTCTTCACCGTCAGCGCGCAAGAGGTGCTCTACACCCAGATACCCGATGCGCAACTGGCCATCCTGCCAGCCGCCGGTCACGGACCACAGCACCAATACCCCGATTTGGTCGCGCAGATGATCACGGACTTCCTCGACTGACCCGCCCGCCAAAGCACAGACACATTTCGCAATATTCCAACCCAGATCAAAAAGGAGTTTCCCATGAATATTATCAACACCGAAGTCCATCCAGCCTCTGAGGTTGGCCAGGTCGCCTCTGTCACCTTCCGCGCGCCTGCACCCACCCAGTTCATTGAGGCCGCAGGCATCACCTTCGCGTATCGCGTCATGGGTGCGCCCGGCGGTATTCCCCTGCTCTTCTGCCAGCGGTTCCGCGGCACGATGGACGAGTGGGACCCGGCTTTCTTGGAAGCGCTCGCCCCGGATCGGCAACTGGTGATCTTTGACAATGTCGGCATCTCCAGCACATCCGGCACTGTACCGACCGAGGCCAAGGACCAGGGCGATTACGCCGCAGCCTTCATCACGGCCATGGGGTTTGAACAGGTCGACGTTCTCGGCTTTTCCATGGGCGGCTATGTTTGCCAAATGCTGGCCATCAACCACCCCGAACTGATCCGCAAGGTCGTTCTGGTCGGATCGTCCTGCCCCGGCTCGGCGGAGACCGAACCGCCCGAGGATATCTTCTTCAAAACCGCCACCAGTACACCGTGGAGTTTTGAGGACAAGGTGATCCTGTTTTACGCCGACAGCCCGGATGCGCGCAGCCGGGGGCGGCTTGCAGAAGATCGCATCGAGGCGCAACAGCGCGTCGGGAAGGAGCCGTTGGTGCCCGAACACCAGTGGCGCAATCTGGAGGCCATCATCGGGAATTACTCGGCAGACGACAGCCCATGGTTTGCCCGCCTCAAGGACATTCAGCACGAAACGCTGATCATGAATGGTGACCGTGATCCCTGCTATCCGTTGCAGAACCAACTGCTGCTGCACCGCGAAATCCCGAATTCCCGGTTGGCGATTTTGCCCATGGCAGGCCACGGTCCGCAACATCAGTTCCCGCTGGAATGCGCAACCATGATCGAGGACTTCCTGTCGGCGTAACGGTCCCACCCGCCTGGGTTGGCGAAATTCGAGTTCCCCCTCCCTGTTTTCGAATTTCTTGACCAGCCGACCCAGACAAGCCCCGCTCGGCCACCCCAAGCCGAGCGGGCATTTCCGCATTTGGGGACTTTAGGAGAAACACGAATGACAGACAGGATTGCCCTCATCATCGGTGCCAGCGCGGACCGTGGCCTTGGCTCGTCGCTGGCCTGCCTTGCGGCGTCAGAAGGATATCACACCGTGGTCGCGGCCCGACGGCGCGCATCACTGGAAACGCTTGTGCAAAAGATTGAGGCACAGGGCGGCAAGGCCAGCGCGATGCCGGTTGATGTCACCGATGAACACCAGGTCGAGGCGCTGTTCTCACAGATCGACGCGTTGCCGGGTGCGCTCGATTTCGTCGCCTACAACGCTGGCAACGCCTTCACCCACGATACCCTGTCCATCACCGCAGAGTTCTTCACTTCCGCATGGCAAGTCTGTTGTCTTGGCGGATTTCTATGCGGACGCGAGGCAGGGCGCAGGTTGAAGGCCGAAGGCCGTGGCACGTTGATCTACACCGGGGCCACGGCCTCGCTCAGGGCGCGTCCGCCTTTCATGGCTTTTGCGTCTGCCAAGGCCGGATTGCGGGCCGTTGCGGCGACCTATGCGCGCGAACTTGGCCCCAGCGGCGTGCACGTCGCTCACATGATCATCGACGGCGGGATCGACGGAGAACGGCTCAACACCCGCAATCCCGGCCTCAAAGACCGCATGGGCGAAAACGGCATGCTTGACCCGGATGCCATCGCCGCAAGCTATTGGCAAATCCATGAGCAGCATCCGTCCGCCTGGACATTCGAGGCCGATCTCAGACCTTACAAAGAGGTGTTCTGAGCCCCGCCCTTCGTCTCGTGCTCACCCGAGGGCGTTCACCGCCGATTAAAGCACGAAGTCGGATTCCGTAAGGCCAACCACGTTCTCGACAAAAATACGCATATCCGCAGTGCCATCGCCGTTCACATCAATGTAGATCGTCGAGTCGCCAGATGCGTCTTCGGTGACACGCACTTCTTCGTCGCCGGTTCCATTGAAACTGTCCGAGCCGATGAAGTCCAATGAACCCGGCAATCCAGACAGATCAATGGTGTCTTCGCCGATTTCGAAATCCATAATCGAGTCGCGATTGCTGTCATTGGTCGAGTGGCTTTCATTCCTGAAGACAAATGTATCTGCCCCGGAGTCGCCCCAAAGCCTGTCCTTGTCCCGCTCGCCTGCGATGATGTCATCGCCTGCACCGCCGCGGATGTCATCGTCACCCGAGCCACCGTCAATGACGTCATCGCCGTGACCACCCCGGATCTCGTCATCACCTCCGGCGCCATCAATTTCGTCGTTGTCCTGACCACCGCGCAGGTCGTCCGCACCGCCGCCGCCATCGATTGTGTCGTTGCCATCGCCGCCTTGCACAAGGTCGGTGGAACTGCCGCCCGAGAGTTCATCGTCACCCGATCCGCCGCGCACTGTGTCGGCATCGTCGCCCCCATCCACAACGTCATCGCCCGCGCCACCTTGTAAAAGATCGTTGGAGTCTCCGCCGGTGAGTTCATCATCACCTGCACCACCACGTGCCGTGTCCGCGCCATCACCCCCGTCCAGGGTATCATTGCCCGCACCGCCTGCAAGCAAGTCATCCTCAGTGCCGCCGGTGAAACTGTCATCGTTCGCACTCCCCCGGAGTGTGTCATTGCCCGCTCCGCCATCGACACGACCCGTGACAACCCCGTCGCCCGTGCCGCGATAGGTATCGGCCCCAAAATTAAGCGAAACTGTTCCGGTGATCGTGCCGGAGTTAACGACAACATCGGCACCCTCCAGCACCGTGACATCGCCATTGATGTCGCCACTGTTTTCGAGAAGGTTGGTACCGCCGCCAAGAGCAATGTCACCGATCATCGTGCCGGAGTTCAGAAGCGTGTCGCTTCCAGTCCCCCCAGAATAGGAGAAAAAGCCGCCCATGATCGTACCGGAATTGCTTAGCGCGTTTGTCTCTGAAGACGAGATAGCGGCGTTAACGGCTATATTGCTGGCTGTGATCGTCCCCGAGTTAACCATCACGGTATTGTCCTGCACTAGGACCCCGTTCCGGCCAGTGATCGTACCATTGTTAACGATCTCGTTTTGATCGCCCGTCATAAGGAGCGTGTAGACTACCGCAACACTATCGTAGTTGCTCGTAATCAGACCGTTGTTCAAAATGTAGCTATCATCGCCGGACAAACGGATGGCTTCGCCGCCTGTGATTTCACCATTGTTCGTAATCAGGGTGTTGTTTGCACCGGCTTCAATGGCCCGATATGCCGAGGTCGACAGAACACTTCCGGTTGTGCCAACCGTAATTGCCAAACGAGAAACGTCATCAAAAGCTGATATATGATATATTGCACTGGTGCTTCCCAACGCCGCGATTGTGCCTTCCACGATAACGTCAATGCCGTTTACGGCCGTACCGTTGTCGTCTTCGATCTGCAGAGGTTCCCCCCCCCACGGTCGTGTAATGCAAAACCCCTTCAGCCAAGTAATAGACATCGCCGATCTGACTAAGCGTCTGGGCAGTCGATGTTTGTGTTGTCAGAATGACGTCCGGCATAAGATTTCCCCCAAATTAAGCCTTATCCAATGCACTTTGTTTAACACACGAAACCGTGATCTCACAGGTTTTTGGCGCCTCGCTCCAAACGCGAAAGCGAACTGCATGAGGAGTGCGTGCAAAGAAGAAAGGCCTTTACGCCTCCGCATCAGGCTCCATCGACGCGAACAAATCCGCCGTCGCATGCTGGAAGTTCTGCATGGCCTGGCGCTCAACCAAGGCAACATCCTCGATCAGGCGCAAGCGGCGTACCTCTTCGCGCACCGCTTCGAGATGCCGGCGCGCCTCGGGCACGTCCACGTTGTTCTTGTTGAACTTCTTCCAGAACTTCGAATTGGCCAGATACCGGTCCGCCTGATGCCCCATCCCGTTGCCGCGCAAGTTCTTCAAAAGGAACACATTGCGCGCCTTCACAGCATAGTGGTTGATGCAGGCATTCTCCCACGTCATCAGGGAAAACGGTGTGCCGCGGAACCGGGCAGTGCTGGGGTTGAACATGGCGCGCGGCGGCATCCGCTCCCCCTTGGCGTTCACCAGTTTGATCCGCTTTTTCACCGGGTCCTTGGGCATGTGATCAATGGCGGACCTAAAGCTTGCGGGCTTGAAGAGGCACTTGTGCATGGTCAGTGCGCCGCGGATCTGATCGTCGGCCATGGTGAACTGTTCGATCACCAATCCGGCCTTCCACGTCGTCACACCATTGTTGCCGAACGGACGCCAGGCCAGCGCCACGCAATCCACGTCGCCCACGAACCGCATCAAGTCCTGCAATTTGCCCTCACCCAAAGTGACCTGCAAAAACTCATCGGCATCGCAATGAAGCCAATAGTCGACCTCCATCAGTTCCTTGTAATTGCGCGCCTCCTTGAGGCCTGCGACCTGCGGGGCCTCCCCCGGGCCGATCTTGTTGGGCACGTGCACGATGCGCGGCTCGTTTCTTGACAGCGTTTCAAGGATGCGATCGGTGCCATCGGTGCAGTCATTGGTGATCACCGCGACCCGGTCAAAACCGCAGACAAGCTGATAGGCCAGCCACTCCAGCAGGAAGATGGCTTCATTGCGCATGCAGCACACCACTGCGATTTTCACGATGCCCCCTCCTGCCCTTTTTTTTAATGCACTGCTTCTCGGCAAACCCTATCACAGCCCCGGCCAAGGACCAAAGAATTGATCGGCCTGCGCGTTAGACCGCATTGATTTCACATCTGACCTGCGGCACGGTACCGGCGATCGCTGCCAAAGATCATAGGTGTGGGGGCAGGTATGAAACGTTTTCTGACGCTGTTGAGCGCGCTGAGCCTTGCAGGCACGGCTGCCTTTGCAGAGCCGACCGGCACGTTCCGCTTCGCCCATGACGTGGGTTCCGGCACGCTGTCCAGCCTCGACCCCATCTCCAGCGGGCGCATCCTGCCCATCACCGAAAAGCTGATGAGCCGCCTTGTGCGCCCCGGCGTGGAAGGCATCCCGCAACCTGATCTGGCCACCGCGTGGTCCTCCAATGAAGACGGAACCGAATGGTATTTCGCGCTGCGCGAAGGCGTGCGTTTTCATGACGGGTCCGAGTTCGACGCGGACGATGTGATCTATTCGCTCGGCCGCATTCTTGACCCGGACATGGACAGCCCGGCGCGCGCCGTCATTTCGATGGTGACGCGTGTTCATGCGCTGGACGACATGACGATCCAGATCACCCTCGATTCCACCTTCGCCGATTTGCCTTTGCAACTGATGGACCCGCGCTTGCGGATCATCCCAGAAGGGTCCGGCGACACGATCGGCCAAACGGGCATTGGGACGGGGCCTTTCAAGGTTGAAAAGTTCGACGCCGATGGCACCACGGTCCTGACCGCGTATTCGGACTATTGGGAAGGTGAGCCGCTGCTCGCGCGGATGGAGGTGATCGGCATTCCAGACGCCAACACCCGCCTGCAGGCGTTCCTGGCCGGGCAACTGGACATGGCGCGCGGTATCCGGCCCTTGGTGCGTCGGGCGCTCAACCGCTCGGACAAATACATCGTGCAGGAAATCCCCACCGGCAACTGGTCCGGCCTCGTCTTCCGCACCGATGTGGCCCCCTTTGACGATGTACGCGTCCGCCGTGCTCTGCGCATGGTCGTCGACCGTGAAGAAATGTTGAAGCTGGCGCTCGATGGCGGCGGGATTGTCGCGTGTGACACGCCTGTTGGTCCCTCAGATCAGTACCGCGCCGACATGGATTGCCCCCGTGATGTCGAAGGCGCCCGCGCGTTGTTGGCCGAGGCGGGCTATCCAGACGGCATTGACATCAAGCTGCACGTGGCCGGCATTGATACCGCGTGGGAGGCCATGGCGCTCGTCTTTCAGGAACACGCCGCCGCCGCTGGCATCCGCGTGAAGATCGTAAACGCCTCTGCCGATGGCTACTGGTCCGAGGTCTGGATGAAAAAGGACGGCTTTGCCACCAGCTGGGGCGAACGTCCGGGCGATCAGGCGCTCAATGAGCCGTTCTATTCAGGTGCGAAATGGAATGAGAGCTATTTCAACGACACGGATTTCGACAAACAACTCAAGAAAGCGCGCCAGTCCCTGGACTTTTTCGAGAGGCGCAACCACTACGTCGACGCGCAGGAATACCTCGCCAAGCGTTCTGGCACACTTATCCCCTTCCACCGCACCCAGCTTGTGGGCCTCTCGCCCCGGGTGAAAGGGCTGCCCGCGTTCAAATCGGACCGGATCAGGTGGCATCTGGTGAGTGTCGAGGACACTGGGTCTTAAAACAGACACCACGTACACTAACACGCACTTAAAGTTGTGTTTCCATACAACCGTTACGCTTCTTCAATCTTGATGCCGTGCAGCTCACCTACCATTTCCATTAAAGGTCGAAATCGGCCCGCCAAAAATTTAAAGGAAGTTGCTTGGAGACCGATTGTGGACGGACTGGAGATTTTCGAGGCTGAAGTTGAATGTGTTTATCGTGGCGAACGTTACCGCGTTCGCGACAACGGCTCGGTACTTCGACGAGCCAGGAAAAACCAGAGAAAACGACCACTTGATGAGACTTGGACCTTTGGAAACCCGAGCAAAAGCGATGGCTACATGACAATCGCGGGTCAAAAGCTCCATCGGATCGTTGCAACAGCGTTTCACGGAGAACCGCCAAGCAAGAGTCATGTTGTGGATCACATTGACACAAACCGTCGAAACAATCGTCCTGAAAACTTAAGGTGGGTCACGCGCCTCGAAAATATTCTTCTCAACCCGATCACAGCGAAACCTATCCAAAATATGTATGGCAGCATTGAGGAATTTCTCTCCGACCCGCGAAATCCGAAACATGGAACTCTTTCTCCGGACTTTGGATGGATGAGGAGTGTTTCGCCAGACGAAGCGACATACAGTCTTGAGAGAATGCTGAGTTGGGCAACGTCCGAAAAACCCTCAAATGGAGGCCCGCTTGGTGATTGGATTTTTGGCAGGGCCACACAATCTGTTGAGGAGCCAAGCGAAGAATTGATTGAATCGAAAACGATTGGTGCCGTTCAACGCAATTGGCTGGTGCCCGCAGAATTTCCTCTTTGTCCCGACGTCACAACCGAACAGCCGCTCACTGAATATCAATCACGTTTGGTGAAAGGGGCGGTCGCAGTAGTTTCCAAGTGGGACGAAACAACTGTCGGTAACGCAGCGATGACCAATGAGGGCGATGCCATCTACTTACTTGGCGAACACGGCAATGGTGCCCTCAAACCATGGTCACTCTCCAAGATCACCTATGAGAACAAGTTATTCGTTCATGAAAGCAAGGGCACATTCTTTCAACGCGACGGTGCGGAGAAGGCCTTTAGCTTAGAGCTAGGCTTACCTTGGAAAGGCGGTGAAACTTTTGATGACTATTGCTAGTCGAAATCATTTCGTTGGCGCGAAGCGTCTACACTAGACGTTCCAGGTAAAGCCTCAGTCGACCGCGTTGCTTGCGCTCAATCCGATTCCGACGACCGTGCCGACAAGCTGTGCAATCGTCTGGACCGTCGTGAACGGCGATTCGGACATCATCAGAGTGTCGTCCGGCTCAATCTCGAAACTACGCGCCGCGAACAGACCATCTGCAGAGGTCAGATCAAATGTAAACACCACCTGCTGCATGTCCGGGCCGCGCGGACCCGGCGTCAGATCGCGCGGATGGTAATCACGAAGGACCAACACACCGCGCGGTGTGCCCCGGCGACTGTCCACGCCGCCCGCAGCCGAGACCGCATCCATCGCGCTCATCTCTTCTTTCTCGAAGTAAATCAGTCTCTGGGTTCCGCTTGCGCCGACCGAATTGAAGCTGCGCGCATCTTCCACAACGGCAATCTGATCGCCGCCCTGTAAGCGCACGTTGAGGCTGGGATCTTCAAGGATCGCCGCCACCCTCATTTCATACACTCGCCCATGGCGCTGAAGCCGCACGCGCGGGTGCCGTAGAGCAGTGTTAACACCACCGGCAATCGACAGAAGCGATAGAAGCTGGGTGTTGCGGCTCTCAAGCGGGTAGCGCCCAGGTGAGCCCACACCACTGGCCACATCAACCGAGTTGTTGCGCCCCTGCAGCAGGTTCAATTGCACCTGCGCCGACGGCACGATGGTTTCCATTTCGGCCTGAATCTTGTTTCGCGCTGCGGTTGAGGTCAGTCCTCGAACCCGCACATCACCGACGTAAGGCAGGAAAACGGTTCCGGCAGAAGAGACTGACAATGGCGGGATAGGTGTTTGTTTTGTACCATCCGAGATCAGAGAGTTCTCCTGGTTGTCCCAGATGACCACTTCCAGGGTATCCCCGGTCTGAATCACAGAGCTGTCAGGCCCGCGATCCGCCGAAAACCAAGACCTGTGGTCCTGCCAGGATGGCGACGGCCACCCTCTGATCTGCGCGGTCGACGCGCGCGTGACTTCAACCACCTGGAACGTCGGGTTCTCGGACCCGCTCTGACTGACCACTTCCTGTTGCAAAGCGGCCCCCCTGGGCAACGTACACGCTCCAAGCGCGACGGCCGCCGTCAGGATTACGAGGTTACGTGTTTTCCACGTCAACTGCTTACACCCCACCTTTTTTTGCCTGCTGTTCAGTATCCCATGAAACTTGTAAGAGACAATGCAATTCTTGCCAGAACAGGGGCTTGAGCGGGGTCTTGACGGAAATTTCGCAAAAGGGTTGCGCGTTGATCACAGGGGCGGGCGGGCGGCTTGGCCCTCTGCTGCGTGCTGCGCGGGATGCGAACGCCGCAATGACGAACGGATTTCTGTTCCAATCCCGCCGCCCGGGGTTCGATGTTCAATGGTCTCCCGGCTCGCCCACGCATGCCCTGCCCCGCTGCACGGCGCTCGTGGCCCTTTGGGGCGCGACGACAGGCACCGCACAAGACCTCGCGCTCAACGCTCAACTGGTCGAAACCTCTGCTGAATTGGCCCTAGAGATTGGCGCGAAGAAGGTGATTCATTTGTCCACGGCTGGCGTCTACGGCCCCGGCATTGCGATGTCCGAGGATCATCCAGTCGGGCAGACCGGCCCTTATGGGCAAGCCAAGATCGCCATGGAAAAAGCCGTCGCCGCCCGACGTGGCCAAGACGGGCTGTCCCATCTTTGCCTGCGGCTTGCCAATGTTGTGGGGGCTGACAGTCTAGAGCCTGCGCTTTCCGGGCGAACATCCGCCCGCGTTGACCAGTTTGCCGACGGACGCGGGCCTATGCGCAGTTACATCGGGGCCTCCGACCTTTTGATGGTGATCGACGCACTGTTGGCGTTCCCTGCGGACGCATGGCCGGAGGTTCTGAACGTCGCCGCGCCGAAACCCGTCGCAATGGAGGCCTTGCTAGAGGCTGCAAATCGCGCGGTCACCTGGGTTCCCGCCCCGTCATCGGCGATCCAGACCGTCACACTTGACGTCTCGCGCATGCAGGCGCTACTGCCGCACCTCATCTTCCGTAACAGCGCCGAAGACCACATCGCGGACTGGCAATGCCTGATCCCTCATTCATGATACAGTACCCGACATGACCCTAGGCAAACGTCTGCTGGACCTGACACTGGCGCTGCTTCTCGCAGTCATCCTCGCCGTGCCGATTCTAATCCTGGCGCTGCTGGTGCTGATCCGAGACGGGCGGCCGATTTTCTATACGTCTGAGCGCATGAAAACGCCGACCGACGCTTTCACGCTCTGGAAATTTCGCACGATGACAGCTGCCTCCGATGACGCGGGCGTCTCGGGGGGTGACAAGGACCAACGCATCACGCGCATGGGCGCTATCCTGCGCAAACGTCGCCTTGACGAATTACCCCAGCTTTTCAACATCCTGCGCGGCGATATGAGTTTCGTTGGCCCCCGCCCGCCGCTGCGTCGCTACGTGGAGATGCGCCCCGATCTCTACGCCCGCGTGTTGCGCAACCGGCCCGGTGTCACGGGTCTTGCCACGCTTCGGTTTCATCGTCGGGAAGATCGGCTGTTGCGCGGCTGCAGGACCGCGGAAGAGACCGAAGACACGTATCTGCGTCTGTGCGTACCCGCCAAAGCGCGGCTTGATCTGCTTTGGGCGCGCAATCAATCCGTATGCTACGACATCGTTTTGATCTGGCACACCATCGCCCGTGTTTTTCTGCGTATGCAGCGCAAATAGAACATACACCGGCCACGCCTCTCGGGGCGTCATGAAAGCGTGACTTGAGTTTAACACCCGTTTTACTCTAAAAACAAATGCCGGGATGGTGTTTGCGGGTTTCTCAACTCCATCCTGCGCCACTCGCAAAAGGAATGCCTGAGTGCCGAAGTTAGGGTTACTTTACCGAATTGCCGTCACACTGACGCGGCAACAGAAACGGTCCATCATTCTTTCTGTCGATGTGGTTCTGATCGCGCTGTCGTATCTTATGGCGCGCACGCTGATCGTGGATGCAGGGCCGGTCTCAGATGTCTCGATGATGCTGATGACCGACCTGCTTGCCTTGCTGTCGACTGGCACCATCGCCATCGTTCTGCTCGGACTGCACAAGATCAAACTGAATGCCTACCAGATGCAGGGCGTGGTCGAATCCGCCTTCGTGGGCGGGGTGCTGCTGGTCGTGGGGTTGCTCACATCCTACCTTGTCGGCGCAAACGGAACATCACCTCAGGTTTTCGTCATAACCTCGATGATTTTCCTTATTTTTTCGGTTTCGTCGCGCCTGATCATGCGCCACGTTTTGCTGCTGATCTATTCCAAGGGTAACCCGCGCATGCCGATCATCATCTACGGTGCGGGTCAGACCGGGCAGCAGTTGGCCTCGGCCCTTGCCACCGATTACTCGGTTGAGCCGGTGGCCTTCGTCGATGACGACCGTAGGCTTCAAGGACTACTGATCGCGGGCCTCAAAGTGCTGCGCCCCGGCGAAATCCAGAACCTAGTCGAAAAACACGGGATTAAGCGCGTGGTTCTGGCCATGCCCAGCGTGCAACACCACAAGCGCGCATATCTCGCCCGGCGTTTGGCGCGTCTGGGCTGTGAGGTGCACGCCCTGCCATCCTTCGCCGATTTGGTGAACAACGCCGCCCGCGATCTCTCTGATACACGCCCAGTCGATATCAACGAATTGCTGGGGCGTGACGGGCTGGAAGAAGAGCTTCCCGGTGTCGCGGATGCTTACGCAGGCAAAAATGTGCTCATCACCGGCGCAGGCGGCTCCATCGGGTCGGAACTTTGCCGCCAAATGCTGACCTGCGACCCGGATTCGCTGATCCTGCTGGATCACAGTGAGTGGGCGCTATTCGAAATTGACCGCGAATTGCAGGCAGCCCACCCCACCGCGCAGATCACGGCTGTGCTGGGCAGCGTCACCGACAAGTCATTGATCGAAACGGTGCTGGCAGAGCACAAGATCGACATCATCCTGCACGCTGCCGCCTACAAACACGTGCCCTTGGTGCAGAACAACGCCCTCGAAGGCATCCGAAACAACGTCTTCGGAACCAAAACCGTGGCCGATGCGGCCCGAGCTGCGGGGGTCGATCGCTTTATCCTAGTGTCCACCGACAAGGCGGTTCGCCCTTCCAGCGTCATGGGCACGTCCAAACGCTTTGCAGAGCTCTTGATCCAGGATCTCGCCACCCGCAGCAAAGGCACGCGCTTCTCCATGGTGCGGTTCGGCAATGTTCTTGGCTCTTCCGGTTCCGTGATCCCGCTCTTTCACGAACAAATATCGCGCGGCGGGCCGGTCACGCTGACACATTCGGATGTCACACGGTACTTCATGACCATCCCGGAGGCCGTGCGCCTTGTCCTGCTCGCCGGGTCATTCGCGCGGGGCGGCGATGTGTTCGTGCTGGATATGGGCCAGCCCGTGCCGATCAAGGAACTGGCGCGCAAAATGATCGAAAGCGCGGGCTACACCGTGCGCGACGCCGACACCCCTGATGGCGATATTGAACTCAAGATCACGGGACTGCGCCCGGGCGAAAAGCTGCATGAGGAATTGCTGATCGGTTCTGACATGCTGACCACGCCCCACCCCAAGATCATGCGCGCGCAGGAAAAACATCTCTCAGAGCATGAAACGGCCAACGCAGTGCAATCGCTGCGCCAGGCCATCGAGACGCGAAATCCAGAACTCCTGTTCCAGACGCTCGAGCAATGGATCGAAACCGGCGGCGAAACGATCAAGATCGTGAACGAGTAACGGTCTAGCTGGCCGCTTCACTCTTTTCAGCCAGCATCAGCCAGTCTTCTTCAGCCGCGCTCAGCTTTTCCTGCCGCTCGACCAACGCCGTTGTGGCTTTCTCAAACTTCACAGGCTCTCGCGTAAACAACTCCGGATCCGACAACAGCTCTTCCAGCTTGCCGATTTCGGCCTCCAGTCGCTCCATCTCCGCAGGCAAACGGTCAAACCGGTGTTTCTCCGAGAAGCTCAAACCGGACTTTTGCGACTTAAGCTCCGACTGCGCTTCTTTTCGCGGTGATTTGCGCGGTTTCTCCGTCTCAGGTGCTGCAAACACGCCCGTATTGCCGCGCTGAGCCACCATATCGCTCCACCCGCCTGCATAAAGCGTGGTGCGGCCCTGCCCTTCAAACAGCACGGTACTGGTCGCCACACGGTCCAGAAAGTCCCGGTCGTGGCTGATCAGCAAAACCGTCCCGTCATAGCCATCCAGCACGTCCTGCAACAGGTCGAGCGATTCGATGTCCAGATCGTTGGTCGGCTCATCCAGCACCAACAGATTGCTCGCCCGCGCCATCAGTTTGGCCAGCAGAAGGCGCGCCTTCTCCCCACCCGACAGCGACGACACCTTCGCGCGCGCTTGTGCTTCGTCGAACAGAAAATCCTTCAGGTATCCCACCACATGCCGTGGCGCGCCGCGCACCATCACCTGATCGGATCGCCCGGACACGCCCATCTGCGGGTCGCGCGTAAGGTTGTCCCAAAGGCTCATCTCAGGGTTCAGCCCTTCGCGCCCCTGATCGAAGACAGCCGGTTCCAGATTGGTGCCGTGCACGACCGTCCCGCGGTCCGGTGCCTCTGACGCCATAAGCAATCGCAAAAGCGTGGTCTTGCCCACGCCATTTGGCCCCACGAAAGCCACACGGTCTTTGCGGCGCAACGTGAGCGAGAAGTCTTTTATGATGAGGTTTCCATCATAAGCTTTTGAAATTCCTTTTGCTTCGATGACCTTGCGGCCCGACTGCTCACCACTGTCGAGTTGCAAATCCGCCGTGCCCTGCCGCCGGATTTGCGCCGCGCGCTCGGCCTTCATCGCCTGCAAAGCCCGCACGCGCCCCTGATTGCGTTTGCGCCGCGCGCTAATCCCTTCCACGGCCCACCGCGCCTCTGCCTTGATCTTGCGGTCCAGCTTGTGCCGCGCGAGGTCTTCTTCGTCCCATGTCTTATCGCGCCAAGCCTCAAAGGCTTCAAATCCCTTGTCCTACCGCCGCATCTGCCCGCGGTCCAACCACAGCGTCGCCCGTGTCAGTGCCCGAAGAAACGCCCGGTCGTGGCTGATCAGCACATAGGCCCCGCGCACGCCCGCCAGTTGCCCTTCCAGCCAGCCAATGGCCTGAATATCCAGATGGTTCGTTGGCTCATCCAGCAGCATCAGATCGGGCCGTTCTGCCATCAACTTGGCCAGCGCAGCGCGCCGTCGTTCGCCACCCGAGGCCGTCTCGGGCGCGCGGTCGGGATCAAAGCCCAGGCCTTGCGCGGCGGCCATGACCAGATGCTCTTGCCCCGGTCCAAGGTCGCGCAGTGTAAAATCCCCCAAAGTGGCAAACCCTGAAAAATCAGGGTCTTGCTCCATATAGCCAACGCTGGTGCCCGGCGGCATCGATCGACTGCCCGCATCGGCCTCCACAAGGCCCGCCATCAGTTTCATCAAGGTGGATTTGCCCGACCCGTTGCGCCCGACAAGCGCCAGCCTGTCGCCGGTCTGCACCGTCATCGACAAAGCGTCGAACACCGGATCACCACCGAAGGTCAGGGAAATGTCAGTCAGCTGTAGAAGCGGTGCCTTGGCCATGCCGGCGGGCTACAGCGCAGGGCAACAGCGGTCAAGCGCTTCGCGACACGCACGTCACCCGGCATCCGCCCGCAACAGCCGCTTGCGCACAGGCGGGATCGCCGCAATCTCCAGCCCCGTGAACACATGCAGCGTGTTCATCTGCTGATCGACGACGGCATGATCGCTCACCCACCCGCCCATCATCAGGTAGGTCCTCAACAGGGGCGGCATCCCCAGCATTGCACGCTTCTTGTCGGGCTTGCGGCGGCGCAGGGTCTGGGCAAATCGGAAAACAGACGGCGCTTTCACCTTGGGCCACCACCGGCTGGGCGCAAGATGGCGGTCTTTGAGCATGGCAAAGGCATCGAAATATGGATCTGCATCGGTGCCTTTGAAGGATGAGCATCCAAACAGCATCTCCACGCCATTGTCGTCCACGTACCGCGTCATCGCCGCCCAGGCCACGCGCAGCACATCCGGGTCATGCACCTCCGGATCGATGCAGAACCGCCCCATCTCGACCATGCGGCCATCAAACTGGCGCAAGGCTGATAATTCGTAGAACTGCGCGGAATATGTGCGGCCAATCTCGGCCCCGTCATTCAAGGGCAGCATGCGAAAGCAGCATACCAGCCGTCCCGTCGCTGTCTCTTCAATCAGGATATGAGAGCAAAGCGCGTCGAATTCATCCTGGTCCAGCCCTTCGCCTGCATCATCGGGGTGAAAAGCCTTGTAACGCAACCCTTGCGCCGCGCACACATCCGCGTGCGTCTCAGCAATTCGGGATTGATAGCGGCCTTTGCCAAACATGATCCACCCTCACACGCGTCGCTGTCTTGCGCGATTCCTGTGACATAGGTGCGACAGGGCTCAATTTCCAAACAGACCTGACGGGTCAATTGCGCCGATATTGCCGAAGACTTGCCGCAGGAAGCCATTGCCCACTACAGAGCTGTCCGTCACGCGCCGGGTCAGCGGAACAATCTGGCCTTTCTCAAGCCCGAACCGTTCGATATTCGCGATCGTGTCGTTCTGGTTAAAGCTGATGGCAAGAACCGTGCGCTCGATCTCCTGCGGGCGGAGCATGCCATACTCCCGCACGCGGCTGCGCACATAGTAGTAGTTGCCATCGCCCAGAACCCCCGCCGCAGACGGCGCGCCGACGACATCATCCACAGTCGCCCGCGTGTCCACACCAACCACAAGCTGCTGCAAAACGTCTTCAGGCGGCACATATCCGTGATTGCGGAACTGAGGTGTACAGCCCACAGCCACCATGAGCCCAACCAGGGCCACCAGTTTGGCAAACCAACGACTCATAAATATGACCCCGCCCTTAACGTCTTTGCGGCAACCGCGTTGCGCTTCGCATACAACAAGCTAGGGTTTAAGTTCAAGAAAGGATAGGGACAAGCGCGTGAGCAATGTTTACACCGATATGACCCCTGTGCCGGTCGGCAAACTCTCGCCCAAACGGCCCTTGAGATTCGATCTGCGCCCCTCGGCACATGATATGGCTGTCATGGCGGACGATCTGGGCCTCATCGGTCTTAGGAAGGTGCGCTTTCACGGGGGTATTGAGGCCGACGGCAAACAGGATTGGAAACTGTCGGCAACCTTGGGCGCCACGGTCATCCAGCCCTGCGTGGTGACGCTCGACCCCGTGACGACCCGCCTTGAAGAACCGATCACCCGCCGCTTCCTGAAAACCTGGCCGCCCGTGGAAGAACAAGGCGATGAGGTTGAAATGCCCGAAGATGACAGCATTGATCCACTGGGTGAGGACATTGACCTTGCCTCAGTCATGGCAGAAGCCCTCGCCCTCGCCCTGCCCGTCTACCCCCGCATTGACGGCGCGGAGGCTCCTCAGACAGAGGCCCGCCCCGCCGGGGCAGAGCCCATCGGCCCGTCCGGGCAAAGCGCATTTTCGGCCTTGGCCGACCTGAAGAAAAAGCTGGAAGACGGGGAAACGTAACGCGCTCTCGCGAGCATATCCCAAACCCCGAAAATTCCCCCAAAAACCCCTTGCCCCGGCGGCGATTATCTGTATTTTCGCGCTCTCACCAGATTTAGGGGTTGATCCTTCGGCGCACCGCGTCTTATGAGCGGCATCAACTTGATTTGAACTGAAGACACACGGGCCAAACACGGCCCCCAAACGAACCGAGGTGGCACCATGGCCGTCCAACAAAACAAAGTCTCCAAGTCGCGCCGCAACAACCGTCGGGCGCATGACGCTCTGGTTGCTGCTAACCCGAACGAATGCCCGGAATGCGGTGAGCTGACCCGCCCGCACCACGTGTGCGGCGCCTGCGGCCACTACAACGGTCGCGAAATCATCGCCATGGTCGATGAGGTCGATCTGGAAGACGACGCAGCCTGAGCTAAGCGGGAGCGGGCGTCCTGATGGCCGCAACACCGGATCAAAGCAGCACAGGCAAAACCCGAACCATTATTTCGGTGGACGCGATGGGGGGCGATTACGGCCCCTCTGTTGTTGTTGCGGGTCTGCATAAGTCGGCCAAGAAGAACCCCGATATCGGCTTTATCCTGCACGGGCCCAAGGAAACGCTTGAGCCGCTGGTGGCCAAGCGGCGCGCGCTGAAGGACATTTGTGAAATCCGCGACGCCCACGATGTGGTGTCGATGGAAGAAAAGCCCAGCCATGTTCTCCGCCATGGCAAGGACACATCCATGTGGTCTGCGCTCGAATCCGTGCGCAAAGGCGAAGCGACCGTATGCGTCTCCTGCGGCAATACCGGCGCATTGATGCTCCTGTCCGTTGTCCGGTTGCGCAAATTGCCCGGAATTTACCGCCCGGCCATTGCGGTTCTTTGGCCATCGCCCAATCCCCAAGGTTTCAACATCATGCTGGACGGCGGCGCTGACATTCGCGCCGATGCCAAGGACCTGATGCAATATGCCCTGATGGGTGTCTCTTATGCCCGCAACGGTTTTGACCTGCCCCGCCCCCGCGTGGGCCTGCTCAATGTGGGCACCGAAGAGCATAAAGGCCGCTCGGAACTCAAAGAAGCCTATGACCTGATCAATGCGAACGCCCGCAACGCAGATTTTGAATTCGTGGGCTTCGTCGAAGGCCGCGACCTGCCGGGCACGCGCTGCGACGTGATCGTGACCGATGGGTTCACAGGCAATGTCGCTCTCAAGACCGGCGAAGGCGTGGCCAAGATGATCTCCGACATGCTGAAAGAAGCGTTTCGCTACACGCCCTTGTCCCGCATCGCGGCCCTTCTGGCGCTGACCTCGCTCAGACGTCTGAAAAAACGCATCGACCCGCGCCGGTCCAATGGCGGCGTGTTTCTGGGTCTCAACGGGACGGTGGTCAAATCCCACGGTGCAGCGGATGCCACGGGCGTTTCGGCCGCCGTGAAGCTTGCCTTCCAACTGGGCCAGTCCGGATTTTCGCAAAAGCTGGCGGCAAGGGTTGCATCTGCCGCCATGCTTGAACAGGATGCCGACGCAGATGCCAACGGTGAACATGAATGACGATACGTGCGGTTGTAGAAGCTGTTGGTCACTACCTGCCCGAGCGCGTGGTCCCCAATTCCCATTTCGAAAGCTTCCTGGACACGTCAGACGAATGGATTCGCACCCGGTCCGGCATTGAACGCCGCCGTTTTGCGGCAGATGATCAAACGACGTCTGATCTGGCGGTGCTGGCGGCCAAAGATGCCATTGAGAAGGCCGGACTGGACCCCAGCGATATCGACGGTGTGCTTGTCGCCACCTCGACCCCGGATCTGACCTTCCCATCTGTCGCCACCATGGTGCAATCCCGGGTTGGCATGACACACGGCTTTGCCTTCGATGTTCAGGCCGTCTGCGCCGGGTTCATCTACGCGCTGGCCAACGCGAACGCCTTGATCGTCGCCGGTCAGGCCAAGCGCCTTCTGGTCATCGGTGCGGAAACCTTCAGCCGCATCATGGACTGGGAAGATCGCGGCACCTGTGTGTTGTTCGGCGATGGGGCTGGCGCGCTGATCATTTCTGCGCAGGACGGTGAAGGCACCACAGACGATCGTGGCATCCTGTCGACCGATCTGAACTCTGACGGGCGCTATAAGGATATGCTCTACGTCGATGGCGGTGTGTCGACCTCAGGCACCTCCGGCAAACTGCGCATGCAGGGCAACCAACTCTTCCGGCAAGCGGTTGAGAAGCTTTCTACCACCGCAGACACGGCCCTTGGAAAGATCGACCTGGGCCACGACGATGTCGACTGGATCGTGCCGCATCAGGCCAATATCCGCATCATCGCGGGCACCGCCAAAAAGCTTGGCATCCCCATGGACCGCGTGATCGTCACCGTGCAGGACCATGGCAATACCTCTGCCGCCTCGATCCCTCTGGCCATGGCCGTGGGTGTCGAAGAAGGGAAAATCCAACCTGGCAACCTGATCGTGTCTGAGGCCATTGGCGGCGGTCTGGCATGGGGTTCGGTCGTTTTGCGGTGGTAAAATCCGCAGATTCGGGCCTTTGAGGCTGCACAAACTCCCTGCGCCAAGTCATTGACATTGACTCGGAAAATCCTTCCGCCATAAAGTCTTGGGAAAGAACGAGGGGATGAGATGACTGAAAAGACACTGACCAGAATGGATCTGAGTGAGGCCGTGTTCCGCGAAGTGGGCCTGTCACGCAATGACTCCGCCCAGCTTGTAGAAAGCGTTCTCAACCACATGTCCGATGCGCTCGTCGACGGCGAACAGGTCAAAATCTCCTCCTTTGGCACCTTCTCGGTCCGGTCCAAAACCGCCCGCGTCGGCCGTAACCCGAAAACCGGGGAAGAAGTGCCGATCAACCCGCGCCGCGTGCTGACATTCCGGCCTTCACACCTGATGAAGGACCGCGTCGCCGCTGGCAACAAACGCGCATAAGGTCCTCTCATGAGCAAATCTGCAGACGCATTCCGCACCATCAGCGAAGTGGCGGAGTGGCTGGATACCCCGGCCCATGTCCTGCGATTTTGGGAAAGCAAGTTCACCCAAGTGAAGCCGGTGAAACGCGCCGGGGGACGTCGATACTATCGTCCGCAAGACATGATGCTGTTGGGTGGTATCAAGAAACTGCTGCACGAAGACGGGATGACCATCAAAAGCGTGCAATCCCTGCTGCGCCAACAGGGCGTCAAGCATGTGGCGGCCATGTCCGTGCACCCATCTGAAGGCACCCGGTTTGAGCCTGTCACGCCAGACCCTGTGGCCGAGCCTGAACCCGAGACCTCTAGCGTGGTCAGCTTCAAGGCCCCCGAACCGGCACCTGCGCCCGAACCTGAACCAACACCGGAGCCCGTGATCGAAGACGAGATCGCGGAAGCCCCCGTTGAAGAGCCTCCTGCCCCGTCAGAAGAGACTGCAGAGGCGGACACTGTGGTTGAAGAGGCCTCCCCGTCCGATGACGCATCCGACGACGACAGCGAAGATGACGAAAATGTCGATCACGGCGTCGGTCTGCCCGAGATTGTCCGCCTTCTGGACCGGGTCGAAAACATGCGCCCGTCCGACCTTGCCGCGCGCCGCGAAAGCCTGCTGCCGGTGATGGACCGCCTGCGCGACGCCATCGCCCGCCGGGCCTAGGAAATCTGGACAACAGACGTCAATTGCAAACCCCAAAGTGACTTGGCAAGTTGGTTGCCCGCGCGGAATCAAGGTGGGCCTTGCCCACCGCCGCGCATCGCCAGGCCGCCCCCACGGACTGGCGATTTGGTGGGATCAGCGCTGCGTTCGAATGAAGCAATGATTTTGCATGATAAAGCGCGACGTTCATTGATCAGATCGCCACCCCGCGGCCTGACAATGCGCGGCAATCTTGGGGTATGGAGGCTTAACCCACAACGTGAAGAATGAGTGTTCAAGCGCGTATGACAACCGTATAGCTTCACAGCCCAAACGCCCACCTTCGAAATTTTGCACCCCGCCCCCCGGTTGCCCCTTGCCGTCCCCTGCATTTCCAGTATGAAGACGCAATTGTCGGGCTATAGCGCAGTCTGGTAGCGCGTCCGTCTGGGGGACGGGAGGTCGCAGGTTCGAACCCTGCTAGCCCGACCATTCTCTTCTCCCTTTTCATTGACGCGCCCAAACCGACCCGCGCATGCTTGGACACAGTCAGAGACATTGGATGGAACCAGTGTAGGGGGCAGTGATGACAGGCGTTTTGGCCAGCCAACAGCTTCAGATCATGATCGACACGGGTCAGATTTCGGCCAGCGCCCCAGTGGCCGACGGCCAGGTCCAACCCGCCAGTCTCGACTTACGCCTCGGCCATACCGCCTATCGCGTCCGCGCCTCTTTCCTCGCCGGAGCCACGCGCACCGTGTCGGAACGGCTGGCGGATTTCGAAATGCATCGCATCGACATCTCGGACGGGGCTGTGCTTGAAAAGGGCTGCGTCTATGTCGTGCCCCTGCTGGAAAGCCTCGATTTGCCCGTGGGCGTGTCGGGGGCGGCCAGTGCCAAATCCTCCATCGGTCGGCTGGACCTGCTCACGCGGATCATCACCGACCACGGCACAGAGTTTGACCGCATTCCACAAGGCTACTCCGGCCCGCTCTATGTAGAGATTTGCCCGCAAAGCTTCTCCGTCATCGCCCAGACTGGGCAGATGTTGAACCAGGTCATCTTCCGCGACGGCCACACTGTGATCGACGACGATGCCCTCAAAGCCCTGCACGCTGAGACGCCCATCGTATCGGGTGAAGCGATGATCTCCGACGGATTGGGGTTTTCGGTCGACCTGAAGCCTGCGACGGGCACCCTCGTCGGTTACCGCGCCAAGCCGCATACCGGCGTGATCGACCTCAGCAAACTGGCCCACTACGACCCGAAAGATTTCTGGGAAGACGTCCATACCGAAGACGGTTGGATCATCCTGGACCCCGGCGCGTTTTACATTCTTGTCAGCCGTGAGGCGATCGTCATTCCGCCCACGCACGCGGCCGAAATGGTGCCTTACGTCGCCATGGCCGGTGAATTTCGCGTGCATTATGCAGGGTTCTTCGATCCCGGGTTTGGCTGGGCCGATTCCGGAGGCGCTGGATCGCGCGGCGTGCTGGAAGTGCGCTGTCACGAAGCGCCATTCGTGCTGGAACACGGCCAAATCGTCGGGCGGCTGGTGTATGAGCGCATGGATCAAGTGCCCGATCAGCTTTACGGCGCGGGCATCGCGTCAAACTATCAGGGTCAGGGCCTGAAACTGTCCAAGCATTTCAAGGCATAACACGGGGCGCTAACGCCCTCGCCGATCAAAACCGCCCGAGACGACGTCCCAATCGAATGGATTTCTGCATCTTCTGCTGAAGCTGCCGCGTGTTCGGCCCGCCGTTTTGCTTGCGAGGCGCATTCTGGTCCGCGCCCTGCTGCGCCTCCGGATCCTGCGTGGTCTTCGCTTGACGGCGGTTCGCCACGGCATTCATGCCCGCATCAATCCCCGTCCGCATCAAGCGGCGCATCACCATGTTGATGGCCATACTGATCATTCTGTTGGCGTTCATACTGCCCTCCACAGCTCTGCTCTTATCATCATATAGGAAGCAATCGTGGTTTTTTCAGGGCATTGGGCAGGGCATTGGGTCCGAGCGACTTACTCTTCGTCGAAAAGTTCGTCCTGATCTTCTTCCACCTCGTCGCCTTCCTCGCCTTCTGGCAGGCTGCCAGGCGGCGGACGGTTTTCCAACAGGCCCGCGGCCCGCAGCTCTTTCAGCCCAGGCAAATCGCGCGCGCTTTCCAGGCCGAAATGATCCAGGAAATTCTGCGTCACCACGAATGTCACGGGGCGGCCGGGTGTCATACGGCGGCGCCCAAACCGGATCCATTCCAGCTCCAACAACTGGTCCACCGTGCCCCGGCTGACAGATACGCCCCGGATCTCTTCGATTTCTGCGCGCGTGACCGGTTGGTGATAGGCCACAATTGCCAGCGTTTCGATCGCCGCTCGACTTAACTTTCGCGTCTCAACCGTTTCTTTTTGCAATAAAAACCCGAGGTCCGAGGCTGTCCGCATGGCCCATGCATCACCAACCTTCACCAACTGTACTCCGCGTCCCTCATATCGCTTTTTGAGATGAACCAAGGCCTCTGCAGCGTCCGCCCCGTGGGGCATCCGGGCCTGCATCTCAGCAATGGTGACAGGCTCAGCCGTGGCAAAGAGGATCGCTTCACACATGCGCTCCTGCTCTGCCATGTGCGGGGCTTCGAAGAGGCTGTCGTTCTCGGGTTCTTGTGTCTCTTCTGACATCTCAGCTGTCCCTCCGGCGCAGTTCGACCGGGGCGAAAGCCTCCGACTGGCGGATCTCTACCTTGCCTTCCTTGACCAGTTCAAGAGAGGCCGCAAAGGTCGATGCCGTGGCCGACCGCCGCCGCGCCGGATCGCCGCGAAAATCATCCGGCAGGAAGCTGACGATATCCGTCCAACTGCCTGAAAATCCGATCAAAGATCGCATCCGGTCCAGCGCCTGCTCCATGGTCAGAAGCGCATCGCGATCCATCGTATAGGGGCGGAATTCATCCTTGGTGCGGATGCGTGCATAGCCCTGCATCAGGTCCAGCAGAGTGGCGGTGTAGTGCACCGTCCGCACGCGCGTCACATCCTCCGGGATGCCACGCGGAAAGAAGTCGCGCCCCAACTGATCCCGCGCCATCAGCTTTGCCGCCATCTGGCGCATCGCCTGCAAGCGTTCCAACTGAAACGCCAAATGCGCGGCCAGTTCAGCCCCCGTCGGCCCCTCATCTTCGGGGTCCGGCGGCAATAGCAACCGCGACTTCAGGAAAGCCAACCACGCGGCCATCACCAGATAGTCCGCCGCAAGTTCGATGCGTAACTCTCTGGCCCGCTCTACAAATTCCAGATACTGTCGCGCCAGTTGCAGCACCGAGATCTGCCGCAAATCCACCTTCTGCGTGCGCCCCAGCGTCAGCAACAGGTCCAGCGGACCTTCAAACCCGTCAATGTCAACGATCAACGCCTCTGCCGCCATGCGGTCAGCCACGCGCTCCATGTCGCCATTGTCGAAATCAGGGTCTACATCGGGGTCCACCATACCGGGGCCTTTGATCAAAGCTACGTCGTCAACGCAAGCAGCTTTGCCTCCAGCGCGGGAATGTCAACCTCATCTGGCGTTTTGCGCGCCGCAAGGGCCCGTTCTGCACGGGCTTGAGCGGCCTCTGACATCTTGCCGGATACATCCGCCACCCGGCGGCGATCTTCCAGCGATGCATTGCACAGCAGCACGACGTCGCACCCAGCCTGAAGCGATCCTGTCGCGATGTCTTCAAGGTCTGCGTCCAGCGCCTTCATCGTGATGTCATCGGTCATGATCAGCCCGTCAAAGCCGATCTCGTCGCGGATGTACTGCATCACCACCGGCGAAAGCGTGGCGGGGCGGTCGTCCAATTCCGAGAACACAACATGCCCTGTCATCCCCATCGGCAGGTCATTCAGCGCTTTGAAGGGCGCGAAATCCGTCTTCGCCAGCGTTGCGACAGTGGCATCCGTTTCCGGCAGCGAAAAGTGGCTGTCGACCGTGGCCCGCCCGTGGCCGGGCATGTGCTTGACCACCGGCAGGACCCCCCCTGCCAAAAGCCCATCCGCCACGGCCCGCCCTATGGTCGCCACGCGGGTTGGATCATCGCCGTAGCAGCGATCTGTTAGAAAATCATGGGTCGCCGCACAGGTCACATCCACCAAGGGCGCGCAATTGCTGTCCACGCCGCTGGCCCGCAGCTCATCCGCCATCAGGCGAGAGCGCAGATACATGACCTCTTCTGCGTTGGCCCCTGCCCTTGCAATCTCTTCCGCCGGTGGCACCCAGGCCCGCCAATGCGGCGGGCGCATACGCTGCACGCGACCGCCCTCCTGATCGATCAGAATGGGCGCATCCCGCCCCACGGCATCGCGCATCTCGGCCGTCAGCGCGCGCGCCTGATCCGGGCTTTCAATATTACGGGCAAAAAGGATGAACCCAAACGGGTCAGCTTGCGCAAAGAACGCCTTTTCCTCCGCGCTCAGCCGCGGGCCTGTCGCATCCAGAATGGTCGCGCCAAACCGGCTCACGCAACGGCCCTCACCGCGTGACCACGGGAATACATTCAGCCCGTTCTGCCACGAGCGCCGAACAGAACCGTCTTGCGTCCGAGAGATCTTCAAACCCTTCTGCGCGCAGACGATAGAACGTCCGCCCACCGCTGACGGCTTTCTGGATCACGCGGCCTTTGCCATCAAGGTAATCCGAGAACTTCACCGCCAGTCGATCCCACTCCTGTCGCGCGATATCCGCACTGGCAAACGCGCCAAGCTGGGCCAAGCGCGTCCCAACCGGCAGGGTTTCGGGGTCTATATCCACCACATCCGCGGGGCTCGCCAATGCAACGGGCTGCGGTCCCTCTGCCAACCCTGCAGGGCGCAGTTTGGGTCGCAACGACCGGCCAAGCCCCCCTTCCACGCGCGCCACTTGCTCAACTTCGGGCTCAGGGACAGGTTCGGGGGTGACTTCGGGCTGCGCCGCCACCTCCGGCTCAGTCGGAGTCTGTGCGCTTGAAATCGGGTCAAGACCAGCCGCCAACCGGTTGGCCAGGGCCTCCACAGCGGCCAGCTGTACAGGGTCAAGCGTTTCCGCCGGCACATCTGCGGCTTCCGTCTCCGCCGGACGGCTTGGCTCTGCTGCGACCACGTCCTCTTGCGTCAGATCGAGCGGCGCGGGGGCAAGGATCAGCCGATCGGCAGGCTTTTCCGCACTGCCAGCAGCCGCCACATTGTTCACAGCCAGCCCCTGATGGTCTGCCTGGCTGCCGCCCGGTTGCTCAGGCTGCACGCGCATCGGCCCTTCTGCAGCCCGGACAACAGGCACGCCACTGACATCGCGAGAGATCAGTTTATACGCCCAAACGGACACGCCCACCACCAGCGCCAGGGACAACACCGCGCCCAATGCGTTGGCGACACGACCCGCCGTAACCGGTTGATTTTGAAAGGATTGCGACCGTTGCGGCCGGGACCCGACCTGTTCCGCCACCTGTGCCATGCTCTGCCTCGCCTCTGCCGGCGTTCCTTAGGCTTCGTGGCCTCGCCGGTTTTAAAACTGCCTCATAGACCCGGCTTATGGGTGGTGCGTTTACCGCATCTCGGTTGCCGGAGTTACCCCCAAGATACCAAGACCGGCAGAAATAACAACGGCAACGGCACGCGCTTGTGCAATTTTTGCCTGTGTTGTGGCAGGGTCACTTTCCTGCAGGAAGCGCAATTCGGGCACATCATTGCCCCGGTTCCACAGGGCGTGCAGCTCACTGGCCAGATCATAGAGGTAAAACGCCACACGGTGCGGCTCATGGCTCCGCGCGGCGATCTCTACAAGGCGCGGCCATTCGGCGAGCTTCTTGGCCATGGCCAGCTCCGCCTCATGGGTCAATCCGGAGATATCCGCGCCACGCAAGGCCTCATCAGACACATCAATCCCCGCCTCTTGCGCCTTGCGAATGACCGAACACACCCGCGCATGGGCATATTGCACGTAGAAAACCGGGTTTTCCTTGGATTGCTCCAACACCTTGTCGAAGTCGAAATCCAGCGGTGCGTCGTTTTTCCGGGTCAGCATGACGAACCGGGTCACGTCTGATCCCACCTGATCCACCACGTCGCGCATTGTCACGAAGGTGCCCGCCCGCTTCGACATCTTGAACGGCTCACCATCCTTGTAAAGCTTCACCAGCTGGATCAGTTTGATGTCCAGCGGCACCCTGCCATCGGCCAGTGCGCTCACCGCTGCCTTCATCCGTTTGACATAGCCACCATGGTCGGCACCGAATACATCAATAAGCGCGTCGAACCCTCTGGAAACCTTGTCATAATGATAAGCGATATCCGGCGCGAAATAGGTCCAGCTGCCATCCGATTTCTTGACGGGCCGGTCCACGTCATCGCCGTGCTCGGTCGATTTGAACAGCGTCTGCTCGCGCGGTTCCCAATCCTCCGGCAGTTTGCCCTTGGGCGGCTCCAGCACGCCCTCATAGATGAGCCCCTTGGATTGCAGAGCCTCTAACGCCTCTTCAATCCGGCCTGTGCCGTAAAGCGACTTCTCGGAGTAAAACACATCCATCTTAACGCCGAGGGCGGCGAGATCGGCGCGGATGAGGTCCATCATTGCGTCCGTCGCAAACTCCCGAACCTCGGCCAGCCAGAATTGCTCACCCTTGTCGACATAGGCATCGCCCACCTTATCTTTGAGCGCCTGCCCCACCGGCACGAGGTAATCGCCGGGATACGTGCCGTCCTCGAACGCCACCGCCTGCCCATGGGCTTCCAGGTACCGCAGATAGACAGACCGGGCGAGCACATCGACCTGCGACCCGCCGTCGTTGATGTAATACTCCCGCGTCACATCAAAGCCCGCGAAATCAAGCAGGCTTGCCAATGCATCCCCGAAAACCGCACCCCGTGTGTGGCCCACATGCAAAGGGCCGGTTGGGTTCGCAGAGACATATTCAACGTTCACCCGCTGATCCGCGCCCATGCCTGAGCGCCCGAAATCCGTCCCCTGCTCCAGCACGGCGCTGACAACCTTGTGCCATTCGCCCGTCGCCAGCCGCAGGTTCAAAAACCCCGGGCCCGCCACGTCCGCGCTGACGATCCGCACATCGGCCGCCAACCGCTCTGCAAGCATCTCTGCAATGTCGCGCGGCTTCATCTGCGCCGGCTTGGCCAGCACCATGGCAGCATTTGTCGCCATATCCCCATGCGCTGTATCGCGCGGCGGCTCCACCGTGATCGCATCGGTTTTCAGATCCGACGGCAAGTGCCCGTCCGACTGCAATCCCGCAATGGCGTTCAGCACCAGGTCTCTGATCTCAGTAAAAAGCTGCATGGCTCTCGTCCTCATGGCCGTCGTCTTTTTTGGCCTTCGCGTGGGTTTAACACCATGGGACGGGGCGTCAACGCGTGCGGGCCCCATTCTTGCAAAGAACCTGCTCGGCGTTTGGGTCAGTCGAGCGCACGCATGGTTAGACACTCTCCAGGACACAAATGTCGTATCGACTAAACGCAGCCTCGCGTGTGGGCCGCAAAGCCAGATATTCCGGGGCTTCAAACACCATCCTGATGGCGCCCATGTCGGGGTATTCTACAACGGACACAAATTCAGGCATGTCCGTTTTCGACAAGTTTTCTGAGGTCTGATAGCGAGACACCAACCGCGCGCCAGCCTTGTCCATCAACGGACCCACGACCGCCAAATAGGCCTCAAGTGCTTTTTGTCCGTCAGGCCGTACCGACGTCAAGGCCATAACCAATTTGCTCATGTCAGGTGTTCCTTTTCGAGGTCAGACCGGTGGTGTTGCAAGCTAAAGGCTTGAAATATTACGGCGTATCCGGGTCGGCCCACGACGGCGCGCGCTTTTCAAAAAACGCCGAAATCCCTTCCTGCGCCTCGTCCGTCTCCCAAGCATCGCTCAGCGCCGCAATCGTGCGCTCCAGTACCGCCTCATCAATCACCGGCCCCAGCGAGCGCAACAACGCCTTTGAGCGCGCCACAGCCCCCGGCGCGCAGGACAAATACGGCACAACCTCCGCCTCGACCGCCGCATCCAGGTCTGCCTCGGCCACCACAGAGGCCAAAAGCCCCAGATCCACCGCCTCCGCTGCCCCGAACCGGCGGGAATTCATGAAAACGCGCCGCGCCCGCGCGGCCCCCATCCGAGCCGCCACATGCGGGCCGATGGTGGCCGGGATCAGGCCCAGCCGCGTCTCAGTAAAGCCCAGCAACACGCCCTCAACCCCGACGGCCACATCGCACACGGCAATCAACCCCACACCGCCGCCGAATGCATTGCCATGCACCCGGCCAATCAGGGGTTTTGGCAACTCATTCAATGCTTTGAGCATGTTTGCTAATTTCATAGCCTCCGCCACGCGCACATCCGGTGCCGCCTCAAACTGCTCTCGCATCCAGCCCAGATCGGCCCCGGCGCAAAAACTCTTGCCCCGTCCGGCCAGCACAACCACGCGGACACTCTCATCAGCCCCCAGGTCATCCGCCGCCTGCGTCAGCTCTGCCATCATCTGCGCCGACATGGCGTTGTGCTTGTCTTCCCGGTCGAGCCAAAGCGTCACCACGCCGCGCATGTCACGTTCAATCGCAATTGTTTCAAACATCATGCATCTCCGTCTCGTCCCCGCCCAAGACCCCGAACATCACTCATGCGTCCCTCGCATGGTCAGTGCAATTTCCGAGGCCTGCTGCAACACATCCACATCGAGCCCTGTGTTATATCCCAACGCAACCAATCGGTTATGCACCGCTTCTGTGGCAACATGGCCCGCAGCACCCGGTGCATAAGGACACCCCCCCAGCCCCGCGACAGCAGCGTCAAACACCCGCACGCCATGACCCAATGACACCTCAATATTGGCCAGGGCACGGTGGGCCGTATCGTGATAATGCCCGGCCAGTTTCTCGACCGGTACAACGTCGCAGACGGCTTTCAGCATGGCATCAATCCGCTCTGGCGTGCCCTGACCGATCGTGTCGCCCAATGAGATCTCATAACATCCCATCTCGTAAAGCGCCGCGCTCACCCGCGCCACGGCTTCTGGCGCAACAAGTCCGTCATAGGGGCAATCACTTACGCAAGACACATAGCCCCGCACCGGCAACCCCGCCGCGCGCCCGGCCTCCACCACCGGCGCGAACCTCTCAAGGCTTTCCGCGATGGTGGCGTTGATATTGGCTTTGGAAAACCCCTCGGAGGCAGAGCCAAACACCGCCACCTCGTCGGCTTTCGCGGCCACAGCACCATTGAACCCGCGCATGTTGGGCGTCAGCCCGGCATAGCTCACACCCGGCGCGCGCGTGATCCCGGCCAGCACCTCCGCCCCATCGGCCATCTGCGGCACCCATTTGGGGCTGACGAAACTGGCCACCTCGATCCGTTTGAAGCCGGCCCGGCTGAGGCAATCAATCAGCGCGATCTTGTCAGGCGTGGGGATGAAGCGTTTCTCATTCTGCAACCCGTCACGCGGGCCCACTTCGAAAATCTCGACATAATCAGCCATCAGCATCCACCCGAAGCTCTTCCAGATCAGGTTTCGTGGCCACCGACACCGGACGCGCGGCCATGGCTTCGGCCCAGACCGCAAGCGCGGGTCGCGCGTCCATCATCTCGGCAATCTGCGGCACCATCAGCGCATAATCCATCATCGGCCAGATGTGACAATCGGCCAGCCCATGTTGATCGGGCTGCAACACCAGCCCTTCTTGCGCGATCGTCTCCAATGCGTCGAGGCCACGCGGTGTCGCCGCCAGCCCTGCTTTGAACACCCGCTCATCGACCGGCTCTCCTTCCAGCGGATAAAACAGATGTTGCGAGGCCGCCTGCCGCACCAGGGGCCAGTACAGATAGCTGTCCGCGATCCCCATAACCTGCCGCATCCGAGCTGTCGCCTCCGCCGTGTCGGGACGCAAGGCCGGGCCATCAAAGCTGTCATTAACGTAGTCCAAAATGGCCTGCGTTTCATAAAGCTCAAACTCGTCCACGCGCAGGATTGGCACGCGCTGAAACGGATGCAACGCGCGCAATCTCTCCGCGTGTGACGGATCGAAAGCATCAATGAATTTAATGCTGTATGGGACATCCTTCATGTCCAATGCCATCCGCACAGCGCGGGTGTAGACACTGAAGATGTCACCATGCAGCTCAACAGAACGCATCACGCCTCCTCCAGCCGCACGAGCGCGGCCCCGGCCATGACTTGCGCACCTTCCTCGACCAGCACTTCAGCCACGACACCATCGGTTGCAGCCAGCAGGGAATGCTCCATTTTCATAGCTTCCAGCACGGCCAACCGATCCCCTTTGCGCACCTCCTGCCCTGCGATCGCATTGAGCACCTTCACCAGCCCTGGCATCGGTGCCTCGATCAGATCGGCACCGGCACCCTCCTGATCTTCGCGCGCCAGTGGATCCACAACACCGAACGTCACCCCGTACTCCCGAAACACGGTGACTTGGCTGTCCAAGACCACCACCTCTGGGGCAACTTCGCCGTTGAGGAACCACCGCGCCCCTTCCCGGCGTACAGAAACCTCTGTCCCGTCCACGACCACGTCATGGGCGTCCGCCGAAAGGCTGGCCCACCTGACCACGACATCGTCGTCGCCATACCACAAAGCCGTCTCGCGCCACATCGGTGCCCAGAGCGCGAATCCAGTCTCCGGCGCGCTCATCTCCAGGACGCCCGAGGCCGCCAAGGCCGCCAGCGCCGCATCCTCCACCCTCATCTCGGGGGGGCGAACCAAGCTGTCCAGGTCCCGCTCGATCAGTCCTGTATCTACATCGCCCGCTGCAAACCCGGCATGTTCTGTCAAGGCCCCCAGAAACGCCAAGTTGGTCACCGTGCCCGCCACCTGACAGCCGCTCAGCCCTGCTGACAGCTTCCGCAACCCCGCCGCCCGGGTGGGCCCGTGCACAATCACCTTGGCGATCATCGGATCGTAGAACGGCGAAATCTGGTCACCCGTCCGCACACCGGTATCGGCTCGCACGCCATCCGGGAAGTGCAAATGGCTCAGCCGCCCGGTGGCTGGCAAGAACCCCTTTGGCACATCTTCCGCATAAAGCCGCGCCTCGAACGCATGGCCGTCGATTGTGAGGCCTTCCTGCGCCACGGGCAGGCCTTCCCCACTGGCCACCCGCAACTGCCACTCCACCAAGTCAACGCCTGTGATCGCTTCCGTCACCGGGTGCTCCACCTGCAGGCGTGTGTTCATCTCCATGAAGTAAAACCCATCCGCGCGCAGCCCGTCTGAGCCATCGACGATGAACTCCACCGTCCCTGCGCCGGAATAGCCAATCGCCTCCGCCGCCCGGACCGCGGCCGCCCCCATGGCCGCGCGCATCTCGCCCGTCATGCCCGGAGCAGGCGCTTCCTCGATCACCTTCTGGTGACGGCGCTGCAAGGAGCAATCCCGCTCAAACAGATGCACGGCGGCCTCGCCATCTCCGAACACCTGCACTTCAATATGGCGCGGCTTGGCTACAAACTTCTCGACCAGCACAGCGTCATTGCCAAACGCGGTCTTGGCCTCTCCCCGCGCAGACGCGAGCGCCTCCGCAAAATCCCCGGCCTGCTCCACAAGCCGCATGCCCTTACCGCCACCGCCCGCGACAGCTTTGATCAGGACCGGATAGCCGATCTTGTCGGCCTCCTCGGCCAACAGCGCGTGATCCTGGTTTTCGCCATGATAGCCCGGCACCACCGGCACCCCGGCCTCTTCCATCAGCGCCTTGGCGGCATCTTTCAGCCCCATCGCCCGGATCGCCTTGGCCGACGGGCCGATGAACACCAGCCCGGCTTCTTCGACCGCCTCCACAAACTCCGGGTTTTCACTCAGGAAGCCATAGCCCGGATGGATGGCCTGCGCGCCCGTCGCTACAGCGGCCTCAATGATCTTGTCGCCCCGCAAATAGCTCTCCACCGGGGCCGCGCCGCCGATATGCACGGCCGCATCCGCCATCTCCACATGCCGCGCGCCCCGGTCCGCGTCGGAGTAAACAGCAACCGTCCGCACCCCCATGGCCCGTGCTGTGTCAATCACGCGGCAAGCAATCTCACCCCGGTTGGCAATCAGGATCGTGTCAAACATAAGCTACCACCATGACGTTGATATCCCATCATTCAGGTGTGCGGCCACATTGGCAGGCAGCGGCCAGGCCTCATAATCCATGCCCGAAAGACGCCCCGGCTGATGACCGCGATAGGCATGGCGATATAGCTCAATGTGCAGGGTGATGTTCACATCAGCCAATGCTTCATCCACCTTCGCCTTAGTCTCCTCGATCCCCTGCTCGAGGCGCTGCTTATCGGATTTGCCCTCCAGCCAACCGGCGGGCAGTATCTGCTTGAACGCCAATTTTCCAGCAGACAAGGCCACAAGCAGCACAACGTTCGACACAAAACCCGACAGCGACCCAACATCTCCTAGAGACGATTTCAAAAATCCGAACCAGCCTTGGGATTTGCCGTCTTGCGCAGCCAGCTGCGCGCGGGCAGCCTCGAACTCAGCCGCAAAGCTCGTTCTCATGTGCCGAGCGAACTGCCGGCGTTCGAAATCATCGCGTCCGGCCCAAATCCGGATCGACGGGCGTACGAAAACCCCCGAACGCGCGTGCTCCACAAAATCTTCAAAGTCGAAGATGAAAAAATAGTCTTCCGGGTCAATCGAGTTGTGGATCAGATAAACAGGCAATTCGACCTTACGGCCAAGCGTCGGCAGGCTGGGTAAGGAAAGCCGCCCCAACTGATCTCTCAGCCCCGCACCCAGCTGACCCAAAGACCAAGTTCCTCTTTCGGGCGCGTCATTCATATCTGCTCGTCCCGATCAAACACTCGCACCACCCTCAGCGTCTTTCTTGCCAAAAATACTCAAATCCCGAGCTTTCAACCTGAGCGTGGCATCGCGTTCAGCGCACCGATGCAATACCGACGTGATACCGACGTAAAACCGACGTTTCATTTTGCATCTGGCCATTTTACATCCTGAACACGCCAAAACGTGTCTCCTGGATGGGCGCGTTGAGGGCGGCCTGCAACGACAGAGCCAGCACCTGGCGCGACTTGCGTGGGTCGATCACACCGTCATCCCACAGCCGCGCGGAGGCATAGAGCGGATGGCTCTGCTCCTCAAACATCTCAATTGTCGGTCGCTTGAACTCCGCCTCGTCTTCGGCAGACCATGTGCCGCCCTTGCGCTCAATCGCTTGCCGGCGCACCGTGGCCAGCACGCCCGCCGCCTGCTCGCCGCCCATCACCGAGATGCGCGAATTGGGCCAGGACCACATGAAACGCGGGCTGTAAGCCCTTCCTGCCATGCCGTAATTTCCGGCACCAAACGACCCGCCAACCACCATGGTGATCTTGGGCACAGCGGTTGTGGCCACAGCCGTGACCATCTTCGCGCCATGCCGCGCAATGCCCTCGTTTTCGTATCTCTGCCCCACCATGAAACCGGTGATGTTCTGCAGAAACACCAACGGGATACGCCGTTGGCTGCACAGCTCTACAAAATGCGCACCCTTCTGGGCACTCTCGGAAAAAAGCACACCGTTGTTGGCAATGATCCCCACCGGCCAGCCGTCAACATGGGCAAACCCGCAGACCAACGTCTCACCGTACCGTGCCTTAAACTCATCGAAACGCGACCCGTCTACCGTGCGCGCAATGACCTCGCGAATGTCATAGGGCGTGCGCAGCCCAGCAGGCACAACGCCGAGGATCTCTTCGGGGTCATAAGCAGGCGGTTCCGGCGTCACGCGATTCGAGGGGGAAAACCCACCGCCCAAATTCGCGACTGCCCGCCGTGCGAGCGCCAACGCGTGGGCATCATCCTCGGCCAGGTAATCGGCAACACCCGAAAGCCGCGTGTGCACGTCTCCGCCACCGAGGTCTTCCGCGCTTACTTCTTCACCCGTCGCGGCCTTCACCAACGGCGGCCCCGCCAGAAAGATAGTTCCTTGATCGCGCACGATAATTGTCACATCCGACATGGCCGGCACATAAGCCCCTCCCGCTGTGCAGGACCCCATCACCACGGCAATCTGCGGAATACCCTTCGCGCTCATCTGCGCCTGATTGTAGAAGATCCGGCCGAAGTGATCGCGGTCCGGGAACACCTCATCCTGATTGGGCAGGTTCGCCCCGCCGCTGTCGACAAGATAGATGCACGGCAGATGGCATTCCTGCGCGATCTCTTGCGCGCGCAGGTGCTTTTTGACCGTCATCGGGTAATACGTGCCACCTTTCACCGTGGCGTCGTTGCAAACGATCATGCAGTCACGCCCTTCCACGCGCCCCACACCCGCAATCGCACCAGCAGCCGGTGCCGCGCCATCGTAAAGCCCATGGGCCGCCAAGGCCCCCACTTCGAGGAACGGACTGCCCGGATCAAGCAGGTTCGCCACCCGTTCACGCGGGAGCATCTTGCCCCGCGACACATGCCGTTCCCGCGCCGCCTCACCGCCGCCTTCCGCCGCCAGCAGTGCCGCGTCTTCAACCACCTTCAAGGCGTCGAGATGCGCCGCGCAATTGGCCTCGAACTCCGCCGACGTTGTCAGGACGTTGGAGACAAGTTTCATGGCGTTACCTCCGCCGATGCCCGCGCTTTCAGCTCTTTGCGAATGATTTTGCCTGTCACCGTCATCGGCAAATCCTCCACAAACGAAATTTCTCTTGGGTAAGAATAGCTTGCGAGGCGATCTTTCACGAATTCCTGCATGTCCTTTGCGAGCACATCAGACGCCAAAGACCCGTGTTTCAACACCACATAGGCCTTTACAATCTCAGTCCGAAGCGCGCATGGCTTGCCCACCACACCAACCGTCGCGACCGCCTCGTGCTTCAGCAGGCAGTCTTCAATCTCCGACGGCCCAATTCTGTATCCAGACGACGTGATCACATCATCCTGTCGCCCCACGAAACGCAAGTACCCCCCCTCCCAGATGCCCCGGTCGCCCGTCAGCATCCAGTCTCCGCGAAACTTCTCCGCCGTCGTTTCGGGACGGTTCCAGTAGCCAAGCATCATGCTGGCCGAACCCCGCTTCACAGCAATATCACCCTCACCGGTTGTGGGCTGACCCGTTTCGTCCAGCACAGCCAGTTCATGCCCCGGAGCGGCCCGCCCAAGGCATCCGGGCTGCGCGGCAAACAGCGCGCCACAGCTCGACGCCACCATGTTGCATTCGGTCTGGCCATAGAATTCGTTGATCGTCAGCCCAAAGGCCCGCTGCCCCCAGTCGAGCATCTCTGCCCCAAGTGGTTCCCCCCCGCTGGCGACCGAGCGCAGCCCCTCAATATGACAGTCTGCCGCCTTCAGCATCCGCAAGGCCGTAGGCGGGAAAAACACATTGCGAACAGCGCCTTCCCGCACAATCCTGACGCAGTCTTCCACGGTGAATTTCGGCATCCGGACCGCCACGACAGGCACACCCAAAGCCAGCCCCGGCATCAGCACGTCAAACAGCCCACCAATCCAGGCCCAGTCTGCTGGTGTCCACAGGCAATCCTCCGGTTGACCCAGAAAATCATGGCTCACCTCGACACCCGGCAGGTGCCCCGTCAGCACCCGATGTCCGTGCAACGCGCCCTTCGGGCTTCCCGTTGTGCCAGAGGTGTAGATCAGAACGGCCGGGTCTTCCGGGCCCGTTTCCACAGTCTCGAACACCTGCTGCGGCAAATCCACCTGTTCAGGGATCAACGGCGCGACATCATCCAAGGCGGCCAAGAGACCAAGACCGTCCTCGTCCGTCACGACAATCGCAGCCCCGGCGTCCCGCACGCGGCTGACCAACGCATCCTGCTTGAAGAGTTTGAACAAGGGTATTGAAATCGCTCCGATTTTCCAGATCGCGATGTGCGCCGCCGCGCACCAGGCATCCTGCGAACGCAGCACGCCCACACGATCTCCTCGCGCCACGCCTCGGGCCACCAAACCGTGCGCCAAAGCGTCTGCCATCCTGCGCAACTGTGCATAAGTCACCTCAGATCGGCCTGCACTCAAATCAATGATCGCCACCCGCTCCGGCGCTTCCTCGGCCCAGCTGTCGCAGACCTGCACGGCCATGTTCAGCCGCGTGGGCAGCGCCCAGTCAAAGCCCTCGCACAGCGCCTCGTATGACGTGGTTGGTGTCAGCATCACTCACCCAGACGGGAATGGCGCAAATAGATCGCCTGCTCTCCGGTCAGACGCATCAGGCAGCCCGCAATCGCAGGACCTCCGCCGGTGCCACCACCCCATTGCAGGTATTCGTAGTCACATGTCGCATCGCGGTACGTGATCCAGGCGCGCTGCATATCGCGCAGGGCGTCCGCCTCACTGGGAAAATCCGTGTTGTATTCATCCGTTGCGGCATCTGCCCTACGCGCCGACGCCATCACATCCGCATACACCGCGTTGAGTTCCGCATCCCAATAGTCCAGCTCCGCCGACAGACATCCGCCCATGCCATAGGTGCTGTAGCCACCGACCGTGTCGGTCATACACTGTTCAGCAGACACGCCGATGCAAGCTCGCAATCCATCCACGCCTGTCGCCCCATGCATGCAAGCCTGTGTCGCGGCAGGTGAGAACGCGACATCCTGCGCGGCAACTGGCGCCGCCAACACGGCACATATAACCGTCAAAACCCTCATGTCATCGCCTCCATCAACTCTCGTCCCACCAACATGCGGCGGATCTCAGACGTGCCCGCCCCGATCTCCATCAGTTTCGCATCGCGGAAAATCCGGGCCACGGGGGCATCGTTGAGGAACCCCGCACCGCCCATGGCCTGCACGGCCTGATGGGCCTGCACCATGGCTTGCTCACTGGCATAAAGACAGCAGGCAGCGGCGTCCTGGCGGGTCACCTCGCCCCGGTCACAGGCCTTGGCCACCTCGTACACATAGGCGCGCGCCGAATTCATCGCGGTGTACATGTCAGCGATTTTGCCCTGCATCAATTGAAAGGACCCGATGGGTTTGCCGAACTGCTTGCGCTCGGCCAGATAGGGCATGACCTCATCCAGACAGGCCGCCATGATGCCCAGCCCGATCCCGGCCAGCACCACGCGTTCGTAGTCGAGGCCAGACATCAGCACCTGAACACCACGGCCTTCCTCACCAAGGACGTTTTCAAACGGCACTTCTACATCTTCGAAGATCAGCTCTGCAGTATTCGAACCACGCATCCCCAGCTTGTCGAAATGCGGGCTGGTCGAGAAGCCTTTCATCGTCTTTTCAATCAGGAACGCGGTGATGCCTTTTGACCCGCCCTCCGGGTCGGTCTTGGCATAAACCACCAGTGTATCGGCATCCGGGCCGTTGGTGATCCAATACTTGTTGCCATTGAGGCGGTAATGATCGTTCCGCTTGGCCGCGTGCAGTTTCATGCTGACCACGTCACTGCCCGCGCCTGCCTCAGACATCGCAAGCGCGCCTATGTGCTGCCCTGACACCAAGCCCGGCAGGAACTGCTCCTTCTGCGCTTGCGTGCCATTGAGGTTGATCTGATTGACGCAAAGATTGGAATGCGCGCCATAGCTGAGCGACACCGAGGCAGACGCGCGCGCCACCTCTTCAATCGCGACGGTGTGCGCCAGGTATCCCATGGCGACACCGCCAAACTCTTCCGGCACGGTGACGCCCAAAAGCCCCAACTCACCCATTTCCTGCCAAAGCTCATTGGGAAAGGCGTTATCGGCGTCAATCTGGGCAGCCATCGGCTTCACCCGCTCCTGCGCCCAACGGTGCGTCATCTCGCGCAGGGCGTGAATATCTTCACCGAGATCAAAGCTCATCGTGGCGTTGAACATCCGCTTGCTCCGGATTTATTGAACACTTGTTCATTTTATAGATCGGCACGGCAAAAAGGTCAATCACTGACCTGTCAGGAGACCGCTGTCCCGGCTTCTTTCTTGCCCAAAATACTCAAATCCCGCCTGCAGCAACGCACGCTTTGCATCGGTCAGCGGTCAGGCCGCCTGTTCCTGCCAGACCGCACCAACCTCAGACCGGATGATACGCGCAATCAGCGCACAGTCGTCCAGCGTAAATGTCAGGGGCAGGCGCATGTCCAGAATGCCCTTGAGGATACGGTCACTTTTGGCCATCCGCTCACTCGGCGCATAGCGCCAGCTGTCATACCGACTGGTGAACCCTGTGGGCTCTGCGCCACCGAACCATTTCAGCTCCACCCCGCGCGCCGCACAGCGCGTCTGCACATCGGCGATCGCACCATCGGACCAGTCCAAAAGCAGGAACTGAATGGAAGAGCCGACATAGCGCTCCTGCTCCGGCCGGTTGACGATTTTGAGGCCAGGCGTGTCACGCAGGCCATCCTCAACCACACGATACCGCGCGTTCCACGCCTCACATTGCGCATCCAATTTGGCCAGTTGCGGGCGCAGGATCGCCGCACGCAGATGGTCCATGCGGCCCGAGACATTGGGCGTGTCATACTTGACGCCTTCAAACACCTCTGCACCGGGCACCGCGCCGTGGCGGCCGTAGAGCATGTAAGACCCCGACAGCATCGTGGCCCGCGCCATGATCTCATCCTCATCGGTGACAAGGAACCCGCCCTCGCCCGAATTCATGTGCTTGTAGGTCTGCGTGGAATAGCACCCGATGATTCCATGTCTCCCGGACGGAATGCCGTTCCAGGACGCCCCCATGGTATGAGCGCAATCTTCTATGAATGTGACGCCAGCGTTGTGGCAAATCTCGACCAGACGATCCATGTCGCAGATATGCCCGCGCATATGGCTGAGCATAAGAACGTTGGACTGATCCACTTTTGCCGCCAAATCATCGAGGTCAATCACCAGATCTTCGGTGACACCGACAAACACCGGCACCGCGCCCACGCTGGCAATCGCACCCGGCACCGGGGCAAGCGTGAAGGCGTTGGTCAGCACTTTCTCGCCCGGCTTGACGCCGACCGCGCGCAGGGCTGTGGCCAAAGCGTACCCCCCGGAACACACCGCCAGGGCATAACGGGCGCCCACGTATTCGGCGAATTCCCGCTCCAACAGGCCCACTTCGCCCACTTCGCCCGGGTCAAGATTGTACCGATGGAGCCGACCGCTGCGCATAACCTCAAGGGCGGCCGCAATCCCCTCTTCCGGGATCGGCTCTTGTTGGGTGAAATTACCTTTGAACACGTCCTGCATGGGGAATGTTTTGGGGCTTTGGTCTGCCCGCGTCAACCGTCAGGATGGGCCTAGCAAGCGCTCAGTCACGCCAGGCAATTCGTCGAAATGGTGCAGCAAAGCATCTGGTCCCAGTTCCGCCACCCGTTCGCGGCCCGGTGCAAAGGTCACCAGAACCGATGGCACACCGGCCGCACGGGCGGTGGAATGGTCGGTGTCCGTGTCGCCGATCATGATCGCGCGCGTCACATCACCGCCAGCTCGGCGCACCGCTTCATAAAGCGGCTCCGGATCCGGTTTGCGCACCAGCAAAGTATCCGCCCCGATCAACGCATCAAAACGGTCCAGTACGCCGAGATTGGTGAACAGCAACCGGGCAAGATGCTCCGGTTTATTGGTGCAGATCGCCACCTTGTCGCCTTGCGCCTTCAGGGCTTCCACAGCCTCCATCGCGCCGGGAAAGAACTGCGTGTAACGGTCAATCGTCGTCTCGTAAGCCTCCAGCAACACCGGATACCACCGATCGACCTCTGCCTCATCCCCTCCGCGCCCGAGGCGCTCCATCCCGAGACGCAGCATCGCCTTGCCCCCGGTCAGCGCGGTGGCGGCATCATCCCCGGGCACCAACAGATCGCCCGCCCCCATCTGCTGAAAACACACATTGGCCGCCGCAATCAGATCGCCGCTTGTGTCCGCCAATGTTCCATCGAGATCAAAAACGATCGTCCGCATGTGCCTGCTGCCCCCTCATTCGGCGTGTTTTCGCTAACCTTTATGTCACGCCGCAACAACCTTTGATGAACCGGTCTCTTGCGCGGCCCAGTCAACCGGATAAAACCTGCGGGCCAAGATTGGAAATAAAACTCAGATGACAACTGCGCTTATCATTCTCGCTGCCGGCAAGGGCACCCGGATGAATTCCGACCTGCCCAAGGTGCTGCATCCGATTGCGTCTGCGCCTATGCTTGTGCATGCGATGCGCGCTGGTGCGGCGTTGGAGCCAGAGCGCGTGATCGTTGTCGCCGGGCATGGCGCGGAGGCTGTTGGGTCTGCTGCGCGCGCGTTTGACGACCGCGCACAGGTTGTTTTGCAGGAAGAACAGAACGGCACGGCCCACGCAGTGGCGCAAGCCGCCGGCGCCCTTAAAGGTTTTGAAGGCGATGCCGTGGTTCTTTATGGCGACACGCCCTTTGTTCAGCCCGAGACGCTGACCCGCATGGCCGAGGCGCGCGCTGATCACGACGTGGTTGTTCTAGGATTCGAGGCCGCAGATCCCGGTCGTTACGGCCGGTTGATCATGGCCGGCAACACCTTGGAGCGCATTGTCGAGTTCAAAGACGCCACCGATGAGGAACGCGCTGTAACCTTCTGTAATTCCGGTATTGTGATGGCAGATGCGGCGCGTTTGATGAACCTCGTGTCTCGCGTGGACAACGACAATGCGTCTGGTGAATACTATTTGACCGATATCGTGGGGCTCGCCCGCGAAGACGGCCTTTCTGCCACCGCCATAGCCTGTGACGAGGCGGAAACTCTGGGCATCAATTCCCGCGCCGAACTGGCCTTTGCCGAGGCCGCTTTTCAGGCGCGCGCCCGGCTCGAGGCCATGGAAAACGGTGTCACTTTGCCCGCCCCGGACACAGTGCATTTTGCGTTTGATACCTTCCTGGGCCGAGACAGCGTTGTTGAACAGAATGTCGTCTTCGGGCCGGGCGTCACCGTCGAAACGGGCGCGCGCATTCGGGCCTTTTGCCATATCGAAGACGCGCATATCTCGCGCGAGGCGGTTATCGGCCCCTTCGCCCGCATCCGTGGCGGGGCGGAGATCGCCGAAGAGGTCAAGATCGGCAACTTCGTGGAACTGAAAAACGCGCAGCTGGATGAGGGCGTGAAGGTCAGCCATCTGAGCTATATCGGCGACGCGCATCTGGGCAAGGACACCAATATCGGCGCCGGTACGATCACCTGCAACTATGACGGCGTCATGAAGCATCGCACCGAGATCGGAGAGCGCGCCTTTATCGGCTCCAACACCATGCTGGTGGCGCCTGTGACAGTTGGCGATGACGCAATGACGGCCTCAGGCTCGGTCATCACCAAGAACGTTGAGGCCGGCGCACTGGCCATTGCACGGGGCGAGCAGACAAACAAACCCGGCATGGCGCGCAAGCTGATGGACATGCTTAAACATAAGAAGAAAAAGAAAGATCAGGAGGCAGGCTGATGTGCGGAATTGTGGGGGTACTGGGCAGCCACGAGGTGGCCCCGGTGCTGGTCGAGGCGCTGAAACGGCTGGAATATCGCGGCTATGACAGCGCCGGAATTGCCACGATCAACGATGGCGTGCTGGATCGCAGGCGGGCTGTGGGTAAGCTGTTCAACCTCTCAGACCTTCTTGTGCATGAGCCTTTGGCGGGCAAATCCGGCATTGGCCACACCCGTTGGGCCACCCATGGCGCACCTAATGTCTCAAATGCGCACCCGCATCGTGCGGGCCCCGTGGCAGTGGTCCATAACGGGATCATCGAAAACTACCGTGAGCTGCGCGCCGAACTGGCCGAGGCCGGGGTTGGCTTCGACACCGACACAGACACAGAAACCGTCGCCCTGCTGACGCAACACCACATGAAACAGGGCATGGGTCCGGTCGAGGCAGCGAAGAAGACCATTGCCAAGCTCGAAGGTGCCTACGCCTTATGCTTTCTCTTCGAGGGTGAAACCGACCTGATCGTTGCCGCTCGCAAAGGCAGCCCCCTTGCCGTGGGTCATGGGGATGGAGAGGCCTTCGTCGGTTCCGACGCCATCGCGCTTGCCCCCCTGACCGATCAGATCACCTACCTTGAAGAGGGTGATTGTGCGGTTCTGACGCGTGACGACGTGACGATCACCGATGCAAACGGCGCCCTCGCCAATCGCGAAAAGCGCACGGTTCGCGTTGACAGTTCGCGTGTGGACAAGGCGGGCCACAAGCACTTCATGGCCAAGGAAATTGCCGAACAGCCTGGCGTCATTGGCGATGCGCTCAATCACTATCTGACCGATGACGGCGGAGACGTTGAAATTGACGAGAAATGTCCGGATTTCAAAGATATAGACCGTGTCACCCTCGTGGCCTGCGGCACGGCCTACTACGCGTGTCTCACCGCCAAGTACTGGTTCGAACAGATCGCGGGCCTGCCTGCGGAGGTCGATATCGCGTCAGAATTCCGTTACCGCGAACCACCGATCCCTGCCCGCACCATGACCGTGTTCGTCAGCCAATCAGGGGAAACCGCGGACACGTTGGCCGCTTTGCGTTATTGCGAGGACAAGGCCAGCACGTTGGCGGTGGTGAACGTGGCAGAAAGCTCGATCGCACGGGAAGCGCAGGTTGCGTTACCGATCTTCGCAGGCACGGAAATCGGCGTGGCATCGACCAAAGCCTTCACATGCCAATTGGTGGTTCTGCTGATCTTGTCGCTCAAAGCCGCACGCGACCGAAGCGCGATAGAGGATGACCGGTTTGCCGACACGCTGTCCGCATTGCGCGGGCTGCCGTCCTTGATGAGCCGAACCCTCGACGAAGGCGAAGCCATGCGAGCGGTCGCCGCCGGGCTCTCAGAGGCCAGCAGCGCGCTTTTCTTGGGGCGTGGTATGCTCTTCCCACTTGCCCTCGAAGGTGCGCTAAAACTGAAAGAAATCAGCTATATCCACGCAGAAGGTTATGCATCAGGAGAGCTGAAGCACGGCCCGATTGCTCTCATCGATCACAAAATGCCAGTCGTGGTTATGGCCCCCCGCGACGCGCTGTTCGACAAGACCGTATCCAACATGCAGGAAGTCATGGCCCGTGACGGCAAGGTGTGTCTGGTCACTGATGCCAAGGGCGCGGAGGAAGCCAGTGACGGGGTTTGGCACACACTGACATTGCCAACCTGTGACCCGCTGATTGCACCAATCCTTTACGCGCTGCCCGCCCAGCTTTTGGCGTATCACACGGCCGTCGCCAAGGGTACCGACGTGGATCAGCCAAGAAACCTGGCGAAATCGGTTACGGTTGAATAGTGGGCAGTAACCCTCTGTCTCCAATCAATTACTTTGAAAAACGCGAAGTTCTGGAAGCGAGGTCAGATCCGCTTCCAGCAACCGCATGGCTGCCAACGAGATTCGACTGCCCGCGCCCGCTTCGCCTTCAAGTGGGATCAGATCCACAGCCACGGCCGTACCTGCCTGTACAAACTCCACGCGGCCCTTGCCCGGCTCCGACACCAGCGGTGTTTTCAACCAAATCCCAGGCTCCGTGACATCGCCCAGAGAGGCAATCGTCAGCCCAAGGTTTCGCTCCGCACCCGATGCATCCGCGCCTTCCAAAGCCGCCGCGCGATCCCCTGCACTGGTCGTGTCAAACTCCTCTACGGTGCGCGCGTTTTCGGGAATGGCGCCTTCGGGCACGTCTTCAGGGGTGGCCTCAACCAATGGCTCCGGCCGGTCACGATTTCCAAACAACCCGTCCGGCATCATTCCACATCCCGTCAAAACAACGGTAGACACACCAAGTACAAACAGCGTTTTCATGGGTTCACCTTTTGCTCGACAGGCCTTATCAGCAAGCGCGCAACCGCTCTTGCCAGCCCTTTACCCAGTCCCTAACTTAACCTCATGACAGCCCCGCTCATAGACCCTTTCCAGCGTGCCATCACCTACTTGCGCGTCTCCGTCACCGACAGGTGTGATTTTCGCTGTGTCTATTGCATGTCGGAGAACATGACGTTTCTGCCCAAGAAAGAGCTGCTCACGCTCGAAGAGTTGGACAGGATGTGTTCAACCTTCATCCGGCTGGGTGTGGAAAAGCTGCGCATCACCGGGGGTGAGCCGCTTGTCAGGCGTGATATCATGACGTTTTTCAATGGGATGACGCGCCATCTTGAAGCTGGTGATCTGCAAGAATTGACGCTAACCACCAATGGTTCGCAACTCGAACGGTTTGCGGATGATCTTTATGCTGCGGGTGTGCGACGCATCAATATCTCGCTCGACACGCTGGATGAGCAGAAGTTCGCAGACATCACCCGTTGGGGCCGCCTGCCACAGGTGATCCGGGGCATTGATGCCGCACAACGCGCAGGTATGCGGGTCAAAATCAACACAGTGGCGCTCAAAGGCTTTAACGAAGACGAGCTGTTTCAATTGTTGGAATGGTGTGACAGCCGCGACATGGACATCACCTTCATCGAAGTGATGCCAATGGGCGACATTGGCAATGAAAACCGGCTGGATCAGTATTGGAAGCTGAGCGATCTGCGCGCACGTCTCGCCGAGCATTTCACAATCACCGACCTGCCGGAGCGTACAGGCGGCCCGGCACGCTATGTGCGGCTTGAAGAAACCGGTCAGAAAGTTGGCTTTATCACCCCGCTGACCCACAATTTCTGCGAAAGCTGCAACCGGGTGCGCCTGACCTGCACCGGAGAGCTTTACATGTGCATCGGCCAGGAAGACATGGCTGACCTGCGGGGTCCTTTGCGCAACACCCCCGGAAGCGACGCCCCCCTCGAAGATGCCATTCGTGCCGCGATCGATCGCAAGCCGAAGGGCCACGATTTCGACTATTCCAGACAGGAAATCGCCGGCCAGATGTCCCGCCACATGAGCCATACCGGCGGCTGATGTCTGCGCCCATTCCCGTAAGGCTTTATGTCGGGCTCTCAGGCCTTGTCGCACGGTTGGCTTATCCTCGCGTCGCGCGAAAACTTGAAGCACAGGGAACATCTCGGGATCGACTGCCAGAGCGACTTGGACGCGCGACCGTGGCACGACCCGCTGGCAAGGTTATGTGGTTTCACGCCGCCTCGGTGGGTGAAAGCCTGTCCGTTCTGCGCCTGATCACGCATTTGGGCGAAACCCATCCGGGTTTGTCTTTCCTGGTGACATCCGGCACGGCCACGTCGGCCCAGATCGTGGGCGACCGCCTGCCCCCACGCTGCAATCATCAGTTCGCGCCGCTCGATTCCCGGGCTGCGGTCGGCCGATTTTTGCAACATTGGTCCCCCGATGCGGCGGTTTTCGTGGAAAGTGAGCTATGGCCCAACATGCTGCGCATGACAAAGGCGGCGGGCATTCCGATGGCCCTGATCAACGCGCGCATCTCTGACCGCTCCGCCCGTAACTGGAAACGCGCGGGCCGCACGTCCCGCTACCTGATGCAGCATTTCCGCATGATCCACTGTCAGGATGCCCGTACCGCCGGGCATCTGCGGGATCTGGGGTTGGATCAGGCGCGCGTCGGGCAGAACCTCAAGGCCCTCGCAAGCGCGCCACCCGTGGACGCCGATCAACTGGGTCGGATGCGCGGGATCGTCGGAGACAGACCGGTTTGGCTGGCCAGTTCCACGCATCCCGGTGAAGATGAAATTGCATTGACTGCGCACAAGGCGGTTTTGGCGCAGGATCCTGATGCTCTTCTGATCCTGGTACCGCGTCACCCGGACCGCGCAAGTGACGTCTTAAACCTCATCAAAACTGCAGGTTTCAGCGTGGCACAGCGGTCCGAAGGGCATACACCGGGTCCAGAAACTCAAGTCTATCTCGCCGATACACTTGGAGAAACTGGCCTGTGGTATGCAGTCGCCCCCATCACATGCCTTTGCGGATCGTTTGCACCCGTCGGCGGCCATAACCCCTACGAACCCGCCCAGGCCGGATCCGCCCTGCTGCATGGGCCGCTTTATGCCAATTTCACCGAAGTTTACCGCGACTTCATCAAAGCAGGAGCGTCGCAACAAGTGGACGATCCAGATGCCCTTGCGGACGCCGTGTGTACGCTTCTCCGCGATGACACCGCCCGCGAGACACTGATCTCCAACAGCACCGCGCTTGTGAAAGCGCAAGCTGACGGGCTGGACCAGATCGCAAGCGACCTTTCCAAGGCTTTGGACCTAGGGTAATTCGGTTTTGCTTTAAGTCTGCAAACAGGGGGCCGCGTGCCCGAACTGATCGTCACCAATTTCAACCGCAATTTCACCGGGGTGTCGGCCACGGCGGCGGCGGTCGTACGCGGTCAGGCCGAGCGCTATGATATGAAATTGGTGGGGCATGCCCTGCCCGGTGCGCCGGACCCGATTTCTTTCAAGGATGCCGTCAAGGCCAGTAGAACCCCGCCACCCGGCAAACCCTTCAGCATCTGGCATGTGCGCCGCAACCCGGAAATGCGAAAGGCTATATGGGCACGGGACGTGCTGCGCCTTCCGATCCGCATCGTCTTCACCTCCGCCGCGATCCGACGACATTCGGCCTATCCCCGGTGGCTGATCTCCAAGATGGATGCGGTCATCGCCACCACCGACACGGCCGGCGAGTTTGTCCCCCATGTGCGGGCCGTGGTGCCCCACGGTGTGGACACCGCGCATTTCTATCCAGCCGACAATCGCGACGCGGCTTGGCGGGCTACAGGCTTGCCGGGCAGACGGGGTATCGCCACCATCGGGCGCATCCGGCCGGAAAAAGGCACTGATCGCTTCGTGGATGCGATGATCCGATTGCTGCCGGACCACCCCGACCTTACGGCTCTCGTTGTCGGTCGCGCGGCCAAACCTGACGAAAGTTTTCTAAGCGATCTCAAAGAAAAAATCACCGCCGCCAACCTGTCAGACCGCATCCTCTTTCCCGGTGAAATCGCGCCTGACGCGTTGCCGGATCTGATGCGCGGACTTTCTGCTGTTGTGCAGCTGCCCCACTACGAAGGTTACGGTATGACGCCACTTGAAGGCATGGCGTCAGGCGTGCCGTTCGTGGCGACCGATCAGGGATACTACCGCAACTTCTCTTCCCAAGGCAAAGCAGGGCTGATCACCTCGGAAGATACCTCCGATACAGTGGCACAGATCACCGCGCTCATATCCGATGCCGAGCGTCACGCGTCCATGGCCAACTCCGCCCGCGACATCGCGCAATCTCACTTCAGCATCGACCAGGAGGTCACTGGAATTGCTGAGGTTTACGACAAGCTATGGTCACGACCTTAACCGTGCTTCTTTCTGGTTAGAAGTACTCCGGGGGTTTGGGGGCTGGCCCCCAACCTTCAAAGCGGCATGCGTTGTTCTGCGATTTCCGCCCACCAGCTGCACCCCATCGGGATCGCCTCATCATTGAAGTTGTATTCCGGATGATGCACGGGCGCGCTGTCGCCATTGCCCATCAGAATGTACGCGCCCGGTCGTTCCTCCAGCATGAACGCAAAATCCTCGCCGCCCATGATCAGCGGTGCATCTTCGCAGCCCCCGCCGACAGACCGCGCCACATCAGCCGCAAACGCGGTCTGCTCCGCGTGGTTGGCCATCACAGGATAGTTCCGTTCATAGTCCAACCGAATCTTTGCTCCAAACGCCTCGCCAATGTGCTCACACAGCGCGCCCATGCGCTCTTCGGCCAAATCCCGCATTTCATTGGACAAGGTCCGCACCGTGCCGCCCAACCGCACCGAGGACGGGATCACGTTGAATGCGTGCGAGGATGTCTCCATCGACGTCACCGACACAACGATTTGCTCAATCGGATCGGCATTGCGACTGACGATCGTTTGCAGGGCCGTGACCAGATGGGCCGCAACCACCGACGGGTCGACCGTTTGCTGCGGTTTGGCGGCATGGCCGCCCTTCCCTTCCACGTGGATTTCAATCTTGTCGGTTGCCGCAAAAAACGGCCCCGGACGAATGGAGAAACTGCCCACCGGCATGCCCGGCCAATTGTGCATGCCATAGACTTCCTGAATGCCGAACCGCTCCATCATACCATCGTCGCACATTTCCTTGCCGCCGCCGCCGCCTTCTTCGGCAGGCTGGAAAATCACTACGACCGTGCCGTTGAAGTTGCGCGTTTCAGCCAGGTATTGCGCGGCACCGAGCAGCATTGCCGTGTGCCCATCATGGCCGCAGGCATGCATCTTGCCGGGCGTGCCAGAGGCATAGTCGACGCCGGTCTTTTCCTCGATGGGCAGCGCATCCATGTCCGCCCGCAGGCCGACCACTTTGCCGGACCCGCTTTCGCGGCCCTTGATCACCCCCACGACGCCCGTGCGTCCCAGGCCCGTGACCACTTCGTCACAGCCAAACGCCTCCAACTTCTCTGCCACAAGCGCCGAGGTCCGATGCGTGTCAAACAACAGTTCAGGATGCGCATGAATGTCGCGTCGCCAGGCGGTGATGTCATCATGGAGTTCGGCAAATCGGTTCTTGACGGGCATGGGGGTCCTTTCGGTCAGTATCCGCTGTCGGATATCAGCACTCTATGGCCGGGCGCCACCTCTTCATAGACGCAAGGCCCCGGTTCATGGCCAAGATCATGCAAAGGTGAAGGGATTGGTTTGAATTCAGGCGTGTCCTTGCGACGTTGGCGCGGGTCGGCAATCGGGACGGCGCTCAGCAGGGCCTTGGTGTAGGGATGGTGCGGCGTTTCAAACACGGCTGCACGCGGACCTTCTTCGACAATCCGGCCAAGATACATCACAGCCACGCGGTGACTGATCTGCTCGACAACCGCCATATCGTGGCTGATGAAAAGATACGCCAACCCCAAGTCGCGCTGCAGTTCCTGCAGCAAGTCAAGCACGCGGGCCTGAACGCTCACGTCGAGAGCACTCAACGCCTCATCCGCCACGATCAGGCGCGGGTTCAACGCAAGCGCCCGCGCGATGGCCACACGCTGACGTTGACCGCCTGACAGTTCATGGGGGTAGCGGTTCAGGAAGGATTGCGGCAGGCGCACCTGATCGAAAAGCTCAGCCACCCGCCGGTCACGCTCAGACGCCGTACCAATTCCGAAATTACGCATAGGTTCCGTGACTTGCGCCGACAGCTTCATGCGAGGATCGAGACTGGCGAAGGGATCCTGAAAGATCATTTGCATGTCCTTGCGTGCCAGGCGCAAGGCTTCAGGTGGCAGCGAAGCAAGGTTGCTTTTCCCCAGCCAAACCTCGCCGCGCGTCGGCTCTTCCAAACGCAAAACCGACCGGCCCACGGTGGACTTTCCGCAACCAGACTCCCCCACCAATGCCAACGTCTCACCGGCCTTGATGTCAAACGACACATCCTCAACCGCGTGGACCTGACCCACCGTTCGGCGCAGAACACCACCACGAACCGGAAAACGTGTCACAAGGTTTTTGACCCTTAGAACCGGCGCTTTGTCTTCCGGGAGAGGCGGTGGCGGTTTGCCGACCATCGCACCAAGTGTAGGGACCGCGTTCAAAAGCTCTTTTGTGTAGGAATTCTGTGGACTTGAAAAGATATCCTCAACTGATCCTTCTTCCACCTTCCGGCCCGAATGCATCACAACAACCCGGTCCGCCATCTGCGCCACAACGCCCATGTCATGCGTGATGAACAAAACGGCGGTGCCATGATCTCGCTTCAGCCGGTCAATCAAGGCAAGGATTTCGGCCTGCGTGGTCACATCAAGCGCCGTCGTCGGCTCATCCGCGATCAAAAGCTTCGGCCGACAGGCCAGGGCCATGGCAATCACCACCCGTTGCCGCATGCCGCCCGACAGCTCATGAGGGTATTGTTTCAACCGGCGCTCAGGCTCCGGCAAGCGCACGTCCTGCAGCAACGCAAGTGCCCTCTCCCGCGCTTGCGCCTTCGTTAGCCCGTCGTGCAGGCGCAGGCCTTCGGTGAGTTGTCGTTCAATCGTAAACACCGGGTTCAGAGCCGTCATAGGCTCCTGAAAGATCATGCTGATTTGATTGCCCCGCACTTGCCGCAGCAGGTCGTTCTTGGCTTGGCGAAGGTCCAGCGGTGCATCATCGCCATGATCAAGCAGAACCTCACCATCTGTGATCTGACCACCGCCAAACTCAACAAGCCGCATCAAGGACAGGGATGAGACCGACTTGCCCGAACCCGACTCACCGACAATGCACAGCGTTTCGCCCGGTTTAACCTCGAAAGACAGGTCTGCTACTCCGGCCACCCGCCCGGCCCGCGTGGAAAACTCCACCCGCAGGTTTGAGGCGCGCACGACAGGTTGGTCGAGCATGATGGACCTTTCGGAGGTTGCTCACCACAAGCTAGTGAGGTCACGATCCCCGGTCAAATGGCGATCACTGCGGTTCCAACACGGTCACACCGACCGCCGCCGCACGGGCCAGATCGGGATCGAGAGACATCGGAATGTACTCCCCCCGCCGCCAAAGCTGCGCCATGTCATCGTAGTACCGGCTCAGGAAATGTCCGGATTGCCCTGTCGCTGTGATGAAGACAGAGCTGTCGGGATCCGCAAAGTCATACACACCGCGATAGCCCGCGCCGCTGACGTTGAGATAAGGATTGTCCCCTTTCCCACTGGTCTGACCGCGCATCAACGTATGATCACCGCCCGAGGTCGACTGACGAATGTTGACGAAATAACGCAGCAACGGCACCTCCCCCAACACTTGGTGGTCATGGGTCGCCTGATGCAAATCGCCCCACCGGAGGCTTTCGAGGGCGTCGCCGTAGTTATCAGAAATCCAGACCAAGGCGTCATCAAGCGCCAGACGGGCGATATCGACACAGGTTTCCTGATCCGTGGACTGGCGAATATCACACCACACAGCTGCGCCATCGACATCGCGATAGACACGTTCAATGAAAACAGGGTCCGGATGCGTGAATTCTTCGGCCAGCGGACCCAGCTCATCGCGGATCAGTCGATCCATCAACGCCCGAAGCCATGCGGTGTAAAGCAATGGTTCTGGCAGATGTTCATTCATCTCCCCGTTCCAACTGGAGAGCAGATCAAGCGCCCGCTGACGCTGACGTTCGGGCGTTCCTTCTGGTGCGGCTTCGCCCGTGAACCACAGGTCTTTGCCAATCAGCGGCAAAAGAGACCGAGCGGTAAAACTTACCGTATCCAGCTGCGCTTCAATGAAACTGTCACGGGTGTGGACCTGTCTGATCTGCATCAGGCGTTGCCACCGATTTACACGTTGAGTATCGCCCCACAGGTAACTGACATGAAACGGAAATTCCCGATCAACTAGCTTGTTGTTAGTGTTCCCCAATATGCCGCCTTCTGGCGAAACGAATTCGGGATTGACCGAAAACGGCACCATCGCATTCCACCGGTTCTCGGCAATCCAGCCTCGGCTGGGCATTCGACCCTTGGTTTCATGATCTGGATGACGGCTTGGCATCGCGCCGATGGTTTTCATCGCGATTGTATCATTGTCCACTAGGGTCAGGTTTTGCGTCGGCGCTACGAAAAACCGCCCGGCCTTCAGCCCCTCTTCCACCGATTGAGAGCGCATCAAGGCCATCGCGGCGGTCATGCTGGTGTCGTTACCCGAAAGCGCGGTCCAGGACAGCGAGGCCACATGCCCCGGCGGCGTCACCTCGGACAGGTCAAAATGCGTACCTGGCAGTACCGGGCCATTGTCGGTCCATCGAAGGGTCAGCGTGATCGGATCATGATCCTTGATCCGGATGATCGTGCTTTCTGTCCGGAACGGTTTGTACCCATCCGGCGTCAAATACTGGTCGGGGTTGTCCGGGTTGACCTGTTCAATAAAGAGGTCCTGGTCATCCATATAAGAGGACGTCAGCCCCCAGCCCAGCTTGTCACTGCGCCCCACCATCACCAGCGGCGCGCCGGGTATGGTGCCGCCAATCACCCCGCCCGACGACAGCTCAATCCGCGCCAGATACCAGATACCCGGTGCTGTGAACTCCAGATGCGGATCATTGGCCAGCAGCGTCCCGCCCGTGGCGGATCGATGCGGGGCGGCAGCCCAAACATTGGACGCCCCGCCAAAACCCCGCTTGCGCAAGGGGGACAACGGATGATCTGTGAGGTCGGATTGGGCCAGCTGTCGCGTGCTGCGCACACCGGGAAAGAGACTCGCGTAGTCAGGCAGATCGGCGATCGCCGTGCCCGGGGCCAACGGCATGATATCCGTCAGGCGGTCTTCATCAATCAGGATGGAGGTGCGCGCAAACAGCACTTCTTCTTCCAGATGTGCAGCCAGTTGCACCGACATCAGCTTCACAATGGCAATGGAATCCGCGGGCTGCCAGGGAGAAAGCGGCGGGTTGAACAGGAACATCTCCGGCGCGCCCCGCCCGCGGGCTTCGGCATTGATTTCCTGCAGACGTGCATTGACCCCGGCAGCATAGGCCGAGAGCGCCTCCCGTGTGCGCGCATCCTGCACATCCACGGAATCGCGGGCGTGGCGGTAGAGATCAATCCGGCGCATAAACTTATCAATCTCAACGGTTTGCGCGCCGAAAATCTCGGACAAACGCCCCTGCGCTGTGCGCCGCATCATGACCATCTGCCACAGCCGATCCTGTGCATGGGCATAGCCCAACCCGAAGAACGTGTCGGCATCCGTGCGGCCAAAAACATGGGGCACATTGGCGTTGTCGCGCACGATCTCAACCGGGGCGGAAATGCCTGTGACACGCAGCTCTTTGTCGTAAACCGGCAGTGATCGGGACAGCAGGAAGTACATGACACAAATGATCAGCACGGTCAGGACGACCATGGCACCTGCGATGCGAAACAGCCATTTGAAAACCTGGCCCATACCCTGCCTGTTCTAGGGGTTCCGAGTGTTCGAACGGGGATAGTCAGAAATGGCGATCATGACAATCCTTGCAGAGCGGGGCGGCTGAAAACCACCCTGCCCGTCACAGGCCCAGTTTGTCCCGCATGAAGGCAAGTGCAACCGACAGCCCATCCGGCGCAATTCCGTGCGCAGTGCCCTTCATGATATGCGCGTAAACATCCTGCCATCCTGCGGCCTGTAAAGCCTCTGCCGCCTCTGGTAGCGATTGCGGCGGCACGACATTATCGGCATCCCCATGCACCAGCAAAACCGGCGGACGGCTCACCACTTCATCTTTCAGCAATTCCGGGGCGAGCAACCGACCCGAAAAGGCCACGATCCCGGCAACCGGGTCCTCGCGGCGCGGGGCCACATGCAGCGACATCATCGTGCCTTGCGAAAACCCGAACAGCACCACCTGTTCTGGCAGCACATCTTCGTCGACCATCAGCGCATCCAGAAACGCGTTGAGGTCATCTGCCGCCGCCATCAGCCCACGCTCTGACTCTTCCTCAGAAGAGCCATCAATCCACGGGATTGGGAACCATTGAAGGCCCATTGGCATCATGGGGATCGTCTCAGGCGCGTCCGGTGCCACAAAAAGCGTGTCCGGCAAATGCTCCATCAGGACATCCGCGATCCCCAACAAATCCGCGCCATTTGCGCCATAGCCATGCAGGAAGACAACGATCGAACGGGTCTCGCCCGATTGGGGGCCCTTGCGGCCTGCTTGCAAAACACGTGTCATCGGACCCCTTCCCGGTTTTTGTCCACACGGTAGTAGGCCCATAGGATGCGCGCCGCAACCGATCTCCATGGGCTCCAGGCCTCGGCCATCTCGCGCATGGCTTTTTCCTTGGGCCGCTCGTCGAGATCATAGAGCACGCGGGCGGCCTCCTGCAGCGCAAGGTCGCCATGGGCAAAGACATCTGCGCGGCCCAGGGAAAACATCGCGTAGATTTCCGCTGTCCAAGTGCCAATGCCGGGCACATCCACCAAGGTCGCGATCACGTCTGCTGTAGGAGCGTCACGCAACAAATTGTACTTTATACCTTTTTCCGAAAGCGCGCGTGCATATCGGATTTTTTGGCGGCTTAGGCCCACGCCGCGCAGATCATCGTCACTGGCAGCCATGATTTTACGCGGACCGGTCAGGTTCGCCTGCTTCATCCGCCCCCAGATCGCAGCGGCAGAGGCGGTGGAGACCTGCTGGCTGACAATCGCGCTTAGCAACTCCGCAAAGCCATCAGGCTTGCGGCGCAAGGGCAGCGGACCGGTCAGGGATCGGGCGTGGGCCATGCGCGGGCATATCGCGGCGAGGTACTCTGCCCCCTCTTCCACATCGTCAAGTGTTTCGATGATACGTCCTGTCATAGCCCTTTTACCCAATTTAAAGCGCCTTCCACGCTTGTGACTTTGACACCGTCAGGCTGAGGCGGGCGCGCGATCATGGCCACCTTCAAACCCAGCTCTCTGGCCGCGATCAGCTTGGTGCGCGATGCCTCCCCGCCCGCGTTTTTGACGACAAGCCAGTCAACGCCAAGAGATTGAAAAAGCTCTACTTCTTTGTCCACCGGGAATGGCGGGCGGCCCACAAGAAACTCTCCGTTGGGGAAAGGAAACGGCCCCTCCGGCGGATCAATCTGGCGACAGATCAGGCGGGCGTGGGAGAGGTTGGCGAAGCGGCTTAGTGTCTGCCGACCTGTGGCAAGAAACACCACCTGACCGGGTTGAACCAAATGCGCCACCTCCTCTTCACGGTCTACCGGCGTCCAAAGATCACCCTCTTCGGCGTGCCATTCAGGACGCAGCAATTGGCAATATGGCAGGTTGAGATCAGAGCAAATACGCGCGGTTCTGTTCGAAATTCGATGTGCGAAAGGGTGAGTCGCATCCAAGACGGCCGTTACTCCCAGCTCACGAACTTCCCTCCGAAACCCCTCTTCGCCGCCAAACCCTCCGCGACGGGTTTTGATGCCAAGATTAATCGGCGCCCGGGTCACACCGGCCAACGACGCGATGACATCACGTCCTTGATCCGCCAAAGCGCGTGCAATCTCCTGCGCTTCCCGTGTGCCAGCCAGCAACAGCAGCGTCATGATCCGGCCCGCGCAACAATGGTGCCTTTCCGGTCGAGCACGATGACATCGGTTTGAATGCTGTCTGGAACCATGTCCCGCACGCGGACAAGGGCATTCTCCGCCACCCAGTCAGCATGCGTAGACCCCATGTTTTCAAACACTTCGAGGGCAGTGTTCATTTCCATTATCGCAGGGTTTTCCAACGTGGTGGCAAGGGCACTAAAGTCCACCTGGCTACGCCCGGAGTGCAGATCGCGCGCACCTTGGGCCAGCTTGGTCAGTTTGCCAATCCCGCCGCCCACGGTCACGCGGGGCACAGGGTGTCGGGCCAGATATTTCAGCATCCCGCCCACGAAATCCCCCATGTCCAGCATGGCATGATCCGGCAGGTCATAAAGCGCCTGTACTGTCTTTTCGCTGGTCGCCCCCGTGCATCCGGCAACATGCTCCAACCCTTCGGCCCGCGCCACATCGATCCCGCGATGGATGGAGGCGATCCAGGCAGCGCAGGAGAACGGTCGCACGATCCCCGTCGTGCCAAGGATAGACAACCCACCTTTGATGCCAAGGCGCGGATTCCAGGTCTTTCCGGCAATCTCCGCCCCACCCGGAATCGATATTTCAATTTCAATATCAGGTGTTTGCCCCAGCCTCTTTGACATCTCCTCAACGGTCTGAGACATCATCTGGCGCGGCACGGGGTTGATCGCAGGCTCCCCCGGCGCAATGGGCAGCCCCGGACGCGTCACGATGCCCACCCCCTCTCCGGCCGCGAAACGCACACCACCGCTCGACGCACGGACCCGCGCCTTGACCAATGCACCATGCGTCACATCAGGATCATCGCCGGCATCCTTGATTACGCCAGCCTCAACCCATCCGTCCCCTTCCGCCCAGTGGGCAAGGTCAAACGCCGGGCGTTCGCCGCGTGGCAAGGTGATCCGCACACGATCAGGGCGGCCTTCCCCCCACAACCCCATCAACGCCGCGCGCGTGGCGGCGGTGGCGCAGGCGCCCGTGGTCCAGCCACGGCGCAACTCTGTGTCGGGTTTGCGTGCCATCTTCCCTGCCCTGTCTGAGCCGCGACTATAGGCAGAGAGTTTCTGTCGCGCAAAGGCTTGGATTTGGTCGCACTTGGCCTTTTCCGAAGCGTCTCAGCGATGCATAAAGGGTCGATGACTGACTCGTATCCCATGCCCGATGGCGACTGGCCGCAGATGGAACCCGGTTGGGTCTGGCTCTGCGGGGCTGGACCGGGCGATCCGGGGCTTTTGACACTTCACGCAGTAAACGCCCTGCGGCAGGCGGATGTAGTTGTTTACGACGCACTTGTGCAGGACAGCATCTTGTCCTGGTCTCCGTACGCAGAGCTGATCTACGCAGGCAAGCGGGGCGGAAAACCCTCGGCGAAACAGCGCGATATCTCACTGCGTCTGGTCGAACTGGCCCGCGAGGGCAAGAAAGTGCTGCGCCTCAAGGGCGGCGATCCATTCGTGTTCGGCCGTGGCGGCGAGGAAGCGCAAACGCTTGTGCAGCACGGGATACCAATCCGTATCGTGCCGGGCGTAAGTGCCGGGATCGGCGGGTTGGCCTATGCGGGCATTCCGGTCACGCATCGCGACGTGAACCAGTCGGTGACCTTTGTCACTGGCCACGATCAATCGGGCGCGACGCCGACCTCGCTCAACTGGCGCGCCATTTCCGAAGGCAGTCAGGTGATCGTTGTTTACATGGGGCTCAAACATGCCGGACAAATCAGCGCAGCCCTGATCGACTCAGGTCGTGACCCGGATGAGCCCTGCGCTGTTGTCTCGTCGGCGACCACCGATGAACAGCAGGTTTTGGAAACCACACTGTCGCGCATGGCCGAAGATATTGAGGAAAGCGGCATCGGCACGCCCTCGATCCTGTGCATCGGGCGGTCCGTGCTGATGCGCCAGGCACTGGACTGGCAGGGTATGCTGTCCGGCGATGCGCCGCGCAATGTCGACCCTTTGAACCGGGGGCGACCGGCGGAGGCGTCTTGAGAACTTGGATGCTTCGTGGGGGCGCTGCCCCCGCCGGCGATGCCGACTCCCCCGGGATATTTCCAGCAAGAAGAAAGGCTTGAGAGGTTTTGGGTCAGGGAATGATCATCGCAGCACCGTCATCCGGCGCAGGCAAGACAACGGTGACACTCGCATTGCTACGACTGCTCAGCCGCGAGGGCGTGAAGGTGCGCGGCGCGAAATCGGGGCCGGACTATATCGATCCTCGATTTCACGAAGCGGCGTGCGGCCAGCCCTGTTTCAACTTGGACGCCTGGGCCATGACACCGGACCGCCTGCGATCACTGGCGGCTGGCGATGGATTGTTGATTGTCGAAGGGGCCATGGGGCTTTTCGATGGGGCACCGCCTGATGGAAAGGGCTCAGCCGCGGATCTGGCAAAAACACTGGGCCTGCCTGTGGTTCTGGTCGTGGATGCCGGGCGCATGGCAGGTTCTGCCGCCGCATTGGTCGAAGGGTTTGCCAACCACGATCCGCAAGTGCGGGTGGCGGGCGTGATCCTGAATAACCTGGGTAGTCAGCGGCATGGAGAAATGGTATGCCGAGCCATGGGCCCCACTGGGGTTCCGGTGCTGGCCTCGATGCCGCGCGACCCGGAACTGAAACACCCTGAGCGGCACTTGGGCCTTGTGCAGGCCTTTGAGCGGCCCGATTTGGACGCGTTTCTAGAACGTGCTGCAACGGCCTTGGCTGAGACACTGGACAGAGAGGCGCTGTTGTCCATGGCGACACCGTCAATCACGGCAAAAGTGGCGGCCCCCTTCCAGCCACCGGCGCAAACCATTGCCGTGGCGCAGGACGCGGCCTTTGCCTTCGCCTACCCACATCTTTTGCAGGATTGGCGGACCGCAGGCGCAGACATCAGACCCTTTTCCCCTCTGGCGGATGACCCCGTGCCCGCCGCCGATCTGGTTTTTCTACCCGGGGGCTATCCAGAGCTGCACGCAGGCCAGCTTTCAGGCGCAAACGCATTTCTGAACAGCCTGAGGAATGCCGCACAAACGGCTGATATATATGGAGAGTGTGGTGGTTACATGGCGCTCGGGGAAGGTTTGACTGACGCTGAGGGCACGCGCCACGCCATGTCCGGGCTGTTGCCGCTTGAAACATCCTTTGCGACCCGTCGCCTGCATCTGGGATATCGCGACCTGATGCCTTTGGGCGGCGTGTTTTCCGGGCCACTCAAAGGGCACGAGTTCCACTACGCCAGCACTCTGAAGGCCGAGGGCGAACCGCTGTTCAACGCCCGCGATGCTGAAGGCACCGACCTGCCGCCCATGGGCCTGATCAAAGGTCGCGTCAGTGGAAGTTTTGCTCACATTATTGACGCGCGCTGATACACGGCCTTGCAGGCCCCGAAACAGAGGTCTAGCACTTACCTCATGACTGACAGCGCCCTCCCCCAATCTGACGCGCGTGCCCGCCGAAATGTGTGGGTGCTGGTGCTGGCGCAGGCATTTCTTGGCTCTCAAATGGCGATGATCTTCGTGGTGGGCGGTCTGGCCGGGCAGTCACTGGCCAGCAACATCTGCTTCGCCACCCTGCCGATCTCGCTCATCGTGATTGGGTCGATGCTGTCGGCCACTCCATTAAGTGCCGCCATGCAAAAATACGGGCGCAAGGCAGGCTTCATGATCGGTGCTGCAGCGGGTGCCCTTGGCGCGGCCATCGGTGCCTATGGGCTTTATGTGGCGTCTTTCCCGATTTACCTGCTCGGCAGCCTGATCACCGGTGTTTACATGTCGGCGCAGGGGTTTTACCGCTTTGCAGCCGCTGATACGGCAAGCGACGCCTTCCGCCCGAAGGCGATTTCCTATGTCATGGCAGGCGGTCTGGCGAGCGCGGTGATCGGACCGCAGCTGGTCAAAGTCACGGCGCAGTCGATGGTTGTACCGTTCCTGGGCACCTATTTCGCGGTGATCGCGCTGAATGTCCTGGGCGCGCTGCTGTTCCTGTTCCTCGATATCCCCAAACCAGAAGCCCCTAAAGACGACAGCCCGCGTGGACGAACCCGGTGGGAATTGCTCACAACCCCGCGCATTGCCGTGGCCGTGATCTGTGCCACGGTGTCTTATGCTTTGATGAACCTTGTGATGACATCCACGCCGCTGGCGGTTGTCGGCTGCGGGTTCACGACGGGCAATGCCGCGGATGTGGTGACAGGACACGTGTTGGCCATGTTTGCCCCGTCCTTTTTCACCGGGCATCTGATCGCCCGGTTCGGGACAGAAAAGATCGTGGGGGCGGGGTTGGCCATCCTTGCCGCAGCGGGTGTTGTGGCGCTGCAGGGCGTGCAATTGGAGAACTTCTTTATCGCGCTCATTTTGCTCGGGCTGGGCTGGAATTTCGGCTTCATCGGCGCGACGACAATGCTGGCTGAAGCGCACGCACCGCATGAGCGGGGCCGGATGCAGGGTCTGAACGACCTGATCGTGTTTGGCGGGGTGACGGTGGCGTCCCTGGCGTCCGGCGGTTTGATGAACTGCACCGGCGGAGATGCGGTGACGGGATGGGCCTCAGTCAACATCGCCATGGCCCCGTTCCTGGCACTGGCGGGCGGCGCTTTGATCTGGCTCGTGTTGCAACCTCGGAACGCCTGATGGACCGTCTGGCCAGTGGCCATGTCCGGATATGAGTATTTTCGGCAAGAAAGAAGCGGCGGGTGCTTACCACCCCCCTGTCAGGGCATTTTTCATTAATCTAAGGCGAGAGGATAACGGCCCCGGATCAAGCGTGCCATTGGCAACACGCATCGGATCACGGATGGCACGGCGGAGGATCGAGGAGGTTTGCCAGAGGCTTAGCAAGGCCGGGCGTGCGACACGATCGATCTGGCCGCGCTGTGCACGGGCCGTCTGCAGATGCGTCAGCCCCTTTTGAGCAAGGGCACGCACGGCGTCTGGTCGTCCATCGACCAGGGGGAAACGACCCGCAGCTTCCAGCTCCGGCACGGCCCGCAACCAATTCGCAATGCCAAGCGCGCAACCGGCGTCACGTACGGGCGCGTCAGACGTGTTTCCCAGGACCCGCGCCGCGACAACCAGAAGACCGCCCGTCGATGCAGCAAGATAGCGTTGCAAGTGTGCGTCATCCTCGAACGGCTCAGTCAGGATATCCCACCGGCGCGCCTCGATCAGGGCATCCAGAACCTCGGCCCCCTCTGCATCGATCACGCGTGCCAGAGGCGTCGCCACTTCATGGCGGCGCACCGCATTGCCATTCCGGATTTCTTCCAGCACATCGCGCCACCATTGCAAGCGCATCTCTGCGATGATGGGCTCTTTGGTCACGACCGGAGCACGGGCCACTTCGAGGTTGAAGGCATATATCGGGAAGAGTTTCGCGCGCGCAGCCACCGGGGCCGCCATCACCGCAAGAAACCGGTCCGGATCGCCTTTGCGCACCAATTCTGCGCAGGCAATCGTATCCTCATCCATCGTGGGCGAGTTTCCAGAAGATCGCATCAAGCAGCGCCTCAAATGACGCGTCCACTATATTCGGGCTGACCCCCACGGTCGACCAACGCCGCCCTGCCCCGTCCTCGCTGTCGATGATGACGCGGGTCACCGCCTCAGTGCCGCCTTGGGTGATACGCACTTTGAAATCCACCAGCCGCATGTCGTCTATGGAGGACTGGAACCGGCCCAGATCCTTGGCCAGAGCCGTGGCAAGCGCGTTCACAGGGCCACGGTCAGAGCCGAGCTCATCCATGGATTCCGAGACCGACAGTTTCTTTTCATCGTCGATCTTGACCACGACGACCGCCTCAGAGAGCGACACCATCTTGTTGTACTTATTCTTGCGCCTCTCGACGGTGACCTTGTAGCGCTTGACCTCAAAGAAATCAGGCAACTGCCCCAGCATCCGCCGCGCCAGTAGCTCAAAACTGGCCTGCGCAGTGTCGTAGGTATAGCCTTGGTCTTCGCGGCGTTTGATCTCTTGCAATATCTCAACCAGAGCCGGATCGCCCGCTGCCACATCAATCCCGGCATCGGCCAAACGGCGGCGCAGGTTGGACTGCCCGGCCTGGTTCGACATCGGGATGACGCGCGCATTGCCCACGGCATCTGGTGAAATGTGTTCGTAGGTGGTGGGATCTTTTTCGATGGCCGAGGCATGCAGGCCAGCTTTGTGCGCAAAGGCAGACGCCCCGACATAGGCCGACTGGCGCTGCGGAATGCGGTTCAGGATTTCGTCGAGCTGACGACTGGCGGCGGTCAGCCCGGTCAGCGCATCTAGGGTGACGCCCGTCTCAAACTGCGAGGCGTAAGGCTCTTTCAAAAGAAGCGTCGGGATGATCGAGGTCAGGTTGGCATTGCCGCACCGCTCTCCAAGACCGTTCAGCGTGCCTTGGATCTGACGTGCCCCCGCTTCGACCGCGGCCAGGGACCCTGCTACGGCTGTTTCGGTGTCGTTATGGGTGTGAATGCCCAGATGATCACCGGGAATACCGGCCTCAATCACAGCGCGGGTGATCGTGGCAATGTCAGCGGGCATGGTCCCACCGTTGGTGTCACACAGCACAATCCACCGCGCGCCAGCCTCAAAGGCTGCCCGCAGCGCCGTGACAGCGTAGTCAGGGTTGGCCTTGTAGCTGTCAAAGAAGTGTTCGGCATCAAAGAGCGCCTCACGCCCCTGCCCCACCAGATGCTCAATCGAACGCGCGATGTTATCGGTGTTTTCTTTGAGGGTGAACCCAAGGGCCTTTTCAACATGAAAATCATGCGTCTTGCCCACGAGGCACACCGCAGGCGTGCCCGCATTGACCACGCCCGCCAGTACGTCGTCATTTTCGGCGCTGCGGCCCGACCGCTTCGTCATGCCAAACGCTGTCATGGTCGCGCGCGTTTCGGGTGCCGCGTCAAAAAACGCGCTGTCGGTCGGGTTCGCCCCCGGCCAGCCGCCTTCGATGTAATCGAGCCCCAAAGCATCCAAAGTGGCCGCAATCGCCTGCTTTTCCCCGACGGAGAACTGCACGCCCTGCGTCTGCTGCCCGTCCCGCAGGGTGGTGTCGTAAAGGGTCAGGCGCGCGCGGCGCTCAGCTGCCTTGCTCATTCAACGTCTCCAGCTGGGACGCGTCGAATTCTGGCCCTGCCAGCAGTTCCACACCGTCCTTGCTCATCCGAACTTCCACACCGGCGGCAACCAACGCGGCCTTCATCAGATCAACCGCGGAGAAGTCTTTGGACTCCATCGCCGCCGCGCGAACTTGATCGAAGCGTGCTTCCAAACCCGCGAAATCAAACTTCACCTGCTGCGCCCAAACAGGCACCTGACCATTCCAAAGCCCCACAAGCGCGAGACCCGACGCCAAACCAACCACGTCGCCATCGGAAGACAGCTTGTGCAGCCGGGCCAAAGCGCCAGGCGTGTTCAGATCGTCCGTTAGTGCGGCCAGCAGATCACCATCCACTGGCCCCGGCGTCACGCCATCGACCTGCGCATACCACTTGCGCAGCACTTTCTCGGCCTCAGCCGCCTTCTTCGCCGTCCAGTCCATCGGCTTGCGATAATGCGTGGACAGAAAAACAAAGCGGATCACTTCGCCCTGCACGCCCTGGTCCAGCAAATCGCGCACAGTGAAGAAATTGCCCAGGGACTTGGACATCTTCTTGCCTTCGACCTGCAGCATCTCGTTGTGGAGCCAGGTATGGGCGAAATCGTCCTCCGGATGGGCGCAACGGCTTTGGGCGATCTCGTTCTCATGGTGTGGGAACATCAAATCATTGCCGCCGCCATGAATGTCGAAACTGCCGCCCAAAAGCGCACGTGACATGGCCGAGCATTCAATGTGCCAGCCCGGACGACCGCGCCCCCAAGGGCTATCCCAACCGGGAAGATCAGGCGTGGACGGCTTCCACAGCACGAAATCCATGGGGTTCTTCTTGTACGGAGCCACCTCGACCCGCGCGCCCGCAATCATGTCTTCAACCGAGCGACGCGACAGCTGGCCGTAGCCATCTTTCCAACTGTCGACGGAAAAGAGCACATGGCCCTCGGCCTCATAGGCATGGCCGCGCTCAATCAGAATTTCGATCATCTCGACCATTTCCGCAATGTAACCGGTGGCCCTTGGCATATGCGTGGGCTCCAAAGCGCCCAACTCCGCCATGTCATCCAGAAACCACTGTGTGGTCTCCGACGTGATGTCGGAAATCGGCCGCCCGGTTTCTGCCGCCCGCGCGTTGATCTTGTCATCCACGTCCGTGAAATTCCGGGCGTAGCGCACGTGATCTTCGCCGTAGAGATGGCGCAGAACTCGGAAAAGCGTATCAAACACCACCACGGGCCGTGCATTGCCCAAATGCGCACGGTCATACACGGTGGGCCCGCAGATATACATGCGTACATCTTCGGGGTTGATCGGGGTGAAAGCCTCCTTTTGGCGGCTCATCGTGTTCAACAAGTGCAATGTGGTCATGTGTGCCCTCTCGCGCGCAGCAAAAACTGATCTCACCTCGGGGCGGGCTTAGCAACTAGCGATTTTAGATGACATAGAAAACCGGCCCGCGTGACGTGTGTCAGCAGGTAATGCAGCAAATGAGTGTCAGTCCGGTGTTCATACTCTTTGAATATGCATCACAACGCTTTGGGTCAAGTCTTGGATCGACACGGCTTTCTGATTGACACTTTCCCGTGTCACAGGCCATCTGACCCTTGAACTGCGCAGACCGCGCATCCCTGAAAATGATGGAGAGCGATATGGCACTGTCGCGCAGGATCACCGGCTTGACAGGTGGCGGATCGGACGGCTGGGACGTCTATTACAAAGCCAAGGAGATGTCGGCGGCGGGCGTTGATGTCATCCACCTGACCATCGGGGAACATGACATTGGCACGGACCGATCCATCCTCGATGCGATGCATGAGGCGACGCTGGCCGGGCACACCGGTTATTCCATGTTCAACGGCAATCAAAACCTGAGGGACGCGATTGCCAAACGCGTCACAGACCGCACCGGGCTTGCCACGACACCTGATAACATCCTCGTCGTGCCGGGCGGTCAGGCGGGCCTCTTCGCCACCCATGCGGCCACGTGTGACGAAGGCGACCGGGCGCTTTACATTGATCCCTACTATGCCACATATCCCGGCACGATCCGGGGCGTGGGGGCGGAAGCAGTGGCGGTGAAAGCCGCGCCTGAACGGATGTTCCAACCTGATGCGGCCGATATTGCTGCCAAGGCTGAAGGCGCAAAAAGCCTGCTGATCAATTCACCGAACAACCCCACCGGCGTTATCTATTCCGAAGCCACCATGGCTGGCATTGCGCGGGTGATGCAGGACCAAGATATGTGGCTGATCTCGGATGAGGTCTACGATACGCAAGTGTGGAACGGCCCTCATATCAGCCCCCGCACCCTGCCCGACATGGCCGAGCGCACGCTGGTCATCGGGTCCATGTCCAAAAGCCACGCCATGACCGGCAGCCGCATCGGCTGGATCGTCGGGCCGGAAGAGGCGATTTATCAAATCGGCAACCTGGCCACGCACACCACCTACGGTGTGGCCGGGTTTGTCCAAGAGGCTGCCTTTTATGCCCTTGGCAAAGGCGACGCGTTCGAGGCGAGCGTGGCCGAACCGTTCCAACGCCGCCGCGATATTGTGCTTGAGATGGTCGACGGCATGAACGCGATGCGCGCAATCCCGGCAGATGGCGGCATGTATGTGATGCTGGACCTGCGCGCCACCGGACTGAGTGGAGAAGCCTTCGCAAACCGCCTGCTTGACGATTACCACGTGGCCGTCATGCCCGGCGAAAGCTTTGGTCAGGCCGCAGCGGGTCATGTGCGCGTGGCGCTCACCGTCGATGATGAACGTCTGGTGGGGGCCGTGGGGTCCATCATCGAGTTGGTGACAGACCTGACGGCCTGAGACACAGCATCCGCTTCCTCTTGCCCAAAACAATCAAATCCAGTCGCTGCCTCTAAGCCCATAGCAGGCAAGCAAAAATCGCGACGTCGCAATTGGAATAGCCAGAATTCGGGAATCATGTATAGTTTCTCGAATTGACAGGGAGCATGCGATGTCAGCCAACTGCAAAGTCGCATTGGTGATCTACACGATTGGCGCGGTGCGCGGTCGTGCGGCACGGGGACGGCCGTGAGGGGTTTTCGCCCTCATTTCAACGCTTTCCCCAAGGATCACTCCAAATGAACAAACCGATGACCCGTCGCTCCGGAGGCCGTGCAGCACGCCGTGCCAGCCGGGCCGCCCCGACCCCTGACGCCCTGCGCTCCATTCGCCCCGGTATGGAATGCTCTGCTTTGAACGTCCTGTCTGACCAGGACATTGAGCGCATTCACCAGACCGCCCTGCAACTGCTCGAAGAGGTGGGCCTTGCCGACGCGCCGCAATCCGGCGTGGACTACCTTGTTGGCGCAGGTGCCATCCTTGGCGACGACGGACGCATCCGCATCCCACGCGCCGTGGTCGAGAATGCACTCTCTCTGGCCAACCGCGCCGTTGTCCTGCCCAGTCGGGACGGCAAGAATGATCTCGATCTCTCCGGAACCCGCGTGCATTACGGCACAGCCGGGGCCGCCGTGAACATGGTTGACGTCGAAGGCCGCAACTACCGCGACAGCACTCTGCAGGATCTGCACGACGCGGCGCATATCTGTGACGTTCTCGACAACATCCATTTCTGCCAGCGTCCAATGGTGGCGCGCGATATCCTCGATAACAAAGAGATGGACCTGAACACCATCTACGCGTGTTGCGCGGGAACGACGAAACATATCGGGACGTCCTTCTCCGACCCCAGCTACATCGAAGATGCCCTCAAAATGCTGCACATGATTGCAGGCGGAGAAGAGGCGTGGCGCGAACGGCCTTTTGTGAGCAACTCAAACTGCTTTGTCGTGCCTCCAATGAAATTCGCAACTGAATCCTGCGAAGTCATGGAAAACTGTATCAAGGGCGGAATGCCAGTGCTGCTGCTTTCCGCGGGTATGGCCGGGGCAACGACACCATCCACCATCGCAGGCGCCATAGCGCAGGCCACGGCGGAATGTCTGGCCGGCCTTGTCTACGTCAACGCCATCGCCCCGGGACATCCGGCGGTCTTCGGCACATGGCCCTTTGGCCTCGACCTGCGCACGGGTGCGATGACCGGTGGCTCAGGCGAACAGGCCCTGCTGAGCGCGGGCTGCGCGCAGATGCATCGCTACTATGACTTGCCCGGCGGTGCCGTGGGCGGCATCACCGACGCCAAACTGCCCGATATGCAGGCCGGGTGGGAACAGATGTGCTCCAACGTCATGGCGGGCCTCTCCGGCCTCAACATGGTCTACGAGGCCGCAGGCATGCATGCCTCCCTTCTGGGGTTCTGCCACGAAAGCCTGATCATGGGTGATGACATCATTGGTCACGCCATGCGCTGCGTGCGCGGGATCGAGGTGACGGAAGAAACGCTCGCCGTGGATCAGGTCAAGGCCGTCTGCATGGGCGGACCTGGCCACTATCTGGGTACAGATCAAACGCTGGCACGGATGGAAAGCGACTATCAATACCCCACAACCGGGGAGCGGATGTCGCCAAAGGAATGGGCGGAAAAGGACAAACCCGACCTCAACCAAACCGCCATCGCCCGCAAAGAGCAGATCCTGTCACAGCGGTCCCCGGCACGGTTCGACCCGATGCTGGATGAAAAACTGCGCAGCGCGTTCAACATCCACTTACCGGCTTGAGACACGCAAAACGCGCGCCCGCCCCTCTGCTTTTGTTTGAACGGTTGGGGCGGGTGAGTGCCGTGGCACGACTGAGTCTTTTAAGCCACGCCCCGCGGGGACCAACGCATCACCAAAATGGGGGATTCACAAAGCGAATCACCTGTGACATGATGAAAGGGATCGCCCGATAAGAGGCGGCACCAAGAGGCAGAGCACAGTTAAATGACACCCCGCAAACGCCCCGGTCTGGGCGCCATTGTATTCGTTTTGATTGCCCTTGGCGTGGGCGGCTATTTCACCTTTGCCGCCGTGCAGGGGGATTATGGTCTTTTCCGTCGTGCAGAGATTGAAGCACAGGAACGCGTGCTGCAAGCACAGCTTGATGTCCTGAAAACGCAGGTGGCGCGCATGGAAAACCTGACCGCCCGCCTCTCTGACAGTTATCTCGATCTTGATCTGCTCGATCAGCAAGCCCGCGATGTATTGGGCATGATCCGCGCGGATGAGCTTGTGATCCGCTAAGATAACTCGACAAATTTTGGCCACCTGAACGAGAGCCGCCCGAAAGGGAGGGATAAGCGTGCGCCTGACCCTGCGTCAAATTCGCCCTCGCCAGAATGACCCTTCGTGTGATAGAAGATAGTTTAACATTAAACTATTGCCCGCGCGGAGGAGGACGCAAACCATGGCCACCCGCAAAAACGCAGCGAAACCAAATGTTTCCGCGGATGAACTCAAAACCTTCTACAAGGACATGATCCTGATCCGCCGATTCGAGGAAAAGGCCGGTCAGCTCTATGGCATGGGCCTGATCGGGGGGTTCTGCCACCTCTATATCGGTCAGGAAGCGGTCGTCGTCGGCCTCGAAGCTGCCGCTGAAGACGGCGACAAACGCATCACAACCTATCGTGACCACGGCCACATGCTGGCCTGCGGGCTGGAGCCGGGCGGCGTTATGGCCGAGCTGACAGGCCGCGAAGGCGGTCTCTCCAAAGGCAAGGGCGGCTCGATGCACATGTTCAGCACCGAAAAGCACTTCTACGGCGGTCACGGTATCGTCGGCGCGAACGTGCCCCTCGGCGCGGGCCTCGCCTTCGCTGATAAGTACCTCGACAACGGCCGAGTCACCTTCACCTATTTCGGCGACGGTGCGGCCAACCAGGGCCAGGTTTATGAGACCTTCAATATGGCCGCCCTTTGGCACCTGCCCGTGATCTTCGTGATTGAAAACAACCAATACGCCATGGGCACTTCCCAACAGCGCTCCACCTCCACCCCCGACATCTATACGCGCGGGGCCGCCTTCGGCATTCCCGGCGAAGCGGTCGATGGCATGGACGTCCTAGCCGTCAAGGCCGCCGGCGAAAAGGCCGTCGCGCACTGCCGCTCCGGCAAAGGCCCCTACATTCTTGAGGTCAAGACCTATCGCTACCGGGGCCACTCCATGTCCGACCCCGCCAAGTACCGCACCCGCGAAGAGGTGCAGAAGGTGCGCGAGGAAAAGGACGCCATCGAACATGTGCGTGAGCTGCTGCTCAATGGCAAACACGCCACCGAAGATGATCTCAAAGCCATCGACAAAGAGATCAAGGCGCAGGTCAATGCCGCCGCTGACTTTGCCAAGGAAAGCCCGGAACCTGCCCTCGAAGAGCTGTGGACAGACATCTACGCCGATGAACTGAAACAAGCGGCCCCGGTGTAAGAGAGAGGATAAATATCATGGCAATCGACATTCTCATGCCCGCCCTCTCCCCCACCATGGAAGAAGGCACATTGGCCAAATGGCTCGTCAAGGAAGGCGATACTGTCTCCTCGGGCGACATCATGGCCGAGATTGAAACCGACAAAGCGACGATGGAGTTCGAAGCGGTCGACGAAGGGGTGATCGGCAAGATCCTGATCGCGGAAGGCACCGAAGGTGTGAAAGTGAACACTCCTATTGCCGTGCTTCTGGAAGAGGGCGAAAGCGCCAGTGATATTGCATCCGCCGCGCCAGCGGCCACCGATGCCGCCGCGGAGACTGCCGCGCCAGCGGCAGACGCAGCGCCTACGCCCGTCCCCGCCGCACCTGCTGCGGCACCGGTCAGCTCCAACGCAAGCCCGGATTGGCCTGAAGGCACGGAAATGAAAACCATGACCGTGCGCGAAGCGCTCAACACCGCTATGGCCGAAGAAATGCGCCGCGATGATACCGTCTTCATCATGGGCGAAGAAGTGGCCGAATACCAAGGTGCCTACAAAATCACCCAAGGTCTGCTGGATGAATTCGGTGCCAAACGCGTCGTCGACACCCCCATCACCGAGCACGGGTTTGCCGGGATCGGCGTCGGCGCGTCGTGGGGCGGGTTGAAGCCCATCGTGGAATTCATGACGTTCAACTTTGCCATGCAAGCCATTGATCAGATTATCAACTCTGCCGCCAAGACGCTCTACATGTCTGGCGGTCAGATGGGCAGCCCCATCGTCTTCCGTGGCCCCAACGGTGCCGCCGCCCGCGTGGCCGCGCAGCACAGCCAGGACTACGCCGCATGGTACGCCCAGGTCCCGGGACTCAAAGTCGTGCAACCCTACTCGGCGGCGGACGCCAAGGGCTTGCTCAAGACCGCGATCCGCGACCCCAACCCGGTGGTCTTTCTCGAAAACGAGATCCTCTACGGCAAAAGCTTCGAGGTCCCCGTGCTCGACGATTTTACCATCCCGTTCGGCAAGGCCCGCGTGGCCCGCGAAGGCACCGATGTCACCATCGTCAGCTTCGGCATCGGCATGACCTACGCGCTGGAGGCCGCAGAGGCGCTCGACGCAGACGGCATCAGCGCCGAGGTCATCGACCTGCGCACACTTCGTCCCATCGACTACGACACAGTCATTGCCTCGGTCATGAAAACCAACCGCTGTGTCACGGTGGAAGAAGGCTGGCCCGTGGCCTCCATTGGCAATCACATCTCGGCCACGCTGATGCAGCGCGCATTTGATTATCTCGACGCGCCCGTCATCAACTGCACCGGCAAGGACGTGCCCATGCCCTACGCGGCCAATCTCGAAAAACTGGCCCTCACCTCGACAAAAGAAGTGCTCGAGGCCGTCCATCAAGTGACCTACAGGTAAGGAGACCGCGACATGGCAATCGAAATCCTCATGCCCGCTCTTTCTCCGACAATGGAAGAAGGCACATTGGCCAAGTGGCTCGTCAAGGAAGGCGACGAAGTGGCCTCTGGCGATCTTTTGGCCGAAATCGAAACCGACAAGGCCACGATGGAGTTCGAGGCGGTCGACGAAGGTGTGATCGGCAAGATCCTCGTGGCCGAGGGCACCGAGGCCGTGAAGGTGAACACGCCCATTGCGATGCTGCTGGAAGATGGCGAAAGCGCCGATGATGTGGCCTCCGCCGCGCCAGCGGCCACCGATACCCCCGCCGCGCCAGCGGCGGCACCCGACACCCAAGCCGCGCCAGCGGCGGCCTCCCCGTCCCCGGCGCCAGCCGCACCATCCGGACCCTCGGGCGAGCGCATTTTCGCCTCCCCCCTCGCGCGACGCATCGCGGCGCAAAAGGGGCTTGATCTGTCGCAGATCAAGGGCAGCGGCCCTCACGGCCGGATCGTCAAGGCGGATGTCGAAGCCGCCGAGGCGCGTCCACAGGACAGCGCAGCCAGCAGCAGCCCCGCTGCCGCACCGAAAGCGGCCGCCGCACCGGCCGCTGCTGTGGCGTCTGGCCCCTCGACCGACACCGTCATGGCCATGTACCAGGATCGTGAGTTCGAAGAGGTCTCGCTCGACGGTATGCGCAAGACCATTGCCGCGCGCCTCACCGAAGCCAAGCAATCGATCCCGCATTTCTACCTGCGTCGCGACATCAAGCTCGACGCTCTGCTCAAATTCCGCAGCCAGCTCAACAAACAGCTCGAAGCGCGCGGTGTGAAGCTCAGCGTCAATGACTTCATCATTAAGGCCTGTGCAAATGCGCTTCAGGCCGTACCGGACTGCAACGCGGTCTGGGCAGGTGACCGGGTGCTCAAGCTAAAGCCATCAGACGTCGCCGTGGCCGTGGCCATCGAAGGCGGGCTCTTCACGCCCGTTCTTAGGGATGCGGACATGAAATCCATCTCTGCGCTTTCTTCCGAGATGAAAGACCTCGCCGCCCGCGCGCGCGATCGCAAGCTCGCACCGCATGAGTACCAAGGCGGCACGTTCGCCATTTCCAACCTCGGCATGTTCGGGATCGACAATTTCGATGCGGTCATCAACCCGCCCCATGGCGGCATTCTGGCCGTGGGTGCAGGCGTCAAAAAGCCGGTCGTGAATGAAGATGGTGAGCTTTCTGTGGCTACCGTTATGTCGGTCACCATGTCGGTCGATCACCGCGTGATTGACGGGGCTTTGGGGGCGGAATTGGTCAAGCATATCGTAGACAATCTCGAAAACCCCATGACCATGCTCGCCTGAACGGCATCTGACAAAATTGTGAAGCGAAAACTGATGCGCGCGCAGCCCTGCGCGCGCTTCTTTTCTGGGATGATCGACAGGGTTCAGCGCGACGGGTAATGATTCCCAAAATTACAGGCTGCTTTTTTTGGGGACACCCATAATGAACCGAGCGATAAAATGCGCGCTACCTCTGCTCTGCGCGGCCGCTTTGGCCGCATGCGGTGCGCCGTATAATGCCGTGACATCAGATGCACAGTTCCCGACGGAACCGGAGATTACCACGCGGTCCAACACCTCGCAGTACCAGACACAGGTGCGGTTCGATCAGGCGTTCTACAACGCCTCTGCGCAGCGCCACGCCGCCAAGATTGCGGAACTGACACAAGCCTTCATCAATCTTGGCCCGGATGTGGACCCCAACGAAGCCGCCCGTGCGGCACGCGTGGTCTACACTTACGTGGATCAGCTGGTGATCGAGTATCAGATCACCGACTCGCCGCTCGTTCACAACACCAAGGTGAATTTCGGTACCAAGCCACGCGGTCTCTGCTGGCATTGGGCCCATGACATTGACGACCGGCTGCAGCTCGAACGGTTCCGCACACTCGAAATCCACCGCGCAATCGCCAACCACAACAACCTGCGGCTAGAGCACTCCACCACCATGCTGGGGCGCCGCGGCGATCCGATGTACAAGGCCATCGTGCTGGACCCATGGCGTCTGGGCGGAGAGCTTTTCTGGGAAGTTGCCGCAAATGACACCCGGTATGACTGGACCGACCGCGAACAGGTCTTTGCCTACAAACGCGCCGTCAAGGCGGGCAAACCGTTCCGGACCGTCGGCACACAAAGCGGTCTATTGCGTGGCGTGCAGCCTGACTACGGCACCAGCACAACGACACGAGCCAGTGCATCCACGGCCACGCGTGTCAGCACGAACACCACGCAAAGCAGACGTATCGGTTTCAACCGTACTCTCGATTAAGACAATCGTTTAAGCCGAAGACTTTCACCCAAGCGAAGCGCCGCTTAGGTGTTTGTGCTCAACGCACGCCGAGCAATTGATCCATACGCACGGACGGGTGATCGCATCCTGCCTCGCCCACGATCCGAGCAGGCACGCCCGCCACGGTCTTGCACGGTGGCACTTCCTGCAACACGACAGAGCCTGCCGCGATGCGGCTGCACGATCCGACCTTGATGTTACCCAGCACTTTCGCCCCGGCCCCGATCAGAACCCCGTCACCAATCTTGGGGTGACGGTCTTCTTCTTCCTTGCCGGTGCCGCCAAGCGTGACCGAGTGCAGCATGGAGACATTGTCGCCCACCACAGCCGTTTCACCGATGACGATGGAATGCGCATGGTCGATCATGATGCCTTTGCCGATCCGGGCGGCCGGGTGAATGTCCACGCCGAACACCTCGGACGCACGCATCTGCAGAAACCGCGCCATATCCCGGCGACCGTTTTTCCAGAGCCAATGACCCACGCGGTAAGCCTGGATCGCCTGGAATCCTTTGAAATAGAGCAAAGGCAGAATGTAACGGTCGCAGGCCGGGTCACGGTCATAGACCGCCACGATGTCGGCGCGCGAGGAAATCCCCACCTCCGGGTCTTCGCGATACGCCATATCGCAAATCTCGCGCAAAATCTGTTCCGACAACTCATTAGAAGTCAGCTTCATCGACACGCGGTATGCGAGCGCTGATTCGAGCGAATTGTGGTGCAAAATCGAAGAATGCACGACGCCACCCAAGAGCGGTTCACAGCTCAACGTATCCTGCGCTTCACGCTTGATCTGCTCCCAAACGGGATCAACTTCCGTCAGTTTTGTGCGGGCTGTGACCATGGTAATGCTCCTACCGATGTGCTCAGTGTATAACAGATAGGAATGATTGGTAAAATGCAAAGGCGTGATGGGGGAGGTCACGAAAATGAATGACGCCGATATCGCCGAGTTTCGCACGCTGATTTCCGCGCGCCTGGCAGAATTGGACGCTGAGGATGGTCTGGGACATGCCGGGCAAGCCACCGTGGAGCTGGATCAGCAAGCCGTCGGTCGCCTCAGCCGCATGGACGCACTGCAGAACCAGGCCATGGCGAAAGCAACGGGCGCACGGCGACAAGCGGAGCGGGCCCGCCTTGTTGCGGCCTTGGCCCGCATGGACGAAGGCGAATACGGCTATTGTGATGGCTGCGGCGAGGATATCCCGCTTGGTCGCCTGCGCCTCGACCCGGCAGCACTCATGTGTGTGGACTGTGTGCGAGGTTGATGCAGGACCGCCCCAAGCCCCTTGATTCCAACACGCCACCGCTTGCCCCAAAGACACCACGCCGCTACACACGATACCAGCAGTATCGGGGCAACAAACATGCGCATTCTCATCACCAATGACGACGGCATTTCTGCACCCGGGCTCGAGGTCATGCATGAGATTGCCGAAGCCCTCGCAGGGTCGGATGGCGAGGTATGGACCGTCGCCCCGGCTTTTGAGCAATCGGGCGTGGGCCACTGCATTTCCTACACGCATCCCATGATGATCACGCAGCTGGGGGATCGCCGTTTTGCCGCGCAAGGCTCTCCGGCTGATTGCGTACTGGCGGCCATGCATGACGTCATGGCGGACACACCCCCCGATCTCGTGCTGTCTGGCGTGAACCGTGGCAACAATTCCGCCGAAAACGCGATGTACTCCGGCACGATTGGGGCTGCGATGGAGGCCGCACTCCAGGGCGTGCCCGCCATTGCACTCAGCCAGTTCTACGGGCCCCGAAACAAGGACCTCGACGACAAATTCGAAACTGCCCGTGCGCATGGGCTCAATTGCGTGCGTACGATCCTCGATAAAGCTCCGTGGGATCACAGCGATTACCGGATGTTCTTCAACGTCAATTTCCCGCCTGTGCCAGCGGCGGACGTCAAAGGCATGCGCGCCGTCCGCCAAGGCTATCGCGGTGACGCGCGCTTCGGGATGACATCCACGACGGCCCCCTCTGGCAAGCGGTTCCTTTGGGTCACAGGCGGCAATCAGCAGGACCCATCAGGTGCGGACACAGACGCTACTGTAAACGTGGACGGCTACATTTCGGTCACGCCCATGCGGGCCGATCTGACCGCGCATGACGCACTGGAGGCGCTCAAGGCGATCGAATGAGCGACGACCACGCCGATATCGCCGAACGCAAGATGCAGTTCCTCTTCGCCCTGCGCTCTCGCGGGGTGACGGAGGCAAAGGTGCTTTCGGCGATGGAAAAAATTGACCGTGGTCCTTTCGTCCGCGGACACTTTTCAGCACGCGCCTATGAAGACATGCCCTTGCCCATCGGCTGCGGCCAGACCATCTCACAACCGTCTGTCGTGGGACTGATGACACAAGCCTTGCGACTCACGGGGCGCGAGAAAGTGCTCGAAGTGGGCACCGGCTCGGGCTACCAGGCGGCCATCCTCAGCCAGTTGGCCCGTCGCGTGTACACGGTCGACCGGCACAAACGTCTGGTGGTCGAAGCATCGGCCATTTTCCGCGACATGGACCTGACCAACATCACTGCGGTCACCGCCGATGGCAGCTTTGGCCTGCCGGATCAGGCCCCGTTCGATCGCATCCTCGTGACAGCCGCAGCAGAGGACGCCCCCGGCCCGCTCTTGGCGCAGTTGAAAATCGGGGGTATTATGGTTCTGCCGGTTGGGCAGTCTGACGCAGTCCAAAGCCTGATCCGGGTTGAGCGACATGAAACAGGCTATGAGTATGATGAGTTGATCCCGGTGCGTTTCGTCCCTTTGCTTGAGGGGCTTGGCCGCGACGGGTGACGGGTAAAGAGTGAACCAAACGGCCCCCTGGAGACGTGAACATGAGGGGCCGGGCGATCCATGAGGATGAGGACCTGATCGAGATGACACGCGTTTTCAAACACGGGCTTCTGGCCAGCACGGCATTGGTATTGGCGGCCTGTTCCGGACCATTGGATTTTGACGTTCGCGGCGGGTTTGGCGATGCACACTCGACCGCAGATGCCGCCCGCAACGCCACGGCAGAACGGCCCGTGCCGGATGCGCGCGGCGTGATCTCCTATCCCAGCTACCAGGTGGCCGTAGCCCGGCGCGGCGACACGATTGACACTGTCGCGGCCCGCGTAGGGGCCGATCTGGACGCAACCGCCCGCTTTAACGGTTTGCAACCGGGTGACAAACTGCGTGACGGAGAGATCGTGGCGCTCCCGAACCGGGTCAGTGAACCGACCGGTGGGCCGATCACACCCGGCTCGGTCGATATTGCAGCCATCGCAGGCTCGGCAATTGACGAGGCGGATGCGGGCAACACCACGGTCGCGACCACCCCTCTCGCCCCTGCCCCGGCGCAGCCGCAAGGCGTGTCCGGTGTCGAACCCGTCCGCCATCAGGTCGAACGTGGCGAAACGGCCTACTCAATCTCCCGCCTCTATCAGGTTTCCGTACGCAGCCTTGCGGATTGGAACGGTCTGGGCAGCGACTTCTCAGTCCGTGAAGGCCAGTATTTGCTGATCCCCGTGGCCCGTCCCGAGGCCCCGCGCAGCGCCATTGATGAAGACGTGGTGGCCCTGCCCGGCGAAGGCACCGACACGCCAGAGCCGCCCAGTGCGTCACAGCCGCTGCCGGATGAGGACACAGTTCCAGTCTCCGAGCCGGAGGAAACCGTGGCCGCCCCAGACCTCAGCGAACCAGAAGCTGCAAGTTCAGCCCGCATGGTCATGCCGGTCAACGGCTCCATCGTGCGTGAATACTCCAAGGGCCGCAATGACGGCATCGATATCGCCGCCAGCCCCGGCACATCTGTCCGCGCCGCCGCTGCTGGCACCGTGGCTGCGATCACGGAAGACACCAACGGCGTGCCGATCATCGTGGTCAAACATGACGGCAATCTGCTGACGGTCTATTCCAACATCGACAATGTGGCGGTGCGCAAAGGGCAAGCCGTAAGCCAGGGCGCCAAACTGGCCGAAATCCGCAGCGAGGGTGCTGCGGCCGTGCATTTCGAAGTGCGCGAGGGGTTCGAGAGCGTCGATCCGGGGCCGTATTTGAACTAATTAGGGGCCAGCCCCCAAACGCACTGTCTATTTGGGGGCCAGCCCCCAAACCCCCGGAGTACTTTCAACCAGAAAGAAGCAGGATGAGGTTTGGCTTCTTTCTGGTCAGAAATACTCCCGCCGGAGGCATTGAATCTTCAGAGCGTCACGCCCCGCCGACCGGCCAGATCGGTGAAGTACTGCCAGGCCACGCGGCCCGACCGAGACCCGCGCGTCGCCTGCCACTCAATGGCCTCCGCCCACAGCGTATCGTCGTCAATCTCCACGCCATACGCATCACAATAGCCCCGGATCATGGCGAGATAGCTGTCCTGATCACACGGGTGGAACCCAAGCCAGAGGCCGAAGCGATCAGACAGTGAAACCTTTTCTTCGGTCGCCTCGGACGGGCTAATCGCGGAAGAACGCTCATTTTCGATCATGTCGCGCGGCATCAGGTGGCGTCGGTTGGAGGTGGCGTAGAAAACCACGTTGTCCGGTCGCCCTTCAATACCACCATCCAGCACCGCTTTCAGCGACTTGTAGTGTTGGTCGTCATGGGAAAAGCTGAGGTCATCGCAGAACAGGATGAACCGCTCCTCACTGTCCCGCAGCAGGTTCAAAAGCCGGCCGACGGAGGTCAGATCCTCGCGCTGCAGCTCCATGATCTTGATCGACAGCCCCTTGTCCAAAACCGCCGCATGCACCGCCTTGACCAGCGAGGATTTCCCCATTCCCCGCGCCCCCCACAAGAGCGCGTTGTTGGCGGGAAGCCCTCGGGCGAACTGTTCGGTATTGGCCAGCAGCGTATCGCGGGAGCGGTTGATGCCCACCAGCAGCGCCATATCGACACGATTGACCTGCGCCACGGGGGCCAGGCGATCCGGCTCCACATGCCAGACGAACGCATCCGCTTGCGAGAAATCAGGTGCGGCCCCCGGCGCGGGGCTCATCCGGTCAAGCGCGTCAGCAATCCGCTCCAGCGGGTCGCTCACGATTTGGCCTCATCGTCTTTCTTGTCAGCTTTTTTGTCAGACTGATCGGCCAACGCGATGTCGTCGGCGAATTCCTCTTCCATGGGATCGCCGTCTTCATCCTCATCATCATCGAACCACAGTCCTTCAGCGCGCAGCTTGGCTTCGCGGGTTTTCTCCACCCGGCGCACCAGGAAGATCGAAACTTCGTAAAGCCCGTAAACCACGATGAAGAGAATGAGCTGCGTGATAACATCCGGAGGCGTGACCAAAGCGGCCAAGACAAGAATGCCCACCATAGCATATTTGCGGACGCGACCCAGACCTTCGGCACTGACCAGCCCGGCCTTGCCCATCAGCGTCAACAGCACTGGCAGCTGAAAACAGATCCCGAATGCCATGATGAATTTGAGCGTGATGTCGAGGGACTCATTGACCTTCCCAAAGAACGTGATGCGGATGCCATCATCCGTCTCAGGCACAATCGCCGCGAAGTTATCGGGCAGGACAGGCAAGCTTTCGTCCACGATCTCCGGCGCTGCAACAATGCTGCCCATCAGGTTGGCAAAGATCGAACTGACATCCGCAAAGCCCAGGAAAAATGCCATGGCTAGCGGCGTTACCACCAGATGGGCAAAGGCCGCGCCAGCGAAAAACATGATGGGCGAGGCGATAATGAACGGCAAAAACGCTTGTTTTTCAGATCGGTACAGCCCCGGGGCAATGAAACGCCACATCTGGTGGGCAATCACCGGGAAGGCGAGCATAAAGCCGAACACCATGGAGATGCGGAAAAGCGTGAAGAGGTATTCTTGCGGGCTGGTGTACTGCATCGTGGGGGACGGATCGCCCAGTTCGCGCAGCGTGGCCTCAATCGGGGCCAGCAGAAATTGCAGGATCGGTTCGGCCACGGTGAACGCCAGGACGATCCCCACGGCAAAAGCCATGACAGACCGGATAAGACGCGTGCGCAGTTCCGCAAGATGCTCGATCAGCGGGGCGGAGCTGTCTTCGATCTCGTCTTCGATGTCCGAGGTTTGATCGGAGGTCTGGTCCGTGGCGTCGCTCATGCCTTGTTCTCCGCCGCCTTTTTGCGGCTGGCCGGCTTGGCGGCGGTTTTCTTGGGCGCGGCTTTGGGTTTCGCGGCTGGCTTAGCGGCGGGTTTCGCTGCTGCTTTGGTGGCAGCAGGCTTCTTGGCGGCAGGCTTTTTCGCCGCTGGTTTCTTCGCAGCGGGTTTTTTGGCGGACGCACTGGCCGCAGGCTTTGGCGCGGCCTTCTCGGCCGCCTCTGCAGCAATGCGTTCCTCGGCCATCTCGGCGGATTTCTTGCTGATTTTTTCAGCCAGTTCCGCCCGCTCCGGGGTCATCTCGGCGCGCTTCGGGCCGGCCATCGTCTGTGCGGTAAAGCTTTCGGTCGACTTCTTGACCTCGTTCATCGCCGATTTCATCGGGTTCGAGGCCACGTCGAGAGAGCGTTTCACATCGCCCACGCCTGCATCATCAGCGGCGTCATTCATGGCCTTGGAAAACTCGCGCGCCATCTTCTTGGCTTTACCGACGAAATTGCCCACCGTCCGGAACATGCCCGGAAGGTCTTTCGGCCCCACGACGATCAACGCCACGACGCCGATGACAAGCAGCTCGGTCCAGCCAAGGTCAAACATGTAAGGGCTCAGGCCTTATCTTTTTCCTGTTCGGGGGTGACGTCCTTGGCGACGTCTGCGGCGTCGGCCTCGGCATTGGCGGCATCTTCGATTTCCTTGTTGCCGTCAGCCACACCTTTTTTGAAAGATGTGATGCCCTTGCCCACTTCGCCCATCAGCGAGGAGATTTTCCCCCGGCCAAAGAGCACCAGCACGACCACAGCGATCAGAAGAATGCCCGGAAGGCCAATATTGTTCAGCATGCGTTTTCTCCCATCATCGGAGCCCGCTTTGTGGGGCTTCCTTTGAAATTCGTCAACCGTATCTAAGCCTTCCGCGCGCGGGTTGGAAGAACCAAAGCGGTTTTGGCGGAGAATATAGCGCAAAAAGCAGGGGTGTCGCGGGGGTTGGGAGGGGTGAATTTCTGGATGGATTGCGCGTTTGTGCTTCTGTCAGAACACACAAACTATTCAATTTGACACGCACCTGACTGGCGAATTTTCTCCCTGCGCGGAATCAAGGCGGGCTTGCCCGCCGCCGCGCATCGCCAGGCCGCACCCACGGACTGGCGATTGTGTGAGGTCATCGCTGCGTTCGAACGGAGCAATGGGTTTGGACGATTAAACGCATCGAACGGCAGTTGGATCGCCAATCCGCGGCCTGGCGATGCGCGTCTCTCGTTCTGCTCAAAACGAGTGCAGAAGCCTCAAACAGACTTACGCGCGCCCGCCAAAACACCCGCAAAGCCCACCACCAGAACGACCGCACAGATCACCAGCAACTGTTCATACTTGTGACCCTCTGGCAGGATTTCAGACCAGATCACGCCATCACGCGCGAAATAGGCCCATGCGCCCGTCATAGCAGACCCGAAAGCCACGAGGTACGACCAGACCGGCACGCGCCGGCCTATGAAAAGCCCCACCACCAGCACAGGTGTCAGGAACATGCTGGCCGTGCCGCTGACCGCGACCGCGTCAAAGAGCGTCTGATTGCCCCACAGCGTCAGCCCCGTACCCGCCACCATGAACATCACCATCGCGATGCGCCCGCCGGTCAGTGTGCGCGGCGAAAACTGCAGCTCATCGACCACCAACCGCGCGGCCGAGGCCAATGCGCTGTCCAGCGTGCTAAGCGCACTGATCAAGAGTGACACCAGAAGTGCCACGAAAATCCACGCCGGGAACATCTGCATCCATGTGCCCAGAAGCTGGGTGTCGTACTCGGCCCCGACCAAAGCGGCCTGAATACCAAAGAAACCGAACGCAATGATGCAGAGCGTCGAAAGCCAGAATGCGTGCAGAAACGCAGAACGCGTGGTGCGCCGATCCGCCAGAAAGCCGCGATCCATCATCACCGGATCATGGGCGGGGTAGGAAAACACCTGCAGGAAAGCGACCAGCAGCAAGACCTGCCCATTCCATGCCCCAGACGCGCCTGTTGAGGTCAGAACAGCACCAATGTCAAACCCCGGGCTAACAATCAGCGCTATGAAGGCGGCAGCAAACACCACCAAAAACACCAACATTTGCAGGACATCGGTGCGCAACGCAGCACTCAGGCCACCCCACGCGCTATAGGCCAGCCCCAGCACCGCAACGATCAGGATGGCGGCCTCTTTGGCCACGCCCACATCGGGCAAGGCGGCGGCAAAGATCAGACCTACCACCAACAGGTTGGCGAAGACCTCGGACAACAGCCGCAATGCGATGACAAGATTGTAGGTCACATGCCCCGCAGGCCCGAACGCATCCGACAACCAGTCCTGCACAGACCCGGCACCGCCCGCACGCAACCGATCCACGATCATCGCACCGGTCAGGAACGATCCGTAGTAAGCCGCGTAAGCCAGCACGCCCCAAATGCCGTAGTAATAGCCCAGAATGGCCGAGTTCATCAGCGAGCGCGCGAAAATCCACGTGGTGACCTGGCTCAGCACCAAAACCCAAAGGCCCGGGGCCTTCCCGTCAACACCGCGTCCTCCGAAAAAGCCCTCAACGCTGGCCCGTCTGGGGGCCACAACCAGACTGGCCAGCACGACCAGTCCGAAAATCACAATAATGGCGGTCGCGTGCATGGTCGTCCTTCACTTTGGTCTTCAGTCGGGCGGGATGTACTGGAGGCACTTTGCAAGGGGAAAGACAATTTCGTCCGGGTGTCGCAAACGTGAAGGCGTGTCAGCGTCACGCTCAGCCGCACCAACGCCGAACACGGGCCAGAATACGATTGCAGGCGTCTTGTGGTGCCTCTTGCGGCCAGAACCCTAGAGAGCCGTGTGCTTGTTCGATGCATTCATAAAGCTCGAAAGCCGGATCGTTTTGCGCCATTTTGCGCACAGGGCCAATGCCAACGCGGCGATCTGATGGGTTGTGCAGGGCGAGTGTTCTGAGACGGCCTTTCGCGTAAAGCCCCGGCCACGCGCAACTGCCCGTGTAAGAGATCACGCCCGCTGGCTCTGGCCGATCCAACCCCAAATGCGGTGCAACAACCGCCGCGTTGAAGGCCATGGCCGCCCCGGCAGACGACCCTGCAAGAACAACCTTACCCGACAGGCCGTAATCCAGACCTTCCGCCTCGACCCAGCGCAAAAGGGCACAAATGTCCGATGTCACGGCCAAGGCCGAAAAGGAAGACAGCTCAGGCGGGACAGTCCCGTCCCGATGCGCCTCGATATCAGGCAGTGTTTCAATCACCATGTCCGGTACATCCGACCGCTGCGCCTTGGAACGGACACTGGGCACCGCCATCGCCACCCCTTCCCGGGTGAGCCAGCCTGCCAAGACGCGATTGCCCGCGGGCTTCGATGTCTTCGATGTCAGGATGTCCGCCCCTAGCCACACCAAAAGCGGCGATGGGCGTCGGGTTTTGCCCGGCAGGAACAGGTCCATGGTCAGCGCCGTCATTGCACCGCTCAGGCGCGCACGGCCATAAACCAGACCTTCGGCCAGTTCGGACCCGCTCTTGCTATCGAGTGAAACGAAAGTCATCGCGAAACGTCGAAACCTGCAAAGGCTTGCGACTTACATGGTCGTGTTCGTGGCCCCGCCATCAAGCAGAATGTTTTGCCCAACGATGAACCCCGCGTGCTGGCTGCATAGAAACGCGCAGGCCGCGCCGAATTCCTCACTGGTGCCATAGCGCCCCGCCGGAATCGTCTCACACCGCTGCACTTTGGCCTCCTCAGGCGTGATGCCTTGCGCATCTGCCGCACCTTTGTCCAACGCAATGGCCCGGTCCGTTGCATGAATGCCCGGCTGCAGGTTGTTGATGATGACGCCTTTGCCCGCAACTTGCCGCGCTGTGCCCGCCACGTAGCCCGTCAGGCCCGCACGCGCCGAATTCGACAAGCCAAGCACCGGCACAGGCGCTTTCACAGATACAGAGGTAATGTTGACCACCCTGCCCCAGCCACGGTCCATCATGCCCGGCAATGTGGCTTTCATCAGTGCAATGGGCGTCAGCATATTGGCATCCAGCGCCTTGATGAAATCCTCACGATCCCAGTCATGCCACATGCCCGGAGGAGGTCCACCGGCGTTATTGACCAGAATGTCCAGATCACCGGCTTCCTCCAGCAGCTTGGCCTGACCCTCTTGGGTGGTGACATCCGTGGCCACCGTTGTCACTGAAACACCATGGGTTTTGCGAATGTCTTCTGCAGCGGCTTCCAACGCCTCTGACCCGCGTGCGTTCATCACCAGGTCCACGCCCGCCTCGGCCAGGGCCTGCGCACAGCCCAGCCCAAGCCCTTTCGAGGACGCACAGACCAGCGCGCGTTTACCTTTTATTCCCAGATCCATTGCAAACTCTCCCAAATTGATCGGCCCTCTGCGTGCCGACAGGCGCAGAACGCGCCGTTTGTTTCACTGCCCAAAGACACGCCATTGTGACCCTTCGCTGCCTCTGGTTGCGCAGATTTACGCCACAGGTAGCATCAGTCACATTGACAATGCCAGTAAAACACATGCCAGTAAATCACCGGGGAATTGACCACAATGTGCCACAAACTTAGTCTAATTCAGGTTTCAAAGGCTGAACGCCACAAATGAGGGTTCCCCTCGTGTAAATGATTTAGTGCAAGAGTTCGAGATGACCAAAAACCCCAAGGCCACCGCCCAAACCCCAGCCCAGTCCATTCCCGTCTATCGCGGGTCCGATCTGGAGGTGGTCAACGGTGCGAACATGGGCGATCCGCTGTCTTTTGCGGCGGAACTCGATCTTGACGACACATATGAACTGAACCCCAATGCCGTGCCACAACGCCTTTCCGTGGAAACAAGCGATGACGGCAGCCTTTTGGTCGGGGCGGACACCCAGATCGGCACGCCCGGTGCCGCGCTGCATCTGGATTGCTGCCTGACATTGATGGCGGGCACGGGTCTGACGGCAGAGATGATCGTTCTGGTCGAAGTGGACGATGAAGGGCATGTCGCCAACGTATTCGGCCTGCCCCTGGCACAGATGTCGGCCAAAACCGGCTATGTGCTTGTCGGTCTCGACCGCGAACGCGCGCGCCGCAAATTTGCCGAGGTGGCCTGCGTCTCCTTCTCACGCGGCACCCACATCACCATGGCCTCAGGCGTGCAGCAGCCCATCGAAGCGCTGAAAGTTGGCGACATGGTCCTGACCCGCGATGACGGACCGCAGGCGATCCGCTGGATTGGCCAATCTACCGTGCGCGCCGTGGGGGATTTTGCCCCGATCCGCATCAAGGCAGGTACGCTGCACAATGAGAACGACCTGATCGTCAGCCCGGACCACCGGCTTTTCATCTATCAACGCTTCGATGCATTGGGTGCGGGCCGCAAGGAAGTGCTCGTCCGCGCGCGCCATCTGGTCAACGGCGATACAGTCGTGCGCCAGAACGGCGGGTTCGTGGACTATTTCCAGCTGCTCTTTGATCGCCATCACATCATCTTTGCGGAAGGCATCTCTGCCGAGACATTCCTTGTCGACACCCGCACCCGCGATGCCCTGCCGCGTGAGTTGAAAGAGTCGCGCGCACAGGCCCTCATCGGCCACGAAGACCGGCGCCATCTTGATTACGAGGTGAACGAGTCGCTACTGGATCACCCGGACGCGGCTGGTTTGTTGAAACGCGCGTCGGCGAGGTAGCACTGCTTCAAAGTCCTTACTCGGTCTGCAGGTTTGCAAGTGCACGCTTCCACTTCATCGTTTTGGAAGCAAGCAGCGAATGACAGCTTGGAGCCCCTATTTTGCGGCCAGCATCGTCTGCGACGCGGAATCAAGGCCGTAAGGCCGCCGCGCATCGCTGACTTTTTTCAATTCAGTGCTTCAAATTTCGGCCAAAGTTGTTGCCAAACCGTTTGAAATTTCTCTGCGGCGTCATTGGAGTTTTCATCATGTCCATTCCAATCGTCCGAAGCGTCCAACATCATACCGACATTGTCGCCAACAGGTGCTAATACAATCGCCTCTCCAGTTGCGTCAAAGCCGATTTCTCGCTGAGGTTGGCCATTGTCTGCAAGCTCAACCCACCAAAAAACAGTCCGCTGATAATAGCACTGCAAGTCGGGATTTCCCGAAGGTAGTATCCGGGTGAGCAACCGTGCCCACCAAGGCAATTCGTCATCGCTGGGCCAAGGGCCTGCTTTGATTTCAATGTACCGCATTGCACAAGCCAACATTGGAACGGATTCTATCAGTGGATATGATTATTCTAGGGAACAATTAAAACCAACCGGTACGTCAGCTTTGTCCGCTCAGCAGAAATTCACGGCTAAGCGCCGAAACCACCCCATGCCCGGGACCGAAGACTTCTCGAGGCCCTGCCCTCGCAGCTACCTCTCAATTTCCTTGATCATATCCACCCGCGTCCCGTGACGCCCGCCCTCGAACTCCGCCGACACAAACGCATCTACGATATCCAGCGCCAGCCCCTCGCCCACAACACGCGCGCCCAGCGACAGCATGTTTGCATCATTGTGCTGACGGATCATGCGGGCAGAAAACACATCACTGCACACGCCGCACCGAATACCCGTCACCTTGTTCGCCGCCATCATGATCCCCTGCCCTGTCCCGCACAGGATCACGCCCAGATCGCACTCCCCCGAGGCCACCATCCGCGCGGCATTTTCACCGTGCTTGGGGTAATGCGTGCTTTCCGGCGTGGTCGGGCCGATATCAGCGATCTCAAACCCCTGGTCCGCAAGATGTTTCGCCACCGCCTGCCGCATATCGATGGCGGCGTGATCACTGGACAGAACAATGCGTTTGGATTGGGTCATGGGCTCAGGTCTCCAAAATCTTCGCGGAAAGCTTATCGTCGATTTTATGGGTCAGTATGGCATCGGATGCGCGCGGTGCGCGTCGTCGAGGTCGTCAATGACCTCCTGGCTCAACGTCAGATCAGCCGCCCCGATGATCACCTTCAGTTGCTCTTCCGACGTGGCCCCAAAGATAGCCGAACACATGAACGACCGCGTCAGGCACCAGGCCAGCGCCATTTGCGTGGGATCAAGGCCGTGCTTCTGTGCGACGGCCAGGTAGGCATCCACCGCTTCATAGGCCCGGTCAGACCGACGCCCGCCCAGGTTCTCGACAATCGACATGCGCGACCCTTCCGGCACCTGACCACCCTGGTACTTGCCGGTCAGAAAGCCCGCCGCGAGCGGCGAAAACGCCAAGAGCCCCACATCCTCGTTGACCGACAGCTCTGCAAGGTCCGTGTCATAGAGCCGGCACATCAGAGAGTATTCGTTCTGGATCGACGCCACGCGCGGCCCGCCCATCTCTTCCGCGATGCGCAACCATTGCGCCGTGCCCCAGGCGCTTTCATTGGATAGGCCAAAGGCCCGGATACGGCCCTTCTCCACTTCCCGCTGCAGCGCGCCAAGTGTCTCTTGCATATGCGCAATCGTATCCGCGCGGTTCTGGCTGGAGGGATCATAGGTCCAATTCTGACGGAACATGTAGCTGCCCCGATTGGGCCAGTGAAACTGGTAAAGGTCGATCACATCCGTCTGCAGGCGCTTCAGCGAGCCTTCCACCGCCTCGGGAATCGTCTCAGCCGAAATCGGCGCCCCGTCGCGTGCGCCTTTGAAGCCCGCGCCGGAATGCTTGGTGGCCAGGATCACATCATTGCGCCGCCCCGTTTTGGCAAACCAGGTGCCGATGATGCTTTCCGTCACGCCCGTGGTCTCGGGCGAGATCGGGTTCACCGGATACATCTCGGCCGTGTCGATGAAATCAATGCCGTGATCGAGCGCCATGTCGATCTGGCCGTGCCCTTCGGCTTCGGTATTCTGCGTGCCCCAGGTCATGGAGCCAAGACAGAGCGCACTCACCTCGATCCCGGTGCGGCCGAGCGGTTTTCTGAGCATGGGGGATGTCCTTCGAATTGCGGTGTTGGCGGCAACTTAGCGGGTTTGCGGGCGGGGGACCATAGGGGCAAGCGCTCCTCATTGGAGGCCTGCCCCAAACGCTCTCTTTTTTGGGGGCCAACCCCCAAACGCACTATCCTTGGGGGCCAACCCCCAGACCCCCGGGATACTTTTCTGCCAGAAGAAGCAGTAGGCGGTTCACCCGTGTTTCTTCTGGCTAAAAATATCCCCGCCGGAGGCGTAGAATCCAATCCTGCTCGAATGGCAAAGAGCCGACTTCGCAGGTTTGCAGGGGTCTCACTGTGGAATTTACACTTGAGAACATTTAGTGAACATTTTACATTCCCCCCCATGAACGCCCTCACCGATGCCCAGCTTCTGTCGCGCCACACGCACCGTCCCAATCCGGGCCTGACGGTGTTGGATCAGATCAGCCTGCCTTACGCCCGTGCCCATGAGATTTGCGGCAATGCGCGCCACATGCTCGCGATGCTGATTGCGGGCGCGGTCTCTGGCCCGGTGTTCTGGATCGCGCCGGACTGGCAGGCTGATCACCTCAACCCCGAAGGCATGCTGGCGCTGGCCGACCCCTGCCGTTTCACCTTCATCTCCGTGCGCCGGGCCGAAGATCTGCTCTGGACGCTGGAAGAGGTGCTGCGCAGCGGGGCCGTGCCGCTGGTGGGGGCAGAACTGACCGACCTGCCCAGCATGACCGCCGTGCGGCGGCTGCATCTGGCCGCGCAAACTGGCGCGCAGGAAGGGCAGTGCAAACCGCTGGGCCTGCTGCTGACGCCCGGCGATGGTGGTGCGCCAGGGATCGAAACACGCTGGCACATGCAACAGGCACACCAAGCGGACCGCACAGGCTGGACCCTGTCCCGCCGCCGCGCCCGTACGGCCCCGCCCAAAAGCTGGCGATTGACCGGACGACCGGGCGCATGGGAACTGCAAGCCAAAGCATCTGACGCGCCGTCCTGACATATCATCGCCAAGCGGTGAGAAAACGTGACTGGTCAACACAAGACATGCCGTTACTTATCACCCCATGACACGCTTTTTCGCCTTTCTGAGCCTGATCCTCTGCCTCGCCGCACCTGCCCTTGCCGGACCGGCAGCCTATCGCCTCAACACAACCGACTCGGTCGTGGGCTTCACCTACAAGTTCCAGGGCAACGATCGCTACGGTCGCATGCCGGTGTCGAACGCGGTCATGGACATCGACCTCGACAATATCAGCGCAAGCCGGGTCAACGTGACCCTGAACGCCGCTGCCGCCACGGCCGGGGGTGGTTTCATGACCACAACCATGAAAGGCCCCAACGTCCTCAACACCCAGGCGCATCCCGAAATCAGCTTCCGCTCCACCCGGATCGAGGGCAGCTTGAGCGGCGCGCAGGTAACGGGGGACTTGACCATTCGCGGTGTCACCAGACCTGTGACCCTGCAAGCCGGGCTTTACCGCCAGCAGGGCACGGCGCGCACCGATCAGTCAAAACTGGTGGTGCAGCTTTTGGGGTCCGTCAGCCGATCCGCCTTTGGCGCAGGCGGTTTCCCGGGCTTTGTGGACGACGAGATAGACTTGAACATCATCGCGTATATTGAGCGGTAGACCGGCGGGTGCAAAACAGAAGAGACACCCCAGACGCAACTACAAACGCCAAAACACATCCGTAGGCCGGGGTTCACCCTGGCAAGACCAACACCCTACCCGTCTGCCGTCTCTGGGCTGCGTGCACTGGCCTTGTTGCCCGTCACCACGCCCAGCGACTTTAGCTTGCGATGCAGCGCGCTGCGCTCCATGCCCACAAACTCCGCCGTGCGGCTGATATTACCGCCGAACCGGTTGATCTGGGTCAGAAGGTATTCCCGCTCAAACGCCTCTCGCGCCTCTCGCAGCGGCATCGTGGCAATCGTGCCTGACAGAACCACGCGCCCATCCTCTGCCGGGGCCTCGGTCTCTCCCGGCAATTCCCGCGCTTCGATCTCGCCTGACCCATCGCCCAGGATCAGCACACGTTCGATCACGTTGCGTAGCTGGCGCACGTTGCCCGGCCAACTCATGGTCTGCAAAAGCGCACCGGCCTCCTGGCTGATGGCCCGTTGCGGCAAACCCTGATCTCGGTTCAGCACGTCGATGAAGTGATGCGCCAGATGCGGAATGTCTTCGCGCCGCTCTTCAAGGCTCGGCACATCAATCGGCACCACGTTCAGACGGTGATAAAGCTCCCGACGGAAGCGGTCAGCGTTGATCTCTGCCTCCAGGTCGCGACTGGTCGACGAGATCACGCGCAGGTCCACCTGCACCTTGTCCGACCCACCAACACGCAGGAAAGTCTGATCCACAAGCACGCGCAGGATTTTCGACTGCGTGCCAAGGGGCATATCGGCCACCTCGTCGAAATAGATCACGCCGCCATTGGCCTCTTCCAGCAAACCACCTTCGATGCCGCGCTCATCCGATTCACGACCAAACAGCACTTCTTCCATCCGGTCCGATTCTATCGAGGCACAGCTGACGGACACGAACGGCCCATCCGCCCGGTTCGAATTGGCGTGGATGTAGCGTGCAGCAAGTTCTTTACCGCATCCTGACGGCCCGCTCAGCATCACGCGGCCGTTGGACTTCGTCACCTTGTCGAGCTGCGAAATCATCGTGCGGAAGGCCGGGCTGTCGCCCAACATGGTGGACGGCTCTGATCCCTGCCGCCGCAAGGCCTGATTCTCGCGACGCAGACGGCTGGTCTCCATACCGCGCCGGATCACCACCAGCAGCTGGTCAACGTTGAAGGGCTTTTCGATGAAGTCGTACGCCCCCTGCTTGATGGCCGCCACGGCGATTTCAATGTTGCCATGGCCCGAGATGATCACCACCGGCACATCCGGGTAATCCCGCTTGACGGTCTTCAGGATATCGATCCCGTCCATGTTGCTGTCTTTGAGCCAGATATCGAGGATCAGCAGCGCAGGTGGCTCTTGCGAAATTTGCGCCATGGCGTCGTCGGAGTTGCCCGCCAGGCGCGTGCTGAACCCTTCGTCTTTCAAAATGTCCGAGATCAGCTCACGAATATCACGTTCATCATCTACGATCAGAATATCGCTCATAAAATCCTCACACCGCTTGTTGTTCTTGCGTCTCACTTTGCGCCTGCACACTCAGAACCGGCAACCTGACGACCGCCATGGCGCCCGGATGGGCCCCGTCTGAGAACGCTTGCGCATCTTCCAGAGCCAGCGTGCCGCCATGCTCTTCGATAATCTTCTTCACGATAGGCAGTCCTAACCCGGTCCCCTTCTCGCGTGTGGTCACATAAGGCTCAAAAAGCCGCGACCGGTCTTCAGGCAAACCGATGCCGTTGTCGGAAATGCGGATCACCGCCTCGCCACCGGCGATTTTGCTGTCCACCCGAATTTCGGCTTCATGCCCTTCTGGCTTTCTATTTTCATACAGGCTTTCAATGGCTTCGCCTGCGTTCTTGATCAGGTTGGTTAAGGCCTGGCTGATCATCGTCGCGTCGACATCTGCCCAAATCTCGCCCTCATGCAGGGCGGTGGTGAACCGCACCTCCGGTTGACCAGCTTCCTGCAAGGTGACGGCTTCTTTCAACAGTTTGGACAGATCTTCGTTGCGGGTCTGTGGCTCCGGCATGCGGGCAAACTTGGAAAACTCATCGACAATGCGGCGCAGATCGTCGGTCTGGCGCACCACCACATCCGTCAACTGTTCCAGCGCTTCGGCCTCTTCCTCTTCCAACTGCCGCCCGAACTTACGTTTGATCCGCTCCGCCGACAGTTTGATCGGCGTCAGCGGGTTCTTGATCTCATGCGCAATGCGGCGCGCAACATCACCCCACGCGGCCATACGCTGTGCGGCCACCAGATCGGTCACGTCATCAAAGGCCACGACGAACCCTTCGCGACCGCCCTCTTCCGTTTGACGTGTGGACATCCGCACCAGAAGGTTTTCCATCCGCCCGCCGCGGCTGACCTTGATCTCTTCCTGTGCAAACCCGCCGATGGTGTTTTGCAGCCGTTCGAAAAGCCCCGCGAACTCAGGAATGGCCACGCTCAGATCCAGCGATTGCTGCGTGTCGTCATCCCAGTCCAGCAGCCGTTCTGCTGCGCGATTGACGAACGCGACGCGCCCGCGCGCATCGAGACCAACCACGCCAGAAGACACCGAGCCAAGCACGGAATCAAACAGCCTGCGACGGCGCTCAATCTGCTGAGTGTTGGCCAGAAGGCGTTCCCGTTGACCTTTAAGTTGACGCGTCATCTGGTTGAAATACGTGGATAATTGGGCAATTTCGTCATCGCCCTCTTCCTCACGCACACGCACGTCAAGATCCCCCTCACCGACACGCTGCGCGGCCGATGTGAGCCTCCCCACCGGGCGAGACAAACGTTCCGCAAACCACATCCCCAGCCAGATCGCGGCCAGAATTAGGATAACGGCGAAAGCCAGGTAAAGCAGACCAAACTCAAACAGCACCCGGCCCCGTTCGCTTTCGCGCTGTTGATAGAACACGGCCGTCTCCTGCGTTTCGTCCAGCAGGTTCAGAATGGCCCCGTCCACGTTTCGGCTGACATAGAGATACCGATCCGGGATTTCCTCCAGCGGGATCAGCGCGCGGAACTCGTTGTTATCCCAGTCCTGAATGACCACAACACCGTCTTCCAGGGACTGCAGAATTTCCTCCTGCGTTGGCTCTTCATAGTCAAAAAGGTAAGACCGTTCCCCACGTGCCCGGATATCTCCGGTACCATCAATCACGAAGGCCTCGCGCAGCCCCCGTTGAATGCCACGCTGCCCGCGCGACAGGATCTGGCGCAACTCTCCATCGTCGAGGAACACAGCCGCTAGATTTGTAGCATTGATCAGGGACGCCAAAGCTTGCGCATCCGCCACGAGATCGCGACGGTGCTCTTCTTCATAAGCCTGTGCAGCCAGAACAGAATTGTCCACCACGCGGCCCACACGGTCCGAAAACCACGCCTCAAGACCCATGTTCACCGATAGCGTGGCAAACACCGCCACCGTGATCGTCGGTAAAAGCGCCATTCCCGCGAACACCCCCGTCAGGCGCAGGTGCAACCGCGACCCCGCCGACCGACGCCGACGCGCAGCCACCATTTGCAGAAGCTGCTGCAGAACCAAGGCTGCCACCATGATCACATAGATCAGGTCAATCAGCAGAACCAAACGCAGGAAATTTGACGATGCACCCTGATCCAGCGGTCCCATCACCAGATAGGTCAATAGCGCCAGCACCGGCCCCATGACGGCCAAAGAGAAGGTCGCGATCGTCTGAACACGCCGCAAACGCCGGATGCGGCTCACGGTGTCCCATGACAATTGGCGTGTCTTTGTCGCCACGCTATCCCCCCATCTGATAGTTGATGCCTGCTCTTCAGACCCAATATCTGCCATTGCAGCCCCAAATTGGCCGCGCCAGCAACAGGTCTGTTGCAGTTTTACATCAACTTGCGGCGGCGAGTCACGCGAATATCCAGATCAGTGATCTTCTTGCGCAAAGTATTGCGATTGATGCCAAGCAGATCGGCGCATTTCGCCTGATTTCCACGGGTTGCATCAAGGGCAATCTCAATGAGCGGCATCTCCACCTCGCGCAGAATGCGCGAATAAAGGCCGGGCGGCGGCAACGTGTTGCCGTGCAGATCAAAGTAACGGCGCAAATGGCGTTCAACCGAGTCGGACAGGCTTTCGCCCCCGCCCTGGCCCACCACGGGCGCGGCTGCCGGCTGATTGCCCAACACGCCTTCGACCTCTGCGCGGGTGATCTCCACCCCACGCGCTGTCAGGCCAATGCGCTGCACCATGTTTTCCAGCTGCCGCACATTGCCGGGCCAGCTGTAGGCGCGCATCAGTTCCATGGCGTCCACTGACAGGCTCCGCGACGGTGCTCCATCGCGTTCTGCACGGGACATGAAGTGTTCCACCAGAAGCGGGATGTCATCGACGCGCGTGCGCAGGCTGGGCACATCCACAACGGCGCCCGACAGGCGGTAATACAGATCCTCCCGCATCGCGCCGCTTTCCCGCTTATCCGCCAGCCGACCAAGGCTTGTGGCCATGAATCGTGGCACGTGATCGCCGGGCGCATCCATCATCCGCACCACGCGCGATTGCGCATCCGCGGGCAGATCGCCCACCTCGTCGATCACAACCGTGCCCCCCTTGGCGCGCGACATGACCTTCGCCGGCCCCTCCAAATCGGCCAGATCGGCAGGAGTGACAGTCACGAATGGCAACGTCCGCCGGTCCGAGAAGTCGTGGATCGCCCGCGCAATCAGGGATTTGCCCGTGCCGGACTCGCCAGTGACAAGCACCGGTAGGTCGGAATTCATCAAACGCGCCACGACACGGTAAAGCCCCTGCATTGCCTCGGTCCGGCCCACCAACGGCAATTCATCCGGCCGTTCGTCCGTCTCTGGCTGCGCCTGTGCCACCCGGCCTCGCGCCTCAATCGCGCGGGCGGTGCGTTTCATCAGGTCAGGCAGGTCAAAGGGCTTGGGCAAGTAATCATAGGCCGCCGCTTCTTCTGCCTGAATGGCCGTCATGATCGTGTTCTGCGCTGAAATCACGATGACCGGCAAACCGGGACGGTCGGTGGCAATCTTAGGCAGCATCTCCAGCCCGTTTCCATCCGGCATCATCACATCCGTGATCACCGCGTCGCCTTTGCCTTCCGAGACCCACCGCATCAGCGTGGTCAGCGAAGACGTCGCATGCACCTTGCACCCCGCCCGCGTCAGGGCTTGTGTCAAAACCGTTCGGATCGTGCGGTCATCATCCGCGACCAGAATTGTGCCGTCCATTACCTATCCTCTCCGTTTTGATCTTCTCTGAGCACCGCCTCTTGCACCATCTGCTTTGATGCGCGCGCCAATGAAATGCGAAACACCGTCCGCCCGGGCACCGAACTGACCGACAGCCAGCCCTGATGGTCCGATATGATTTTAGCCGCCAGTGCGAGGCCGAGCCCCGTGCCATTTTCCCGTCCTGAGACAAACGGCTCAAACACGTCACCCGCGATGTCAGGCGGCAGCCCGGGGCCGTCATCAATGATCTCAATCTGAAGCGGGAGAGCAGACCCTCCGCCGTCGCCATTCCTGACCCGGAGCGACTGCTCATAGTAGGTCTTCAGCTCAATCGTTCCGCCTTCCTTTCCAGCGGCTTCTGAGGCGTTCTTGATCAGGTTCAAAAACACCTGCAACAGCTGATCAGGATCCCCCACGGCCAGTGGCAGCGAAGGATCATAGCGTTCCAGCACCGTCATATCAGCAGCAAACCCCACCACGGCGGAGCGCCGCGCACGGTCCAGTACGTCGTGAATATTGATGGCTTGCAGGCGCGGTGCCGTGACATTGCCAAATTGTTCCACCTGCTCCAACAAGCTAGCAATCCGTCGGGTCTCACTGACGATTAAGTCTGTTAGTTCAAGGTCTTCTGCCCCGAGGTTCATAGACACAAGTTGTGCAGCCCCGGTGATCCCGGCCAGCGGGTTCTTGATTTCATGGGCCAGCATTTCCGCCATGCCAATGGCCGACTTGGCCGCCGCCTTAACCGATTTGCTCTGCGTGATGCGCCCGGCCAGTTCGCGCGGCGAAATCAGGATCAACATCGATCCCGGCGCGCCCGCCAGAGGCGCGATTTGAAGGTTGCACTGCATCGGTGCGCGGTCCCCGGTGCCGATGTCGACGTCATTGACGAAAAGCGGCGCATCGTTGTCCCGCGCCCGCTCCATCGCCTGCTCAAGGGGTGCGTCCACGGCCAGCCTGTCCCAGATCGGTTGGCCCACTACGGTCTTGGCTGACGACAACAAAAACGCCTCCGCCGCCGGGTTCATACGCACGATACTATCTTGGTCATCAACAATGACGGCGGGCACAGGCAAAGATACCCAGATGGCGTCATCTGCCCCCGTCACGCCGCGACCCTCCGATCCACGGTCAGCGCCTCTGGCAGAAGGGCAAGAACATTACGCGGATTGCCTTGCGTCAGGACCAGCTTGCGCAAATAACCGGGGGTCTCAGCGCCGTCCATGTACCACCCCAGATGCTTGCGCGCGGCACGGCTGCCAAGCTCAGACCCATAGAACGACAACATTGCCTCGTAATGCTCGGACACCATGTCCACCAGGTCATCGCCCGTCGGAATATCGGGATCCGGCGCACCAAACAGGCTTGCGGCAATCTCTGCCAGCCGCCAAGGACGCCCCTGCGTCCCGCGCCCGACCATCACACCGTCAGCGCCTGAGAGCGCCATCGCGCGCCGTGCGGTGTCTGGCCCAGTGATATCTCCGTTGGCGATCACCGGGATCGTCACCGCCTCTTTGACCGCACGAATCGCAGCCCAATCCGCCGCGCCCTTGTAGAACTGACACCGGGTGCGTCCGTGAATGGTCACCATCTGCACGCCCGCGTCCTGCGCCCTCCGCGCCAAATCTGGCGCATTGAGCAAGGCATCATCCCAGCCCAACCGGGTCTTAAGCGTGACCGGCAGATCAACCGCGCCCACCACGGCCTCGATCAGCGTCAAAGCGTGGTCCAAATCCTTCATCAAGGCCGAACCGCTTGCGCCCGAGCCGCTGGATGATGTCACCTTCTTGGCCGGGCAGCCCATATTGATGTCGATGATCCGCGCGCCTTGATCGGCGACCTGCCGGGCGGCCTCCGCCATCCAGTGGGCCTCTCGCCCGGCAAGCTGAACGGCCGTGTTCTCAAACCCAAGACCCAGCTCTGCTTTCTCACGTACGCCGGGCTTGGATTGCACCATCTCCTGGCTCGCGACCATCTCACTAACCACAAGCCCCGCACCGAACCGCGCCACAAGCTGGCGGTACGGCAAATCCGTGATCCCGGCCATAGGGGCCAGGAACACAGGCGGGGACAGACACGCGCTTGGCAGGGAGACCATGAAACTGCTTAATCCTTGTGCATGACCCGCGTTTTAGAACCGGGTCGCAAAGCTCACAACAAAATATAGGCTTACGGGAACATCGCGGCAAACAAATGCCTATTTTTTAAGCGCACATACCGACACGCTCCGCCGCCAGGATGCGCGCTTCGGCTTGCAACCTCTGAAACCACCGCGCTATCAAACCTTATGACCGCTTTTGCCACCTTCATCGCAACCGTCGCCTGGACAGGTCACATTCGGCCCGCGCCCGGCACCTGGGGATCGTTGGCCGCCCTGCCCTTGGCGTGGCTTGTCCACACCCTAGGCGGGCCGCTTTTGCTGGCCGTTGGAGCCATCGTGATGTTCTTCGTCGGCCATTGGGCGACACGCATGGTCACGCTTGGCAAAACAGATCACGACCCTTCCGAAGTGGTGGTGGATGAGTTGGTCGGCCAATGGATCGCGCTCTTGCCTGTGTCCATCGGGGCCGTGCACAGCGGCGCGGATATCCTGGCGCTATGGCCCGGCTGGATCGCGGCGTTTGTGCTCTTCCGGCTTTTCGACATCACCAAGCCCGGCCCTGTTGGGTGGGCCGACCGCCGCCATGACGCAATGGGTGTGATGCTGGATGACGTGGTCGCCGGTATGTTCGCGGCCGTGGGTGTCATGGCCTTGGCCGGGTTGGCGCATGGGGTTATGGGGATATGACGCCGGCGGAAATCCTGGACGCAGCCCGTGAGGCAGGTATCAAGATCGCCACCGCTGAAAGCTGCACAGGTGGCATGGTTGCCGCCGCTCTGACGGATATCGCCGGATCATCCGCCGTGGTTGAACGCGGCTTTGTAACCTATTCAAATGAAGCGAAAATGGACCTTCTCGGTGTGTCTTTACAAACCCTGCTGGATCATGGCGCTGTGTCTGAAGAGGTCGCCCGGGAAATGGCCGATGGTGCCCTCAAAAACGCGCCTGTTCAGCTCACCGTCTCCGTCACCGGCATTGCAGGCCCCGGCGGGTCAGAGTTCAAGCCCGAAGGCCGGGTTTGCTTCGGCCTTGCGCGATCAGGGCACAGCACGACCACCGAAACCGTCGAGTTTGGCGCCCAGGGCCGCGACACCGTGCGCCGCCTTGCCCGAGATCACGCCCTCGGCTTGCTGGCTTCAGCCCTTCGCTGAACGCAAGACAGACGTAAATCCGTTCAAATCAGGTTCGGCTGTCAGCGCCGCCCAAATCTCACCTGCCCGCTCTACCCCGATCAGGCTGTCTGCCTTCGACCGGATTTTGGCGGTCCTCTCCGGTAGAGGCAGTGCAACATCGAGATCATGGAACAGTGCCTCTTCCGTGCCGTCCACGCGTGCCAGGACCACACGCGCCTGCATTTCGTTCAAACTCTCGTCCTCGACGACATGCACCACATCACGCCACCGCAACAGATCCGGGTCAACACAGGCGGCATCTGTAAAACTGTCCAAACGCGCTGTATCCCGTCCCGCCAGAACCATGGCCATGACCATCGCGTAGCTGAACTTGGCCTCCAGCCCTGTCTCAGGCTTTGCGATGTTGCACACCCGCATCCAACGCAGATGGGTATGCACGGTCACAGCGCTCACATCCGCACCAGCTTGACGCTTGCCAATCGCTTCAAGAGCGGCATGTAACCCATGACAGCACGCATGAAATTTGTGTTGGACGGTCGTAAAATACCATGCCTGCCCCAGCCCATACCAAGCCTCCGAATCCCCGGCCCCGTGATGCGTCGCCCCGAAGCCTTGCGGCCCATCCATCCCGGCCGCGTTGCTTTCAAACCCTCGGGCAGCCAGCAGTGCCGCCTCCACCCCGTTTTGTGCCGCGATCCCGGCGTTGAGCGGCTTGCCCATGGTCCCGAATTGCGATTTCAAGCCCGACGCACGCGTCGACACCAAACCAAGCGCTGCCTGCATTTGCGTCTCGGATAGCCCCAAGAGCCGCCCCGCCGCCAAAGCCGCCCCAAAAGCACCCGCCGTCGCTGTCTGATGGAAGCCCAGCTGGTAATGACCTCGCCCCAGCCAGACGCCCACGCGGATCGACGCCTCGACACCGATCAGACATGCTCGCTGAAACGCTTCCATATCCGCGCCCACCCGCTCCGCCACGGCAAGCGCTGCCGGAACCACGGCCACGGACGGATGGCCGATATGGGCGAAATGGGTGTCGTCATAATCCAGCGCATGAGACGTCGCCCCATTGACCCAGGCCGCCATACGCGCGGGCACGCGCGTCTCAGATCCGATGACAGAGGCCTCACCCCGACCGCCTTCCTCGGCCGCCTGCGCCCGCAGTATCCCGGCCACGGGTTCGGACGCACCCGCAATCCCAACAGCGGCCCAATCCAGCAGAGACAGCCGCATCACCTCTGATGCCGGGTCATCCGCAAGCACATCGATCTGCGCATTCAGGGCAAAGTCACTCAAAAGGCTTGCGACATCATCCATCGCCGTGCAGCACCTTCGCCCGCTCTTCAAACGCGCGCACGATCCGGCGCATGGCCTCGTAAAAGAAAATCTCAGCTGCGGACTGCAAGAGCCTGTTGCGGAACGCAAAATCCACGTCGAAGTGAACCGTGCACCCGTCCTCTTCCTCGTCAAAGCGCCAGTTCGAGATCATGTATTTAAACGGCCCGTCGAGATAATCTGTTTCGATCTTGCGCTCTTCCGGACGCAGGACCACGCGGCTGCCAAAGCGTTCGCGGAAGACTTTGAAACTCACCACGAGGTCGGCATCCATGACCTGTGAGTGGTCTTCCTGATCGCGCACGTCGCGGATCCGCGCCGCCGCCGTCCAGGGCAGGAATTTCGGATAGGACTCAACATCCGCCACCAGATCGTACATCTGCTGTGCCGTGTAGGGCAGATGGCGGGATTCGGAATGGCTTGGCATCGGCCGTTCAGACCTCGGAAATTCGCGTGACAGGTGGGAAGTATGTCTTAGACTGGCCCTCGAATTTCAAGCTCTGAGAAGGGTTTGCGCCCAAATGTCCCGCCAAACGCGGCGCAAATGAAACGCAAACCCGGGATTGACGGGAAACAGAACCGCCATGAACTATCGAATGCTTTTTCGCATGGCCAAATGGGCCCACACCCCTCCCGGTACGGCGCGGGTGGTGTTGGTACTGGGCGTGGTTGCGGTCTGTCTTGTGATCTACGGAATCGACGTGTTCATCGGCTGGCCCGAGTGGATGCAGATGGAACCTACGCGGCGCGGGCGGTTTCAATGAATGAGGCGTGGCGCACCTGAGAGGATTCGAACCTCTGGCCTCTGCCTTCGGAGGGCAGCGCTCTATCCAGCTGAGCTACAGGTGCCTGAGTGCGGGATATATCTGTCCGGCTCGCCCGGTGCAATCTGCAAAACAAGGAGTTTCCCAATCCCGCGGTCGGAAACCCGTTCCCGGAAAAGTTAAGGGGTTACCACTCGAAGAGCAGTAACCCCTTTTTTTGTCTCGTCACCTGAAAAGATGCTTAAGCCAAATGGCCTAAGATCAGATCGGGTTGCCGTACTTGTCGTAGACAGGCTCAGGCACAACGATCGGCGGCTCTTCTTGCTGCTGCTGCTGTGCGCAGGCAGCCATGCCAAATCCGATTGCCATCAGAGTGATGATTTTAACCACCTTCATGGGGCAGCTCCTTTCGCAATAAACACGACCCATATAAAGATACATCAAATGGGTTGTCGACACCCTTTTCACGATATCGAGATGAAAAACCGGGACATCGCCCAAGAGTCTGGAAGGTGTTGCAAGGTTAACACTCCTTAGCCCCGATTTGGTCTCAAATTAGGCAAAATGACCTCGATCCGGCGTGAATCAGCCCGGATTTTTGAGCGATGTGCCGCCAATCAAAGATAGGCCGATGCCCGTGAATGCTGCGTTTTGTGCCATCGAACGGCCCCAATGCTAAAATGCAGGCCACCTGTGCCCATCCACTGATCACACATTAAACCCCGGTTTGGGGAATCTGCCCGCCAACCGGCGCTGCTCAACGCGCGTTCAGGCAAGGGCAGAATCACCCCTCCCCGAACAGGTCATGGGCCAGCTCAAGCGCCTCTACCAGCGTGTCCACCTCAGCTTCGGTGTTATACACGCCAAAGGACGCCCGGCAGGTCGCCGTCACCCCGAGGTGATCCATCAGCGGGCCAGCACAGTGATGCCCTGCCCGCACCGCCACGCCCTTCTTGTCGAGAATGGTCGAAATGTCATGGGCATGGGCCGCACCATCCAGCGTGAAGGAGAAGATCGCCGCCTTGTCGGGCGCATGACCCTGCACCTGCAACCAGTTGAGGCCTGACAGCTTGCTTTGCGCATAGTCCCGGATGCGATCCTCGTAGGCCGCGACATTGTCCATGCCCAGCTCCATCAGATACTCCAACGCCACGCCAAGCCCGATGGTCTGGACAATGCCCGGTGTGCCGGCCTCGAACTTCATGGGCGGGTCGGCATAGGTGATCTCGTCTTTGTGCACTTCACGGATCATGTCGCCGCCGCCCAGAAACGGACGCATCTCTGCGAACCGGTCCTTGTGTACGAAAATCGCACCTGACCCTGACGGGCCGTACAGCTTATGCCCCGTAATGGCGTAAAAATCGCAGCCCAGTTCATCCAGGTTCACAGGCATATGCACCGCCGCCTGGCTGCCATCGACCATCACGGCCACGCCCTGCGCATGTGCAGCATCGCAAATCGCCTTGATGTTCACCTTGGTGCCCAGAACGTTCGACAGATGAGAGATCGCCACCAGCTTGGTCTTGGGCCCGATTGCATCAATCACCCGCTGCGGATCAAGGCTGCCATCCGGCTCAATATCGACCCATTTCAGCCCCACCCCCTGCCGCTCGCGCAGGAAATGCCAGGGCACGATATTGGCGTGATGTTCCATTACAGACATGACAATCTCATCGCCCGCCTGCATGTTCGGCATGGCCCAGCTGTGGGCGACCATATTGATGCCCTCTGTGGTGCCGGAGTTCAGTATGATCTGCCGCTCATCCGCCACACCCAAAAACCGCGCGATGATGCCGCGAACGGCCTCATACTTCTCCGTCGCGATGTTGGAGAGGGTGTGCAGCCCGCGATGCACATTGGCGTATTCATGTGAATAGGCATGCGTGATCGCATCAATCACCACTTGCGGCTTTTGCGCAGACGCGCCGTTGTCGAGGTAAACCAGCGGCTTGCCATTCACCTCTCGGCCCAGAATGGGAAAATCGGTGCGCACGCGTTTAATATCAAGCATTGCCCACCCCTCCGGCCGCAAGGCCACCGATGACGCCGGAAAAGAGCGTCATCCCGATTGTGAAAACCAACAGTGCCGCCAAACAGACACCGAAGGCCTTGAACAGATTGTCAAAACCCGATGCCGCATCGACAAGGCCAACCATCGCCCAAAGCCCCCAGAAAAAGGCCAGAAGCATGAAGAACGCGCCGATCGACGGCAGAAGCAAAGTCACCACAGACAGCGCAAACGCCAGCACGAGAGAGACAACCTGCAGCCAGATCATGACGGTCAGCATATCGCGCAACTCACCCTGCCCGCCCAGCATTTGGCTGATCCAGTATAGCACGAACACCGTGATCACCGACTGGCCCCAGTTGATCACTGCAAACATGATGGGCGACGAATAGGCCGGCGACATGCGCAGGATTTGCCCCGCTTCGTCATCGGGCAGCGGGGCCAGTTGGATTAGTCCGGACAAAAGCAGGGACAGGATCACCGCCATCAGCATCAGGGCCATCCACAGCCCCTGCATCGGCAAATTGAGCGCGATCACACCCTTGCCGCCCTCCCGCGGGTCGACAAGCGTCGCCTTCAAGAGGGTTTTGAACCCGTCAAATGTCATGTGCCGCTCTCCACGCCCCAACCGGCCTCTCGCATGCTGGATATCCAGAACCACAGGAACACACCCAACCACAGGGCAAACACGCCGTAAAGCGCAGGGCCTTCGCCGATGAAACCGGCCACCAGACCTTGGAAAAGCAAAAGCGGCGTGGCCGCCAGAAAGGACCAGAATAGCGCAAGCCGGGCCTGCATGCCCGTCATCTTGCCTTTAAACAGCTTCACGCCCAGAACACTCAGACCTGCCAGCAAGTAGAAAATCAGCGGCATGATGAAGATCCACGCGATCAACGCGCCGGACATATACGCCTCGAACTTCGCATCGATCATGTCTTGCGGCACCGCGACGGATTCGATCTGGCGTACATCACCGGCCTCTGCCCGGATTGCCTCTTCCAGCTGCGGATCAGACTGTTGCGCTTGGCGACGCAACCCTGGCAGCTGCGCAATGAAGGCCAACAGCATGCCCACCACCAGATAAGCAAAGGACACCCGGTCTCTGACGCCCTGCGCCAGTTTGCGCGCCATACCCCGGCGCGGCCCTCGGTAGAAGGCGATGATATCGGTCGTAACTGCCATATTGGGCCAATTAGCCCCGACGCCGCGTGAGCCAAGCCTCCAGACGGCTGACAATTTCGTCGCGCAGCACGTCTTCCTCGATCTCGTCCACGGCTTCCGCCAGGAACGCCAGTGTCATAAGGTCGGTCGCGATGTCCTTGGGCACCCCGCGCGCGCGCAGATAAAACAGCCCCTCTTCGTCAATCGCGCCGCTGGTTGACCCGTGCGAACAGGCCACATCATCGGCGTAGATTTCCAATTCGGGCTTGGCGAGGAACTGGCTGTCATCATCCAGAAGCAGCGACTGGCTGATTTGATAGCCGTCTGTCTTCTGCGCGTCGGGCTTCACGAGGATCTTGCCTTGAAACACGCCCGTGGCCCCGTTGCGCAGCACTTTCTTGAACACCTGGCGGCTTTCGCAATTCACTGCGTCATGGGTGATGAAGACCGTGTCGTCGTGATGGAAATCCCCGTCGCCGACGCACGCCCCGGCCACATGGGCCACGGCATCATCGCCGGTCAGCTCCAGCACGCATTCATTGCGCGTCAGAACACCATTGGCGGTCAACGTGAAGGACTTATACGTGCTTTCCTTGCCCAGACGACCAAACATATGCGTCGCCGCACGGCGTTCATGATCGCGGCCTTGCGTGCGGACATGGTGAAATGCCGCCGTATCCGCCACATCCACTTCCATAACCTTGTTGAACCGCGCAGCCGCCGGGCCGTTTTCCAAAATGGTGACGTCCGCGCCTTTATCAAGCTTGATCACATGATGCAGGATCGCGTCAGATGTCTCTGATTTATGGTGATAAATCAGGTTAATCGGCTTGCTGACCTTGCCTGTCACCCGGATCAGAACACCATCTTTCGCCAATGCCGTGTTCAACGCCGCCAGCGGACGTTGCACCGGGTCTTGCCCGCGCGCTTCCAACTTGCCATACAGGTCCTTGGCCCAGTGAATATCGGTCACAGACGCCGTGCGCAGCCGTTCAATGGTCACACCGTCCAGGCTCAGATCATCGCTGGCCTCTTCATCAAATTCTCCGTCCACGAAGACGATTTTCAGCCGGTCCACGGCCCCGAACATCGGTGTTTCGTTCTCATCGAAGAACACCTTCGCAGGCGGCGTGCTGGGCCGCACCAGCGTATCTGGCCGGGTGTATTTCCAGTATTCATCACGCCGGTCCGGCAGGCCCATGGCCCGCACCCGCTCCATCGCGTCAGCGCGGGCGCGTTTGAGCCAACCACTGCTTTCGGGCACGCGGGCCACGGCAAGCCGGGCCTCCGTCGCCTCTTGCTTCTTCTGCGGCAGGGCCATTACGCCACCTCCGCCAGAATGTCGGCATACCCGTTTTCTTCGACCTCAAGCGCCAGCTCCGGACCGCCCGACTTCACAATACGCCCATCGGACATGATGTGGACGACATCGGGTTTGATATGGTCGAGAAGGCGCTGGTAGTGGGTAATTACAAGAAACCCACGGCCCGCATCGCGCAGCGCGTTCACCCCGTCGGAGACCAGCTTCATCGCGTCCACGTCAAGGCCCGAATCCGTTTCGTCCAGAATGCACATCTTCGGCTCAAGCAGGGCCATCTGCAGGATTTCATTGCGCTTTTTCTCACCGCCCGAGAAGCCAACATTGACGGGGCGCTTGAGCATATCCGCGTCGATCTTCAGCGTCTTGGCCTTCTCACGCACGACCTGAAGGAATTCTTTGGCGCTCATCTCTTCTTCGCCGCGCGCCTTGCGTTGGGCGTTGAGTGCTGTGCGCATGAAGGTCATGTTGCCCACGCCGGGAATTTCCACCGGGTACTGAAACGCCAGGAACAGCCCCGCCGCGGCGCGCTCTTCGGGTTCCATCTCAAGGATATCCTCACCGTCCAGCGTCGCGCTGCCGCCCGTGACTTCATAGCCGTCACGGCCCGAGAGAACATAGCTCAGCGTCGATTTGCCAGACCCGTTCGGTCCCATGATCGCATGCACCTTGCCGGCCTCAACCGTCAGGTCCACACCTTTCAGAATGGTCTTCTCTTCTTCCTCAAGATCAACCTTCAAGCCTTTGATTTCCAGCATGATATCCTCTTATCTTTCCTCTTTGAGCGATGGACTTCCACCCGCCCGCGTCTGTTGTCTATGAATGAATGTTTCAGCCCAGCGTCACGCCCGTGCCAGAGACCAAGACCATCAACATGGATTGGCCCACGACCTCGTAATCCAGATCCACACCCACGACGGCATCCGCGCCCATCGCCCGCGCCCGGTCTTCCAGTTCCGCAATCGCCGTCTCCCGCGCCTTCTGCAACTCTTGCTCATACGCGCCCGAGCGACCGCCCACGATATCGGTGATCGAGGCAAACACATCGCGGAATACATTGGCCCCCATGATCGCCTCACCCACGACAATGCCTTTGTAGGACGTGATCGGACGACCTTCGATGGATTGGGTGGTGGTGATGATCATGGGTTTGTCTCCCACTTATCAAACTTCCCCGACGCCCGCGCCTCTTGAATGCGCAGTTCCGTTTCCTGCTGCTTCAGATCATGGAGTTGCGACCGTAAAGCGTGACCCTTTTCCAGTTTGCGCTGCCTCAGATGACGACGCAGCCAAATCCACCCGCCCAAAAAAGCAACCGTCCCGCCAATCGCCAATAAGGGCGCCCACGGCGCGCCGAGGGGGTTCAGGAGAATGCGCAAGGAAAACAACACAGCCAGCGTCAGCACAATCGTGCGCGTCACCGGGAAGCCGTACTTCTCCCCGAGGTAATCGCGCCGTTGCAGGCTGCGCCATGTATCGTCATCAAAGTTGGCCATGTAGCCGACTATCCCTAACTCGTTTCGATGGATTGGGTGGCGTTGATGATCATTTGGACTTAACCGTGCTTCAACTTTAAATAGGCACAAAAATAGTCGTGAGATGCATTCGATCGGCAAATCGGCTGTCGATACTCAGGCTGACCTTGGTACGGCGACACAATCCACGGCGTAGAAAGCGGGAAGTTTTCACCGTATTTGAAGCCGCTCGACGCATTTCCGATGGTGGCTGCGGAAAATGCAATCGCGACAAATACCATGCCAAGCCGACGCATTTTAGCCAACAGACCCTTCAAGCGAAATCGCCACCAACTGCTGCGCTTCCATGGCGAACTCCATCGGCAGCGCCTGCAGCACGTCCTTGCAGAACCCGTTTACGACCAACGCCACGGCCTCTTCCTCGTCCATGCCCCGCTGGCGGCAATAGAACATCTGGTCGTCATCCACCTTGGATGTCGTCGCCTCATGCTCCACGCGCGAGGAATTGTTCTTCACCTCGATATACGGCACAGTATGCGCCCCGCATTTGTCGCCAATCAGCAAGCTGTCGCACTGCGTGTAATTCCGGGAATCCTTCGCTCGCGACGCCATGCTGACCAACCCGCGATAGGTGTTCTGCGCTTTGCCCGCGCTGATACCCTTGGAGACGATCCGCGACCGGGTGTTCTTACCTAGATGGATCATCTTCGTGCCGGTGTCGGCCTGCTGATAGTTGTTGGTGATGGCGATCGAGTAAAACTCGCCCTGGCTGTCATCCCCGCGCAGAATGCAGCTGGGGTATTTCCATGTGACAGATGAGCCGGTCTCGACCTGCGTCCACATCACCTTCGCACGGTCACCCTGGCAATCGGCGCGCTTGGTCACGAAGTTATAGATCCCACCCTTCCCGTTCTCATCACCCGGGAACCAGTTCTGCACGGTGGAGTATTTCACCTCGGCGTCTTCTTCGACGATGATCTCAACCACGGCCGCGTGCAGCTGTGACGTATCGCGCTGCGGCGCGGTGCAGCCTTCAAGGTAGCTCACGTAAGAGCCCTTGTCGGCAATGATCAGCGTGCGCTCAAACTGGCCGGTGTTCTCCGCATTGATCCGGAAATAGGTGCTGAGCTCCATCGGGCAGCGCACGCCCGGCGGCACGTAAACAAACGACCCATCCGAGAACACGGCGGAATTCAGAGTGGCGTAGAAGTTGTCACTGACCGGCACGACCGAACCGAGATACTTGCGCACCAGCTCCGGATGCTCCCGGATTGCCTCCGAGATCGAGCAGAAGATCACACCCGCCTTTTTCAATTCTGCCTGGAATGTCGTGCCGACAGAGACGGAATCAAACACCGCATCCACGGCGACCTTGCGGCCTTCGGCAGGTGCGGCGTCCGCCCCTTCCACGCCTGCAAGGATCATCTGCTCTTTCAGCGGAATACCCAGCTTTTCATAGGTTTCCAGCAGCTTGGGGTCGACCTCGTCCAAGGACTTGGGCTTTACTTCCATGCTCTTGGGACGGGCAAAGTAATACTGATCCTGGAAATCGATTTCTGGATAGTCGACCATCGCCCAATCAGGCTCTTCCTTGGTCAGCCAATGCGCATAGGCATCCAGCCGCCACTGGGTCATCCACTCCGGTTCTTCGTTCTTCTCGGAAATCAGACGCACGATATCCGGCGTCAGGCCCTTGGGGGCGTATTCCATTTCAATGTCGGTTTCCCAGCCGTATTTATACGTGCTGATTTCGGCCACCGCATCCACGGTTTCCTGGTCGACGCCCTCTTTGACGGTCAGCTGTGCGCTAGTCTCATTGGGAGGTGTCATCCCCGTCTCCTCTTTGGTCTTGGCTTGGGCGCTTAGGCCGCCCTGGCGCGAAATTTTTCATGTTGCTTCGCCCATGCATCGGCAAAGCGTGTGACATCTTCTTTCGTCGTCTCGGGGCCCAGAGAGACACGGATGGCGCTGGCCGCTTCCGTGTCGTCAAACCCCATGGCGGCCAGAACCCGGCTCGCCTTTACCTTGCCGCTGGAACAGGCCGATCCGGCCGACACGGCAAATCCCGCCAGATCCATCGCCATGACCTGTGTCTCTCCCTTCCAGCCGGGGGCGATCAGACAGGTCGTGTTGGGTAGCCGGGACGCTTCCCTACCCACCAAAATAAGGCCCTCGGACGAATTCACAAGGTTTAGTTCTAGAATAAGTCTAAGTTTCTCGACCTCTTTCCAGCGCCCCTCTTCCAGATCACGCTGAGCCGCCTCTGCCGCGGCCCCAAAACCCGCAATTCCGATGATGTTTTCAGTGCCTGACCGGCGTCCCATCTCCTGTCCACCGCCCAAAGACAGCGCCGGGATATCAACGCCCTGCTTGACGATCAGCGCGCCCACACCTTTTGGTCCGCCCAGCTTGTGCGCCGAACAAATCGCCAGGTCGGCCCCGCTCCACGCGAAGGAAAACGGCACGCGGCCCAGCGCCTGCGTGATATCTAGAAGCAGAGCACCATCATGGTCACTTGGCGCTTCGCTGATGATACCCGTTTCGGAATTGGCCAGCCCCATCGCATAGATCGCTGGACCCTCGCCGCTCTCACGCCGCTGCGCCCAAACCGCATCATGGGCAGTCTCCTCCACCTCGACAGGCCCCGGCCAATCGGCCAACACCCGCGCGGCCTCTGTCGCACCGGAGGTAAACACCACTTCCTGCGGTCTGCAGCCCGCAGCGGCTGCCACCTGTGCCCGCGCGCGCTCAACCAACGCCTTCGCCTTACGGCCCTCGCCATGCACGCTGGACGGATTGCCCACGACATCCATCGCCGCCAACATCGCTGCGCGCGCTTCAGGTCTCAGCGGCGCAGTGGCGTTATAGTCGAGGTAGACCCGGCTCACGTGACACCTTCAGGGCGTCTTCTGGCAAAAAACATCCCGGGGATGTGGGGGCAGCGCCCCCATGCACGGCGACGCTGCCCGAGAAAATGACCTGCGCGGCGCAGACCCTCACTCATCATCCACCACCGTCAGAAGCGACGGCACCGCCGGACAGGGCACCAGCCCGTTCTCGACCACGTCACTCAACCGTGTTTGATGCAGGAAGACGTAGACATGCGCGCTCAGACCTTCCCACAAGCGGTTGGTCACCGATTGCGCGCGCGACCCGCTAGAGCCACCAGAGGCCCCTGCCCCGACATGCAGCGCGTCAAAGGTCTCATCCACGGCTTCCAGCACATCGCAAACCCGAATGTCAGACGGCGCTTTGGCCAGCTTGTAACCCCCACCGGGTCCGCGCACGGATTCCACAAGTTTGGCGCGGCGCAGTTTCACGAATAGCTGCTCAAGATAGGGCAGCGAAATGCTCTGGCGTTTCGAAATCTCACCCAGCGTAACCAGCCCCTTGCCCTGGGAAAGCGCAATATCGGCCAGCGCCACCATTGCATAGCGTCCTTTGGTGCTCAGTTTCATGGTGTTCCCCTACGCGAATAGATTGACCAACCCCGCCGCAATGCCTATTTCCACTGCTACCTGAGAAGATGGCCGGTATTTAGAATTATTCTAAAATAGCCAATCGGTTTCGTCAATAATGCTCAGACAGGGACAAACAGGGAAACGCACGCAACATGCCCGAAGTCATTTTCCCCGGCCCAGAAGGCCGGCTTGAAGGTCGCTATCACCCCCAACGCGAAAAAGACGCCCCCATCGCCATCATTCTTCATCCGCATCCGCAATTTGGCGGCACGATGAACAACAAGGTCGTCTACAACCTGCACTACGCCTTCTACAACATGGGCTTCACGGTGCTGCGGTTCAATTTCCGCGGCGTGGGTCGCAGCCAGGGTGAGTATGACCAGGGCGTGGGCGAACTGTCGGATGCGGCCTCTGCGCTCGATTACCTGCAGTCGATGAACAACAATTCCAAGCATTGCTGGGTCGCGGGCTTTTCGTTTGGGGCATGGATTGGCATGCAGCTTCTGATGCGCCGGCCTGAGATCACGGGGTTCATTTCCGTATCTCCACCCGCGAATATGTATGACTTCTCGTTCCTTGCCCCCTGCCCGTCTTCTGGCTTGATCATCAACGGAAGCGCGGATCGCGTCGCGCCGCCTGCCGACACCCTGTCGCTGGTCAACAAACTGCACGAACAGCCCGGCATCACGATCACGCATCAAGAAATCGAAGGCTCTGGTCATTTCTTTGAAGAGCCGCACATGGACACGATGATCGACAACGTGTCGACATATGTGAAACGCCGCCTGACCGAGACGACGAGATAAGCCATGGGCGTCACCGAGGATCTCGCCGACGATCTTGCCCTGCAAGTTATCAAGTATGTGGATGCCTCTGGCGATGAGAGCGTGGTCAGTGAAATCGTGGCGCTTCTGGGCGCCACGTCCCAAACCGCGGAAGAGGCGTTTTTGACATCCATGCGGGTCCGGCGCGCCAATATGAAAGCGCGGGAACTTCTGGCTGGCAAAATCAAGGCCTACAAGGCCACCCTTTCGCAAGAAACCTGACCGTTTAATCGTCATTTCTGTCGTTGCCTGTCAGACGCATGATCACGACATTGCTAAGTTAAGTCGCCGGACGACACACGCAGGCTATGTTACGGTGATGCGCACGTTTCTTGTCTTCCTCCTATTCGTCAGCCCGGCTTACGCCTGGGATTTCATCCCTGACATGCCCTGCAAACTGCAGCACGAAAGCGCGCAAGGGGACGTGCTGCTGACCTATGACCCTACCCTGCCGCTCTACTCCATCACGATCACACGTCCGACGCCCTGGCCCGATGCGCCCAGCTTCGCAATGCGCTTTGACGGGCCGCAGGGCCGCGTGATCGGAACAGATCGCCATCAGCTCAGCGACGATTTGCGGTCCCTCACAGTCACGGATCGCGGGTTCGGGAATGTGCTGGATGGGCTACAGTTCAATCACACCGCAACGGCTCAAAGCGGCGACGCGGCAGTATCCTTCCCGCTGGATGGCGCATCAGAACCCGTGGCCGCATTCCGGGCGTGCCGGGGCGATTTTCTGGCCAGCTAACTGATCCCTGACCAACCAACGAAAACCCGTCCCGGCCCCTGAGCCAGAACCTCTTGATCAGCCTCACGAAACCCCACCGTCACAAGGTTGGTAGAGGCCCCGGATCATGTCCGGGGCGGGTGTTTCAAAAAACTATGGAAAGCCCGTCAGTACACGTCCCGGACGTACCGCTTCTCGCGTTTGAGCCCGTTGACGTATTCCACCGCACCCTCTTCCGTCAGGCCACCATGGGTTGCCACGACCTGATGCAACGCGGCATCGACGTCCTTGGCCATGCGCGTCGCATCACCACAGACATAGAAATGTCCGCCCTCTTCCAACTGCGCAAAAAGGTCCTTGCCGTTTTCGATCATCCGGTGCTGAACATAGATCTTCTCCGCCTGATCGCGCGAGAACGCCAAATCCAAGCGCGTGAGAAGACCCGACGTGCTGAACGCCTCGATCTCATCTTTGTAGATGAAATCGCTCGCCCGGTGCTGATCGCCGAAGAAAAGCCAGTTATCCCCCTTCGCGCCGCGTGCCTGACGTTCCTCCAGAAACGCCCGGAACGGGGCCACACCTGTGCCCGGGCCGACCATGATCATGGGGCGGTCATCATCCTGCGGTACACGGAACGCCTTATTCGGTGTCATGAAGATACCCGCCTGCGCACCTTCCGGCACGTGATCGGCTAGGAAGGTGGAACAGACACCCCGATGTGGGCGATTTTCATACATCCACCGCACGGCAGCCACAGTCAGATGCACTTCACCGGCATGCGCATTGGGGCTGGATGAGATCGAATAGGCCCGATGCTGCAACGGCTTTAACCAGCCCAGCACCTGTGACGGATCAAGCTCCAGCGACGGTTTGATGTTCAGCAGGTCCAGCGCGTCCTTACCCCAAAGGTAATGCTCCAACGCCTCCTTGTCGCCATGGCCCACCACATGAGACAGCTCTTCGTCTTTGACGATCGCCTCAAGGCCCCGGATCATTTCGCGCGAGGGTGTCATGATCTCAAGACCCGTCGACAGCAACTGCCCCAAAGGCACGTCGTGGCCTGCGACCATTGTGTACTGATCCGCGCCCAGGCGCGTCAACCACGCCTCCACCAGATCCGGCGCATTGACCGGCATCACGCCCAAAGCATCGCCGGCCTCATAGGTCATTCCGCTATCGCCCAGATCAAAGGCGATATGCCGGATTTCCTTAGCGGATTTCGCCCCCGACAGAATGTGATTGTCGAGCATGGTCGACACATAAGGGTTCTTGCGGTTCCATTGCGATTTCGCGGTGCGTTTTGGCGCGGGGGCGTCTACAGCAGCAGCAGCACCGGGCGCGGCCTCCGGGATCGCCTCGGCAATCCATGCCTCTGCTGCGTCTTCATAGTCCACATCGCAATCCACGTGCGCCAGCATCCGCTTGGCCCCCAACTGTTCCAGCCGGGTGTCCAGCAGCTTGCCCGCCTGACAGAAGTGTTCGTAGCTCGTATCGCCAAGGGCCAGCACGCCGTAATTCAACTGCTCAAGCCGTGGCGCGGTCGATGCCGTCAGCGCGTCCCAGAACAGCTCTGCATTGTCGGGCATTTCACCTTCGCCATAGGTGGAAACCACGATGATCAGGTCTTCCATCTCGGCCAGCTGATCCATCTCGATCTCGTCAAGCTCCGCTACGCGCGGGTTGTAGCCCTTGGCGCGGGCCAGCTCTGCGGCATCCTCGGCGAGGCTTTCTGCCGTACCGGTTTGCGTGCCGAAAAGAATGTCCAACGGTTTCGCCGCCACCTGCCCCGCACCGGGGGCCACGGCCTGCGCCATCGCCAGTTGGGAGTTCAGGCCAGCAAGAAACCCGCCGATCCACGCTTGCTGATCGCCTGAGAACGGCGCGTCGTCCGGGAAATGAAGCAGCTGTTGTGTCGTCTGATCCACTTTCTGATCCATGAACTTACTCCGCCGCGTGTCGCGCTGCCACATCGGGCATGGCGTTTTGGGCAAACAAGGCATCGAAGCTTGGGATATCGTCCAAGGCCGCGCGGTTCTTGCGGTCCTGATGCAGGATCCACGCATAGGTGCCGGGGCTGTCCATGCTCAGGATGTTGCGCATCGACAGGGTGCGCTTGAAATCAGACAACCGCTTGTTGGACACCAAGGTGGCCAGGCCTGCGTCATCATAGGTTTCCACAGCCTTCCGTGCGTGCTTGGCTAGCGCGGCCATCAGCGCGAAATCCTCGGTCAGGATCAGGTTGCGGGCCATCTTGTCCCGGGTGCGTTTGTCATCGCCTGCCCGCTTGGTTGCAATGGCCTGCGCGTTGTCCAGCACGGTATAGCTGTTAAGCAGGCGGAACATCTCTTCGGTGTCGCGGTCACCATAACCGGGGGCCTTGCCACCATGAACCGGCTTGCCCCGCTTCCATGCGGCCTTGACCTGCGCGATCTGATGGGCGGCCAGCGCTGTGGCCAGTTCTTCCACCAGTTCTTTGCGCGACCGGGCCGCGAGGATTTCGTCGGCATCCTGATACTGCAACAGCGCCTTGGGCATGATCCACGCCATGTGCTGGCGTTCACTGTCCCAGTTGTCCAGAATGGCCCGCGCTTTGGCAGAACCCGTGGCCTCCAGATGCCACACTAGCAACTGCTTGATCGCGGCTTCATGGATCTCCGACGTGGTGGACCCATCGTTCAACGTGCCCATGAACACGGAATCCGCGCTGATCATATCGGGCAAACGGCCTTCAGGGTCATACTGATACGCAAACCCGCCCGACATCCCGTTGCCATAGCCTTTGGAGAATCCGCCCAAGTTCAGCAGCGCCCCGTTGGTCATATACTCGGCACAGAAGTCACCCACGCCTTCGACCACCGCTGTGGCACCAGAGTTGCGCACGGCAAATCGGTCACCGGCCTGGCCTTGAATAAAGGTCCGACCACCGGTCGCGCCGAAAAGGGCAAAGTTCCCGATCAGCACGTTTTGACCGTCGCCATCGCCACCACCTTCGGGCGCGCGCACGATGATCTCACCACCAGAGGCGCCTTTGCCGACACCGTCATTGCAGGTGCCAGTGTGGTCCATGACCATGCCGTCATTGCAGAAGGCCGCGAAGCTCTGCCCGGCAGAGCCTTGGGTCACGATCCGAATGCTGCGCATATCCAGGTACCGCCGACCGCGCACATCTTCCATCGCCGCAGCGGGTAGCGTGTCCAACTCGTGGTTCAGCATCCGCTCAATATCCACGCCCAGCTGTCCGCCGACCGTCTTGTTGCGGTTGTTCAGTGGCGCTTCGGGACGCAATTCGATGGATGTCTCATGGCCGTCGATCATGCGGGCCTGCACTTGTTCCAGCAGTGCGTCATCGACCGCGAAATCCCGCTCCAGATAGACTGGGTTTTCCACCTTGTTATCCGGCACATGCGTCAGCATCGCCCGCAAGTTCAGCTTACCGACCGAGGCCGGGTGATCCAACAGGTGCAGCAAATCGGCGCGACCGCGCGCCTCATCCAGAGATGTCAGGCCGAGAGAGGCCAAAACCTCGCGCACCTCATGAGAGATGTTCAGCAAATACTGCGCCAGGGCGCGCGGGTCACCGTCGAACGCCTCGGGGTTCGTGGTCAGACCGGCCGGGCATTTGATGTTGCAGTTCTTGGCCATCACGCATTTCAGCATCATCAGCGCGGTGGTGCCAAACTCAAAGCTGTCCCCGCCCAAAAGCGAGGCTTTGACCACATCCGTACCGGTCTGCATCGCGCCTGAGCAGCGCAGCATGACCTTCTGACGAATGCCGTTCGCGCAAAGTGCCTGATGCACCTCTGCGATCCCGATCTCCGCCGCGCGGCCTGTGTATTTCAGCGATGTCACCGAGGCCGCACCCGTGCCGCCCGTGCCACCGGCCACATTGATCACATCCGCACCCGCCTTGGCCACGCCCACGGCGATCGTGCCAATACCCTCGGAACTCACCAGCTTCACAATCACCCGCACGCGGGCGGCTTTGCAGTCATGGATCAACTGGGCCAGATCTTCGATCGAATACGTGTCGTGATGCGGTGGCGGGCTGACAAGCTCCACACCCGGCGTCCCACCACGGGCCGCAGCAATCTCAACCGTCACCTTTGGTGCAGGCAACTGACCGCCTTCGCCAGGCTTGGCCCCCTGCCCGATCTTGATCTCAAGCTCTTCAAGGTTTGGGTCGGCCAGATAGCCCGCCCACACACCAAACCGGCCCGAGGCCAACTGCTTGATCCGGCTGGCGCGAATGGTGCCGTAGCGAGAGATATGCTCCCCCCCTTCACCGGAGTTCGACATGCCGCCGACCATGTTCGTGCCATGCGCCACGGCTTCATGCGCGGTGGCCACAAGCGCACCATGTGACATCGCACCCGACGCCAGACGCGGCGTGATGTTGGAGGCAGGCTCAACGTCCGAAAGCTCAATCCGATCCGGCGCAGAGCGTAGGCGAGAGATGTAATCCAGCGCCATGCCCTTCACCGCCACACGCAGCGCGCCGCGATAGACATAGTGACCTTCCAGGTCACGGCCAAACCGCACCACCAGAGACTGCGCCAGCGCATCCAGACGCCCCATATCCTTGGCCTTTGGACCAGTCAGACGCAGCAGGTATTCGTCATTGCCAATCGCTTCGACATCCAGACCCCGGATCACGAAATCATTGTTGCCCGCGCGGTTGAACAGCATCATCTCGCGCTTGATGTCTTCCATCTTGTCAAGGAACGTGATGTCTGCCGGGAAGGCCAGCACGTCGCGCAACGCCGCCGGGCGGCGGGTCCGTTCTTCGTACATCATGTCCGAGAACGACCGGTATCCGGGCGTGATCTTGAAGTTGTCGACCTGGTCCTTGGTCAACTTCTCAAATGACGTGTTCACATAACCTTTGTCGTCAATGCCGAAGGCATCATCCATCTGGCGCAGGGTCAACAGGCGGAACGGGTCCGTTTCGCCTTCGGCCTCGGCAAAGGAGATCGGCTCTTCTGTCAGGTCAACAAATCCGCGCACGGCGGTGGTGCCATAGCTGTGGCCCGACCCTTCGGACCGCTCCTTGAACAGCCCAAGGATCGGGATGTCCTTGTCGCTTTCGACCGTCAGCGCACGCTCATGCCAATCGGCCACGGACTGCGCCACAACGTTAAACCGCACACCGCCCACAGGCGTGTTCATGTTGGGCAGGTACTTGGCGAAAACCGGATCATTGGTGTCGAGGAAGTTCGGCTCAAAGAACTCCCCACCCGAATAGCTTTCCACGGTGCAAAGACCCACTTTGCCCATGGTCTTCATCAGCGCCTTCTCAGCCGCCTTCTGGAACTTGTAGTAGGCCTCCGTCGCCTTGTCCTTATAAACCTCTTCCGCCCTCAGACGCACAGCCAGCGGATAGACAGCCGAGCCACCAAAGCCCAAAGCGCACGCAATATGGTGAGACGAACAAATCTGCCCGCTTTCCACCACCAGCGACACCTTCAGGCGCAGCCCCTCTTCGATCAGCCGCTGATTGATGCCCGAGACGGCCAGCGTCATCGGCAAAGGCGCCATCGCCTTCGACACGTGCCGGTCGGTCAGGATCGCAATCCCGCCCTTTTCACGGGCAAATTCGACGACCTGATTGGCCACGGCATCAATGCCTTCAACCAAGGCACGCTCATTGGCAGGGCCATCCCCGAAAACCGGCTCATACAGAATATCGAACCGATCCCAGGGCGTTTCCGTCTGCTTCTTGATCTTCAGCATGTCCGACATGCGCAGAACCGGCGAATTCACCACGATTTGGCGGGACCGGCTTTGGCCGAGGAACGGTTTTTCACCCAAGGCCACGCGCAACGTCATCCCATCCGCTTCCCGGATCGAGTCGAGCGGCGGATTCGTCACCTGCGCAAACCGCTGGCTGAAATACTTCGCCACGCCGCCTTCATTGTCGGAAAGCGCGTTGATCGCATTGCCGTAGCCCATGGCCGAGACCTTCTCGATCCCGGTCTGCAGCATCGGGTCCATCAGGAATTTGAAGCTTTCCTGGTTGTGCGTATAGGCCACGTAGCGCGCAGGCGTTTCCATGTCGCCCAGATAGCGCGTTGCCGCCAGGGCCGGGTCTTCATCGGCAGACGGCAGATCGTCAATGTTGACCTGCGCGGTCTCAAGCAGGGCTGCGTAGTCCTCCTTTGCCGCCAACATCTCCAGCGCATCATCGGTCTCATAAATGCGCTTTTCGAGGTGATTGTAGTAAATCATCCCGCCCGCCTCGACGCGGCCACGCCGAAGCACGGTCTCAGCCGGGAAGTCAATCTGACCGGCCTCAGACATCACGGCCAGATACTCTTCCGTCTCCACAGACCGCATCGGGCGCAAACCAAGACGGTCCAGACGCGCACCGATGATATCTCCATCGCCAAAGATCAACGCCGCTGGACCATCGTTCTTTTCTTCCGAGAGCGAGAAATACTCCAGCATCGCGCGCACCTGCGGTGACACACGGGCGTCATTCTCCCATGCGGGCGGCATCATGGCGACCACGGCGGTCACAAGATCCAGCCCCTCGTCATAAACGCGCGCGTTCAATGTCTGGTCCAACCGGCAGCTATCCGACTGACCCTTCGGCCGAATGATATTCTTGTTGCGCGCCAACGCGGTCGCGGCCTCGGACAGCCGGTTTTTCTTGTCGGTGTTCAGCTCGCCATTGTGGGCCATCAGGCGGAATGGTTGAGCCATAGACGGGTGCGGGTCGGTATTGGTCGAAAACCGCGTGTGGAAATACATGGTGTGCACTGCATGGTCCGGATCGGACAGGTCCACGAAGTATGGTACGATCTCCCACGAGTTCAGCCGCCCCTTAAAGACCTGCATCCGCGCCGACAGCGACAGGGGATACATCCCCTCAAGCGCCGGGTCGGTATAAGCCAAAGCCTCGATATCCAGCAGCGCCTCGTGAATACGGCTGTCAAACGCGGGTCCGCGCAAGTCATCAGGTGCGGTAAAGACCCATTGCCGGATCGGCAGCTGCCATTTGACCGACCGCTCGCCAATCGCATCATTATTAACCGGCACGTCGCGCACCAGCACGACCTTCAGGTCACACTCCGCCAGCGCATCCCCAATGATCTTGATCGCGCGCTCATGCTGCGACGGATCCGCTGGCAGGAAGAAGTTGCCGACGCCAAATGCACCCGGCACCAGATCAACACCGGTCAGTTTCTGGAAGAAGGCCAGCGACAGGTCGACAGACACACCTGCCCCGTCGCCCACGCCCTCGGAGGACATACCACCACGGTGCGGCACAGCGCACAGCGCCTGATGGCCCTTGAGCAGCACATCATGGGTCTGAACACTGTCCTTTCGTGTCAGAAAACCCACACCACAGGCACTGTGTTCCTGGTCAGGGTCATAAAGACCAGTGGGATGGTCGATGCGTTGGTCCAATTTTCTGTCCATCTTCTGAGGCGCGTGCCAGTCCCGGGCGGGATCAAACATACGCGCATGGTGCTGTCATGCCGTTTGCCGCGCCCAAGGGCCCGTCGCAAACTGTCAGAGCGTTCCAACTAGCGCCTATGCCCATTCAGATCAAGCATTTGCGCAGCCCCATGTGGCCAAATTACCAAATGTCGCGGCCCGCATCAATTGTGATGGAAAGGGTGGGAACGGAGCCGCCGCTCACCAATCCTTCAAAACGGCCCAAAAAGGATCCTTCGACATGTGCCGTCAGCGCGGAATCAAGGCGGGCCTGCCCGCCGCCGCGCATCGCCAGGCCGCCCCCACGGACTGGCGATTTGGTGGAGTCAGCGCTGCGTTCAAAAAGCGCAATGAGTTTGAACAATTAAGCGTACAGAGAAGAACTCCGTTCGCCACTCCGCGGCCTGGCAATTCGCAGCTCACAACCCTCGCATATCTCAGCTCGCGTTACCCGGCAAAAAAAAGCCGTAAAGCGTCTAGGAAGATAAAACGCCCTAGCAACCCATAACAGTACCCTTGGTCCCGGATCACCCCCATGCTACCTCCTCGCGCATGACCGACAAGTTCAACCCGATCCGCCCGACCGATGACGATGCCCGTGCCCTGGCCCGCCAATTGCTGGATGAGGCCCGTTTTGGCGCCATTGGCGTGACCGATCCGGACACCGGCGCACCGTCTGTGACCCGCATCGCTATCGGCACGCGACCCGACGGCGCGCCGGTGACATTGATTTCCGATCTCTCCGCCCACACCACCGCCCTGCGCGCGCACCCGCGCTGTTCTCTGCTTTTGGGTGAGCCCGGTCCCAAGGGTGACCCCCTCACCCATCCGCGCATCACGCTGGATTGCATGGCGTCGTTTCCGGCCAAAGGCGCGGACGGCTATGACGCGATGCGCGATCACTACCTGACCACTCACCCCAAAGCGAAACTCTATATCGACTTCATGGATTTCACGTTTGTCGAGTTCACCGTGCTCGACGCCCGCCTCAATGGCGGTTTCGGCAAGGCATTTCACTTGACCCCAAATGATCTCGGCCTGTAGGCCTGGGTTCACACCGGCACTGTTTCAAATCTGCAAAGCCGCATCCGACAACCGCTGATAAAACGGCATGTGGTGATCAAGATACGCCCGCAAATGCCCGGCCCCGCCTTCGACGGCCGCCTCAAACTCCATTTCCTTGCGCACCATTTCTTCCGCGTCAGCACAACGGATCCCTGACGAGGTGCTGGCCTGTTCGTGCCAGGCGCTCACCTGCTCCCAATCCTGCGGCGTTTCCGTATCCCACTCAAACGCCTCATCGCGCCAATCCAGCCTAAGCGCTTCCCAAAACCGCGTCATCGTCGCCTTCGCATCCGCGCGCACCGTCTCGGCCTCAACCACGACAGCGCTCAACCCGGCATCGGTCACTGCTTCATACAGCTGCCACTGGGTTTCCAACCCCACCTCGCGGAGAGAGAACTCCGGGTCCAGCTTGTGGTAGCTCAGGATCGCGGCCATGGGATGACGTATCAGGAAAGCATGCGTGACCCGTTTCAGAAACGCCTCATCCTCCGCAATGCGTGGCATTACGTAATATGGCATATCCTTGAAAAACACCGGAGCGTCCTTGGCCTTTTCCACCAGCATGTCCCGAATGGCCGCATAGTCCGTCGGATGATCCGGCAAAACGTCAAAACCCGGAAACGCGCCGCGCCCTTCGCCGATGTAATAGTGATACATGAACGGCTCATGCAGACAGGTCAGATCCCCCCGCTCGCGCATCAGGCGTTCCAGCGCGGTGGACATCGACCGTGGATGCGACCAAAGCGCGATCAACGGATGCATGGGCGGCCCTCCTCCGACGCCAGCGTAGCGCGCCTGCGTCAAATCTGGCAAGCCGTCAGGCCCTGGCGCGTCGCCCCCACAGCCAGCGCAACGCGCGCCCATCGGTTATGATCAAGCCCAACGCGATGAACGCAAACCCCGCAAAGGCCCGCGTCTCTAATCGTTCCCCCAGCACCAAGGCCCCCAGCGCCACGGCCACGGCAGGCACCAGCAACGTCACCAGCATCAGGTTCGCCGCACCGGCCCTGCGCAGGATGTTGAAGTAAAGCACATAGGCAGACGCCGTCGACAACGCCGCCAACCCGACAAGCGCGGCCACCGTCTGGCCCGACATTTCAAACTGCGGCGGGCCCTCGACCCACAGCATCACCGGCAACATCAAACCCGCACTGCAGACCAGCATTCCAAATGCGTTGGCCTCCGGCGATCCACCAGCCATGGCCACCCGGCCCCACACAGACGCGAAAGCATAGCTGACCGCCGCGCCCAGAATGGCCAGTTGCGCGAGGTTGAACGGATCAAACCCGGTAAGCAGCCCCGGCCCCATGATCACCAGCACCCCCAAAAGCCCAACAATCGCGCCCATGATCTTGTTTTGCGTCAGCGGCTCATCCCGCAAAAGCAGCCCCGCGACCACGGCGCCAAAGATCGCCGTCATGCCATTCAAAATCGCCGCTAGCCCGCTGTCCATCTGGCTTTGCCCCCAGAAAATCAGGGAAAACGGCAACGCATTGTTCAAAAGCCCCATCACAAGGCAGCCGCCCCACGTGCGCCATCCTTTGGGCAGCGCAATCCCCCGCCACCAAAGCCACGCCCCCAGCACCGGCAAGGCCCAAAGCACCCGGTGAAAAGTCAATGTCAGCGGCGGAAGGTCATCCAGTGCAATCTCTGCAAAGAAAAACGACCCGCCCCACACGGTGGCCAGCGCGAGCAGCATGAGGCCCGATGTCAGGTCAAATTGTTTGGGTGTCCCGGTCATGCCCGCACCCTGCCCCAACACCACCGGCCACACGACCCGAATGTTGTGCAATGCACGCTCCTATTCGCAGAAACACGCAGCTTCTTTCTTGCCTCAAATACTCCGGGGGGATCGGCGCAGCCGATGGGGCAGCGCCCCCAGAAAGCCGTCACTTCTCCGCCGCTTCCTGCATCTGGCGCGCAATCTCGCTGGCCCATTCGCCAATGATCGGCAGAAACTCTACCTGGCTCACCGACCAGGCCACCAGCGACAAGAGCACCGACGCCCCCAGCACGGTGCCCAAACCGAAGGCCAACCCCCTCGCCAAGCTGTACGCCAAAAGCTTGGGAACCGAGTTGTGCAACCGGACAAAGCGATGCGAATTCAAGACCTGCAACTCCTGACGCACCGCGCGCAGGTCTTCTCCCAGCGCCTCCGCGCTTTGCGTTTCCGGTTTCACATCGCTGGATTTCGTCACGCAGGTCTTCCTTTCGAGAGGCCAATCGCCGCCACTCAGGGCAGCACTCAGGGCAACAAATCAGTTAATAATGCGTTTTCCATTAACGCGTCCTTTACGACTTTTAAACAAGAGTAAAGCCCGGAGGGTACGATGATCCGGGCACTGCTCTATTTGGCGTTGATGGCCAGCATGATGACCAGTGCGGCCACGGCAGGCCCATGGCCGCGGGACGAGAAAACAGGGTTTCTCTCCTTCTCTCTGGATATTGAGCCAGATGACCCGGACGACAGCTTTGTCTCGCTCTACGTCGAATACGGCCTCAGTCGCGACCGCACGATCGGTCTGGATCGGCGGCAGAACATGGATGAGGTGGCCAAAACCATCGCCTTCCTGCGCGTGCCTTTCGGTGCAGAGGACCGCAAAATAAAGCTGGCCTATGAAATCGGAGCGGGCGTTGTCGACGATCACGTTGTGGTGCGGCCCGGACTGACACTTGGCAACGGGTTGAGTGTGGGAGAGCGGTCCGGTTGGTGGTCCTGGGACGCGCGTGCGCTGATCTTCGACGAACTTGACCGCGTGGAATTCAAAAATGATGTCACTTTCGGCCTCCAGATGACCCCGCGCACCAAATTCATTGTCCAACTGCAAAACGGCATCCCGACAGACAGCGCTACCTTTGCCAAGCTCGCCCCCAGCCTTGCCATCAAGACAAAGAAAGGCCGCCACATCCAATTGGGCGTGACGGCCGGAGTTCTTGAGTCCGATGCCTTCGAGATCAATCTCGGGTTTTGGCAGGATTTCTAACGCTCAAAGCGGATTATCGATCCTGATCTTGACCGTGACAGAGCCTTCCACCGGCTTCTCCCACCGCAGGTTCACGCGGTCATTGTCCGGCCCCTGCTGCGCCTGATAGTACGGCATCCCCCAATAGGTGTCGCCAGAGGCATCCTCGATCGGGCCTTCCGCCACCACCGATTCTACCGTCCGCGCCCAAGCGTTGAAAGGCAGGTTCGGCGCAGGCTCGATCACCCATGTCGATTGCGGGCTGTTTTCCGTGTGGCGCACGATCTTCGGGCTTTCGACCACCGTGTTGACGTTATTGTACGCGTTCTCCGTGAAATGGATGTTCCGGAAGCGCTCAAAATTCAGCTCGGCAAAGCTGGTATCGATCCCCTCGACCCGGTCGATGTTGCCATCAATCAGGCGGAAGGTATTGCCTGTCACCATCAACCCGTTGATGAAATGACCAACGCCATAGGGCCGCACGAGGATGAAGTTGAACGACGCCGCCGTGCTTTGCGACAGGAACGTGTTGCCAGTAATGCTGAGTGAGCTGAAAGAGAACTCGCTCGAAAACTCCGGCGCCGGGTCACGTTCATTGGTCCACTCGATTGAGCCGTCACAAATGTAGTTGCCCTCAATCGTGGCCCTCGAATTGGTGTTGGCCATCACCAGGATCGCTGTGCGCGGCCCCACCGGCCCGCCATCGCCCTGGAAGAAGTGGTTGTTGGCAATGATCGAACTGGTCCCGCCGATCACCGCAAAATGCCGGAAGAAACGGCACCGGTTGTCGCGGATTTTGACGTCATTGGCGTTCAGGTTAACCCCGATCGACTGGCGCTGCGTCACCAAAAGCGCACTTTCGCTTGAGGCAAACTGACAGCGGTCGATCATCATCCCCTGGCACCCGTTGCCATGGCTGGTAATGCCCCGCTCCCGCGGCTGGTTGATCCAGCAATCCCGCAAATGAAAGCCCAAGCCGGACGTGGGCAGGATCATCCCGTTACAGTCACCCCGGCACAGGAACTCCACATTATTGATCGAGAATTTGGATATTTTGCTGAACCCGCTGAAATCCAGCAGGTACTTGAAGCGGCGGAAGGTATAGGTCTGCGTGCCCGCCGCATCATGCAGCGGCAGTGACAGCTCCAAGGTCTGCTCTGCCACGTTTGTCGAGCGGACATAGACCTCGCGCCCCACGCCGTTGCCTTCCACCAAAGACCCCACCGGAATGTTGGCCACGTTGGTCACATTCGACAGCTCTCTCGGGTTGGTCGGATCATACAGGGCGGGCGAGGTGAATGTCTCCGTGTCCCAATTGGGCCCGGGAACAACAGAAAGCTGACCGTTTGAGATCACCCGCCGCTGCGAAAACTCAACAATATCGGGCACGGCGGCCTGCATGTCGATAGGTTCGCGCACGTCGACTTTGCAGCCCGCCATATCAAGCTCAACATGGCTTGGCCCTTTGTACATGGACTGAAACGCCTTGCGAAAGGCGAGGGCCCCGTCTCCAAACGCGTCAATATAGTCGGGCAGGTTAAAGTTCTGCTCCAGCGTCAGGTACTTGTCGTCGGGCATGGTGACGGTGCCAATGAAACGCATGCGCGAATCCATCGTGACGCTGTCGCCCAGGAAATAGACCCCTTCCGGCACCAGGACATCCCGGCCATCAGCATCCGCATCTGCCGCCTCGAACGCGGCATGGTTGTCGGTGGTTCCGTCGCCCACCGCGCCGTAATCCCGCACGTCCACCACGCCCAGCATGTCGCGCAGAAAGACACTTGTGATGTCTTCGATTTCGATGTCATCAATGCGCACCACGCCACCATTGGCGCCCGTCAGGTCGAGGCCGAAATGCCCATAGGCCGCAGTCGCCCCCCAAGCCATGTCGACCCCGTTGCGGTCGCCCGTGCCCACAATGGCCGTGATCTCAAAAACATCGCCAAACGTATTGAGCGCCGTGCTTGGACCCACCTGCACTACACCGCTGACGTTGCCGCCCGCGGCATTGGCGGCATAACCCGCAATCCGCACATCCGGCATGGCCCCGCTCACCAGTTTGACCCGAGCACGCACTTGCAAGTAGCAGCCCGGCAGGATTGGCGTCTGACCGGTATAGCGCAACTTGGTGGTGGAGCTGATTTTCAGAATCTCCAGCGCACCGCCGAAATCGGGATCAGACGGCACAAAGGCCGCGTTGGGCGCGGTGTCATAGGTGTCTGACCCCGGCGTTCCATCGCCACTGGACCAAACATCAAGGCCGCCCGAAAAGGGCGGCGGGGTAAAGACGATGCCGTCGGTGATTGCTTTGTTCATGGCGTTCCTTTCCGCATTCCGGGCACGGCGCGATAGGAACAGGCCCGGACAACACATTATCGCTTGGATTGGCGGTCAGCCCGCCGGCGCGAAAGGAGGTATCCCGAGCAAGTTAACGCGCGGTCTTGGCACCGCGCGGTAGTACGATTGAAGTATGAAGATGAACGCGTTGGGCGCCGCGCTATGCCAGCCCGTCGCCTGCTTCCTGGACCCGTACACCGTTGATCAGCCAGCCACCGTCCGTCTCAATCATCTCGTATTCCAGCAAGAACAGCGCGCCATTGCCATCCCGGATCATCACGTTCTGGATCACGGCATCATCGCGCGTCTCGGTCGACAGAAACTCAACATCCGCAGGCCTCCACACCATGGGATAGCCGTTGCGCACCATCTGTCCGAAATTCTCAGGGGTGCGGAAGATATTCTTGATGAAGGGGCTTGCAAAATCGAAGGCAGAGACGAAATCATCCTGCAGGAACGCATCAATCTGAGACGAGATCACGGCCTGCACATCGTCATTGGCCTTCCCGGCACCTGCTGCCATCACCCAGATCATCGCTGCAGCTATCAGATGTTTCATGTCATGCCCTCCGTTTAAGGGGATACGCGCAAGATACCCCGTTTAGATCATTTTGAGCAGGGCATGACTGTCGCCATACACCAAGCTTGACACTCTGATCGCTGATTTGTGTTTGGCATTGAAGCGCTGCGATCATATCTGTCAGTTAGCAATCAGAGGACCTTCTCATGACCGCATCCATCTCCCGCCGCACCGCCGTCGCCATTCTGGCAAGCGCTGTTCCCGGCATGGCTTTTGCCACAGACGCCGAAGAGCTTGACCCGACCGACATCGTCCCGCGCCGGTTCTCCGTGAACCGGTTTCTGGGCCTGAGCGAGAACGAGGTTTACAAGGTCAACCTCGCCGTACGCCGTGGTCGCAAGATCCTGATCGAAGGCTTCTCGCCCAGTGAAAGCAAAGAGATCATCATGTTGGCGGCTGAGGATTTTGATCAGGCACGGGCGCGCCTCACACGGTAAAGCGCGCCTCAGCCCGCCTTGATCGCCCCGTTCTCAAGCCGCACCACCCGGTCCATCCGCGCCGCGAGGTCAAGGTTATGCGTCGCAATCAGCGCCGCCATCCCGCCGTCGCGTGTCAGTCCCCGCAGCCCGTCAAACACCTGGTCCGACGTGCCGGGGTCCAGGTTGCCCGTCGGCTCATCTGCCAACAAAATGCGCGGTTGATTGGCCAGTGCCCGGCAGATCGCCACGCGTTGCTGCTCTCCGCCTGACATCTCTGCGGGCCGGTGCCCTGCCCGCTCGCCCACGCCCACCTGCGCCAAAAGCGTGTCCGCGCGCTTGGCCGCTTCTGCCTGCGAGACACCTGCGGCCAGCTGCGGCAACACGACATTCTCCCGCGCTGAAAACTCAGGCAGCAAGTGGTGGAACTGATAGACAAACCCGACCTCCTCCCGCCGCGCCAGCGTGCGGCGGTGATCATTGAGACCTGTCATATCCCGCCCGTCGAAGAAGACTTTCCCTCCATCGGGCGTATCCAGAAGCCCCGCCATATGCAGCAGGGTCGACTTGCCCGCACCAGAGGGTGCCACCAACGCCACCATCTCCCCCGGCGCAATCTCCAGATCAACGCCGGTCAACACGCGCACCTCGCCGGGTTGCCCCGCGTTGTAGGTCTTGGTCAGACCGTCCAGTTTCAGCACAGGTTCACTCACGGCATCACTCACGGCGCAGCGCCTCCACCGGGTTCATCCGCGCGGCCTTGCGGGCCGGGAAAATGGTGACAATGAAGGACAAGCCCAGCGACATCCCCACGGCCTTCATCACATCCACAAAACGCAGTTCGGCAGGCAAATGATAAATCCCGCGAATGGACGGGTCCCAAACCCCGCCGCCCATGGTCGCATTTACGAACGAAAAAATCGGATCGATGTAGATCGCAAAGAGGCACCCAAGCACCACGCCACAGGCCGTTCCAATCGCCCCCGTGAACGCGCCGCAGATGAAAAACACCCGCATGATCGACCCTTCCGTCAGGCCCATGGTGCGCAAAATCCCAATATCGCGCCCTTTGTTCTTCACCAGCATGATCAAGCCGCTCACGATGTTCATCGCCGCAATCAATACAAGGATGGACAGGATGACGAACATCACGTTGTCCTCCACCTGCAAAGCCCGCAAAAACCCGCTTTGCGAATCCTGCCATGTCCAAACGAGGCTGCGGCCGCCAGCGGCACTCAACAGAGGCACGGCAATGGCTTCAACCTCTTCCGGCTCCGTCACCATCACCTCGATCTCATCGGCCCGGCCTTCCCGGTTGAAGAAACTCTGCGCTTCTTCAAACGGCAGGTAAGCGCGTATCAGATCAGTGTGATAGCGACCCGTCGAGAAGATATAGACCACCTCGTAGGCGTTGATCCTGGGCGTCGTGCCAAACGCCGTCTTGTTGCCATTTGGCAGGATCAAACGGACGCGATCGCCCAACGTGACATTCAACTCCCGCGCCACCCCACTACCGATGGCGATGCCATTGGCGAAGTCTTCCAAGGACCCTTGAGAGGTTTCCGGGTCCGCCACACGCGGGATGGTGGCCAGATCGGCAGGCGCGATGCCCAGCACCTCAACGCCAGTATTCTGTTCCCGGGCATTGGCCATCACCTGCCCTTTGACCAACGGCGCGGCCCGTGTGACCCCCTCGACAACCCGTACCCTTGCGGCCATGTCCTCGTAATCGGCAATTGTCCGGTCAATCCGTCCTGTGGCCGGGTCCACCGTGCCTGCACTGTAAAGCGTCACATGGGCGTTCGAACCCAGAATCGCATCCACAAACTCCGCTCGGAACCCTTCCCGCACGGCCAGCGTGGCGATCAATGCAAACACCGCCAGCGTGATCCCAATCAGGCTGATCCACGTCATCGTGGACACGCCCCCTTCCGAGCGGCGTGCGCGCAGGTAGCGCCAGGCAATCAGCCATTCAAAGCGCGAAAACGGACCGGGGGTGGCTGCCACGTCAAACCTCAGTTTATTGTTTTGCCCGCAACCTGAGCATTTGCACCGCCCACGTCAAGCGCGATACGCGCCACTTGACCCCACGATTATTCGCAGAATAATCGCTTAGACCGCCCGCCCGTAAATCTGCGCGATCCGCTCCACCGCCTGCTCTGGCGGCATCTCCTCGCTTTCACCGGTCCGGCGGCTGGTCAATTCCACCACACCGTTCTTCAGACCACGCGGCCCAACCGTGATCCTCCACGGCAATCCAATCAGGTCCATGGTCGCAAACTTCCCGCCCGCCCGTTCTTCACGGTCATCATAAAGCGGCTCCAGTCCCAGCGCCGTCAGCGACGCATAATGCGCCTCACAGGCCGCATCGGCCTCTGCATCCCCCTGCTTCAGGTTCACAATACCTGCATGATAAGGCGTCACACCTTCTGGCCAGATGATGCCGTTGTCATCATGGCTGGCCTCGATGATCGCGCCCACCAACCGGCTCACCCCGATCCCGTGGCTGCCCATATGCACTGGCGTGGGCTTCCCATCCGGCCCCTGCACCGTGGCCCCCATCGCATCGGAATACTTGGTGCCAAAGTAGAAAATCTGCCCCACTTCGATCCCACGTGCCACGCGGCGGCGCTCTTCGGGGATTTCATTGAACTTGGCCTCGTCATGCGTTTCGTCCGTCCGCGCGTATTTCGAGGTGAACTCCTCCAAAATCGCCTGACACTGCTCGTGATCGTCATAATCAATCTCGCGATCCCCAAAGGTCAGATCGGTGACAGCGCTGTCATAGAACACCTCTGACTCGCCCGTCTCAGCCAGCACCAGAAACTCATGCGTGTCATCCCCGCCAATCGGGCCGCTATCTGCACGCATCGGAATGGCCTGCAACCCCATCCGCTCATAGGTCCGCAGATAGCTCACCAAATGCCGATTATAGGAATGCAGCGCGTCTTCCTTGGTCAGGTCGAAATTATACCCGTCCTTCATGAAGAACTCCCGCCCCCGCATCACACCAAAGCGCGGGCGCACCTCATCACGGAACTTCCACTGAATGTGGTAAAGCGTGAGCGGCAGGTCCCTGTAGCTGCCCACATGGGCGCGGAAAATGTCGGTGATCAACTCTTCATTGGTAGGCCCATACAGCATGTCCCGATCATGCCGGTCACGAATGCGCAGCATCTCCGGTCCATAGGCATCATAGCGCCCGCTTTCCCGCCACAAGTCAGCAGACTGCAACGTCGGCATCAGCATCGGGATGTGCCCCGCGCGCACCTGCTCCTCATGGACGATATCTTCCAGCTTTCTCAACACCTTGAAGCCCATGGGCAACCAGGAATAGATGCCCGCACTGGATTGCTTGATCATCCCAGCCCGCAGCATCAGCCGGTGGCTGACAATCTGGGCCTCAGCAGGGTTTTCCTTCAGAACGGGCAGAAAATATCTCGACAGACGCATAGGGGTTCTCACGGGTTAAAGTCGCCTTCCGTTTATGGGTTTCGCGAGAGGCGCACAAGCCAACTCTGACACCCGGGCGCTGTTCACGCTCTCTTCACGCTTACGTCAGAGGCCTGAACCATTTCCGGTCTCGCGGCGTACCCCTGATCACTTAGCGCTGAGGAAACGCGCATTTGAACAGGAGAAAGATCCAATGAAAGCACTCACAAAAATCGCCGCCGTCGCCGCCACCGTCGCTGCCATGGCCACCGGTGCCAAAGCTGCCAGCATCACCGAGATCGCCGTCAATGACGAACGCTTCTCAACACTCGTGGCCGCCGTCACCGCCGCAGGTCTCGCAGACACGCTCGCCGGCCCCGGCCCGTTCACGGTCTATGCTCCGGTCAATGATGCGTTTGCCGCCCTGCCTGAGGGCACGGTCGAAACCCTGCTGAAGCCGGAAAACAAGGACCAGTTGACCAACGTGCTGCTTTACCACGTGGATGACCGCAAACTGAAGGCAGAGCAGATCCCCGCGGGCTCCAACTATTTCAAGCCGCTTCTGACGTCTGAGCGTCTGTGCATCACCAAATCCGGCGGCGGCGTTGAGATTGCTGACGGCACCGGCGACAGCGCAAACGTCATCATCGCCAACATCGTGGCCGACAACGGCGTGATCCACGTGATCGACAAGGTCTTGCTGCCCGGTCAGCGCCCTGACTGCCACTAATACGAGGCAAGATTCACAAAAAGAGCCCGCCGGACAGATGGCGGGCTCTTGCATGCAGGCTTGGCATAGGCGATTTGTAGATCAAACGATCGAAAGACACGTCCATGGCCTTGCCCGTCGGCACACAACTCAAATACTGGTCCATCGCCACTGGCGTTTTCCTGGTGCTGATGTGGTTTCTGGGCGATGTGATCCTGCCTTTCGTTCTCGGCATGGCCATCGCCTATTTCCTTGATCCAGTCGCGGATCGCCTTGAAAAAATGGGCCTCTCCCGCGCCGTTGCGGTGACGGTGATCACGCTTGTTGTGATTTTCGTCTTCATTCTGATGGCGCTGTTGGTCATTCCCACCCTGGTCAGTCAGGCCGTCAACCTCTTCCAGGTCGCGCCTCAACTCTTCAAGGAATTGCAGGATTTTCTCATTGAACGCTTTCCCTCCCTGATCGAGGAAGAAAGCACAATCCGACAGTCACTGGCCACCATCGGAGAGACAATCCGTTCCAAAGGGGCCCAGTTCCTGGAAGCCGCGTTAGCCTCTGTCGGCTCCCTGATCAACGTCGTGGTATTGCTGGTGATCGTGCCGGTCGTGGCATTCTACCTGCTCTATGACTGGGATCGCATGGTGGCAGAGATCGATGGTCTGTTGCCGCGCGATCACGCCCCGGTCATCCGCCAATTGGCCCGTGATATCGACGACACTCTGGCCAGCTTCATCCGCGGCATGGGAACCGTATGTCTCATCCTCGGAACCTACTATGCCATCGCGTTGATGCTCGTCGGGCTTCAGTTCGGCCTTGTTGTTGGTGCGATCGCAGGCCTGGTCACCTTCATTCCCTATCTGGGCGCGATCATCGGCGGTGCCTTGGCCATCGGCCTCGCGCTCTTTCAATTCTGGGGGGACTGGGTCTCGATCGGGCTGGTCACCGGTATCTTCGTCATCGGCCAGGTCATGGAAGGAAACGTGCTTACACCCAAACTGGTGGGCAGCTCCGTGGGCCTGCACCCGGTCTGGCTCATCTTCGCGCTTTCGGTCTTCGGCGCGCTCTTCGGCTTCGTGGGCATGCTGGTGGCCGTCCCCGTCGCCGCCGCCATCGGTGTTCTCGCCCGCTTTGCCATCTCGCAATACATGTCGAGCAAGCTCTACCGAGGCCTCTCGGAAGATGAAGACGCATAATGGCTCGTCAGCTCAGCTTTGATCTACCCGGCCGCACCGCGCTCGGGCGCGAGGACTTCTTCGTTTCCCCCGCCAATGCCAACGCGGTTGCCATGATCGAAGGCTGGCAAACCTGGCCAGGGCGCAAGCTGATGCTCATTGGCCCGCAAAGCTCTGGCAAAACGCACCTCACTCACGTTTGGGCCAATCTCTCTGGCGCGCGCATCGTGCAGGCCCAAGACCTTGCATCCACCGACATCGCCGCGCTCTGCTCCGCGCCCATTGCAGTCGAAGACTGCGACCGCATCGCCGGCGACCGAGAGGCCGAGAACGCGCTCTTTCACCTGCACAACCTTGGCCTTGCGGAAGGTCACACCCTGCTCTTCACAGCGACTACGCCCCCCGCCGACTGGCCCCTCACCCTGCCCGATCTGATGAGCCGCATGCAGGCCACCCCCAGCATCCACATCACTGCGCCAGATGATGCCCTGCTTGGCGCGGTTCTGATGAAGCTTTTCGCCGACCGTCAGCTTTCGCCGACGCCCGCGACCCTGCCCTATCTGGTCACGCGCATCGACCGATCCTTCGCTGCCGCCGCAGACATCGTCGCTGCCCTCGACACCGCCGCGTTAGAGACAAGACGCCCAATAACACCGCGCCTGGCTGCAGAGGTGCTGGACAATATCGCCCGCTAAGGGCATGATTTTCATCTCATTGTCACACTTGTTGAGCAAAGACCCGTCATGACGGATGCAGACTTTTTGAATTCGCCGCTGCCAGAGGCGGTCGATCTCCCCGATCTCGACGCCACGGGTCCAAGCCGGTTTTACAATCGAGAGCTCAGCTGGATCGGCTTCAACTGGCGTGTTCTGGAAGAGGCCAGCAACCCGCGCGTGCCCCTGCTGGAACGCCTGCGCTTTCTGTCAATCTCGGCCACCAACCTCGACGAATTCTACAACGTCCGCGTCGCGGGCCTGCGGGAACTGGCGCGTGAAGGCAATACTGTGCCCGCCGATGACGGCCTGACCCCTGCCGAACAGCTGGTTCTGATCGACGAAGACGCCCGCCGTCTGCTGCAGCATCAACAGGAAACTTACGAGACCCTGAAGGCTGAGATGGAGACCGAAAACATCTCCATCCTCACCCGCGATGACCTGTCTGACGACGATATCCCGTACCTGGAAAACGCCTTCATCAACAAGGTCTTCCCGGTCCTCACGCCGCTCGCCATCGACACGGCGCACCCGTTCCCCTTCATTCCAAACCTGGGCTACACCCTCGCGCTGCAGCTGAAATCGAAAAAGGGCAAAGGCGCGCTCAAGGTTCTGCTGCCCGTCCCCCACCAGATTGACCGCTTCCTGACCCTGCCCTCGGACGAAGGCACCCACCGCGCACTTCCGTTGGAAGAGCTGCTGCTGTTGAACATCAGCACCATCTTCCCTGGCTATGAAATGAAGGCCTATTGCGCCTTCCGCGTTCTCCGCGACAGCGACCTGGAAGTGGAAGAAGAGGCCGAAGACCTCGTCCGCGAATTCGAAGTGGCACTGAAACGTCGCCGCCGGGGTGAAGTGGTGCGCATGAAGATGACCTCCGGCGCACCGGACAGCCTGCGCGACATCATCATGGAAGAGCTGAACGTCACGCGCGAGGAAATCGTGGAAGTTCAGGGTATTATCGGCTTGGCGGACCTCAGTGAACTGGTCCTCGACAGCCGTCCAGACCTCCTTTGGCCCTCTTTCACACCCCGCGTGCCTGAACGTGTGCAGGATCACGACGGCGACATGTTCGCAGCAATCCGCCAGAAGGACATGCTGCTGCATCACCCCTATGAAACCTTCGGCATGGTCATCCGCTTCCTGCAGCAAGCCGCGCGCGACCCCGACGTCGTGGCAATCAAGCAGACACTGTACCGGACCTCCACCAACTCCCCCATTGTCGACGCCTTGTGCGAGGCTGCCGAAGACGGCAAATCCGTCACGGCCCTGGTGGAACTCAAGGCCCGCTTTGATGAGGCCGCCAACATTCGCCAGTCCCGCCATCTCGAACGGGCGGGCGCCCATGTGGTCTATGGCTTCCTCGACTGGAAAACCCACGCCAAAATCTCCACCGTCGTGCGCCGCGAAGGGGACAACCTTGTAACCTACACCCACTACGGCACCGGCAACTACCACCCGATCACGGCCAAGATTTACACCGATCTCAGCTTCTTTACCTGCGATGCTGCCCTTGGGCGCGACGCCACAAAGGTCTTCAACTACCTCTCCGGCTATGCCCGGCCCGAAAAACTGGAAAACATCGCCATCTCTCCCCACGGCCTGAAACAGCGCCTACTGGACGTGATCGACGCGGAGATCGAGCACGCCAAGGCCGGCAGAAAGGCCGAGATCTGGGCCAAGATGAATTCGTTGATCGACGCCGATGTCATCGATGCGCTCTACGCCGCCAGCCAGGCAGGCGTACAGATCAGCCTCGTGATCCGCGGCATCTGCGGCCTTCGCCCCGGCATCAAAGGGCTGTCAGACAACATCCGCGTCAAATCTGTGATCGGCCGCTTTCTTGAACACTCCCGTATTGTTTGTTTCGGCAACGGCGGGGGCCTACCGTCCAAGAAAGCGCGTGTCTTTATCAGCTCTGCCGACTGGATGGGCCGCAACCTCAACCGCCGGATCGAAACACTTGTTGAAATCCTCAATGGCACAGCCAAGGCACAGATTGTCAGCCAGATCATGGCGGCCAACATGGCCGACATTGCACAAAGCTGGGTGATGGCCCCCGATGGCAGCTTCAAACGCGCCGAATGGGAAGAGGGCACACCCGCCTTCTCTTGCCACCGCTTCTTCATGGAAAACCCGTCGCTGTCCGGGCGCGGTTCCGCCGGGGCCTCTGATGTGCCCAAATTGACCCACACGGAAGATTGACCGACGCCGTCTGGTGTCCCATAAATTGCCTGCAAGAAACCTGGGGACAGCATGGACGGCACGAACGATCCAAGCGAATCTGATTGGGGGCCGTTCGGCAGACCCCTTTTTGACCAAGCCTCCTCCCGTCGTCTCAGCCGCGTGGGCATCATAGACGTCGGATCGAACTCCGTTCGTATGGTGGTGTTTGACGGCGCGGCGCGCAGCCCAGCCTATTTCTTCAATGAAAAGGTGATGTGTGAACTGGGCGCGGGTCTGGCGGTGACGGGCCGTCTGAACCCCGAAGGCCGCGTGCGAGCCCTTGCCGCGATGAAACGCTTTCACCGGCTCAGCCAGGGCATCACTACGGGTCCCTTGATCGCCGTGGCCACCGCCGCTGTGCGCGACGCCGAGGACGGGCCTGACTTCTGCGAAGAAGTTGAGCGCGAAACCGGCATCAAGATCTGGGTCATCAGCGGCGAAGAAGAGGCCGGATTTTCCGCGCAAGGCGTATTACTGGGCTGGCCCGGCTCCTACGGGCTTGTCTGCGACATGGGCGGCTCATCGATGGAGCTTGCTGAAATCAACGGCGGCGACGTGGGCAAACGTATGACCTCGCCCCTGGGCCCGCTCAAACTGCGCGACATCAAGGGCGGCAAGAAAGGCCGCAAAGCGCATATCAAAGACTACGTCGCCCGCATGCACGCCCATCTGGGTGACCAGACGAACCGGCTGTTTCTCGTCGGTGGCTCCTGGCGGGCACTTGCCAAGATCGACATGGCCCGGCGCAACTACCCCCTCAAGGTGATCCATGAGTACCGGATGAGCGCCAAATCCGTGCGGGCCACCGCAGATTATATCGCGCGCAATGATCCCGAAGAACTGCGCCTTGCCTCCGGCGTGTCCTCGGCCCGTATGGCCCTGGTGCGCTACAGCGCCGAAGTGCTCAAGGAAGTGGTCAAAACCTTCAAGCCACGCGACATCGCCATCTCAAGCTACGGCATCCGCGAAGGGCTGCTTTACGAACAAATGCCCCAACCTCTGCGCGACCGTGACCCGCTGATCGAGGCCTGCTCTTTCGCAGAAAACCGCGACGCCCGCATTCCAGGGCTGGGCAAGGTGGTCTACAAATTCATCGAACCGCTGTTCAAATCCGTCCCCGACGACCGCAAACGCATCATCAAGGCCGCCTGCCTGCTGCATGATGTCAGTTGGCGGGCGCATCCCGACTATCGTGCGGAAGACTGCTTCGACAACGCAACACGGTCCAACCTCGGCGGCCTGAAGCATTCCGAACGCGTGTTCCTCGGCCTTGCCCTGATGCACCGCTATTCCAACAGTCGCGACGCCCGTCGGTTTGACGAACTCAACGACCTGATCACCGACCGCGACAGCCACCAGGCAGAGGTGCTGGGCAAAGCCATGCGCTTTGCCGCCATGCTCTGGCCCACGGACGCCCCGAAACTGGGCCGTCTGAAATGGTATCCCAAGAAAAAGAAGCTGGACCTTGTTCTGGACCGTCAGGCGGAAGAGTTGTTTGGCGAAGTGGCGCAGGCGCGGTTTGCCTCACTGGCCCAGACGCTGGAGGCAGAGGCAACCGTGCGCATCGGACGTGACTAGGTCGAAAGCCCCCAATCAAATCTCGATATCGCCGCCCTCTTCAGGCTCCGCATCAGGCGCGTCCTCGGGCTTGCGCCGGATGATAATATCCCCGTTGGGCAGCACCTCGGGTACTTCATAGCGGTTGATGTCGTCGATCTTGTCGAAGAGATCAGCCATCAACGGCCCCATACGCTCTGTAAACGCGCGAAAGGCCGGTTCCATCTCGTCGGCAAACCCTTGCAGGTCCTCAATCGCCGGTTTCATTTCCAGAACAAAGCCTTCCAGAAACATCTGAAATCCGCGCTCCATCATAGAGGGCGGTTCTGTCTCGGCCTCTTCGGCATGAACAGGCAGTGCCAAGGCGGCGCACACGGGTAAGGTCACTAAGATACGTTTCATGACCCATATATAGTCATTTTCGCCGCCCAGTTTAAGCTTTTGAGGTTCAGCCGGCGCTTAAATCTCTATATCAAGCGACACCGGGTAGTGATCAGACGCCGTCAAAAGCGCCTCGCGCAGCTCCGGCGTGTTCCAACAATCGGGGTCATCAAACGGGTGCCAGATGCGCCATTTCGGGCGTTTACTACGCAAATCCTGTGACACCATGATGTAATCCAAAAGCGCCTGCAGATACCGTTTCTCCGCCGGGATATAAAACCGCGCCGTGGTGTTCACCGCACCCAATCGTCGGGTCAGCGCGCGCCGGGCATGCGGGTCATAAAGCACATGGTCGCTCTCACCCCCCTCGCCCGTGATGATCTCAACTGATGAGCGCCCGAAAAGCCGCTCATATTCATCCAGACCCGGACCGTCATTGAGATCGCCCATCACCATCAGCGCCTCACCCGCCTCCAGATGCGCCTCGATCCTCTGACGCAGCCACACCGCCTGCGCCTGTTGCTTACGGCGGTTGGCAATTCCCATGCGCATCGCCTCATCCCGGCCCGTCGCCCCGTGGGGCGCTTTGGATTTCAGATGCGCGCCAATGATGCGAAACGCAAACCCGGTCTTGGTCTCCACCGCAACCTCAAGGGGCGGCTTGGAAAACCGAACCTTGTCCTCAGTCGCATCGATGTCGAGATCGATCCGGAAGACCCCATCAAACCGCGGCGCGTCGCGGCTGCCTTTCTGGCCCGTCGCCTCCCCCATCGGATCATGGCGGCAGGTCAGGACATCAGGGTCATAGAGCAGCGCCAGCTCTTGCTGCGTGTCATTGGCAAATCCAATGAGCGCCTTTCGCGCTCGCAAACCCACAGCCTCCGCAAACCGCTCCAACGCCGGCACGGTCTGACGTTTGCGGCTTTCATCGGGGGCCTCAACAACCAAAACCGCGTCGGCATCCATCGCTGTGAACGCAATACCGAGTGAGGCCAGCTGATCTGCCCGCGTCACATCATGACGTCCCGACCATTCCATATCGTCCAGCAGCGCGCCTTGATCGTCAAAAAGGCTGTTGAACCATTCCACATTGTAGGTGGCAATGCGCATCTGAGGTCACGACTCCCTGGCGTGCTCGCTGATCTCTTCCCAGGCGCGATTGATATCGATCAGACGCTTCTCGGCCAGTTTCAGCGCCTCTTCCGGCACACCCCTTGCCTGCATCCGGTCTGGATGGCTTTCCCGCACCAGATTGCGCCATGCCTTGCGGATCTCCTCCATCGGCGTCTCCCGCGTCACGCCAAGCACAGTATACGGATCAGGGGTTGCGTCCGGCACAAACCGCGTGCGCAAAGCCAGAAATTCCGCCTCGGAAATGCCAAAGATATCCGAAACGCGCACCAGAAAATCATCTTCGTTAGGGTGGTAAAACCCATCCGCCATCGCGATGTGAAACAGACCTTCCATCAAATCGCTCAACGCATGGGTATCCTCCCCAAACATGCGCTTGATCCGGGTGGCGTAATCCTCAAACCCCGCCACATCCTGACGCGCCAGGTTGAACACCCGCGCAGCGCCGTCGTGATCCGCCTCAGCGATCTGGAACACTTCGCGAAACGCGGTCACTTCATCCCGCGTCACATGGCCGTCGGCCTTGGCCATCTTGGCCCCAAGCGCGATCACAGCAATTGCAAAGGCAACGCTTCGTTCAGGCGGCGTGCGCAGGTGGTCAAACACCTGCGTCAGGCTTTCACCCTTTGCCAGCGCCGACAGCGCCTCGGTTATGCGGGACCATATGGACATGGGATAGCCTTAGCGGCTTTCCGGGGTCTTGTCTGCGCGAAGTGACGCGCGGCGCCTTAAAACCCGGCGTTAATCGCTTCCAACCGCTCCAGATTGACCACTGTCGACAACATCAACCGGTCATGGGTCCAGTCTTTGTGCGTCTGGATCGACGCCGAGAAAAGCGCAAACCCAAAGCCCAACACCACCGCACCAATGATCCCGTGCACGGGGCTAAGCCGCCGTGACCGGCCCATGGTCTTGAGCGACAGGAGCCGTTGCGCAAGATCTCGCCGTGCTGTGAGACGGCTTTGCGACACCAGCGCCACGTTCAACCCGTGCCGCTGCCCACCTGTCACAGCACGCTCGCAAAAGCGCAGCAGGCACATGGCATAGTCCAGCGGTGCAAACCCGCGCCGCTGCAACACGGCCTCATCACAGCTTAGCTCTCTCAGACGATCAAACTGCCGCTTCAGCAGCACGAAGGCCGGGTTCCAGAAAAACAGCGGGCGCAGCATCTCTAGCGCAATCTCCCATTCCAGATCGCGGTTGCGGAAATGCTGAAGCTCGTGCGCCATGGCCATTTGCCGGTCCGTTCCCTCCGCCTCGAAATCCAGCGGAAGAACAATGTGATGACGCATCAAGCCCCGCGCGGCAAAGGGCACCCGCACAGCATCAGACACCCGCACATCCACGCGCCCGATGCGTTTGACCAGATGCCCCCCGCGAAGCACGCGAGACACCTGCCACGCGCTCAGCGCAAATTTCATAACGAAGGCCACAAGGCCAAGCACCAGAACCGCACCTACAATCGCGAAGACCGGTGAAGACATGCCCAACATGCCTTCCGTCCATCCCTTGCGCGTGTTCAGAAACTGTTCAAACTCAATCGCCCCGATGGCAATATCCCCCCGCAGGTAGGCCGCCACGACCATGTCACTGATCACAAGGCTCTGCTCTGGCGCGAATGCCTCTTGCAGGCGCGTGGCCAAGGCCGACAACACAGGACTGACCAAAACCAAAATCAAAAGCATTTTCAAGCCCTTGAATTGCGTCGTGTAAGCATATCGAAACCGTGTGCGCCGCGCCAGACCATGCAGCCCCAGCCAAACCAGCAGCGCAAACAGAAGTGTCAGATTGAGATTGATGTAAACTTCTACGACGTCCCTAAACCCCGTCATCCTTCAGCCTCCTCTCGACAAGCGCGCGGATCTCCTCCAGATCACGCGCCGTCACTCCATCGTCGTCGACAAGCCGCGCCACCAGGCTCGCAGGCGTGTCGTCGAACAGCGTGCGCGACAGATTCTTCAGTGACCGGATCTGATAGTCATCCTTGGCCAGCAGCGGGGTATAGGTCAGTGTCTTGCCCTCCTTGCGGGAGGTCACGAACCCTTTCTCCTCAAGAATGCGAAGCACCGTCGCCCCAGACGTGTAGGCCAAAGCCCGCGCTTCAGGCAGGTGTCCCAACACATCCCGAACCGATCCCTGACCCAAAGCCCAGAGCGCTGTCATGAACTCCAGTTCGACATCCGTCAGAAGGTTTCCGGCTTTCCGCTTTCTCATGCACATCCCCACTGGCTACTCTTTGGCGCGCAACTGCGTCTTAGAAGACCACCATTGCGGCACAGATCAAAGCTCAAACTTTCCAAAACACGAATATCCCCCAGCCCATGGCGATGAAAAACGGTGTCCAGATGGGTTGGCCGAAGAACCCAAGCCAAGCAAGGAAGATGTAAGCAGAGCCCAAAAGCGTGATGAAAAGCCGGTCGCCAAGTGTGGTGGTCAGGCCAAGGATTCCCTTGCGCTCGATCCCGTCTCGAAATTTGAACCCTTCGAGAAGGCCGATGATCGCAATGGCGGAAAAGATGCCCACGAACACCGCCAGTGTCGCCGGGGTCCACGCCATCCAGAAATCAGGCCAGAGCGGATCGGTCCAGGAAAACCCTTTCTCCTGCTCCTGCGCGACACTGCCCCATGTGTTCTGCGCCAAGGCAGCCCCAGGCAACAAAGTGAGGGTCAAAACAGTCAAATACCGCATCACACCCGCCCCATCGCAAAGCCGCGCGCGATGTAATTGCGCACAAACCAGATCACGATCGCCCCGGGAATGATCGTCAAGGTCCCCGCCGCCGCCAAAAGCCCCAATTCATACCCCGCGGATGAGGCCGTGCGCGTCATCACGGCCGCAATCGGTTTGGCCTCCACGGCCGTCAATGTCTTGGCCAACAGCATCTCCACCCATGAGAACATGAAGCAGAAAAATGCCGCCACACCGACACCCGCCTTGATATTGGGCAGGAAGATTTTCACGAAGAACCGAGGGAAGGAGTACCCGTCAACATAGGCGGTTTCGTCCAGCTCCTTTGGAATGCTGCGCATGAACCCTTCCAGAATCCACACCGCCAAGGGCACATTGAACAGAGTATGCGCCAATGCCACAGCCAGATGCGTGTCGAACAATTGCACAGACGAATAAAGCTGGAAGAACGGCAACGCAAACACCGCTGCCGGGGCCATCCGGTTGGTCAGCAGCCAGAAGAACAAATGCCGATCACCAAGGAACCGGTACCGCGAAAATGCATAGGCCGCGGGCAGCGCCACAGCCACCGACAAAACCGTGTTCAACGACACATAGATGATCGAATTGATATAGCCCGTGTACCACGTCGGATCGGTGAAAATCGCGATGTAACTGTCAAAGGTAAATGTCTGAGGGAACAACGAAAACCCGGACAGGATTTCGTTGGTCGTCTTGAACGACATGCTGACCAGCCAGTAAATCGGCAGCATCAGGAAGATGATATAGATGATCGGAATAAGCGCGCGTTTCTTCATTGCTGATCATCCTTTGTCATCAGCGTGTAGAACACCCAACTGACCAGAAGCGTGATCGCGAAATAGATCAGGCTCATCGCCGCCGCCGGACCCAGATCGAACTGCCCAAGCGCAATCTTGACCAGGTCAATCGAGAGCAGCGTGGTTGAATTCCCGGGGCCTCCGCCCGTCAAAACAAAGGGTTCGGTATAGATGTTAAAGCTGTCCATGAACCTGAGCAGGATCGCGATGGTCAGAACCGTTTTCATCTTGGGCAGCTGGATATAGCGGAAGACGGACCAGGGCGACGCGCCGTCGATCTTGGCGGCTTGATAGTATGCATCCGGGATCGACACGAGGCCCGCATAGCACAGGAGCACCACCAGCGACGTCCAGTGCCAGACATCCATGACGATCACCGTGATCCACGCCGCCAACGGGTCCTGCGTCATGTCATAGTTGACGCCAAGCACGTCATTCATGAAGTATCCCAGCATCCCAATCTTGGGCAGCGCGAAAATATTCCACATGGCCCCCACGACGTTCCACGGGATCAGCATCGGCAACGCCATCAACACCAGACAGACCGGAACCCAGAAGCCTCTTTTGGGCATGGACAGCGCAATGATGATGCCGAGCGGAATTTCAATGACAAGGATGATAGCGGTGAACATAAACTGCCGCCCCAGGGCCGCCTGAAAACGCTCCGAACGCAAGATTTGTTCAAACCAATCAAGGCCTTGCCAGAAGAATTTGTTGTTCCCAAAGGTTTCTTGAACCGAGTAATTGACCACCGTCATCATCGGCACAAGCGCGTTGAACGCCACAAGCAAAAGGACGGGCAGCACGAAAAACCAGGCGCGTTGATTGACGGTTTTCATTGGCACCCTCCCATCAAGCAACACCCGACCCGGGCCTGACCCAGATGCATCCAGCTGACTTCAACGCTCTCAAATGCGCCTTGGTCTAACCCTGTTGCGCAACGCGCGCTACGCTCACCGCGTGTTAACTGGACCTTCACCGACTCGGTATAGGGTGAAGGGTGGTAGGGAGAGGGCCGTTTGGCTCTAAGACACAGGCTCATTTTTGGGCCTCTTTGGATCTTTGCGTGGCGATCCATCCATCCCGATAGACCCGCGTTTTCTCTGGCGCGAAGGCCAGATGCACTGCGCTGCCTTGCTCCGGCGGCGTCTCCTCAAGAACCGCCTTCAACGATGACGCCCCAACCCGCGCTTCCACCACGAAATGCCGCCCTACATCAGACACTTTGGTCACAGTTGCCGGTATCCCGTTGTCCGTAACGGCCACATGCTCTGGCCGCACACCCAGCGCAACCAACCCGCCATCTCCGGTCACAGCCCCTTCCAGCGCCACGTCATGGCCTTCAAAAACTGCATGGTCGCCGCGCGCTTCGCACGGCAGCACATTCATCCCCGGCGACCCGATAAAATGACCCACGAAGGTATGCTGCGGACGTTCGAACAGCTCCACCGGCGTCCCGATCTGCACCACCTCGCCGTCTTGCATGACCACGACCTCATCCGCAAAGGTCAGCGCCTCGGTCTGGTCATGGGTCACATAGATCATCGTCGCCTTAACACGCTGATGCAGCTCCTTGAGTTTAGACCGCAAAACCCACTTGAGATGCGGGTCGATCACGGTCAACGGTTCATCAAACATCACCGCGTTGACGTCATCGCGCACAAGGCCCCGCCCCATCGAAATCTTCTGCTTGTTGTCAGGTGAAAGCCCTGCCGCCCGGGTGTCGAGCATTTCGGTGACATCCAGCATCTCTGCGATCTCACCCACGCGGGCGGCAATTGTCGCCTCATCCACACCGCGATTCTTCAGCGGGAAGGCCAGGTTCTGCCGCACCGTCATCGTGTCGTAGATTACCGGGAACTGAAACACTTGCGCGATATTGCGTTTGTCCGGTGGCAAACCCGTCACGTCAGCCTCGTCAAACAGCACCCGGCCTTCGGACGGCGCCAAAAGCCCTGAAATGATGTTGAGCAGCGTCGACTTCCCACAGCCCGACGGCCCCAGCAACGCATAGGCCCCGCCATCCCGCCAGGTCACATCGATTTCTTTTAGCGCATAGTCGTCCGGCCCGGATGGTGCGTCCAGATAGCTATGTTTCAGGTTGGAAAGCGTAATTCGCGCCATATCAGGCCACCCTCCGTCCATCAGGCGCAAAATAACGGCAATGCACGGGGTCGAGGTAAAACGCATGGCTCTCCCCTACCTCATAGGCATGCACACCAGCCGCCAAAGACACCCAGGCCACGTCGCCCAATTGGAAATGCGCACTTGATTCTGATCCCGACAATTCCGTCACGATCACCCTGCCCTCCAGTTCCACGTCACTGTCACCGTTTCGATACGGCAACACCCGGTGCGGCCGCACAGCGACCGAGTAGGCCCCATCTGCCAAATCCTTCGCCGCCCCCGACAACGCCCACTCCGCGCCACTGTCCAACACGACCTTCCCGCCCTGCTTGGTCAGCCCCATCACGTTGATTGGCGGGTCCGAGAACACCCGCGCCGCGCTCAAATTCTCAGGATTGCGATAAATCTCCGAGGTCGGGCCGAACTGCGTCACACGCCCGTCCTCCATCAGCGCGGTCTTACCGCCCAAAAGCAGCGCCTCTTCCGGCTCTGACGTGGCATAGACCACCACCGCGCCACGGCCTGCGAAAAGCTCCGGCAGTTGTTCCCGCAACTCCTCACGAAGCTTGTAATCCAAGTTGGCCAGCGGCTCATCCAGAAACACCGCACGGCTCTCCTTCGCAATCGCGCGGGCCAGCGCCGTGCGCTGCTGCTGCCCTCCCGAAAGCTCTTGTGGCTTACGGTTCAGCATCGGTCGAAGCTGCAACAAATCCGCCGCCTCTTCCACCCGCCCCTGCACTTCGCTGCCCGCCATTCCGGCTACGCGCAGCGGTGAGGCAATGTTTTCAAATACCGACATATGCGGGTAGTTGACAAAAAACTGGTGCACCAGGCTGATGTTGCGCTTTTGCGTGCTCAGCCGGGTCACGTCTTGCCCGTCCATCTCGATCCGACCACCCGCCATCGGGTCAAGCCCGGCCATCAGTTTGATCAATGACGTCTTGCCAGCGCCCGTGGCCCCCAACAACACGTTGAACTCGCCCGGCAAAAGCCGCAGCGAGGTGGGTTTGATATGGGTGATGTGACCCGTCACTTTGGTCACGTCGAAAAGCTCGATCATGTCAACGAAGATCCGGTCGTCTGCCCCCAAGGAAGATGAGGCCGCCACGTTGTGCGGCGGCCTCGGTCATTTTGGCGTCACTGCTGCCAGCGGGCCACAAGCTCGTCATAGTTGACGGTCACGCCTTGCGGCTTTTCATTGGCCAGTTTCGCCTTGGGAGACCCCGGTTGGCTCAGCCAGTATTCCGCATCGCGCTCTTCGTTGAGGCGCGGACCACAGCCACCATAGACGCTCGCCCCTTCATCGGCGGCTTGCATCCGGGCCATGGTGATGTCCATCTCCTCGGCCAGACGGTCCATCGCCTCTTGCGGCGTGAAGGCACCGGAGTTCACGTCACCGATCTGTTGCCACCAGATCTGGGCCAGCTTCGGATAATCCGGTACGTTGATGCCCGTGGGCGACCACGCAACGCGATCGGGCGAGCGATAGAACTCTACCAAACCACCCAGCTTCGGCGCACGTTCGGTAAAGGACGTGTGGTTCACTGTGCTGTCGCGGATAAAGGTCAGACCGACATGGGACTTCTTCACATCAACCGTTTTGGAGGTCACGAACTGTGCATAAAGCCATGCGGCCTGCGCCCGATCAGAGGGCGTGGACTTCAGGAAAGTCCAGGATCCCACGTCTTGATAACCCACCTTCTGGCCTTCTTCCCAATAGGGCCCATGCGGGCTCGGCGCCATCCGCCACAGCGGGTTGCCATCCTCATCGACCGTGTTGTTGCCTTCCGACTGCGGCTTCACCATGTCGGCGGTAAAGGCCGTGTACCAGAAGATCTGCTGCGCCACGTTGCCCTGGCTCAGCGCGGGAAGCGACTGGTAGAAGTCATAGCTCGCCGCACCGGGTGGCGCATAGTTCCGCAGCCATTCATCCCACTTGCGGATCGCATACACCGCCGCCGGGCCATTGGCCGCGCCACCGCGCGTCACGGACGCGCCCACAGGATTACAGGTGCCCGCTTCCATACGGATACCCCATTCATCGACAGGCACGCCGTTGGGCTCACCCACGTCCCCAGCACCAGCCATGGACAACCAGGCATCGGTCATCCGCCAGCCTAAGTCAGGGGCCCGCTTGCCGTAATCCATGTGGCCATAGATCGTGGTGCCGTCGATTTCACCGACATCGTTGGAGAAAAACTCGGCAATATCTTCATAGGCCGACCAGTTCACCGGCACGCCAAGATCGTAGCCATACTTCTCTTTGAAGGCGGCCTGCAGGTCTTCGCGATCGAACCAGTCCTTGCGGAACCAGTAGAGGTTCGCGAACTGCTGATCAGGCAGCTGATACAGGTTGCCATCCGGGCCAGTCGTAAACTGAATGCCCATGAAATCGTCCAGATCAAGCGTCGGAGACGTCGTATCGGCCCAATCACCGGCCATCTGTTCGGTCAGGTTGTAGGCCAGCTGCAGGCGTGAATGCGTGCCGATCAGATCGCTGTCGTTGACATACCCATCATATAGGTTCCGCCCCGTCTGCATCTGCGTCTGAACCGCCTGCACCACTTCGCCTTCACCCAGGATCTGGTGATTCACCTTGATCCCTGTGATCTCCTCAAAGGCTTTTGTCAGCACTTCAGATTCGTAGCCATGCGTCGGGATACCTTCGGAGAGCACGTTGATCTCCATACCCGCGTAAGGCTCAGCGGCGTTGATGAACCACTGCATTTCCGACATTTGCTCGTCTTTGGACAGCGTCGAGGGCTGGAATTCCTCATCAATCCAGCGCTGCGCTGCGGCTTCGTCGGCCCATGCCGGGCCATAGCCTACGATCACGGCTCCCGCCGCAACCGCGGACAACAATAAGTTCCGCATGATTTCCTCCCGTTTGCGCGTGTGCTTTGCGAGCCAAAGCACATCAACAGGATCGACGGGCGGTCACGAGTTTGTCAAACTAAATTTTTAGTAAAACAGCGTGCAGCAGATTTGACTGTTCAAATTCAATGCCTTAACCGATCAAATTGAACCATTTCCAATATCAACTTTGGGTTGATTTCCAGATTGTCTTGACGCATCGTGACGGTCGATGTCTGAACCGCTGCCGCCCGAAAGGTCATCTCAATGACTCGCTCAAAACACGCATTGCCTGCTCTTGGCATTCTTGTCGCCGCAACCACAATGCTGCAACCATCCCACATCAATGCAGGACCGTACCTGTCTGTAAAAGAACAAAGAACTGCAATTGTGGATTGCCAGTACAGCCTGGGTTTCCGGGGCTGGCCCAGATTGGAAGTGACTTACACGGAAACGCCCTGGGGCGGGCCATCTGTGGTCCGTGTTTTGCCGGACAGCACGCTGTCGGCGCATGACGCGGCAAGGATCAACGCCTGCGCAGATGCCAAGCTTGGACGGGAAGGACCAAAAGTGGTTGAGCGTGAGGTGCAGACATCATGCCCGCGCGGCGCATCCATTCTGTTTGGTGGCGCGGGCTATTGTCCTTCGGGCTGACCGATCAGCACCTGCCGTTCAAATTGGATAACGAACAGCAAGATCGCGTCATCAAAAGCTGTTCTGCGCCGCTCACGTCGCGAAAATCTGCGCCTCGTAATCCTTGAGGTAAATCCGCAGCCACGGCGTAAATCGCTGCGGGTCACGCTCCACCCAAGCCGCAAGCTCGGCCATGTCGACCCAGTCGGTGGCCATCACTTCTTCAGGATTGGGCACAGGCGTCACACGCGTTGTCACACGAGACATGAACACATCCACCCGTTCATGCTCAATCAGCCCGTTGCCCACATCGGCGCGATAGGTCAGCTGGTCCCGATACTCCAGCGGCAGGCCCTTCAGACCCAGTTCTTCATCCAGACGGCGTTCCGCACAGGCGGCGGCATCTTCGCCCCACAAAGGGTGCGTGCAACAGGTGTTCGCCCAAAGGCCCGGCGTATGATACTTGCACATCGCCCGCTGCTGGATCAGCACATCATTCCCGCACATCACGAACACCGAAACGGCCATATGTTTCAGACCCTTAAGGTGCACTTCTAATTTTTCCATCGCCACCAGATCACCGCCAACCCAGGTCGGGATCATCTGCCGCGTCGGCACATCAGCGGTGTTCACTGGGGCGTTCATACATAGGCCTCCGGGACCAATCGTGTCAGGTGCGCGATATTCTTCAAGCCGATCTTGATGTGCGCCATAGGCCGCGCTTTGACAAGTTCTTTGTTCATATACGCCTCAAAGGTCAGCCGCTGCACATCTTTGTCATGGCACAGCGACACGAACCGCTCTCGCCGCTCGTCTGAACGGTAATAGGCATTCTGCATCGATCCCAGCACTCGGAAGACATTCTTGTGATCGCGCATGAACAGCTTACGGGCCAGTTGCAGATCCTTCACCCGACCGCTGGCCAGACAGGCCGCCGCGGCCGTTGCCGCCACACGGCCCCCGAACATGGCATAGTAAATCCCCTCACCCGAGCTGGGCGCGACAACACCACTTGCATCCCCGGCCAACACGACATCTTTGCCATTGTCCCACCGATCCAACGGCTTGAGCGGAATGGGTGCGCCCTCCTTACGGATGGTTTTGCAGCCCTCAAGCCCACTGGCCACGCGCAGGTCCGCCGTGGCCTGCTTCAGGTCCACTTCTTTGATCATCGATCCCATGCCCACGCTGCAGGTTTTGCCATGTGGGAAGACCCAGCCGTAGAAATCGGGCGAGATCGCCCCGTCATAAATCACATCGCACCGGTCTGGGTGATAGCTGCCCACCGGCCCCGGCGCTTCGATGATCTCGTGATAGGCCACCACGAAGGGAATCTTGTCCCCATCCGGCACCTCCTGGCGCGCCACGTTCGACCGGGCCCCGTCTGCACCGATGATCAGTTTCGTCACAAGGCTGCGCTCATTCTGACTGACCTTGTCGCGATAGATGACACGGGTCTCACCACCATCGCGTTCAATCCGCAGGAACGTGCCCGTCGCCCGCTCTGCCCCTGCTTCAGCCGCCCGCACCCGCAGGAATTCATCGAAATGCTCCCGATCGACCATGCCGACAAAGCCGTTCTCAATCGGGATATCCACTTGCCGCTTGGTGGGCGAAATCATCCGCGCAGTGGTGATCTTGGCCACCAGCTGTTCGTCAGGAATGTCGAAATCCCGGATCAGGCGCGGCGGAATGGCCCCGCCACAGGGTTTGATCCGCCCTGCCTTATCCAGCAGGGCCACGCTATAGCCTGAGCGCGCCAGATCTTCCGCAGCTGTGGCCCCGCAAGGCCCGCCTCCTACGACAACAACATCATACATGTCTCATTCTCCCGGAACCATGGCGGCCTTCGGGCCGCGTGTCGGATCAATCACTTTCAGCGCCAGAAGCGCCGCAACAACAAACAACCCGGCCTCACACACGAAGACCGCGCCAAAGGCCGTGGCATCGCTGCCAAGGCTCACACGCATCACATCCACGGCGGCCGCCCCCAGCAAACCGCCAAACCCTGCCGCAATCGCCTGCGCTGCGCCCCAAAGGCCCATGCGCATACCTTCCCGGCTCCCGCGTCCTTCGCCTGCCAGCGCCATCATCGACCCGATGGCAGCAACGGCGAACATGCCATTGAAAAAGCCCAACATTACGACGGCGGGCATCAGGGTGGTGGGCACGGCAGGTCCACCCAAAAGGGTGAGCACGCCCAAGCTCATCGCCGAGCCAAGGCACCCGGCTACAACCCAGGCCCGCAAGCTGCCAATGCGCAGCCCCGTGGCCATGATCCCGACCGTCAACATGCCAAAGAAAACGCCGCCATTCTGCGCGCCCGACAGAGAGGTGGACTCCCCCGGCGTGAAACTGAAAACGAGGCCCGCATAGGGTTCTAAAATCAATTCCTGCATGAAATAGGCGGTCATCGACAAAAACACGAAAATGGTGAAGTTCCGCGCCGCCGTCTCACCCCAGATCTCTCGCAGCCCATCGACAAACCGCATTTCCTCGCGCGCACGCTCCACAGGCTGAACCCGGCGCTCAATCCCCCAAACCGCCAGAACGGTCAAAGCAACAGCACCGCCCGTGACAATACCCACGATCTTCATCAGCAAAGCGGGCGTATACGGATCAAGGAACGCACCCACGGTGCCCGCAGTGATCGCAATCCCGGCAATCATCATCAGCCACGTGATAGTCGCCGCCGCCCGCCGGCGTGGCAAGGTCGAAGTCGCCAAAAGCGCCAGCAACGACGTGCCGGACGCGCCGACACCCAGCCCGATCAGGGCATAGGCCAGAATGGACACCGACAGACCCAACGCAAAGCTTGTCTCGAACAAAAGCACACCAGACGCCGCCCCAAGGGCCCCCAAGGCCAGCGCCACCATCCCACCAACAATCCAGCGCGTCCGCCGACCGCCCGTGTCAGACATAAAGCCCCAGTTGGGCCGCGTGATCTGTATCCCGTAATGCAACGCCACCAGCAGACCCGGCAGCACCGCTGGCAAGGCCAATTCCACCACCATCAACCGGTTCAGCGTCGAGGTTGTCAGAACCACGATCGCGCCCAATGCCATCTGCACCAGGCCAAGACGCACAATCGACAACCAGCTCAAGGAGGTTTTCGCCGTCATCCCGCACCTCCAATCGTGCGCAGGGCGACGGCGGCGACCATCATGCCGCTCACGTAAAGGATGACGCCTGTTCCATTATACCACGGCGCCTTGCCCTTCGGGTCCTTCAGCAACACCCGCATGGCCCAGAACTGGGCCACCAGCAGCGCGGCAATGATCAATCCAAAGACTGGCTTGCCCCATACTGCGAGCAGCGCGATCACCAGGACTTGCGGCAGCGCCATCACCCAACAAGCCATACGCGCCGCACGTTCCGGCCCCATCGTAACGGGCAAAGAGTTCACGCCCATCTGACGATCGCCCTCTAGCGCTTTGAAATCATTGAGCGTCATGATCCCATGCGCACCCAGTGCATAAAGCAACGCAATCACCACGATTTGCCAGGACGGCGCACCCGCCGACAGCACAGCCGCGCCCGTGAACCAGGGCAGCCCCTCGTAACAAAGACCCACCAAACCTGGCCCCCAGATGCCGGATCGCTTCATCCGAACAGGCTCTGCCGAGTAGGCCCAGGCGGCAATCACCGCAAACACCGTGGCGCCAAAACCCCACGGGCCAAGGAACGAGCCCAACACCAGGGCCAGCGCGCTCATGATCAGGGCAATCCAAAGACCCCACCGTCCGGGGATCAGCCCGGATGGGATCGGTCTGTTCGGTTCATTGATCGCATCCACATGCCGGTCACACCAATCATTGGCGGCCTGGCTCATGCCACAGACCACCGGCCCGGCCAGCACCATGCCCAGCGCCACAAGCCACGGCGCAGAGGAGATTGGCACACCTGATGAGACCACCCCGCACAGATACGCCCAAACCGGTGGAAACCACGTGATCGGCTTGATCAGGGTCAGCACGGCAGGCGGATACGGGAAGCGTCGACCGGCGCGATCTTCAAAAGTGACACTCATAGTGTCAATTAAACATTACAATGCGTCTCGGCGAAAGAGGTTTTTTGACGCAAGAACCGCCCCACCGACAGGTAAGCGCGGTCTTTCATGCAAATCTGGGAAAGGTCAGTCGTCCGACCCGCCGTCAATCAGCCCGTGCTTGCGCAGCTTCACGTAAAGGCTCTGACGGGACAGGCCCAACATCTCGGATGCAGCGACCCGGTTGTTATTGGTCAGCTTGATCGCCGTCTCGATGCACATTTTCTCAACCACATCAGACGTGGCCGAAACCAGTTCTTTCAGCGATGCCGTGCCCACAAGGTCCATCACGTTCTTCATCGCATCTTCATTCATCATCCCGGGCGGCACGTCCGGCTCAGATGAAGACATGGGTGTAACATCTCGAATAATAAACCCAAACCCGGTGTCGCGGTTGCGCTGACGAAGCTGCGCTACGGAAATATCCACACTGGCCCGGTTGCCGACAACGCTGTTGATCTGCGAATTGTAGCGGCTCATCCGACCAGATTTCATCGCGGATTCGATCATAAGCTTCAGATCCACGGCCCCGCGCACAAGGAAATCGGCCAGCGAGCGGTCCTTCACATCCCGCAATTGCGCGGCATCTGTCAGGATCAGGAAGGATTCGTTCACATCCCGGATCACACCCTTCGCGTCCGTTAGGACAATGGCGTCGCTTGACGCCGCAAAGAGGGCCGACAGTGTCTGAGACGCATCGGCCGCCCCGGATTGCGCAGCGTTGACCGGGGCCACGCGGCACAAAATGAACAAATCCCCCGCCGCACGGAAATACTCGGGCGACAGAACCAACTCCATCCCGTTGCGCCGCGCCACGACCTGAACCTGGCTGCGATCTTCTGCGCCCGCAGACGCCTGAAGCGCATCCATGAGCTCTTCGCGCCGACGCCCTTCGAAAATCTGCGCAAATGAATTGCCGTTCAGCGTGTCCGCCTTCGATCCGAACAGCCGCGCGGCAGAGGCATTCATGTCATGCACCCTGCCCCTGTCGGCCTCGACCAAGACAAACGGCGTCTCGGAGGCTTCCAGCACCACGCGATAGAACGTCTCGCCACTGCGGATACGCTGCTGATCACGCTCCCGGGCGACCTGTTCGGCCACCAGACGTTGCTGCACTTCCGCAATGGGCTGCATGTCGCGCCCCACAAGCAGAAGGTGGTCGCTGCCGTCCACATTGTGCATGCTGTAGCGGATCGGGAATTCCCACGCCTCGCTGTCAACGTGGTTCAGCTCAATCGGCCGCCGTGCAATGGTTGGGTTGCCCTCGGCCAGCTTGCGCCGATCTGCGAACTTCGACTGACTTTCTTCCGTCAGATATTGAAGGAACTTCTGGCCGACCCAGTGATCTAGGCTACCCAGAGACGGGCACTCCGGATTGACGGAAACACCGCGCACGACCCCATCGCCATCAATCATGACAGCCAAGTCGGAAACCTGTTCTACGAAATCTTCTACGCGTGCCGGATCCGGCAACTCGCCCGCGCGAAAACGCTCATATATGCGCCCCTGCTCGGTCACGCGTCAGACCCAGGGTATAATGATTTGTCGTGTCATAGGGCTTCTGCCTCCAGTAGCGTTTGATCGACGGCAGGCTTCAACCCGCACCGATCAATGGCTTCCCTCACAGAGCTTACGACAAAATCGGCCCCCGTTTCTGACCATTCAATGTCCAGCCGTTCAACAACGTTACCGCTCACAACCACCGGGGGAACCTCATCCGCGTTTTTTCTGATATATTTCACAAATTCCGCGGTGCGCGTAACAGAGTCCCGTGACCCGATGGATAAACCTAACATAGAGAAGTGATTTGCCTGCAACATCTCGCAGACCTCGTGGGCCGAGATCAGCAAGCCGACCCGCGCCCAAACGCCATTATGGCGAAAATCATCTGCCGCCACGAAGGCGCCCAGAGTGTGTTGTTCAAATTCCGGCACAACCATCAAAGCCACGTCCCCTTGCGGTGCACCTTTACCACCCCACGGGGTTCTTGGCGCGTCATCGCGTGAGTTGAACATAGCTTGCAACTTGGCAGAGCCAACCGTGACATCGACAAAACTTACCTCGTCGGCCACCCATTTCTCACCAAGACGGCGGGCAACTTCCGGAACGAGCTCATGCAAAATCGTGTCTGAAGACGTGCCAGAGGCGAACATCTGCGTCAAAGCAACCTGCTGCTTGACATCGCCATCGGCCAAAACTGCATCACACAGGTATCCGACCCATTCGGCATGGGTTTTCGGGACAGCGCCCGCGCCGTCCTGAGCCAAGGCCCTCACTGCCGCCTCCGCCAGAAATTGTATCGCTGGGTTTTGCGCCTTGAAGGGCCCTTTGCCGGGATATGTGTCATTATTCTGCATGACAGTCCCATGACTACGCGCCCTCAACCTTAATCTTCAATCAGTTATGACGCGTTGGTAGTGGTTATATAGTGCGCCTTCTCGCCTCAAATGTCAATTTCTCTTGACAAGTAAAGACCCGCCAGACCCGGTAATGCGTTGATTTCGCCGCGCATTTAGTTTTCCTCAAGAAAAATAAGCGCGTTTTTGCGCCCTCAAAGGGCCGACTCAGCTTGTCATTCATCAAACTTGACAAAACAAGTTGACACTCATCCACCCCACAACTGTACATTTTAGTTGACACTTCTGGCCCCACATACGTAGCATTGTGTCTAACGAACTTGGCAGTCGAGGGGATGATGACGCCGCGAGAACCGCATAGGCCAGACGACGGCCCAGCGAGTGGTGCACTCTACACAAAGGCACAGCGACAGCGTCGGGATGAGACGATCTGGACCACGGTTCAGGGCGTTCTGGCCCCGGCGCAGTTCCTTGTGTTCCTGGTGTCGCTTGCGCTCGTGCTCCGGTTTCTCTGGACCGGTGAGGGCTATGCCATTGCCACCTGGTCCATCCTCGTCAAAACCGGCTTTCTCTACCTGATTATGGTGACTGGGGCCATTTGGGAGAAAGTCGTTTTTGATCAGTGGCTTTTCGCCCATTCTTTCTTCTGGGAAGACGTGTTCAGCTTCGCCGTAATCGCCCTTCACACCGCTTACATCTGGGCGCTGTTCTGGGGCAATCTCAGCCCTGTGGCCGAAATGATGATCGCGCTGGCCGCTTACACGGCTTACGTCATCAATGCCGGACAGTTCCTGCTCAAACTCCGCGCAGCGCGGCTGCAATCGGAGGCGACAGCATGACTGCGCTCACACCCTCCGCACCGGCCACCGGATGCCGCAACACCCCCGTTCTGAAAGAACGCGGCCAACACGAAGTGTTCTGCGGCCTCACGGGAATCATCTGGCTGCACCGCAAGATGCAAGACGCGTTTTTCCTGGTCGTCGGCTCGCGAACCTGCGCCCACCTTCTTCAATCCGCCGCTGGCGTCATGATTTTCGCCGAGCCCCGCTTTGGCACGGCCATCCTCGAAGAGACCGATCTCGCCGGCCTCGCCGACGCACAAGCCGAACTCGAACGCGAAGTCGACCGACTGATCGAACGCCGTCCCGACATTCGCCAACTCTTCCTCGTAGGCTCCTGCCCCTCCGAGGTGATCAAGCTCGACCTCGCCCGCGCCGCCGAAAAGCTCAGCGTCAAACATGCCCCTCGTGTTCGCGTGCTGAACTATTCCGGCTCCGGGATTGAGACCACTTTCACAGAAGGCGAAGACGCATGTCTCGCCTCGATGGTTCCGGTTCTGCCGGAATCTGACAAGCGCCAGATTCTGCTCGTCGGGGCCCTTCCCGACGTGGTGGAAGATCAGGCGCTAGACCTGCTGGGCAAGATGGGGATCGAAGATATTTCGGTCCTGCCTGCACGCTCCGTCGATCAAGACGTCAGCGTAGGGCCCAATACCGTCTTTGCCCTCACCCAGCCGTTCCTAGGTGGCACCCTTGCCGCCTTGGAGCGGCGCGGGGCGCGTCACCTTCCCGCGCCTTTCCCGTTTGGCGAAGAGGGCACCACTGCGTGGCTTCTCGCCGTGGCTCGGGAATTCGGTGTCGATAAGGCGCGTTTCGACGCCGTAACAGGCGCGCCCCGTGCACGTGCTAGAAAGGCGGTGGCCCAAGCGGCGGCCGCCCTCCAGGACAAGTCGGTGTTCTTCTTCCCCGACAGTCAGCTGGAAATCCCCCTCGCCCGCTTCCTCACCCGGGAGTGTGGCATGACGGCAGTCGAGGTTGGGGCCCCCTTCATCCACAAGGCCGTGGTGGGCCCCGATCTCGATCTTCTCGCAGAAGGCCCCACCATTGCCGAAGGTCAGGATGTGGAGCTGCAGCTGGATCGCTGCCGCGCCGCTCAGCCTGATCTCACGGTGTGCGGCCTGGGCCTCGCCAATCCTCTTGAGGCCGAAGGGCTGGCCACCAAATGGGCGATTGAACTGGTCTTCACGCCCGTCCATTTCTACGAACAAGCAGGCGATCTCGCGGGGCTCTTTTCCCGCCCGATGCATCGCCGCCGCGCTCTCCGATTGGAGGCCGCCGAATGATTTGCCCCTCTCACTTCGAAGCAAATAACCCGGGGAGCCCGAGGGGCTGGCCCCTCGGTGAACGCGCCAAATGAAGCTATCAGTTTGGACATATGAGGGCCCACCGCATGTGGGTGCGCTTCGCGTCGCAACCGGCATGAAGGGGCTGCACTATGTGCTCCACGCGCCTCAGGGCGACACCTATGCCGATCTGCTCTTCACCATGATCGAGCGCCGCAACCACCGCCCACCAGTGACCTACACGACATTCCAAGCCCGTGATCTGGGTGCGGACACGGCGAACCTGTTCAAAACCGCCTGCCAGCAAGCCTATGACCGCTTCAAGCCCCAGGCGATGATCGTCGGCGCGTCGTGCACCGCGGAACTGATCCAGGACGACCCCGGCGGCATGGCCGAAACCATGGGCCTGCCCTGCCCTGTGATCCCGCTGGAACTGCCAAGCTACCAACGCAAGGAAATCTTCGGCGCGGATGAAACCTTCTTCCAGATCTGCCGCGCCCTAGCCAAGCCGATGGCGCGTACGGAACAGGTGACCTGCAACCTCATCGGCGCAACGGGCCTCGGCTTCCGCCACCGCGATGACATCACCGAACTGACGGCCCTGCTCGGAGACATGGGCATCTCCGTCAACGTCGCCGCCCCCTATGGTGCCACACCCGAAGACATCACCCGCCTGGGCGCGGCCCATTTCAACGTGCTGATGTACCCCGAAACGGGTGAGGCCGCCTGCCGCTGGATGGAACGCGAACTGGATCAGTCCTACACCAAGGTCGTTCCCATCGGCGTCGGCGCGACCCGTGATTTCGTGGCAGAAGTGGCCCAGATCACCGGGCTTGAACCCTATCTCGACACCGACCGCCTCCGCCTGCCCTGGTATTCATCCTCGGTCGACAGCACCTACCTGACCGGCAAGCGCGTCTTCGTCTTCGGCGACGGCACCCATGTCGCCGCGGCCGCCCGCGTCGCCCGCGATGAGATGGGCTTCGAAGTGGTGGGCCTTGGCTGCTACAACCGCGAAATGGCCCGCCCGATCCGCAGGCTCGCCAAAGACTACGGCGTCGAGGCCCTGATCACCGAGGACTACCTCGAAGTCGAAGCCGAGATTGAACGCCTCTCGCCTGAAATGATCCTCGGCACGCAAATGGAACGCCATATCGGCAAACGCCTTGGCATCCCCTGCGCTGTCATCTCCGCACCCGTCCATGTTCAGGATTTCCCAGCGCGCTATTCCCCCCAAATGGGCATCGAAGGCGCGAATGTGATCTTCGACACATGGGTCCACCCGCTGGTCATGGGGCTGGAAGAACACCTTCTGCACATGTTCCGCGAAGATTTCGAATTCCACGATGCAGCTGGCCCCAGCCATCATGGCGGCCATGCCAAGCGCCCGGAAGCGGCGACAGAGCCCGCCACGGCGCAACAGCCAGACGCGGAAGATCAACCCGCCTCGAACGTAATCTGGCTCGCCGATGCCGAACGCGAACTCAAGAAAATCCCCTTCTTCGTGCGCGGCAAGGCCCGGCGCAACACCGAAACCTTCGCAGCGGGCAAAGGCCTGACCGAGATCAACATCGACACGCTCTACGAGGCAAAGGCGCATTATGCGCGGTGACGCGATCATAAACGACGGGCGCGACCCGACGCGCACGTACCGGGTGGTGATCCTCACCCTCGACAGCCATGCCGCTGGCCCCTGCCACCGTGTGGCCCCTCGGCTTGAGCGTGACTTCCCGGGGCTGGAACTGACGGTCCATGCCGCCGCCGAATGGGGGGAACGGCCCGAAGCCCTGGCCGAGGCCAAGACCGACATCGCCACCGCCGATATCGTGATCTCCAACTTGCTCTTCCTCGAAGAACACATCCGCGCCATCCTGCCCGATCTGCAGGCCCGTCGCGACAGCTGCGACGCCATGGTTGGCATCATCGCAGACGCGCAAATCGTCAAGCTCACACGCATGGGCACGCTCGACATGTCCGCGCCCGAAAGCACCACGCGCAAGATCCTCAAGAAGCTGCGCGGCGCATCGGCCAACAAGCAGGACGACGGCGCGAAAAAGATGCGTATGCTCAGACGCTTGCCGCGCATTCTTCGCCTTATCCCCGGCAAGGCCCAGGACCTGCGCGCCTGGTTTCTGATGATGCAATACTGGCTGGGCGCCTCGGACGAAAACATCGAGGCGATGATCCGCTTCATGATCTCCCGCTACTGCCGCCATGACGCATGGCGCGGGGTCAAAGTGGCGGCACCTTTGGAGTATCCCGACACCGGGCTCTATCATCCCGATCTGCCCGACCGTATCACCACCGAGGTCGCCGACCTGCCCGCACCCAAAGGAGCCACCGCCACCATCGGCATCCTGATGATGCGCTCCTACGTGCTGTCCGCCGACACCGCACATTACGACGCGGTCATCCGCGCGCTCGAAGCCCGTGGTTTGCGGGTCTTGCCTGCCTTCGCCGGTGGCCTCGACGGTCGCCCTGCGATTGAGGCGTTTTTCAAAGACAGGAACGGCCCCAAGGTCGACGCGCTCTTGTCGCTGACCGGGTTCTCCCTCGTGGGCGGTCCAGCCTATAACGATAATGACGCGGCCATCGCCGTGCTCAAATCCCTCGACGTTCCCTACATCGCCGCCCATCCGCTCGAATTCCAAACGCTCAGCCAGTGGGACGCCTCTCCGCAAGGCCTTGGTCCCATTGAAACCACCATGCTGATCGCCTTGCCCGAACTCGACGGCGCAACAACGCCCACAGTTTTCGCCGGTCGCCATGGCCCGGAGGAGGCAAACGGCAGCGATATCAAGGCCATGGCCCCCCAAGTTGAACGGGTTGAGATGCTGGCCGACCGTGTCGCCAAACAAGCCGCCCTGCACCGCTCAAAGGTATCCGAGCGCCGGGTCGGCATCGTCCTTTTCGGCTTCCCTCCCAATGCTGGTGCCGCCGGAACAGCGGCCTATCTCGACGTCTTCCAAAGCCTGCACAACACGCTGCACGCCATGAAGGCGCAAGGCTATGACCTTGACCCGCCGGAGACGGTGGAAGACCTCCGTGAAGCCGTCCTGAAAGGCACAGCCGAGCAATACGGCCAGGACGCCAACGTCGCCGAACGCGTCACCGCCGACAGCATCGTGGGCAACACGCCCTGGCTCGATGAGATCGAAGCGCAATGGGGCGCGGCCCCCGGCAAGGTTCAGACCGACGGGCGCGACGTGTTCATTCTGGGCCGCCAGTTTGGCAAGGTCTTCGTCGGGCTGCAGCCCGCATTTGGATATGAGGGCGATCCAATGCGCCTTCTGTTTGAGAAGGGCTTCGCCCCCACCCACGCTTTCACCCAGTTCTACCTGTGGCTCCGGCATACTTTCCGTGCCGACGTGCTGTTGCATTTCGGAATGCATGGCGCGCTGGAGTTTATGCCGGGCAAACAGGCGGGACTGGGCGAAAGCTGCTGGCCCGACCGGTTGATCGGCGACATGCCCAATGTCTACCTTTACGCCTCCAACAACCCGTCCGAGGCCACACTCGCCAAGCGCCGTTCAAGTGCCGTGACGATCAGCCATCTCACACCGCCGCTGGCCACGTCCGGCCTCTATCGCGGCTTGGCAGAACTCAAAGACAGCCTCACCCGTTGGCGCGCCACGTCCCCCAACGCACCGGAGCGTGAAGAGATCGAAGCCCTGATCGCAGAACAGGCCGAAGCGGTCGACCTTGCCGGGCATGCGCCTGAAGCATTGTGGCTCAAACTGCTGGAAACCGAAGACGCGCTGATCCCCGATGGCCTGCACATCGTGGGCAAACCGATGAGCGCTGAGGCCCGCGGTGAGTATCTCGACATCCTGCCGGAAACGGACACCCAAACCCGCGCCAAAGTCGAAGAATTACTGCAGCAAGACAATGAGATACCTGCCCTTCTTCATGCGCTAGATGGCAAGTTCACACCTCCTGTTCCCGGCGGTGATCTGATCCGCTCTCTGGATATCCTGCCCACGGGCCGCAACATCCATGCCTTTGACCCGTTCCGCATGCCCACCGTCTTCGCCTGCCGCGAAGGCGCGCGTCAAGCGGATCTGTTGCTTTCCACCCACGACACCACACCCCGCACGGTCGCGCTGGTCCTCTGGGGCTCTGACAACATCAAATCCGACGGCGCACCGCTGGCTCAAGCGCTGGCCCTGATGGGCGCCAAACCCCGCTTCGACAATTTCGGGCGGCTATGCGGTGCCGACCTTATCCCGCTCGAAGACCTCGGCCGCCCGCGCATCGACGTGATCATGACGCTCTCGGGCATCTTCCGCGACCTGCTGCCCTTGCAAACGAAGCTTCTGGCCGAGGCCGCGCACAAAGCCGCCACTGTAGATGAGCCGGAAAACATGAACTTCATCCGCGCCCACGCACTGGCCTATGCGGAAGAAACCGGCTGCGACATGCAAACCGCCGCACTCCGGGTTTTCTCAAACGCGGAAGGGGCTTACGGCTCAAACGTGAACTTGATGGTCGACGCCTCCGCCTTCGATGACGAAGATGAGCTGGCCGATGCCTACATGGCGCGCAAAAGCTTTGCCTACGGCGTCGATGGCAAGGCCGCGCGCAATGACACGCTGCTCAACACCGCGCTTAAAGACGTGGATATCGCCTACCAGAACCTCGAATCGGTCGAACTGGGCGTCACCACGGTGGATCACTATTTCGACACGCTGGGCGGCATTTCCCGCGCAGTAAAACGCGCCCGCGGCGGACAGGAAGCGGCGATCTATATCTCCGACACCACGCGCGGCGCGGGCAAGATCCGCACGCTCTCAGACCAGGTCGCCCTTGAGACCCGCGCGCGGCAACTCAACCCGAAATTTCACGAAGCCCTGCTCAAACACGGGGCCGAAGGCGTCCGCCAGATCGAAAGCTCTGTCACCAACACCATGGGCTGGTCTGCCACCACCGGACAGGTCGAACCTTGGGTCTATCAGCGCATCTCGGAGACATTCGTCCTCGACGAAGACATGCGTGCCCGCCTGACAGAGCTGAACCCCGCCGCCTCCTCCCGCATGGCCAATCGCCTGCTGGAGGCGCACGACCGTGCCTATTGGCAACCCGATGACGCCACGCTTGAGGCCCTGCGCAACGCCGCAGAAGCCATCGAGGATCAGATGGAAGGGGTCGCCGCAGAATGAAGAACGCAATGAAACAAGACCGTTTCGGAAGAGAGGTGCCATGAGCCCGCGTGACGAAGTACCCAACCTTGGCGGGGCCACGCTGCTGCGCAAAGGCCAGGACGGGGAAGGCTCCGTTCAGGTCCACCAGGATCCCTCCGCAAAGATCGAAGGCGCGAAAGTGTTCTCGGTCTACGGCAAAGGCGGGATCGGCAAATCGACCACGTCGTCAAACCTGTCGGCGGCGTTTTCGACCCTTGGCAAACGGGTTCTGCAAATCGGTTGCGATCCCAAACATGACAGCACCTTCACCCTGACCGGCAAGTTGCAGGAAACGGTTATCGACATCCTCAAAGAGGTCGATTTCCATCCTGAAGAGCTACGCCCAGAGGATTTCGTGACCGAAGGTTATGGCGGCGTGCAATGCGTTGAGGCCGGTGGCCCGCCCGCAGGCACAGGATGCGGCGGCTATGTCGTGGGTCAAACCGTGAAACTGCTGAAGCAACACCACATGCTGGACGACACCGACGTGGTGATCTTCGATGTTCTGGGTGACGTGGTCTGCGGTGGCTTTGCCGCGCCCCTGCAACACGCCGACCGCGCGCTGATCGTGACTGCGAACGACTTCGACAGCATCTACGCCATGAACCGCATCATCGCGGCCGTGCAGGCCAAATCTGTGAACTACAAGGTGCGCCTGGCGGGCTGTGTCGCCAACCGATCCCGCGAAACGGATGAGGTGGATCGCTACTGTGACACCGTGGGTTTCAAACGCATCGCGCATATGCCCGACGTGGACGCTATCCGCCGCTCGCGCCTGAAGAAGAAAACCCTCTTTGAGATGGATGACGACGAAGACATCGTCCGCTGCCGCGCCGAATACGTGCGGCTGGCCGAAACCCTGTGGAACGGGACAGAACCCCTGGCCCCGGCCCCACTGGAAGACCGCGACATCTTTGAACTGCTCGGATTTGATTGAGGTTTGACTGAATGAGTTACGACCGCACATTGGCTTCTGTCGAGACGTATTTCGACAAGACCGCGACCCGCACGTGGGAGCGGCTGACCAGTGATGCGCCTGTCTCAAAGGTCCGTGAAACGGTGCGCCGTGGCCGCGACCAGATGCGCGACCAGATGCTGGGCCGCCTGCCTGCCGATCTGCGCGGGCTGCGCGTGCTGGACGCCGGGTGTGGTGCTGGCCAGATGACCGCCGAGCTGGCCGCACGCGGTGCCGATGTCGTCGCGGCGGATATCTCGCCTTCCCTTATCGATATCGCCAGGAAGCGCCTGCCGCAGCACCTGACCAACAAAGTCACGTTTCACGCAGGCGACATGCTCAGCGACCGGCTGGGCCGGTTTGACCACGTTGTCGCCATGGACAGCCTGATTTACTACTCGGGTCCGGATATTGCCGCCGCGCTGGCGCAGCTGATCTCGCGCACCTCTGGCAGCGTCGTGTTTACGGTCGCCCCGCGGACCCCGATGCTGATGACCATGTGGCGGGTGGGAAAGATGTTCCCCCGCTCCGATCGCTCCCCCACCATGGTGCCGCACTCAGCCTCGGGCGTTGCCCAAGCACTGCGCGATCACGGCTGCAAAGCCCATCTGCGCCCGCTCGACCGTGTCACCAGCGGCTTTTACATCAGCCAGGCCATGGAGGTGACCCCGTGATCCTCCGCGCAAGGGATATCAAACGCCTGTCGACCCGCGTTCTGCCTTTCGCAGACGCGGCGAGCGAGGGCCTGCCTATGGCACAGCTTCTGCGCCTGTCACTCTTCCAGGTGTCTGTGGGCATGGCCACGGTCATGCTGCTTGGCACGCTGAACCGTGTGATGATCGTGGAGCTGTCAGTGCCTGCCACCATCGTGGCCGTGATGATCGCACTGCCGGTTCTCATCGCCCCGTTTCGCACGCTTTTGGGCTTCCGCTCTGATACCTATCGCTCCGCCATCGGCTGGAAGCGCGTGCCCTACCTTTGGTTCGGCTCACTTTGGCAGATGGGCGGTCTGGCGATCATGCCCTTTGCCCTGCTTGTGCTCTCAGGCCAACAAGTCGTCGGCCCGGAATGGGCAAGCGAAGTTCTTGCCGCCATCGCCTTCCTGATGACGGGTCTTGGCATCCACATGACCCAGACGGCAGGCCTCGCGCTCGCCACCGACCGCGCGGATGAGGCCACCCGCCCCCGCGTTGTGGCACTGCTCTACGTGATGTTCCTGCTGGGCATGGCGATCTCGTCGATCCTGATCGGCTGGCTGCTGCGCGACTTTGATGAATTCACGCTGATCCGCGTGGTTCAGGGCGCGGCCATGGTGGGGATCATCCTCAACCTCGTGGCGCTTTGGAAACAGGAAAAGGTCAACCCGATGACCAAAGCCCAGCGCGCCGAACCCCGCCCAAGCTTCCGGGATGCGTGGAACGATCTGATGCGCGGCGGTCAGGCCGGGCGGCTTCTGGCCGTGGCCTTCCTGGGCACAATGGCTTTCAACATGCAGGACGTGCTGCTCGAACCCTATGGCGGTGAGGTTCTGGGGCTGTCCGTGTCATCCACCACGTTGCTAACAGCGATCTGGGCCGTCGGCGCTCTGGCCGGTTTCGTTCTGGCGGGCCGTGGCCTGTCGCACGGCAAAAACCCCTACCGCATCGCGGCCACCGGGCTTTTGGTGGGCATCATTGCCTTCACCACCGTGATCTTCGCGGCCCCCTTGGAGTCTTCCACCATCTTCTTCATGGGTGCGGGCCTCATCGGCTTCGGCGGCGGGCTCTTCGCGGTTGCCACCCTGACAGCAGCTATGACGCTGCCCATCACCGGCACGGCCGGCCACGGTCTTGCGCTTGGCGCATGGGGCGCATCGACAGCAACGGCGGCCGGGCTCTCCATCGCCCTTGGTGGCGCCATCCGCGACGGCGTCAATGCGCTGGCGGCCCAAGGCCTGCTGGGCGAGGCACTGGATGCCACCGCGACTGGTTACTCCTTCGTCTATCACATCGAAATCGGGCTTCTCTTCGTCACATTGGTGCTTCTCGGACCACTGGTGCGCACAAGTTTCAGACGCCCATCCCCAACCCCTCCGGAGGCGGCCCGTATCGGCTTGGCCGACTTCCCAACATGATTGCCGATCTACCGAAAGGATAGCAAAATGGACTCTGCATTTTTCGCCAACTTCGATCTGGCCGCGTTGTCGATCTGGCTTTTCTGGGTGTTCCTTGCCCTGCTGATTTACTACCTTCAGCGCGAAAACATGCGCGAAGGCTACCCGCTGGAAGATGACGACGGGAATGAAAGCGCCAACCAGGGCCCGTTCCCGGTTCCGTCCGACAAAACCTTCATCCTGCCCAACGGCCATGGCACCAAATCCGTGCCATCCGGACAGACACCTGAACGCGCCAATCTACCGCTTGAGCGCATGGGAGCCGGCACAGGGTTTCCCTTTGCACCGACCGGTGATCCGATGGTCGACGGCGTCGGACCGGCCTCCTGGGCCCCACGTCAGGACGTGCCAGAGCTGGACGGCCATGGCCACGTGAAGATCATGCCGATGGCGACGAATGATGACTTCTCATTCTCCTGCGGACGTGACCCGCGCGGCATGCCGGTGATCTCAGGCGACAACCAGATCGCGGGCACGGCAACCGATATGTGGGTCGATGCCCCCGAACAGGTCGTGCGTTATATCGAGTTTGAACTGGCCGACGGTGGCGGCAAGCGCCTCGCGCCCATGACGCAGGTGCGCCTCAAGAGCAACGGCGTGAAAGTGCGCTCGCTCTACAGCCACCAGTTCGCAAACATTCCGAAAACCGCCTCGGCGACGCAGGTCACCCTGCTCGAAGAGGACAAGATCTGTGGCTACTTCGGCGGCGGTAACCTCTATGCCAGCCGCGCCCGCCAGGATCCGCTCATCGGATAACGCGCATCTACCAACAGAAACGGGAACTGTGACGATGACAGAAGACAGCGACTTCAAATTTGAGCCAGTCCTTGGCCTGCCAGAGCGCCCTCCGGAGGGGGAAGAGGTGCTTTGGCAGGGACGCCCTGAGTGGTGGGTCCTCGCCAAAGAGGCGCTCTGCGTCCGTTGGGTCATCGGATACTTCGTCCTGCTCGCCATCTGGCGGGTGGGCACTTTGCTGGATCAGGGGCCGTTCGCCGTGGTCGCCACGGCGGCGGTGCCTTTCCTGATCTGTGCTGCGGTGGCCGCAGGCATTCTTTGCGGCATCGCCTACGTTCTGGCCCGCACCACGGTCTACACCATCACCAACCGTCGCGTCGTGATGCGGATCGGCGCGGCGCTGACCATCACGCTCAACCTGCCCTTCAAGCGCATCAAGAATGCAGAGCTTGATCTGCGCCGGTCAGGAACAGGCACCATCGCCTTTGAGCTCGATGGCACAACGCGCCTTTCGTACCTCGTGTGCTGGCCGCATGTCCGCCCTTGGGTGATGAAAAAAACCAAGCCCGCCTTGCGCTGCATCAAAGATGCCAAAGCCGTGGGCGAGTTACTCTCGGACGTGGCAGAGGCGGAACTGAGCACACCCCAGGTGGTGCGCAAAACGCCAGACGCCCAAACCGCAGACACAGGCCCCTCGCCCGTGGCCGCTGAGTAAGGACAACAAGACATGAAGACCATCACCCCCGCATATCCAACCTGCCCGCAGACCGCGCCTGGCCTGCGCCTGTTGGATGGGGGTGATGCCCACCAAACCCGCCGCGCGCACCGCGCCGCACGCGGCATCTGACAGCGAAAGGAGGCCAAAATGGGATGGCTCACCAAAGAGATCGAACGCGCGCCCTGCACGGTTGAGATCTCACATAAATTCGAAAGCCTGCACGCACATGTGCGCTTCAACAACGGCGCCGTCGTCTACCCGGGCGATGAGGTTCAGGTTCAAGGACCGGAAATCATGGCACCGTTCGGAGAGATCGTCTCCGAAGACCGCGAAGCAGTCATCGTCCGTGCCAGCAAGCTCGAACAGCTTTGGACCCGCCTGACGGGCGATTTCGAAGTCATGGAACTGTGCGAATTTTCCTTCTCAGAGGAGGTCACGCTATGAACATTCAAGCTAAGCACACCGCCGACGCCACCACCGTGGAAGAAGGTCTGGCCATCGCAGAGGCGCAGGACAAGATCTACACCAACGAAATGGCCACCGAGACGGCCATGGCGAACACCCTTCTGACGCCGCGCTTCTACACCACGGACTTTGATGAGCTGGACGCCATCGACGTCTCCGGCATCCGCGAAGAATGGGACCGCCTGATCGCGCAGATGGTGGCCGACCCCAACAAAGGGCACTTCAAGAAAAATGAAGACTGGGATCATGTCGATTGGGACGGGATGGACCCGGCCCTCAAGAAAGAGTTCATCGACTTCCTGATCTCAAGCTGCACGGCCGAATTCTCGGGCTGCGTGCTTTACAAAGAGATGAAGCGCCGGGGCACCAACAAGGACATCACGCAACTCTTCCAATTGATGGCCCGGGATGAGGCACGCCACGCCGGTTTCATCAACGATGCCCTGCGTGAGGCAGGCTTGCGCGTGAACCTTGGCTTCCTGACCCAGAAGAAGAAATACACCTACTTCCGGCCGAAGTTCATCTACTACGCCACCTATCTCAGCGAGAAGATCGGCTATGCCCGCTACATCACCATCTTCCGCCACCTTCAGGCCAACCCGGAACACCGCTTCCACCCGATCTTCAAGTGGTTCGAAGAGTGGTGCAATGATGAGTTCAGCCATGGTGAGGCCTTCGCGCTTCTGATGAAGACCGACCCGAAACTGACCTCCGGGCGCAACGTCTACTGGATCAAGTTCTTCCTGACGGCCGTCTACGCCACGATGTATGTGCGCGACCACCAGCGGCCCGTCTTCCACGAGGCCTTGGGTGTGGACCCGGATTGGTATGCCCACGAGGTGTTCACCAAGACATCGAAACTGTCGGAACAGATCTTCCCGATCACGCTCGATATCGAACACCGCAACTGGCAGCCTTTGCTGGAGGCCCTGCAAAAGGCCAACGCCGATCTGGCAGCCGCTGACAAGCAAACCGGCCTTGGCGCCATGATCAAACGTAACACGGCGCGCGCTCGGGCAGGCACGGCCTTCCTCCGCCTGCTGATGATCCCCGCCATCAAGCACCAGGTGCCTGCCGAGACCCGTCTGGAGCCGTGCTACTGATGATTGCGAACTACGCATATCCCGGACACTCGGATGTGGGGGCCAGCCCCCACCCGGGCTCCGCCCCTGCCCGCCTCAATCGCGACACTGTCGCGATTGCGGGACGGCGGGCAGCCCCCGGGAAGTTTGCGGCCAGAAGAAACATCGGAGGCGGCGCATGATGTCCACGTGGATCGCCGGGCTTGTTGCCGTGTTCCTGTGGTGGTTTTCCACGGGCGCGATCCTTGTGCTTGTGCGCCGCGCGGATCAAAGCGGGCCGCGGGCACGCATGGCGGCACTGATTGCCACCCTGCCCCTGATGGTCGCCGGCATCTGGGGCTTCGCCACGACCCTTCCGATGACCGACGCCTTGGGGGCCTATGGGGCCTTTCTGGCCGCCCTTGCGATCTGGGGCTGGGCTGAAATTGCCTTTCTGACCGGGGCCATCACCGGCCCGAATGACAAAGCCTGTCCGCCCGGCACCTCTGAAACCGCTCGGTTCTGGAGCGCCTGGGGCACCATCGCCTACCACGAAATCCTTCTGACAATGCTCTTCGGGGCAATCTGGATTTTCGGCGCAGGCGCGGAAAACACCGTCGGCATCTGGACATTCACCGTGCTCTACGTCGCGCGCATTTCCGCCAAGCTGAACCTCTATCTGGGCGTTCGCAAGATCAACACGGAATTCCTTCCGCAAGTGCTGGACCACCTGCCAAGCCATTTCCGCATCGCCCGGCTCAACTGGATGTTCCCGATCTCCGTGACGACCCTCAGCTGGGCCTCAGCCATCTGGTTTCACGGCCTTCTCGCGGCTCAAACCCAAGGGGCCGCCGTGGGCTACGGCCTGCTTTTCGCGATCACCCTGCTCGCACTTCTCGAACACTGGCTGATGGTACTGCCTGTCCCGGATGCCAAACTCTGGCGCTGGATGCTGCCCGCGCCCAAACCAACACCACTGCAAGACACATCACGACCGGAGGGACCCGATGGATTTTGACGCCATGTTCACAACACAGCTCGATACCCTAAGGGAAGAAGGCAACTATCGCATTTTCGCAGAGCTCGAACGCCGCTGCGGCGCCTTCCCTAAGGCCAAAAGCCATGACGACGACGCCCCTGACGAGGTGACCGTCTGGTGCTCCAACGACTATCTCGGCATGGGCCAGAATGAGATCGTTCGCAATGCCATGAAGCAGGCGGTCGACCAATGCGGCACTGGTGCGGGCGGCACGCGCAACATCTCCGGCACCAACTATCACCACGTGGCGCTCGAACGCGAACTGGCCGATCTGCACGGCAAGGAAAGCGCGCTGCTCTTTACCTCGGGCTATGTCTCCAACTGGGCAGCCCTGTCGACGCTGGGTGCACGTCTACCCGACGCGGTCATCCTGTCGGACGCCCTGAACCACGCCTCCATGATCGAAGGCATCCGCCATGCGCGTTGCCAAAAAGTGATCTGGAAGCACAACGATCCCGAAGACCTCGACCGCAAACTAGCCGCGTTGCCCGCCAACGCGGTCAAGATCGTGGCCTTTGAAAGCGTCTACTCGATGGACGGCGACATCTGCCCGATGAAAGAAATCGTCGAAGTCGCCGAAAAGCACGGCGCGATGACCTATCTCGATGAGGTCCACGCCGTGGGCCTTTACGGCGCACGCGGCGGCGGGGTGTCCGAACGCGAAGGGCTGGCCGACCGCATCACGCTCATCGAAGGCACGCTCGGCAAGGCTTACGGCTGCATGGGCGGCTACATCACGGGCTCCGCAGCACTTTGCGACTTCATCCGCTCCTTTGCCAGCGGCTTCATCTTCACCACCGCCCTGCCCCCGGCCGTCGCAGCGGCCGCGCAGGCCTCGATCGCGCATCTCAAGACCAGCCAGGAAGAGCGCTTCCAACAGCGCCGGCAAGTGGCCAAGCTGCGCCGGATGCTCGACCGCGAGGGCATTCCGCATCTGGAAAACCCCAGCCACATCATCCCGGTGATGATCAAGGACCCGGTCAAATGCCGCCAGATCTCCGACATCCTGATGCAGGATTACGGGATCTACGTGCAGCCCATCAACTATCCCACGGTCCCCAAAGGGACCGAACGGCTGCGCTTCACACCGGGGCCCCTGCACAGCGATGAAGACATCGAGAAACTGGTATCCGCGCTGAGAATCCTCTGGAAGCAATGCGCCCTGGCCCACGCGGTGGCCTAAGGGAACGAGAAAGGCGGCCCGTCAGGGCCGCCGCCTATCCCCAGCCTGCAGGGCTGCCAAAAGTACCGCCCGAAGGGCTTCCAAAAGATACTGCCCGAAGGGCAGCCCCCCTGCGCCCAGCCCGCAGGGCCGCCATCACCACCCCAATACCCCACACAGCGAGACGTGCCCGCCAGGGCGCGACGAGCGGTTCGTTTCAGCGTAAATTTTTAGGGAAAATCAGCTTGTTGCGGGCGACACCATCGTGCCGCCCGCAACTTTTTTAGACGAGAGTATTGCTCATTCTGCGGCTGCAGCGCGCGATTCCGCTGCATTCTCAAACCAGTTGACGCCGTTGGACAGAACCACCAGGTGGATCATCGCCGCCAAAAGGAAGAGAAAGACGCCCTGTGCTACAAACACACGACGCGGATCAAAAACGAGCCAAATTTTGTAGAATTTTGACATGTTCTAATCCCTCACGTGAACCAAGGCGCCCAGATGTAGGTTGCGATATGTGCAACCAATGCGATGAGCACGAACAGCCACAAGCCGCTCATGTACACCGCATGCAGCTCCTGGGCTTGCTCGTCGGTGAGACCTGTCATCGACAGGTCGTGATTATCAGCCATGAACTTTCCTCCGGAATGTTATGCTGACACCGCGTTCCCCGCGGCTGGGTCCAGGGGGGCCTTCATGGTCCCTCCGGCGTCTGTCCGCCCCATAAGGGCGGCAGCTCGTATCTCGCGTCCAAAGCATCAGAGCGAGAAAATCAATGGCGTGATCCGATCCGCTTCGGCCCATGCTCGGGCCACAGGGCCGCGCACGTCGAGCGATCGTTTGCGGATCACGTGGCTAAAATACCGCTCGGTCGCAAAGGGCAGCGCCAGCAGGAAAATCAGCGTGAAATACACGTGAAACTCCGTGGTGCGTTTGCGGCCTTGTCGCGAGACGCTCTCGCGCGGCGGATTGGATGTCAGGTCAGTCATTGCTGTTCCTCCCAGGACCTGAAGCCATGTCTGGCGATAGGGATTTAACCGATTCAAGCACCACCCGTTCCGCCCCGTCGCGCAGGGCGGCATCCTCTGCCGCGTCGCGCAGGGTCTTGGCCGCGGAAATCCGCGTCAGAACCGGGTGAGATGCCACGATCCGGTCAAGCTCCGCCTGGGCGTCCTCATCCCAGGGGAAATTCCGTCTCAATGGTGTTGGCGTCGCCGCCGCCGCATCCATTTCGGAGGCCAGCGGCAGAATGTGGAAAAGCGCATCGAAAAGCCCGTTGCACACTTCCTGCAGAAGATATGTCGCCCCGGCATAGCCCATCATGGGCGTGCCCGTGGCGCGCCGGATGGCGGCACCGGGGAAGCTTGCGGGAATGAAGGCCGGGCTTGGGCCATGACCGGCTTTCATCTCGGCCATGTACATTTTCTCGTTGATCGACCCCATCATGATCAGTGGGCGGTTCTGATTCATCAGCGCACGCACTTCTTCATTGTTGGTCTTGGTGCCAGCACAACGCGCGACGGCAAAGGCGCAGGGCAGGCCCAGATCGCCTTCCAGGTAGTTGCGAATGCCCCTCGCATAGGTCTCGTTGGCCACGATCCCGAAATTCGCGGTGGCAAAGAAATCCTGCGTGACCGAGCGCCACAAATCCCAGACCGGTTTGATCGTCGAATGCTTCTCGCGCTCAATGAATGGCTCGGGGTCCAGTTCCAGCAACTCCCCCAGCTTGCGCAGGAACTTCGTCGTGCTGTCCACGCCAATCGGCGCCTGCAGATAGGGCTTTTCCAGCACCTCGCACAGGCCCCGGCCAAATTCGCGATACATGCAGATGTTCACATCCGCATTCACCAAATCCCGCATCTCGGCAATATGCGCGCCTAGCGGCATCACCATGTTCACCTCGGCCCCGATCCCCTCCACCAGCCGGCGGATTTCGTGCAGATCGGACGGCATGTTGAACGTGCCATACATTGGCCCAAGGATATTCACGCGCGGCTTCGCACCTTCGGGACGCTTCTTCTCACGCGGCATCCGGCCTTTGGTCATGCCGAACTCGGTGAAGATCCAGGTCATCGACCGGTCAGCGGCCTCCCACTGGTCTTCATCAATCGTGCGCGGCAGGAAGCGTTGAATGTTGGTGCCCTGTGGCGTGACGCCCCCGCCGATCATCTCGGCAATGGACCCTGTCACCACCACGGCGGGCAGCGCCGGATCAAGGGTGCCCCAGGCGCGCTTCATCGCGCCTTCCGTGCCTTCACGGCCCAGCTCTTCCTCACCCAGTCCGGTCACGACAATGGGCAGCTCGTGCGGTGGCAGGGCATCTGTATAGTGCAGCACAGATGTCACCGGCAGGTTCTCACAGCCCACAGGGCCGTCGATAACGACCTGCAATCCCTTCACGGCGCAGAATGCGTAGACCGCTCCCCAATAGCCCCCGGCCCGGTCATGATCCTGGATCAGCATGGGCTGTACCCCGCTGCACCGCCAGTCACACCGACGCAATACCGACGTGATACCGACGCAAAACCGACGTGGGATATGAGGCCAAAAGCGCGCATCAGATCATCTCCTGCGCTTTCGCAGCCCGCTTGGCTTTTTCGATTTTCTTGAGGTTCAGCTCGCGGAAATCCGGGCGTACATTCGGATCGCCTTCCCAGACGCCAGCGGTGTCATGATCGCCCACACCCTCAAAGAATTCACGCATGCTGTCCATGCGCTCTTTCCCTGCGATGGCGGCATTGATCACATCGGCCAGACTGCCCGCGCCTGCCGGTCCCATCAGGGGTCGGGCTGAGATGAGATTCGTAAAGTAAAGTCCTGGAATTGCGCGTTCTTTTGCAGCTTGAACCACCGGTGTCGTGCCGATGGCAAGGTCCGGCTTGATCGCTTCCATCGCCGCGCAATCATCTTCCAGCGAGGCCCGGAATTTCACTTCCACGCCTCTGGAATTCAGCCAGTCCGCGTCGGCAGCAGACCAGTCCGATTTGGCACAGGCAGAGCCCACATATTTCAAGTCCGCGCCGCTTTCGACCAGCAGGCGCGCCACGATCAGCTCGCTGCCTTCATATCCACTTAACGTGATGGTGCCATTGATCGGCTTGGCGGCCAACGCACCTTTGATGCCCGGCAAGAACGTATTTTGCGCTGCAGCTACTTTATCCGCTGCAATTCCAAAGGCTTCGCCGATGTTTTGCAACCAATCTGCGGTGCCATCATAGCCCACCGGTGCGCTGCCAATGATGGGCTTTCCAGCGGCTTCAAACTCGCGCACAGCGGCCGTGTAGAACGGATGGATCGCCGCCACCGCACCACAGTCCAGCGCCGCGTAAAGCTCGCGCCATTCGCGGCATGGCACGACTGGCCCGGGCGACAGCTCCAAAGGCGCCAGCATCTGTCCGATCATCATCGGGTCCGCCGGGAACATCTCGCCCAGCAATGTGACAGTCGGCAGATCAGACTTCATGCCTACGGGCGCAGCCACTGGACCCGCGGCAATTTCCTGGCGGGCATAGTTCAGCATCGCACCCGCCAGCACATCCTTGGCTTCCGCATGTGTAGGAATACCAAAGCCGGGCACGTCAATGCCCACGATGCGCACACCGTTGATTTCATTGGGCAAAAGCCGAAGCGGCACGCCCGACGCGGTCGGCACGCACAGGTTCGTCACCACGATGGCGTCATACTTGTCCGGGTCTGCCATGTCATGGACCGACTCGCGGATGTCTTCGAAAAGTTTGCCGGTCACCAGCGTTTCCGAATTGAACGGCACATACCCAACCGAGCGACGCGCCCCGTAGAAATGACTGACAAAGGTCAAACCATAGACGCAGCAGGCAGAACCGGACAGCACCGTGGCCACCCGTTTCATCCGCAGACCCACACGCAAACTGCCAAAGGCGGGACACATGCTTTGGGGTTTATCGTGTGGGCCCTGCGGGTAGTCGCGCGCATATTGATCGAGCAAGTCGCTCTGGCCGGCCATGCGCGCAGCTACTTCCATCTCGGAGCCCGAATGGCAGCCGAGCGTTCCTTCACCAACCGGTGCGTCACCTTCCGGGCGTGGTTTGCCCTTCAGAACCGGCACCTCTGCGGCGTCGTCATATTTGACTTCGTCGTTCATCCCTTCTCCGGAGTTCTCAGAATGTCATTCATCAGCCGCTCGATCTGATCAGGCCGCGCACTGGCGATAATGGCGCGGGTGATGACAAGGCTGGCTTGGCTGGCGGGTTCAGGCATCGTCATAAATGACCTCCAGGCTGACTTTTGGCTTGGCGTTCTTGCCCCGCATATCTTCATCGGTGGCCGGTTCCAGCGTGACGCCAGCGCCCGTCTCGGACCCGTCAAAAAGCTCCAGAAGACCGTCCTGATCCAGCGGCGTCGGGCGCACAGGCGGTGCGTCGGACACTTGCTCTGCGAGCCCTGCAAACAGTTCACCCCACTGGCTCTTGGATGTGCCAACGATCTGATAGTTCGCCGATTTCTTGCGCAGGTCATCATCTTGCGGGATTGAGGCAAGAACCGGAATATTGGCTGCCTTGGCAAAGGCTTGTGCCTCGCCAGAGTTGTCGTCCTTGTTCACGACGAGCCCGGCCACACCCACGTTGCCGCCCAGCTTGCGGAAGTATTCAACCGCTGAGCAGACATTGTTGGCCACGTAAAGCGACTGCAGGTCGTTGGACCCAACAAGGATCACCTTCTGCGCCATGTCACGCGCAATCGGCAGGCCGAAGCCACCGCACACCACGTCGCCCAGGAAGTCGAGCAGCACGTAGTCGAAATCCCAATCATGGAAGCCCAATTTCTCAAGCAATTCAAACCCGTGAATGATCCCGCGACCACCACAGCCACGACCCACTTCCGGCCCGCCCAGCTCCATCGCGAAAACACCGCCGCGCTTGAAACACACATCGCCAATCTTCACCTGCTCACCCGAGAGGTTCTTCTTGGTGGACGTTTCAATGATCGTGGGGCACGCCTTACCGCCGAACAGCAGGCTGGTCGTGTCCGATTTCGGATCGCACCCAATCAGCAGCACGCGCTTGCCCTGCTCGGCCATCATGTGGCTGAGATTGGCCAGCGTGAAGCTTTTGCCGATGCCACCTTTGCCGTAGATCGCGATGATCTGCGTCTTCTTCGTGGGCTCGTCTGTGACCAGATCAGCAAGGTCCTCGTTGGCCTCATCGCGCAAACGTTGATCAAAGTCTTTCAGGTTGGGGACATCGTCCTTCACGCTGCATCCTTCCAGTTGAGTATCATTTTGAGGCAGGCCGGTTCGGTGAACGCGGTCTTGTATGCCTCTGGCGCGTCAGCCGCCTTGGCCTCATGGCTGATGAGGCCAGCAAACGACAACGCACCGCTATCCAGCAGGGCGCGTGTTTGGATAAGGTCGTGCTTGGCCCATTCCGCAGCGACCCGCAGCCGGACCTCCTTGATGAAGGCCGGCGGAAAGGCAAAACTAAGGTCCTGCGCATAGAACCCGGCCAGCACGATCTCCCCACCCTTCCCGATGCGGGTGATCAGATCGTTGAGAATATTGCACGCCCCTGAGGCATCGTAGACCGACATGTAATCGTTGCGCGGGTCTTCCTGCGGGTCGAGCACTTCGTACCCTTGCGCCCCATGACGCCGATCAGGGTCCACGTCCCAGACGGTGGGTGCAGGGGCACCGGTTGCAATGGTCAACCGCGCCAAAAGGCGGCCCAGAACACCGTGACCCACGATCAGGTCCGGCGGGGTTTTTCCGTCGCCATGCAATGCATGATGCGCCGTCGCCGCAAGCGCCAGAAGCGCGCCGTCCGCACCCAAAGCCGAATCGATTCCCGTCACGCGGTTGGCTTGCGTGACCAGTGTTGCGGCTGCACCGCCGAAAAGACCGTACGCATCGCTAAAGCAATCTGCACCCGGAACGAAGACAGTGTCGCCAGGTTTAAAGCCCGTACCGGGACGTGCTTCGATCACTTCGCCCACGGATTCGTAGCCCGGGACAAGCGGATAGCCCATGCCAGGAAAGGGCGGCATCTTACCGGACCAAAAGAGTTTTTCGGTTCCGGTGGAAATTCCAGAGTGAGAAATATCGACCACAATATCACCCTCGCCCGGCGGCTTGAGCGCCAGGTTGTCCAATTGAAGATCCTCCGGACCTTTCAAAAGGACGGCGAGTGTATTCATGATCGCCTCCTTTCGGGTCATCGCAGCGGCGATCTGCGACACGATGACGTCTTGAGATGCTTGTAAGTCTAATTGGACATGCTGTAGTGTCAAGTTAACATTACACTTGACATGCCACCCTGACAGTTTCGGAATTTTCTTTTTTCAGCGGGCCTTAGCCCCGATGACGACGCTCGTTACAAACGGCCTGAGAGGCTTGGGCGCACGCAAATCCGTAAAGCCCGCCTCGGACGCCAGTTCCATGATCCGCTCAGCAGATCGCGCCCGTCCGGTGCCCATGGCCATGGTGTAAAACGCGAAGTAGACGTCCCCTGCCCGCTCTGGCCGCGCGCCGCCCGACATCGGCTCTGAGATCAGCAGCGTGCCGCCCGGTGGCAACGCGTCATACACCTTGGCCAGCAAATCGCGCACCGTCTCATCGGCATGATCGTAAAGCACCCGGATCAGCGAGATGGCATCCGCCCCCTTGGGAAGGGCATCCGCGCGGAAACTGCCGGGGCTCAAAGCCACGCGATCCGTCAGATTTTCCGCCGCGAAATGTGCCTGAGCCGCTGGCAGCACATCCGGCAAGTCCATCCACTGCGCCTGCAACCTTTTATGGTACTGCAACGCCGCACTCAGAAAAGCGCCGGATCCGCCGCCCACATCCAGCAAGCATTTCACATCCTTAAGCGGCGCCTGCCGTAACGTGTCCGCAGCAACCAAGACCTGGCTACGGGCCATCAGGTCCGAATACCGCTCTGCCGCAGGTCGCGACATGCCGTCCTGACCGCCGAAGACGTAAGGCCAAAACTGCTCCAGTTGCGTTTCACCTTCGCCGCGCAAAAGCTTCTCCGGCTCTGCCATGTCCGCATAGAACGCACGGTTATGGCGGATCATGTCGTCGAGACCCGGCACACCAATGATCGCTGCCCCCTTACGCGCGAGCCCATAGCGCCCATCCTTGCGCCGTTTCAGCAGTCCAAGCGCTGAGCCAGCCTGCAAGAGATCCGTCATCCGATCGGGTGCAATTCCGTGCGGGTGGCCCAATGCCCGCGCTGTCTCAGGCCCAGACAGAAGCCTTTGCAGGATGTTCATCTCGACCAACGCTGACAGCACCTGTGACGCCACAAAACCTTGTAAAATATCGAAAATCTCTTGCCCGTCCCGCCTCGCAAAGCCACGAAAGACCGGCAGCTTGTTCGCCAAGGCCTGAAACCCGGGCTTGGCGACAAGACGGTTTAACCATCCACCCAAACCCGCAGACTGCGCCGAAGCGCCTTGTGCAGGATCGGTTTCAGCAACCATTAGGCTTTGTATTTTTCTGGCACGGCAGGCATGATCCGCTCCGCCTGCAGGCTCACGATCTTGGCCAAGGCGGCCTCCCCCGGGCAAGACGGGATCGAGGCAATTGCACCGCCCAGAATGTCCGACAGATGGTCGAATGCGCCTTTGACACCAAGCTGCGCCACCGCATTGGGCCGCCCATGCAAATCATCCTGCCCGGCAGGTTTGCCAAGCGTGTCTTCGTCCAGAAGCGCATCGCGCAGATCATCGGCAACCTGGAAGGCTTCCCCGATCAATGCACCAAGGTCATACCACGGCTCGGGCTCATGCCCGGCGGCAACGGCCCCCATCTGCGTCGCTGCAATGAACAACGCGCCGGTCTTAGACCGATGATAAGCTACCAGATCGATCTCCGGCTCGCTTTCCCAGCCTTGGCCCGCGCAGATCCCATTGGGCATGCCCGTGCGCTGCGCCAGCGACATCACCAACTGTCCCACACGCTCCGGCCCGTGCGGCATCGCGCGCGCCAGCGTCTCAAAGGCCAGAATGATCAGGCTGTCCCCGGTCAGCACGGCCAACGGCTCAGAATAGGCCCTGTGCACGGAGGGTTTACCGCGTCTTAGGTCGGCATCGTCAAAACAAGGCAGATCGTCATGCACGAGCGAAGCACAGTGGATAAACTCCAATGCCACCGCCGCCGCATTGGTCAGCTCCGGCTTGTCATCGCCGCAGGCCATAGCAACAGAAAGCAAAATGGTCGGCCTGATGCGTGCGCCCCCGGGCGTTGTGGCGTAGATTAGTGCGTCGGCCAACTGCTTTGGGGCAGCGCCCCCTTGAGAGGCCTGCAACGCCGCGACCACCGCGTTGTCAATTCTTTCGGCAACCGGCATGACGTGTCCTTATTCCGTAGCTGTCCGCTCAGACGGACATATAAAGTGTAAATTATTCTGGACACTTCGCAGCCCCGAGTCAACAATCATGGCATGACAGCTTTGCGCAAAGCTCCAAAGAACGGTGCGACAGCGCTCGTGATCGGCGCAGGGATTGGCGGCCTCGCGGCGGCGGCATGGCTATCGCATGCCGGTTGGAATGTGCATGTGCTGGAGCGGCACGGCGCCGTTGGCGGCAAGATGCGCACGCTCCCCTCAGACGCAGGGCCCGTGGATGCAGGCCCGACCGTTCTGACCATGCGTCCTGTTTTTGAGTCCCTCTTCAACGATCTGGGCGAGCGTATCGAGGATCACCTGACCCTGCACCGCCAAACCATGATCGCACGGCACTTTTGGCCGGATGGCAGCACGCTTGATCTGTTCGACTCGCCCGACCGCAACGAGGCCGCGATTTCCGATTTCTCAGGCAGCAAGTCTGCACGACAGTTCCGCGCCTTCACCGCCCGCGCCCGCGCCCTGTTTGAAGCTTTCGATGGGCCAATGATGCAGTCTCCGGCACCATCGATGTTGCCTCTTGTCGCGCATGTGATGAGCAAACCGTGGCTCATTCCCAAAATGGCCCCGCTATCGACTTTGGCCGGACTTCTGGACAAAAGCTTTGACGATCCGCGGTTGGCGCAACTCTTCGGGCGCTACGCAACCTATGTGGGCGGCTCTCCCTACCAGTCTCCCGCATTGCTGTCGCTCATCTGGCACGCCGAAGAACGCGGAGTCTGGGTGGTGGACGGCGGTATGCACCGCCTTGCACAAACCCTTCAACGCCTCGCTTCGGATCGCGGTGCTGAGTTCAGTTTCTACGCGCATGTGGATCGGATCGACGCGTCAGCTGGGAAGGTGTCGGGCGTTACGCTAAAAGACGGCACCAAAATCAGCGCTGACATCGTCGTTTTCAACGGCGACCCCCGCGCTATGGCAACCGGCCTGATGGGGGAGGCCATGGGCAATGTCGCGTCGCAGACACGACGGGTGCCGCGTTCCTTTTCGGCAGACGTCTGTGCCTTCGCCGCGACACCTGAAGGGCCGGAGCTGGCCCATCACAATGTGTTCTTCCGCAACGACCCCAAACCGGAATTCGACGCGCTTGCCCGTGGCGAACTAACCCCCGATCCCACCATTTACCTATGCGCCATGGATCGCGGCCTGCCAGAGCCACCGCCCAAGCTCGAACGCTTTGAAACCATTGCAAACGCGCCGCCCACCCCAGACGACACCATCCACGAGGACCCGGACAGATGCCCGACACGCACCTTTCAGACACTGCAGAGTTTCGGCCTGACCTTCACACCGACACCGGGGAAAGCCGCGATGACGACACCGGCGGGCTTCCACCAGATGTTCCCGGGATCGAACGGATCGCTTTACGGGCAGAGCCCGCATGGGATGACGGCAGCGCTCAGCCGACCGACGGCCAGGACGGGGATCAGGGGGCTTTACCTGGTGGGCGGGGGCGCGCATCCGGGCGCGGGGGTGCCGATGGCAACCCTCTCCGCCTCGCACGCGGTCGAGGCGATCGCGACAGACCAAACTTCAACCTCGCCGTCGCAGAAAACGGCTACGCCTGGTGGTATGTCGACGGGATCAGCCATGAAGGCGGGCGCGCGGTCTCTGTCATCGGGTTCATAGGGTCGGTCTTTTCACCTTGGTACGCGTGGTCGGGCCGGAAAGACCCCGAAAACCATGTCTGCATCAACGTCGCCACATATGGCCCGGGCGGTCGGTTCACGATGACGGACCGCGGGCGGTCGGCCCTGCGGCAAAGCCCGGATGAGTTTACGGTGGGACCGTCCGCCATGAGCTGGCAAGGTGATCAGCTGGTCATCGACATCAATGAAATGAGCGGCCCCCCGGTGATCGCACCAGTGCGCGGGCGCATTATCGTAACCCCCACGGCCCTGACCAATGTCGAGGTTCCGCTGACGCCCGAAGGCACGCATATTTGGCGGCCCTTTGCGCCCACGGCGTCGATCACTGTCGATCTGGACGCGAAAGGCTGGCAGTGGGAGGGACACGGGTACTTTGATGCTAATTTCGGCACCCGCGCTTTGGAACAGGATTTCACCTATTGGACATGGGGGCGCTTTCCGCATCAAGGCGGGTCGAGTTGCTTTTACGATGCAACCCGCATGGATGGCAGTGAACTGTCATTAGGCGTGCATTTTGATGAGTTTGGCCAAGCGCAAGTGACCGATCCGCCCCCCAAAACATCCTTCCGTCGCAGCCTTTGGGCCGTGAAGCGCGAAACGCGCAGCGATGCAGGGTTCAAACCGCGTCAGGTACAGAACATGCTGGATGCGCCGTTTTATAGCCGCTCCGCCGTGCGCACCCAGCTTGATGGAGAGGTTTGTGACGGCGTGCACGAAGCGTTGGATTTAAAGCGCTTCCGTTCACCCTGGCTCAAACCCATGCTGGCCGTGCGGGTGCCACGTCGTCCCAGGTGGCAGTTTAGCTGAGATTGTCGGAATGCCTCCGGCAGGGATGTTTTTGGCCAGAAGAAAGACCGAACGAATTACTATCCGCTTCTTCTGGCGTAAAAATATTCCGGGGGTTTGGGGGCTGGCCCCCAAGAGAAGGTGCGTTTGGGGATCGGCCCCCCATATCGGGACCTACCCCTTAAGCGCTGCCTCTGGGTTGAGGCGAATAACCGACAAGTTCAACGCGCCCGCCACGGTGACCCAGACCAGGTAAGGCACAAACATCAGCCCGGCCCAAAGGTCGACCATGAAGAGAGCGACCATCGCCGCTGCGACACTGGCCCAAAGAGCCGCCAAGACCATCATGCCGAGCTTTAGCTTCTCAAGGCCGAAGAACACCGGCGTCCAAAGCCCGTTGAGCGCGATCTGCAGCGACCACAGCGCCATGGCAAACCCATTGCCCGGCGCCACCGCAGCCCGCGCCCCCGCGCCCGCCATCAGCAAATAAAGCGAGGTCCAGGCCACCGGGAAAAGCCAGTTGGGCGGGGTCCAGGACGGCTTTTCAAGCTGCTCATACCATTCGCCCGGCGGGAAAAGCCCGCCTGTGGCCCCGGCGGCAAAACAAGCCGCCAAGAATGTCACGTAGCAAATCCAAAACATCGGGATCACCTCACAGACCGGGCGGACTGCAAAAGCGCGGTCTTTTGTTCCATGTCGCGCGTCTTGAGACGTGTGAGCGTTGTGTAAAGCGCCTCACTCCAGTCCGATTTTGGATCCGCTGGCGCGGCCGCCGCGTTGACCAGAAACGCAGTCTCCGCAAGAGGACTTGCGTGGATCACCGGAGAGCGCGGCATGACCGCCGTGCCGAAGGTCCGCGCAAGCGACACCATAAGCCAGCCAAGTTTCTGACTGTCGGTTGTGTAGGCGCGGTGGTTGATCGAATCGTACCCTTGCCTCCGCACCTCCCCACCTATACCTGCATAGATAAAGCGGGCGGCGAAAATCCCAGGACGACAATCCACTGGCAAAGCACCGACGCCCGCTTCGGATCGAATATAGAGGCGCTGTGCCTCTTTCAGCAGGCGCTTGGATAACTCTTCCAGTTGCGGGCTCATCTGCGGGTCGGCCAGAAACGCCTCTGGGTCGATACCCATCTCATCCAACCAGTCGAGCGGCAGGTAAAGACGGCCCTCGCGGGCGTCCTCCCCTACATCGCGGGCGATATTGGTCAGTTGCATGGCCACGCCCAAATCGCAGGCGCGTGCCAAAGCGTCCCGGTCCCGCACGCGCATCAAAACGCACATCATCGCGCCCACGGCAGACGCCACACGCGCCGAGTAATCCCTTAGCTCCGAGAGTGTCTGGTAACGCCGCTCCATCGCGTCCCAGGCCAAGCCTTCCAGCAAGGCCTCCGGCAGGGCGCGCGGCATATCGAAATCCTCGATGATCGCTGCAAACGCACGATCTGCCGGGCCATCCTCTGGTGTGCCCGCATAGGCCTTGTCCAACCGTTCATGCAAACGGATCACAGCGTCGGCCTTTTCCAGCTGCAGATCGACCGCATCGTCCGCCAAACGACAGAAGGCATAAAGTGCGAGCGCCGGATCTCGCAGGCGTTTGGGCAACAATTTGGACGCCGTATGGAAAGAGCGGGATCCATGCCGGATCGCTTCGACACAATGCTCCATGTCCCGAGGGTCAATCATTCAGCGGCCTCTTGCATCATGGCGGGTTGAGTTTGCACAGCCGGTTCCGGCACCAGTTGCGCCAGCACTTCCGCGCTGGCCACGACACCTGGCAACCCCGCGCCGGGATGGGTGCCTGCGCCGACTAAGTAGAGCCCCGTCGCTTCTTCACTTACGTTATGCGGTCGGAAATACGCGCTTTGCAGGATGCGAGGCTCAATGGAAAAGCCACTGCCATAGGGGCTGAGGTAACGGTCGCGGAAGGTTTCCGGCGTGAACATCTCAGACGCGGTCAGGTGCTTACCCAAACCCGGTAAAAGTTGGTCTTCCAGGAAAGACTGAACCTTCTGACGATACGGCTCGGCCATGCGCGCCCAATCGACGGGGTTATCGTGGCCCAGATGTGGCACCGGGCTGAGCGCGTAAAATGTATCATCTCCGTCAGGTGCGACGGTTGGGTCCGTGACAGACGGCCGGTGGACATAAAGGCTCATGTCATCGGCCAACTTGCCTTTGATGAAAATGTCACGAACCAAACCTTTGTAGCGGGGACCGTTCAGGATGGTGTGATGGCCAACGTCAGGCCACATGCCCCGTGTGCCCTTGGTGCCGAAGTACCAGACAAACAGACCCATAGACCACCGCGTTCGTTTCAGGCGCGGCGGCGTCCAGCGGCGTTTGGGGGCGTTGCGCAGCAAATGATCATAGGTGTGACCGGCATCGGCATTGGACACGACGATGTCTGCGTCCAGCTGTTGCCCACCTGTCAGGCGTACGCCTACAGCACGTCCGCTACGCAGCAGGATCTCATCGACCTCTGCACCTTGCTGAACATGGCCGCCCTGCTCTGCGATCACATTGACCATGGCACGTGCAATCGCGTCCACACCGCCCATGGCGTAGTGCACGCCGAATTCTTTCTCCAAATGGCTGACAAGCGCATACATGGAGGTCACGTGAAACGGATCGCCGCCGATAAAGAGGGGGTGGAAGGACAGTGCCATGCGTAGACGGGGGTCATGAACCCGGCTGGCCGCCAAGGCATGGATAGACCGATCCGCGCGCAAGACTGCAAATGCTGGCAAAACTTTGATCAGGTCCCAGACCCGGTGCATCGGCCGGCGGCCCATATCTTCGAAGCCCAGCCAATAGCGCTTTTCGCTGTCACGCAGGTAGCGCATGTATCCGGCGACATCGTCGGGAGAAAGGCGCGCAACCTCCGCCAGCATCTTCTCAGTGTCCTGATGCGCCCGGAACATGCTGCCGTCTGGCCAGCGGATTTCATAAAACGGATCCAGCGGGCGCAGATCGACATCCTTGTGAAAGTCGCGGCCACAGGCCTCCCAAAGCCCTTCAAAAACCTTCGGGACCGTCACGATTGTCGGACCAAGGTCGAACCGGTGGCCGTCCCGCCAAATCGATGACCCGCGCCCGCCGGGTGTATCGAGCCGATCAAGGACTGTCACACGATACCCCTTGGCCCCGAGCCGCATGGCAGACGCCAATCCGCCCAGTCCCGCACCGATAACCACCGCATGCGGATGAACCGCTGAAGCCGATAGGGGATCAAGCGCGGGATCACGTTGTGTCAACATTTGATTATACTACATGTGTCTAGGTAAATTGACAATCAGCGATTGCTGTTCTTTATTAGGGCCATACCGATGCCTTGCGCGTCGGAGTGCGCCAATTTCAACGCCTTAAGGGTGACCAAGATCAAAACCGTCAGCCTCAGCTTCTTTCGCTTTGCGCCTGGTATGGCGCGTCTTTGGGCCTTCACGATGATGGGTCTGGCCCGTCCGGCCATGTCCCGCGTTGAGGGTATCGGGTTCTGGAAGCTGTGCGGATCGGGCACTGGCGAGGGTTTTACACCTGTGCCCAACACTGGTGTCTACGCGATTTTGGCCACCTGGCCTGATCTTGAAACCGCACAGCGTCAGATCAAATCCGCACGGATTTACGGGCGCTATCGCAAAAGATCAGAAGAAGATTGGACAGTGTTCCTATCCCCCACGTCGGTGCGCGGGCAATGGTCAGGCGTCACGCCGTTTGAGGCAGAACGCGAAGCACAACAGGGCCCGGTCGCCGCGCTCACAAGAGCGACCATCAAACCACACGCCGCCATGCGGTTCTGGAAACGTGTGCCGGACATCAGCTCAGTCATTGGGCTTGATGACAACGTGGTTTTCAAAATCGGCATCGGTGAAGTGCCGCTTTTGCATCAGGTCACGTTTTCCATTTGGCCCGACACGAACGCTATGGCAGAGTTTGCCCGCAAAGACGGCCCCCATGCCCGCGCCATCAAAGCGGTGCGCGCCGGCGACTGGTTCAAAGAAGAACTCTACGCTCGTTTTCAAGTGACCGCGTGTGACGGTACCTGGGACGGCGAGCCACCCTTAAAAAGTATTGGATTCGCCTGATGAGCGCGCCTTTCCCCTTCTCGGCCATTGTCGGACAGGACGACATGAAAACCGCGATGATCCTGACGGCTATTGATCCAGGGTTGGGCGGGGTGCTGGTCTTCGGGGATCGTGGCACCGGCAAGTCCACCGCCGTCCGCGCACTTGCCGCTCTGCTTCCACCGATTGAGATGGTCGCTGGCTGCCCCGTGAACTCTGCCAAAGTACAGGATTGCCCAGACTGGGCAGATGTCAAAGACAAGACCATTGTCGAGCGCCCCACGCCCGTCGTCGACCTCCCGCTTGGAGTGACCGAAGACCGTGTGACCGGCGCGCTTGATATCGAACGGGCATTGACGCAAGGCGAAAAGGCCTTTGAACCCGGGCTGCTGGCCAAGGCCAACCGGGGATATCTCTACATTGACGAGGTGAACCTGCTGGAAGATCACATCGTCGATTTGCTGCTCGATGTGGCGCAGTCTGGGGTGAACGCGGTGGAACGTGAAGGGCTGTCCATTCGCCACGCTGCACGGTTTGTGCTCGTGGGCTCCGGCAATCCCGAGGAAGGCGAGTTGCGACCGCAGCTCCTTGACCGGTTCGGCCTGTCGGTGGAAGTGCGTTCGCCGGACACCGTGGAAGAACGTGTCGAGGTGATCCGCAGGCGTGACGCATTTGAACATGACACGTCCGCCTTCATGCGCAAATGGAATGGTCAGAACACGCGTATCCGCAAAGCCATCATCGCCGCACGCGAAGTGCTGACAGACACCGCGACACCCGACGAGGTTTTGGAGGACTGCGCGCGTCTGAGCCTTGCATTGGGGGCTGACGGTCTGCGCGGAGAGCTGACACTACTCAAATCCGCGCGCGCCCTAGCAGCCTATGAAAAAGCCGGGCAGGTAAACCGCAAGCATCTGCGCCGTGTGGCGCCTTTGGCGTTGAGCCATCGCCTGCGCCGTGACCCGCTGGATGAGGCCGGATCGTCAACCCGCGTAGATCGGACGGTCGCGGACGTTCTGGGATGACCTCCGACCAACATGGCGCGCCCGAGTGGGGCCGCGCGTTACGGGCTCTTGCGGCATTGGCTGTTGATCCTGCCGGGTTGAAAGGCATTGCGATACGGGCACGCCCTGCCCCGGCCAGACGGGTGATCGAGGACCTGCTGCAGGTGATCCCCCTGCCCCTTCGCCGCATTCATCCGGGATTGAGCGACACGCAGCTTTTTGGCGGCGTGAACGTGGCAGCGTCACTGGCTGAGGGGCGAATGGTTCAGGACGCAGGCTTGGCAGACACGGGCGCGACTTTGATCCTGCCCATGGCCGAACGCACGCCCGCAGGCCTCGCGGCGCGTCTATCCATGCTGTTGGATGCAAGCAACGACCACGCGCTTGTCTTGCTGGATGAAGGCGCTGAGCCGGAAGAGGCAGCACCCGAGGCGTTGCTTGAGCGGCTGGCGTTTCAGATTGATTTGTCGCCGGTCCGCTGGTCGGAGGCCAAGCCCTTACTGCCGGCACCGGCTGATCTGGATGCGGCGCGGGGCCGCTTGAGCAGTATCCGCCTGACAGCAACGCAGCAAGAAACCCTTGTGACTCTGGCTGCAGCCTTTGGCATAGACAGCCTACGCGCGCCGCAACTGGCAGCAAAGGCCGCTCGCGCTCTGGCAGCTTTGGACAACGAAAACGACGTAAGCGAAGACATACTGCGAGAAGCCACCGAACTGGTCTATCCTTCCCGGGCCACCAGAATGCCGGAGGTGATGGAGGAAGACCCCGCGCCGCAGGAGCAACCACACGACCCCGAAAGCGACGGTGGGGACCCCGGCGAAAGCCAACTGACCGACATCCCACAGGAGATGCTGATCGAAGCGGTCCGCGCCCTGCTGCCCGATGACTTCCTCACCCGCCTTGAAAGCCGCGCCCGGGCCAAGCGTGCAGCAACAGGCAGTGGTGCGGGCCTCAAGCGCATTGCCAATCGCCGGGGCCGCCCCTTGCCCCCGCGTCCCGGTCGGATGGATGGGCGGGCGCGGATCGATGTTGTGGCGACCCTGCGCACTGCTGCACCATGGCAATCCCTGCGCCGAAAGGCACGTCCTGACGGGCCGCGCTTGATCATTCAACCTTCGGACATTCGCCTGAAGCGCTACGAAGAACGTTCTGACCGCCTCGTTATCTTCACAGTGGATGCGTCCGGTTCCGCCGCCATGGCGCGCATGGCAGAAGCCAAGGGTGCGGTCGAACTTATGCTGGCACAGGCGTACGCGAAACGCGATCAGGTGGCGCTCATCGGGTTTCGCGGTGACGGGGCCGAAGTTTTGCTCTCGCCCACGCGCTCCCTTGTGCAAGCCAAGAAACAACTGGCAGGTCTGCCGGGGGGTGGCGGAACGCCTTTGGCCTCGGGACTGCGCGCAGCCCTGGAAATGGCGGAGCTGGGCCGGACACGCGGCTTCTCTCCTGCCCTTGCGATCCTGACCGACGGGCGCGCCAATGTGGCACTTGATGGCAGCCCGGGCCGTGGTGCGGCGCGAGATGATGCCAAGGCTATGGCAGGCGCACTCGCGGCACAGGGCACGCGCAGCGTGGTGATCGACACAAGCCAGCGACCGGGCCGCGAAGGGGCGGATTTATCGGGTTGGCTTCATGGAGAATACCTCGCCCTGCCCCGCGCCGACGCCAACCGCATCAGTGCCGCCGCCGATGCGGCCTTGTCGGATTAGGCGCGGTGGACTGGTCACGCGATCTGAAGGACTGGCCGTTGAGCACCCTGTCGCGTCAGGTCCGCGTGTCCCCGCATGTCTGGCACGTGCAGGAAACCGGCGAAGGACCGACTGTGCTGCTGCTCCACGGTGCCGGCGGGTCGACCCATAGCTGGGCCCGTCTGATCCCACTTTTGGCGAACCATCATCACGTAGTGGCTATTGATCTGCCCGGACAGGGCTTCACCCGCGCAGGCACCAAAACGCGTTGCGGGTTGGAGACGATGAGCACAGACATTCATGCTTTGATCAACGACCAGGGTTGGCAGCCTTCGCTCATCATTGGCCATTCTGCGGGCGGTGCCTTGGCGTTGAACCTGGCAGGTTTGCAGGATCACCCGCCCGGCGTTGTCGGCATCAACGCGGCTCTTGCAGGTTTTGACGGGATTGCGGGATGGCTTTTCCCGATGCTGGCCAAGATGATGGTGATCAATCCCTTCACAGCGGTTGCGCTGACGATGGGTGGGGCGTCACTTTCCCGCACACAAGGGCTGATTCGCACCACCGGGTCAGTGATCGATGATGATAGTTTGCGATGCTACGCGACACTTTTCGCAGATCGGGGCCACGTGGACAGCACCTTGCAGATGATGGCACGGTGGGATGTGGATCAGCTGTCCGAGCGGCTTTTCACCGTAGAAACACCCACCTTGCTGTTGGCAGGGTCGCAGGACGGGACGGTCCCACCAAACGTGTCAGAGCGCGCGGCTTCCACAATGCCGAACGCGCGTTACGAAGTGCTGGAAGGGTTCGGCCATCTGGCCCATGAAGAAGATCCCGAGGCGGTCGCCAAAATCATCGTAGACTGGCAAAAGGCGTTTTAGCGCGCAGCCTTAATGGCTTGCTCAATGAGCGCGCGCATCTCTTCGACACTCGCAGGTCTTGGATTGGTCTCCGCCGCTGCATCCTGCACGGCTTTCTCCGCCACGCGCTGAGCGCAAGCGAACGGGACACCGATCTCGGCTAGACTTTTCGGGATTTCCAACCGATCCAGCACGCCATCAACATGCGCGCAAAATGCCTCCGACGTCAGCGCACCCAAACCCATGGCCTCTGACATTCGTCGTGTCTTCTCTTCCAAACCCGGCAGATTGTAGCGCAGCACCACCGGTAAAACGATTGCATTGGTCAGCCCGTGTTGCGTGTCATACTCGGCCCCCACCATGTGTGAAATCGCGTGCACGTGGCCCAGACCCTTGAGGAACGCAACGCCCGCCAGACAGGACCCAACGAGCATGCCGCCCCGCGCTTCGAGGTTGCCAGGCTCAAGTACCGCTTGCTCAAGGTAGCGAGAAATCAGCGACATGGCCTCCAACGCCATAGCATCACACATCGGATTGAAATCCGTCACGATGAATGCCTCCACCGCATGGGTCAGCGCATCAACGCCCGTCCATGCTGTCAGGTGTTTCGGCAGGCCGAGGGTCAACTCCGGGTCCAGTAGTGCAAGGCTGACCTTCAAATCAGGATGCCACGCGCAGAACTTCATCCCGTTTTGGGTGTCGGTCACCATTGCGGTGCTTTCCGTCTCTGCCCCTGTCCCTGCTGTGGTCGGAATGCAAATCAGCTTTGGAAATGGCGCATCCACCACAGGCGCAGGTTTGAGGTAGTCGAAAGCCGCAATCCCGTGGTCATTATGGGCCGTCATGCAGATCGACTTACCCCCATCCATCGCACTGCCACCACCAATCGCGATCACCGCGTCATGGTCACCCACTCGTAAAGCTGCACAGCCTGCTTCAATCTCATCATCGCGCGGATTGGGGGAGATTTCGGAAAACACCGAGTTGGTCAGGCCCGCCTTTCCCAGAAGGTTCGCCAGTTGGTCAACGAATGGCAAGTTGCGGCTGCCCCGGTCAGTCACGATCAGCGGGCGCGCAATGTCATACGTGGCGCAGTGATCTGCAACCTCCGCAATCCGGCCTGGCCCGTAGGCTATTGGGACGGGAAAGCCCCAGTCCTGAGCGCCGAGCAGCCCGCTCAAATTTCCGCCTCCAGACCCAATTCTTCCTGGCGCTTCTTGCTCCACGCGGCGGTCAGGCGGTCAGCGATAATTGCTATAATTGCCATGCCAAGTCCTGCGACGATGCCCACACCGAAATCCCCATCACCAAGGCCGATATAAACCTGTTGGCCAAGACCATTCGTGCCCACGAGTGCGGCAATCACCAGCATTGCGATCCCGTACATGATTGTCTGGTTCAGACCCAGCATCATCACCGGCAACGCCAGCGGCAGCTTCACCCGAAAGAGCGTTTGCAGCCGCGTGCACCCGATACAAGTCGCCGCTTCGATAACGTGGGCCGGCACAGATCGGAGCCCATGTTCGGTGTATCGAATGGCCGGCACAATCGCGTAGGCCATGATCGCCAGCAAGGCTGTGAATTCCCCGATTTTGAAGATCATCAGGAAAGGGATCAAGATCACAAAAAGCGGCATCGTCTGTAGCGTGTCATTGATCGGTCGCAAAGCGGCCGAGACGCCGTCAAACTCTGAGGCCAGCACGCCAAGGGTTGCCCCAATCGCAAACGAGAGTAACACCGCGATACCGCACAAGTAGATCGAAATGAGCGCCTGTGGCCAAACGCCCGAAATGATCAGGAACCCAAGACCAAGCGCCGTGCCTATGGCCAATTTCGGGCCGGAAAGTTGCCAGCTCAACAGCGCGGCCATGGCCACCAAGGCAGGCCAGGGCATGCGCGTCAGACCGAAATAGATCAGCGTGGCACAAAATGCGACGGCCACAGCCGCGCCAAGACCTTTGCGGTGGGCCATCCAGAGGATCAGGCACGCACTCAAGGCGGCATAGCCAAGCTTCAGGGGTGTCGTGAACTCAAATCCCCAAGTGAACGGGCTGACCGTTTCATTCAGACCGATTTTGACAGGCAGCATGATGAAGAAGAACGCAACCGTCTTGATCGTGTTGATCTCGTCCGCGAACTCCACCACCACGTAGGTCACTGCATCGTTTAGGTACTGCGCGGGGAAAATCTCCCACTCGCGAGGGTAAACCGACAGCGCAGGAAACAGTTGCGCCAGCAGAGCCACGCCAAGTGCAAGAGCGCCCGCAATGATCCATGTGCGATATCGCGACCAGATGGTTTCATGCAGTTGCGGCTCTTTTGGTTCCACCGTGGCGGCGGCGGCTGTGATGCGGTCCATCACCATGGCCATCAGCGCAATCACGATCCCCGCCAGCAGGCTTTCACCAAACTGCGCTTTGCGCATGGTCGACAGCACTTCCCAACCAATATCTGCCGTCCCACCGATAATCGACGCGATGATCACCATGGAAAACGCCGCCATCGTTGTCTGGTTCACACCCAGCAAAATCTGTCGCATCGCGGAGGGCACACGCACGCGCCAGAAAAGCTGCGGCCCTGTTGCGCCGGACATGAGGCCCGCTTCAATCACCTCGCTCGGCACGCGACGCAGGCCGAGCATTGTGTTTCGAACCGTGGGTGGGAAAGCGTACATGATGGACGCAATCAGACCGACAACAGGCCCGAACCCGAAGAGCAAGAGAATAGGCAGAAGATAGGCAAAGGCCGGGACCGTCTGCAGCAAGTCCATCACTGGCTTGATGATCCGTTCTGCCCTGTCCGAAAAGAACGCCAAAGCCCCGAGCGAGAACCCGATCGCCACCGCCATGGGCACAGAGATCGCCACCAACGAAAGTGAGTTCATCGATTCCGGCCAGTAACCAATGACGACCATGTAAAGCACGGCCAGAAAGGTGAAGATCGCAAGGTTCACACCCGACACGGCATAGGCAGCAAAGGTCAGCAAAACCAACGTTACTGACCACGGCAGCCAGTTCAGAAACTCGCGCATCGCGCTCATCGGCACGTCCATCGCCGTTGAAAACGCACGGAAGGCGGGGCCGAACACGGCAACAGTCCAGTCCATGAACGCGTTGAGCCATGGCGTGATCGGCACAACCCACGCTTCGGGATAGTCGATCAGCCACTTGGCCGCGTCTGACATGGCCAGCATCGCAAGTGTGAGCGCGATCATGCCCACCCAAATCATGCGTACGTGCCCGTCGGCCATCACGCTGCCCCTGCCTCAGCCGCACGATCAGCGTCGCGATGTGCCAGGGCGGAAATCACGCTCGCGGCAGTCACCACGCCTATGGCGTCACTCCCACGCATGGCCTTCACGCCGCCTTCATGCTCCGCCAGCAGCGGCAGCAATTCTTCTACCGAACAATTGCAATCCTGTTCTGGCATGGCCTTCGTCGGCTTCTTGGCTTTGTCGATCACATCAAGCGCCTTAAGCACGCGGACCATCGGCACCTCTTCGGTAAACTCGGCCACGTAGTCATCCGCCGGGTTCACGATCAATTCGGCGGGTTTGCCCATCTGCACCACCTGCCCGTCGCGCATGATCATCATGCGGTCTGCGATCCGCAGCGCCTCAAGAAAGTCATGCGTGATGAAGACAATGGATTTCTGCAGCGTCTTCTGGATGCGCAAAAACTCATCCTGCATCTGGCGGCGAATAAGCGGGTCGAGCGCCGAAAATGGCTCATCCAGGAACCACAACTCCGGTTCAATCGCGAGGCTGCGGGCAATACCCACACGCTGTTGCTGACCACCCGAAAGCTGGCGCGGGAAAGAGGTTTCGCGCCCTTCCAGACCCACCAGCTCAATCACGCGGCGCACTTTTTCAATCTGCTCTTTTTTACCCAAGCCCTGAAGCGACAATGGGAAGGCGATGTTGTCCCACACGCTGAGATGCGGCATCAGCCCGAAGTTCTGGAACACCATGCCCATTTTGTGGCGGCGGATATCGATGAGGTCCTTGTCGGATTTCTTTAGCAGGTCCTCACCGTCCAGCAAGATCTCTCCATGGGTGGCCTCAATCAATCGCGAGAGACAGCGCACCACCGTGGATTTACCGGACCCGGACAGTCCCATAATGACGAAAATCTCGCCCACGTGGACGTCAAAGCTCACGTCGGCGGCGGCGGGAATCGCCCCATCGGCGCGCATACGTTCGCACAGCTGAGCGGTATTGGCCCCGTCTACTTCCGATTTAAAGTAGGGTGCTGACCCTTCGGCGTAGACCTTCCAGATGTTCCGGCAGGATAGCTTGACGTCGCCCTTGCCACTTTCCATCGCGTGTGCCCCGGCTGTTGGAATGGGTTGGTATGCGTCGGGGCCGGCCTATGAGCCAGCCCCGGATCAATCATGTCAGGACAAAGAACCGATCAGTTCTTTGCAGCCATGCCGGCTTCCACCCATGGGGCCCAAGTGGCCTCGTTGGCGTCCATCCATTCTGCAACTACTTCTTCCAGATCACGTCCTTTTTGGTCGATTTCCAGCATCATCAGGTTCTGGACATCGTTGCCAATGGTATAGGCCTCAAAAATCGCGTTGGCCCCCGGCCACTTGTCGGCGAAGTCCTTATTGGCAATCTTGCTGATCGAGGCTTGCTGGAACCCGCAGGCATTGCCTTTGGTCTGACCGCTTTCTTCGACGCACTCTCCGTCAGCGGCGTCCCATTCAACCCATTCGAAGTCATTCTCGGCAAACAGCCAGTGCGGCTGCCAGAACATCATCAGCATCGGCTGCTCGGCGGCAACGGCAGATTTGGCTTCTGCGATCATTGCGCCCTCGGAGCCACCCGCGATCGGCGCGAAGGGCAACCCGATCTGTGTGACTACGTCTTTGGACCGTGTACCCCAATCCGCCGGATACGTGATCAGACGACCATTCGGGAACGTGTCCGCCGCGGCAAAAGCCTGCGCACAATCGTAAAGCGCTTCATAGCTGGGCAGGCCGGGGCACTGTTCGGCCATGTACGGCGGATAAATCCAGCCCTCCTGCGGCTGCAGACCCAAATCGCCCAGAACAACGATGTCGCCGGATTCAACGGCCTTGGGGTAAATGTCACCTACGTTGTTGGTCCAGGTCTCTGGCTGCACGTGTAGGTCGCCTTGTGCAATGGCCGCAAACTGTGGCACCGCACCGGCAGTGACAAACTCGACCGAGTATCCGGCTTTTTCGAATAGGTTGCCGAGGATATGGGCCGAGACATGCTGTCCGGTCCATTCATTGATCGGAATTTTGATGGTCTCGTCGGAATCCGCCATGGCAGTTCCGGCCAGACCGAGGCTTAGAACGGCTGAGGCGATCAGCTTCGTCGTTTTCATAGAGTGTTCTCCCTGTTTTTATGCCCGTTTTGGCGCGCGGGCTTGAATTGGTGACTATGCACTCGGGCATTGATGCACAGAATTTGCGAGTAATCAAAAGGAATTACCACTTGAGCATGCGACTTAAGGTTGGGTTACCGCACAGGTGACAGACGCTAATCAGAAGGCTAGGCTTCTTTCAACAACCCGAAGTCTGAGGCCCTATGCTCAAACCCATTGCCAAAAACTGGTTCACTGTGGAGCATCTTGGCGACGGCGTGTCTCGCATCTATGAACCGCACATGGCCGACTGGCTGCGCTGCAACATCTGGCACGTACGCGGTCGGGATCGGGATCTTTTGATCGATACTGGGATGGGTGTGCGGTCGCTCATTGAAGAGGTTGCGCAACTCTCGGAGCGACCTGTGACCGCTATTGTCACGCATAGCCACTTTGACCATTCGGGCGGTCTTTATGAATTCAAGACCCGCTGTTGCCATCCGATTGAGGCCCCGATTATGGCCGCGCCCACATCGCACAACACTGTGGCGGATACGGGCTATGTGCGGGCCGAGGCCTTCACCGCCCTGCCCTATGAGGGGTTCCGGTACGAAGACTATCTCGTCCGCCCTGCCCCGATCACACATCTGCTGGACGAAGGCGATGTGGTGGATTTGGGCGACAGGGTGTTTCAGGTCTTCCATTTGCCAGGCCACTCACCAGGCTCGATTGCGCTTTATGAGAAAGCCACGGGGCTGCTGTTTTCGGGCGATGTTGTCTACGATGGTGAGCTGCTGGACGAGCTTTTCCATTCCAACGCCGACCACCTCGCGCAGTCTCTGCGGCGTTTGCGCGAACTGCCTGTAAGCACGGTCCATGCCGGGCACTACCAGTCTTTCGGGCGTGACATGATGTTGACCATCATTGACGAATACCTCGCAGGTGGACGACGTCCCGGAGACATTGACGCATGGGTCAAGGCCGAGATTGAGAAACCCAATGACTGAGCCACGCGTCGCCATTGTGACCGGCGGTTTGGCCGGAATTGGTCACGCGATTGCCTGCCATTTGGCAAAAGACGGTATGCATGTTGCGATCGGCGCGCGGCGCGGCGGAGATGCGTCCGTTCAGGATGCCATGAAAAGCAGCGTGGGCGGGGAGGTTTTCACGGCGCATCTGGACGTTTGTGACGCGACTTCTGTCCAAGACTTCATGTCCGCCACACAGGACAGGTTTGGCACTGTCGATGTGCTGGTCAACGCGGCCGGTGTGACGCTGCATCAAACCACCAGTGGGCATGGGCTGAACGATTGGCAAAACGTCATCGACACCAACCTCACCGGCCCATTCCTGACCACACGCGCCTGCCTGCCCGGTATGATCGCGCAGGGATGGGGGCGGATCATCAACATTGGCTCTACCGCCGCCCATACTGCCAAAGCTGATTACCCGGCCTATTGCGCTTCCAAGGCCGGGCTATTGGGTTTGACGCGATCCGTAGCGTTGGAAGGCGCGCCCCATGGGGTAAGTTGCGTGATGGTCAGCCCGACCTGGGTTGAGACGGATATGCTTCGCGACAGCGCCGCCCGTATGGCAACACAGTCGGGCCGCACGCAAAATGAAGAGATCTCAGCGCTTGCCGAGGCAAACCCGCAGAATCGTCTTGTCCAACCTGATGAGATCGCAGCGCTCGTGGCCTTCCTCGCCTCTGACGCTGCCCCGGCCCTGACGATGGAAGATATCCAAGTCAATGCAGGCGCGCATTGGTGAGGCAAGGTTGAAAATTCGCCCTTGGTTCTTTCTTGTCAATAATACCTCTGGGGCGGCGGGGGCAGCGCCCCCAAAACACCAGAAAACTACTTCGTATCGCTTCGATCCGCGAACGCCGCTTCCCACCTTTGTGCGCGAAGCACCTTGCGGAATGCACGTTCAAGCTGTAGCACAGCATTGTCCGGAAAACACCGTCCGTGAGACAACAGGATGCCCTTGGGTCGCCACCCGATAAGGTGTTCCACGTCCTCGGCCAGGGCGCTTTTGTCTCTCTCTTTCAACGCCCAACGATGCGTGGGCCGCATGTGTCCTCCGCTGTCATCCGTACCGGAAAACCACACGAAAGGCCGCGCAAGCGTCGGCAGCTTCTTGGTCTCTAGCGCCTCAAACAGCTGCGCAAAAATCAACATGCGGGACGGGATGTGGCAAAACACTGCCTCCCGCCGATCCGGTCCAGACCGGACGACGCGTTGCCCCAGCAAACCCGACCACAGCTGCTCTGCGGTCTCCGCGCTCAGCTGTTCCGCGCCGTCAAGATAGCCTTCTGGTGCCCAAATCCGGGCTCCTGGATATGCGGCGCGCCATGCAGACACATCCGTCGCGTTTTCTTTCGTAGGAACCACAATGTGCGAGACAGGCCCAAGTTCTGAAAACTCCGCCGCCAATCCGTCGGTTAGCGGCGTCGGCGCATAGACCCAAAGCCCGCCATCGGGAAGCTGAACCACGACGGCGCGGGTCGGGTAAGGCACCCAACCCTGCCGCATCGCCGGCCCGTCGATGATCCAAAGGCCGCCTGCCACCGGCTTGAGCGTGTTCAGTGGTTCATACCCGGTGGCGGTCATGGGTGGCGTTATTCTGTGACGGTCACTTTGACCATGCGATCGGGTTCACCGCTGATCGCACCATTGGCGGCGCGGGAGCCTTTCTTGATCTTGTCGACAATCTCCATGCCAGACGTGACGCGACCCACAACAGTGTAGTTGTCGTTCAAACGAGGCTCATCTGCGAACATGATGAAAAACTGACTGTTGGCACTGTTCACAGAGTTAGAGCGCGCCATGCCGACGATGCCGCGATCAAAGGAGATGTTGGAAAACTCAGCCGGAATGTTGGGCAGATCACTGCCGCCCGTTCCGGCACGGCGCAGGCTGCCACCTTCGACTTTCCCATACTTCACGTCGCCGGTTTGGGCCATGAAACCCGCCATAACCCGGTGAAAGTAGACGCCGTCATAGAGCCCCTGCTCGGCAAGCGTCGTGATCTGTTCCACGTGTTTGGGGGCAACATCCTCAAAAAGGTCGATAGTCACGGTACCGTTCGCGACACCCGCGATTTGAATGGTAAGCCCATCCGCCATGGCAGGGCTGGCCAGCAATCCCGCCGCAAGTGCAATCCCAAGCTTACGCATCCGCGGCCACCTTCACACTGATCATCCGGTCAGGGCTGGCGGGCGGCTCGCCGCGCATGATCGCGTCTACATGTTCCATGCCCGAGATCACCCGGCCGTACACCGTGTACTGACGGTTCAGGAAGTGGTTGTCATTGAAGTTGATGAAGAACTGGCTGTTGGCGCTGTCCGGGTTCTGACTGCGCGCGGCACCCAAAGTCCCGCGATCATGGGGCACACCACTGAACTCTGCTGGCAGGTTGGGCAGATCGCTACCACCGGTCCCGGCCATGCCGAGGTTGAAATCCTTTTCCATGTTGCCGTTCTTGACGTCGCCCGTTTGCGCCATGAACCCGTCTATCACACGATGGAAGGCCACGTTGTCATAGGCACCCGCGCGGGCCAGGTCTTTCATCCGCTCGGCATGCTTGGGGGCCACATCCGGCAGCAACTCAATGGTGACTGTACCGTCTTTGAGCTCCATCAGAATAGTGTTTTCGGGGTCTTTGATCTCGGCCATAGGGCCCTCCTGTCAGAACAACTTGCCCGTTAGGTAAGCGCTCTGGCGGGGAAAGCCAAGCCGGGTGTTGACGCTGTTGCACGCAAAGGCCAATAGGGGCACGAAATTCGGTGCGGGGAGTGAGGTGTGCCATGGATGGAAACGCTGCATGGAAAACGCTGGACGAGATGGATCTTGCGGGCAAGACCGTCCTGACACGCGTAGATATCAATGTGCCTGTCGAGAATGGTCGCGTTACGGACACCACCCGCATTGACCGCATTGTGCCGACGATCGAAGCGATCCTTGGCGGCGGTGGCAAGCCAATGCTGATTGCCCATTTCGGACGGCCCAAGGGCAAAGTGGTCGACGAGATGTCGTTGCGGCAGGTCGTACCGGCGCTTGAGGCGTCCTTGGGCCATACGGTGCAATTCATCGAAACACTGGAAGGCGCCGAGGCGTTGACTCAAGAGGCACGCGCCGCCGAAGTGCTGCTGATGGAGAACATCCGCTTCTACCCCGGGGAGGAAGCCAACGATCCGGAGTTTGCCGCCCGCATCGCGGGGCTTGGGGATGTCTACTGCAATGATGCGTTTTCTGCCGCACACCGGGCGCATGCCTCGACCGAAGGGGTCGCACGTCACCTGCCCTCTTGTGCTGGCCGCCTGATGCAGGCCGAACTGAAGGCTCTGGAGGCCGCCCTTGGCGCGCCCAAACGCCCCGTGGTGGCCGTGGTGGGTGGGGCGAAGGTGTCTACGAAGCTGGAGCTTCTCGGTAATCTGGTGGACAAGGTCGACCGGTTGGTGATTGGCGGCGGCATGGCCAACACGTTTCTTGCCGCACAAGGTCTCAGCGTCGGCAAATCGCTTTGCGAACACGAAATGTCCGATACCGTGCGCGAGATCATGGGCAAAGCAGGTGCTGCGGGTTGCGAGATTATCCTTCCCCCGGATGTGGTCGTCGCGCGGGAGTTCAAGGCCGGGGCCGCGTTCGAGGTGGTGCCTGCGCATGCCTGTCCGGACGACGCGATGATCCTCGATGCCGGGCCGCAAAGCGTGGCACGGATTGCGGCGGCATTTGACACTGCCAAGACCCTTATCTGGAACGGACCCCTCGGTGCGTTTGAAATCGATCCTTTCGACACCGCCACAAATGCAGCCGCCAGGCACGCCGCTGCTTTGAGCATATCAGGCAGCCTCATATCTGTGGCCGGAGGCGGTGATACGGTTGCCGCGCTCAACCAGGCAGGTGCGGCCGAGGACTTCACATACATCTCCACCGCCGGCGGTGCGTTCCTGGAATGGATGGAAGGCAAGGTCCTGCCCGGCGTCGCAGCGCTGAGCAGTTAGCCCCGTGGAGCCGCTCTGGTCCTTCCTGATCACGGCCTTCGCTCTGGTCGGCAGTCCGGGGCCAAACACACTTTCCGTTGCCGCCGTCGGTGCAGGGTTTGGACGCAGACGCGGGCTGGCCTACATGGCAGGGCTGAACTTGGGCGTGGGCCTGGTCTTCATCATCGTTGGCACAGGCATATCCGGCGCGGTGTTGGCATTGCCCGGCATCGCCCCGGTCATCACAACACTGGCCGCACTCTACTTCCTTTACCTTGCCTGGCGAATTGCAACCGCCCCACCTTTGCAAAGCGCGGAAGCACGCAGCACGGCCCCACCGTGGTACGCAGGCGTGCTGCTCTCGCTCTCAAACCCCAAAGCCTATGCTGCCATGGGCGCGCTCTTTTCCGGTCATACCTTGATCGCTGGCGCCCCGGTCATGGACGGCTTGTACAAAGCAACGCTCGCCATCGCCTGTGTTTGCATCGTCAACCTGGGCTGGCTCGCAGCCGGGGCCGGACTGTCTGGCCTGATGCAAAGCCCGCGGGCTTCGCGACTCATCAACATTGCCTTCGCTACACTTCTGCTTGCGTCCGTGGCCATCGTCGCAATTGGCTAACGCGGCCCAGCTTCTTTCTTGTTGAAGGAACTCCAATCCCGCAGCCGCAGCAGGCGCTGCACCAGATGCGGCTTTCTGTTAGCGCCACCAGAATTGCAACCCGCCCTCCCCTCACCTACAAGCGGGCCAAAGCAATTCAGGCGGAGAGACCCCATGTCCAAATCAGATCAGGCGGCAAAGATTGAAGCAGGTCAGGGGTTCGTCGCGGCCTTGGATCAATCCGGAGGGTCTACACCCAAAGCGCTGAAGCTCTATGGCGTTGAGGAAGATCAGTATTCAGGCGAGGCTGAGATGTTCGACATGATCCACGCCATGCGCTCTCGCATCATCAAATCGCCTGCGTTTACCGGCGACAAGGTGGTTGGGGCAATCCTTTTCGAGATGACAATGGAGCGGGAAATCGACGGCACGCCGACGGCAGAATACCTTTGGGAAAACCGCAGCGTGGTGCCGTTTCTGAAAGTGGACAAAGGGTTGGCCGACGCAGAGGGTGGCGTGAAACTGATGAAGCCCATGCCCGACCTAGACGCCCTTCTGACGCGCGCCAACGAAAAGGGCATATTCGGCACCAAGATGCGCTCTGTGATCGATGCGGCCTCGCCCTCCGGTATCGCGGCAAACGTTGCGCAGCAATTCGAGGTCGGTGCCCAGATCCTTGGCCACGGGTTGGTTCCCATAATTGAACCGGAAGTGACCATTTCAATCTCTGACAAGGCCGAAGCCGAAGACATCCTGCGCGACGAGATTGGCAAACAGCTTGACGCGTTGCCCACCGACCAGAAAGTGATGCTGAAACTCACGCTGCCGGAAACGGCAAACCACTACCAGCCGTTGGTCGACCATCCGCGCGTCATGCGCGTTGTGGCGCTGTCGGGCGGGTATTCCCGGGACGAAGCAAACGGGCGACTTGCCCAGAACACCGGCATGATCGCCAGCTTCTCTCGCGCTTTGACCGAAGGGCTGTCAGCCCAGCAATCGGAGGCGGAATTCGACCAAACCCTTGGCGCCACCATCGACAGTATCTATGCGGCGTCGATCGCAGGCTGACGGCAGCAAACCCGGAATTTTCGAAGAAAATTCGTTCAAACACCGGCGAAACGCAGTAAACCCCTGATCAAAGGGGAATTGACATGGACCTGACCGGCACTCCCACGTTCCGCGTGGCGGCCTGCGATCTCAACGGGCAGATGCGGGGCAAACGCGTCCCGTCATCTTACGCCGATAAGCTCGCCAAGGGCGCGCTGAGAATGCCAGTCTCCATCATGAACGCCGACATATTCGGCGCGGATGTCGAGGACTCGCCTTTGGTCTTCGAAACTGGAGACGCAGACGGGATGCTTCTTCCGACGGACCGCGATCCGGTGCCGATGCCATGGCTCAAAACTACGACACCTCTGGTGCTGATGGAGATGCACCACGAAGATGGCCGCCCCTTCGAGGGCGACCCGCGTCATGCCCTGAAGACTGTTCTGGCACGCTATGAGGCGCGTGGCTGGACCGTCATGGCGGCGACTGAGTTGGAATTTACCCTGGTCGATGACAGTGGCGAGACGCTGATGCCTGCCCGTGATCCGCAGACAGGTCGCCGCATGGAAGGCGCGCATATCCTGTCGGTCGATCATATCGATAGGCTAGATGCCTTTTTCACCGATCTCTACGCGGGTGCGGCGGCGATGGACATTCCGGCCCAGACCACCACGAGCGAATCCGGTGTGGGTCAGTTCGAGGTCACGCTGACGCATCAGTCCGCCCTGCGCGCGGCCGACGACACCTGGCTTTTCAAGGCGCTGATCCGGGGCACCGCGCGCGCGCACGGCATGGCGGCAACCTTCATGGCCAAACCCTTTGCCGAGGATGCGGGCAACGGGATGCACATGCATTTTTCTGTACTCGATAAGGCAGGCAAGAACGTCTTCGACAACGGTGGTCCAGACGGCACAGAAACGCTGCTGTCAGCGATTGCCGGATGCCTTGAGGCACTTGTCCCATCCACTCTCATCTTTGCCCCGCACGCGAACAGTTATGAGCGCATGGTTCCCGGTGCCCACGCGCCGACGTCGGTCTGTTGGGCCTATGAAAACCGCACGGCGGCAGTTCGTGTTCCCGGCGGTGCCGCGGCTGCGCGGCGGATCGAACATCGCGTGGCTGGCGGGGATACCAACCCCTATCTCGTCTTCGCCGCCGTTCTGGGTGCTGCCATGATGGGCATAGAAGAAAGCCTTGCGCCCCCTGCCCCGATGAGCGGCAATGCCTATGATCAAGAGTTCCCACACCTGATCAGTGATTGGGCAACTGCCGTTGACTGTTTCGCGAACGACGCCACGCTGCCCCGCATCTTCCACCCTGATCTCATCGCCAACATGGTCCTGACCAAGCGACAAGAGTTGCGTCTCATGGGCGAGATTGCACAAGATCAGCATTGGAAAACCTATCTCGACGCGGTCTGAGAGGGCCTTGCCGCCGCCCCTTGGCTTCCGCTATTGTAAATTTGATCAAATTGCAGGTGATACCCATGAAAATCGGTATTCTGGTGACAGGACATGCCCTGGACGAGTTGCAGAAAACACGGGGCGACTACGACAGGATTTTTGGCGACCTTCTGGAAGCCAACGGGTTTGACACGCAAGCCTGGTTCGTTGTGGACGAGGCGTATCCCAAAAGCCCGGAAGATGCCGACGGCTGGATCATCACCGGGTCCAAGCACGGGGCCTACGAAGATCACCCCTGGATTGCTCCGCTGGAAGACTTCATCCGCGCCGTCTATGCCGACGGACGCCCGATGATCGGCGTTTGCTTCGGACACCAGATCATCGCGCAGGCATTGGGCGGCAAAGTTGTAAAATATGACAAAGGCTGGGCCGTTGGTCACACAGACTACGACATTCAGGGCGACAAGATGCGCCTGATCGCCTGGCATCAGGATCAGGTGGTGGAAAAGCCGGAGGGCGCGCAGGTGATCGGCAGCCACCCGTTTTGCGAGAATGCAGCACTGCTTTACGACAATCGTATCATGACCATTCAACCGCATCCCGAATTCGATAGTGAAATTCTGGATATGCTGATCAAACTGCGCGGCGAAGGCGTGGTGGAACCCGATCGCCTGTCCGCCGCGAAGGGCATTGTGGACGCACCGCATGACAGCCTACGTTTCGTGGACCGTATGGTTGCATTTTTCAAGGAGGGCCATGCTCATGGCTGATTGGATGGCTTCCCTGCCCGACGCAGCGCAAACCTACCTGGAAGGTCACAGGCTCGATGAGGTCGAATGCGTGATTTCCGATCTACCGGGCATTGCAAGGGGCAAGGCCGTACCTGCCTCGAAATTCGCGCGGCAGGACTATTTTCATTTGCCAGACTCCATCTTCTACCAAACCATTACTGGTGGATGGGGCGAAGCGGCGGGTGACGAAGGCTTCATTGAACGCGACATGGTGCTAAAGCCAGATATGAGCACGGCAACGGCAGCACCTTGGACAGGCGATTGGACACTGCAGGTGATCCATGACGCCTATGACCGCGAGGACAACCTGATCGGCTGCAGCCCGCGCAACGTCCTCAAACGCGTTGTGGGACTTTACGCCGAGATGGGTCTGGAACCCGTCGTCGCGCCCGAAATGGAATTCTACCTCGTGGCCCGCAACGTCGACCCCGCGCAAGAGATCGCGCCGATGATGGGCCGTTCTGGCCGACCGGCGGCCGCGCGGCAGGCTTATTCGCTGACAGCCGTAGATGAGTTCGGCCCGGTCATCGACGACATCTATGATTTCGCTGAGGCACAGGGGTTTGAGATTGACGGCATCACGCAGGAAGGCGGTGCCGGGCAGCTAGAGATCAACCTTCGCCATGGCGATCCGGTGAAGCTGGCCGACGAGGTGTTCTACTTCAAACGCCTGATCCGGGAGGCGGCCCTTGCCCATGATTGCTTCGCGACGTTCATGGCCAAACCCATTGGCGATGAACCCGGCAGTGCTATGCACATTCATCATTCGGTACTGGACGTGGAAACCGGGCGCAACGTGTTCGCTGGTCCGCAGGGGGGCGAGACCGATGCATTTTATCATTTCATCGGCGGGTTGCAGAAACACCTTCCCGATGCCATTGCGGTTCTGGCCCCTTACGTAAACTCCTACCGCCGGTACGTGCGTGACTTTTCCGCGCCGATCAACCTGGCCTGGGGGCGGGACAACCGAACGACGGGAATTCGCGTGCCGCTGTCACCGCCAGAGGCACGACGCGTGGAAAACCGGATCGCAGGCATGGATTGCAATCCATATCTTGGCATCGCGGCCAGCCTCGCCTGCGGGCTTCTGGGTCTCAAGAATGACATCCGCCCGGACGCACAGTTCCGGGGAGAGGCTTATGACGGCGAGGCGGAGATCCCAAATGAGTTTGGTGCCGCCCTCGACCTGTTCGAAGAAGCCGAAGGTCTGCACGAGGTGTTGGGACCTGAGTTTTCACGCGTCTACGGCATTGTAAAACGGGCGGAATATGATGAGTTCCTGCAAGTCATCAGCCCGTGGGAGCGCGAGCACTTGTTGCTGAATGTCTGAGACGCAGCGCAAGATGGCCCCATGAATCTTCTGTATTCCAACGACCGCAAAGGGACGTATCCGCCAAGCTGGTATGCTGCGACGGCAACACCGCCGGGACCGTATGAGCCGCTACACGGTGATGTGACGGCGGATGTTTGCGTGATCGGGGCGGGTTTCACCGGGCTGTCCTGTGCGCTGCATCTGGCAGAGGCTGGACGCACGGTCGTCGTGCTTGACGCGCAACGCGTGGGGTTTGGTGCCTCTGGTCGCAATGGTGGACAGCTCGGCAGCGGTCAACGGATGGATCAGCACTACGTCGAAAAACTGTTAGGACGCGACGACGCCGACAAGCTTTGGGCATTGGCGGAGGACACCAAAGCATTGGTGAAATCACTGGTCGAGAAACACAAGATTGATTGCCATCTCAAACCCGGTATCGCGCATATGGGGTTCTTCAAATCGGAAGTTGCTGAAGAGCATGCGTATGCCGACTTTCTGGCAGATCGATATGGCTACACGCATGTTGAAAAGCTTGACCACGACGCGGCGCAAGCGATCTGCCCTTCCCCCAAATATGTAGGTGGCTCAATAGATCGCTCGGCGGGTCATTTGCACCCTTTGGCCTACGCATTCGGGTTGGCACGCGCATCCCACCAGGCGGGTGCCCAGATTTTCGAAGGCTCGGAGGTGACCGGCATTGAAGAGGGCACGCCCGCCAAGGTGCGCACCGCCACTGGCACGGTGACCACCGAACATGTTGTATTGGCGTGCAACGGGTATCTGGGTGGGCTGAACGACAAGGTCGCCGCGCGGGTGATGCCGATCAACAATTTCGTGGTGGCGACCGAGCCGTTGGGCGAAGAGAGCGCAAAGGTTCTGACCGAGGACGTGGCGGTGGCCGATAGCCGCTTCGTGGTCAACTACTTCCGCCTAAGCCACGACAAGAGGCTTCTATTCGGGGGCGGTGAAACCTACGGTTATCGGTTCCCATCCGACATTTCCGCGCTTGTGCGCAAACCCATGACCGAGATTTTCCCCCATCTGCGCGATGTGAAGATTGACTATGCTTGGGGTGGCACGCTGGCCATCACGATGAAGCGTTTGCCTTATCTGGCGCGAGTTGCCCCCAACATGCTCTCAGCCTCCGGTTACTCGGGCCACGGCGTGGGCACTGCAACCCACGCGGGCAAGCTGATGGCCGACTCGATCTGTGGTGACAGCGACGGCTTTGATACAATGTCCCGCATTCCGACGTCCCCTTTTCCGGGAGGCACAGCTTTGAGGCATCCAATTCTGGTATTGGCGATGACGTGGTTCGTGATGCGCGACCGTTTGGGGATCTAGCCGCGTAGTCTCCCTGACGCGGTGTCTCACCAATTCTACCGAATAGGTCCCGGATCAAGCCCGGGACGCGCGTTACTTTGTTCACACACATTCAACATATCCAGCCGTTCGAGTGGCGTTTCTATGCCGGTCACTTCCTGTCGTAGAAATTTCACTTTTCTCAGCTGTGGACGCAGGCTACATATCCCGAAATTCCGAATATAACTTTCAGGAAAGCTGAAAATATGACACAGGCAACACCACTCGCACCGAATGTCTACGATGCTGAACCGATCCCGGAGGAGGCCCGCGCAGAGATCGATCGCATGCTGAAATCCGGCGATCTGTTCCGCTATACCGCACCGGAAAATGCACCTGTGACACTTTTGGAGCAGGATTTCGCCGCGCATATGGGCAGCAAGTACGCGCTCGCCGTCAGCAGCTGTTCGGCGGCTTTGTTCCTGTCTCTCAAGTCGCTCGGTTTGCCACGTGATGCCCGCGTGTTGATCCCGGCCTTTACCTTCGCCGCCGTACCCTCATCCGTGGTGCATGCAGATTGCATTCCGGTCCTGTGCGAGGTGGGCGAGAACTATCGCATCGACATAGCTGATTTCGAGGCCAAGCTGGACGACACGATCAAGGCCGTCATCATCAGCCACATGCGGGGGCACACCTCTGACATGGACGCAATTATGCGGCTTTGTGAAGACCGCGGTGTTCCTGTCGTAGAAGATGCCGCACATTCCCTCGGCACCGTCTGGCATGACCGCAAGATTGGCACGATTGGCCGCGTGGGCTGTTTCAGCTTTCAGTCCTACAAACTGGTGAATGCGGGCGAAGGCGGGATCATGGTGACGGATGATGCCGACCTCGTCGCACGCGCGGTAATAATGTCCGGGGCGTATGAACACAACTGGTCCAAACACTTCGCGGATGAAGATGCCGATCTGACGGCAGCCTTTGGTCGCTGGCAAAACCAACTGCCGCTGTACAATCTGCGCATGAGCAACCTCTCGGCCGCGATCATCCGTCCGCAGATTCCTCATATCGCACGCCGCGTGCGGGATGGCCGGTCTAACCACGATTACGTTGCCCATGCCCTCAACACTTCGCCGTGGCTTGAGGTGCCTGAAAAGCTCGGCCCGGAAAAACGCGCACCAGATTCCATTCAGTTCAACCTCGTCGGCATGACGGAGGCCGAACGCCGGGCCTTTGCGACCGCCGCTGCAGATCGCGGTGTGAAGGTTCAGATTTTCGGACTGTCGTCGGACAATGCCCGCGCCTTCTGGAACTGGCAGTTTCTGCCGGGCGACACACCAGACCTGCCACAAACGCGTGAGATGCTGATGCGGGCCTGCGATGTGCGCCTGCCGGCGCGCCTGATCACGGAAGAGTTGGATGTCATCATCGATGCCTTGTTGATGGCCGCGCAGGACGTGATGGGAGAAACCCGCGCTTACGGGACTTGACGCGCACCGCGCACCTGCCTCTCATGTGTCCATGACACAGGACTTTTCCAAAGGTGCCGCCTGGATGGGCGGCAAGATCATCCCGGTGGCGGAGGCCAAAATCGGCGTGACCGATTGGGGCCTTACGCATTCCGACATAGCTTATGACGTGGTGCCCGTGCGCGACGGCGCTTTCTTTCGCTTGCCCGACTACCTAGAGCGGTTCGCAGCGTCCATGAAGGAGGCCCGGATGGACGTGGGGCTGAGCCTTGATGACATCGCGCGCGCCCTGCACGACATGGTGGCGGTGACGGGTCTTCGGGCGGCCTATGTCGCCATGGTCGCCGCACGGGGAACGCCGATCATTCCCGGCAGCCGAGATCCCCGCGATTGCGCCAACCACTTCTATGCCTGGTGTGTGCCCTATGTGCATGTCATCAAACCGGACATGGCAGACGCGGGCGCGGATGTCTGGCTGTCAGAAGAGGTGCACCGCATCCCCGAGGAGAGCGTAAACCCACGGGTGAAGAACTATCACTGGGGCGACTTCACGCGCGGGCTGTTCGAGGCCAAGGATCGCGGGTTTGAAACCGTTGTTCTGACGGACGGGCACGGCAACGTCACCGAGGGGCCGGGTTTCAACCTTTTTGCTTTGAAGGGCAACACGGTCGTGACAGCGGATCGCGGTGTTCTGCAAGGCATCACCCGTCGCACGGTGCTGGAGATGGCCCGCGCCGAAGGCTTTGAAACGGAAGAGCGCGCGTTGCCGGTGGAGGAGCTTTTGGAGGCCGATGAAGTGTTTCTTAGCTCATCCGGCGGGGGTGTTCTGCCAGTCCGGCGTGTGGGTGATCGGGTGTTTTCCAATGGTACGGCGGGGCCGGTGGCGATGCGGCTGCGAAAGACGTATTTCGAGTGGACGCAGGACCCGGCCTATCGGACAGAGATTGCGTATTGCGCGGCCGTGCCGGGGTGAACCCCGGCCTACGGGCATGTCAGCCTGCCACGTCGACCACGGAGATTTGGTCACCTAGGAACGGATACGCCGCGATGGCTGGATCCACGACTGCATTTTGCAGAATGGGCCGCAGGCTGTTTGCGACCTGAGCAGGCATTTCTTGCAACAGCTCACGGCGCGCCGTCAGGCTGATCGTGCGTGACAGGGGTTCCAACGGAAGCGGCATCACATCCAACTGATCCGCAAACCGCTGTGCGCGCATCAGTGCCAAAGGCGTCAGGATAGACCATCCTGCCCCCTGCCCCACCAACGCCAGGATCGCATGATAGCTGTCCAGTTCGAACCGATGCGGCAGTGTCACGTTCTGGCGGATCAGGTGTGCTGTGATCAATCGACCCATGTAGTGGCGCTGTGTGTACTGAATAAGCGGCAGGCGTTTGAGCTGGCGCAATACGTCTTTGTCCGGGTCGATCACACCTTTGGGCGCGGCCACGATGAAACGTTCGGTTAGCAGCGGATGCACCTCGACCCAGTCATCCTCTGCCCCAAGATCGGCGGCCACGATGACGTCAAGCGCGCGTGCATCCAGCAGATCGAACAGGTAGTGGCTGGCCCCGGTTTCAAGCAGGAACTGACAGCCCTTCAGCTCCGCTGCCATGTGGGTCAAAAGCTGCGGGGTTACGTCGGCTTCAAAGTCCTCGATCATGCCAAGCCGAAATCGGGTCAGCACGGAGAGGTCTGACATGGCAAGCTCCGCCCGCGCCTGTGCAGCTTCGTTCAGGATAACCTGCGCACGCCGTTTGAAAATCTCACCCGCAGGTGTCAGCCGAACAGGCCGTGCATTGCGTTGTAGAAGCGTGGCCCCGACAGCGCCTTCAAGATTGGTGAGTTGCTGGCTGACGGCAGAGGGGCTGGCCCCCAAACGTTTTGCAGCGGCCGAGATCGACCGCTCATCCGCAGTCGCCATGAATACTTCTATTCCCCATAGGGTGATGCGGCCGGGGCTGTCGACCATGCTTGCCCCGTTACTTGCTCATCTTGGACAGTTTGTCCTGCAACTCCGCCAACTGCTGCTTGATCTCATCAAGGTCTTCGCCAGCACTTTGGTCTTCTTCTTCAGGTTCTGGCGCACTTGTGGTGCCCATGCCTGGCATGGCGCCTGACATGGCCTTCAGGAACGCCGCCTGTTGCGCGCGCATCGCATCCATTCCCGGCATGCCGGACAGTGGATTGGCCTTGGCCATGTTTTCCATCATCTGGGTCTGGCCGCTGCGCAACATCTCAAAACTGGTGGCCAGGAAATCAGGCACCATTGAAGTGGCTTGACTGGCATAGCCGCGCACCAAATCGTTCAGCACGTTGATCGGCAGCATGTTCTCGCCCCGGCTTTCATGCTCGGCGATGATTTGCAGGAGGTACTGTCGGGTCAGGTCGTCGCCCGACTTCAGATCAATGATCTGTACATCACGCCCCGCCCGGATGAACTCGGCGATGTCCTCCAGCGTCACGTAGTCGGAGGTCTCAGTGTTATAAAGCCGTCGGCTTGCGTAGCGCTTGATCAGAAGCGGTTTGTCAGGATCTGCCACGGCCATTCTCCCATGTGTCGCGTCTCATGTGTCGGACGCTGCACGACAGCATAACCTTCTGCAGCGCAAAATAAAAGGGCGAGCAAGATGCTCGCCCTTTCGGCATTTGGCCCTGGCAGGGAGGAGTTTGGGCCTCATGCGCGAAGCTGTGCCTTACTTGGCAGGTGCGGCCGCTTTCTTGGCTGCAGCTGTCATGTCGTCAGTGGCTTTCTTGACGACTTTTGTGGCGTCTTCCTGGATGTTTTTGCCAGCCGCCATCAGCAGCTCAACAGTGTCCATCTGAACTTTCTTGGCGACTTCAGCGAAGGCTGCCATGTTCTCAGCTGCGACTTCGGCGTTGGCCGATGCAAAGTCGGTCATTGCTTTGGCGTAGTCTGCAGGTTCTGTCTTGGCTTTGGTGACTTCTGTCAGTTTTGCCAGAGTGGATTTGGTCCAGGTGCTGGAGATCTCAGCGGATTTCTCAGCAGCTTCCAGAGCCACACCGGAGAGCTTTTCGCTCAGAGCAGCTTGGTTCTTGAAAGCATCTTCCATTGCTTTGGTGTCAACGGGGAATGCGCCCATCAGATCTTTGAGGACGGTGTTGAAGTCTTGTGTCTTAGCCATGATAAATCTCCTTATCGAGCGTTCAGGCGCGGGTTTGTTTTGCGTCTGCAGAATACATACGCGCTGCACTGCAGCATTGCAAGCTTTTTTCTGCAGTGCAGCAAAAATAATTTACGCAGCGTCAACCGTCGCCCACAGAATAGGGTCGCGGGTCTGGCAAAGCTCTCGATACTTCGTTGGAATACTGGGGTTAACGGTTCGCCTTGCGTCGCACGTAAGTTCCAGGTGCGGGTGCAATGGGGGGGTGTTTCGGCGCACCGGGCTCTCTCGCATCGACCTTCTTACCAGATCTTTTGCGAAGCCAGCTTTCCCACCGGGGCCACCACGACCCCTCGGTATAGTCTGCCCCGGACATCCATTCATCTGCCGTTACGGTCAGATCTTCGTTGGTGTAGTGGCCATACTTCTTTTTGCTGGGCGGATTGACGATCCCTGCGATGTGGCCTGATTCCGAGACAATAAAGGTTTTGTCCTTTGACCCTGTTTGTTGGAACCCGCGATAGCAGTCTTTCCAAGCCGCGATGTGATCCGTCTCACAGGTCACGGCCATGATTGGCACAGTCACGTCCTTGATGGACAGTGTCTCTCCCAATACTTCAAAGCCGTCTCCGACATAGTCATTGCTCTGACAAAGACCGCGCAGATACTCCATCGTCATTTTGCCGGGCAGGTTGGCCCCGTCCCCGTTCCAATAGAGCAAATCGAAGGCGGGCGGTGCCTCCCCCATCATGTAGCTGCGCACGGCGGGCGTGTAGATCAGATCATTGGAGCGCAGGAACGACATCGTACGCCCCATGATGAAAGAGCGCAGAATGCCCTGCTCATTAATCTCTTCCTCGATGCCATCGACAAAGTCGTCCTGCAGGAATGGCGTGAACTCCCCCTGTTCGGAGAAATCGGTCAGAGCCGTGAAAAACGTAGCTGATTTGATTGAGGTGTCGCCCTGCTTGGCCAGCAAGGACAGCGTAAGGTGAAGCGTTGTACCCGCGATGCAATAGCCCACGGTGTTCACTTGGCGTTCGCCCGTGATCGCCTTCACTTCGCGCAGCGCGGTCAGATAGCCTTCTTCGATGTAGTCCCCCAAACCCACATCAGCATGGGTTTCATCGGGATTGACCCAAGATACAACAAACAGGGTGTAGCCTTGTTCGGTCACCCACTTGATCAGGCTGTTCTGGGCTTTGAGATCAAGAATGTAGAACTTGTTGATCCAAGGCGGGAAGATCAGCAGCGGCGTTTTGTAGACCTGTTCCGTGGCAGGCGCGTATTGGATCAGCTCCATCATCCGGTTGCGATAGACCACCTCACCCGGCGTCGTGGCGATGTTCTCACCCAGTTCAAAGGCGCTTTCATCAGCAAGCCGCACGACCATCTCGCCGCTATTGGCCTCCAAGTCCGCCACGAGATTCTCCAAACCTTTAACAAGGCTCTCACCTTCCGTCTCCACGGCCTTTTCAAGAGCGTCCGGATTGGTGCCAAGGAAATTCGTGGGGCTCATCATGTCGATGATCTGACGCGAGAAGTACTCAAGACGACGCTTTTCCTTTGGCGCCATGTCGTCAATGTCAGCCACGGCCTGTTCCACGGCCTGCTTGTTCAGTGCGTATTGCTGCTTGATGTAGTGAAAGTAGGGATGTGTGTCCCAAAGAGGGTTGGCAAACCGTCGGTCACCTTTGAGCAGATCAACCTCTTGGTCTTCACCATTTGACATAATGGTGCCCGTCGCGAGCGCCTGTTGGGCTTCCATGAAATGGCGCACAGACTTGCCCCAGTATTCGAGCTGCTGTTCGTAGATCTTGCCCGGATTGTCGAACATTTCCTTCCAGTAAAGACCCGCTGCTTGCGCAAATAAGTCCTGTCCCGGCCCGTTCAGCGTCGGATTAGCCGGGTTTCGGCCGGACAAAGCCTGCACCAAACGCGTGGACAATTCCTCCACACGCTCCAGGTTCGCGCTCAGCTTATCGAGTTCTTTTGTCGTCGCGGCGTCACCCGTTGCCATTGCGTTCATTACCTCGTAAGTTTCTGCTATGCAGCATTTCGTCGCTCAGTTGGGGAGAGCAGTGCGGCGATAAACCGGCGGCAAGCTCGGTCAAAGGAGACGACGATGCGCTACATGGTGACCTATGATTGGATGGAAACCCTCCGCAATACAAACCAATGGCTCGGGGCCACGGCGCTTTCCATGTCATCTTACCCTGCCTTTAGTATGGTGCCAAACCCAGCTTTTCAATGGATGGCAGCGTGGGGAGAGGTCACGGAGCGCACCTTTCAGCGGATGGTGGTCAAACCTGACTGGGGTATCGAATCAATCACCGGCGAAGATGGTCGTGATCACCTGATCAAGGTTGAGACGGTGCTGGAACGCCCGTTTGGTGACCTGATCAAGTTCAACGTCCAGGGCCGTGATGATATGGACCGCCGCGTTCTGTTGATCGCGCCGATGTCCGGTCACTACGCGACGCTGTTGCGCTCTACCGTGCGGTCTTTGCTGCCTGACTGTGACGTCTATGTCACAGATTGGCACAACGCCCGCGACATCCCGGTTTCGGACGGCAGCTTCGATATCGAAGATTACACGCTCTACCTTGTGGAGTTCATGAGAGAGCTGGGCTCTGACCTGCACGTCATTGCCGTATGTCAGCCCGCTCCTCTTGCGTTGGCGGCAACCGCTTACTTGGCCGAGACGGACCCTGACACGCAACCACGCTCACTCACATTGATTGGCGGACCTGTCGATCCTGACGCGGCCCCCACGGAAGTGACGGATTTCGGACGGCGCGTCACCATGGGCCAGTTGGAAGAAACCATGATCCAACGGGTGGGTTTCAAGTACAAAGGCGTGGGGCGCATGGTGTATCCGGGCCTTCTACAGCTTGCCTCGTTCATGTCGATGAATGCCGAGCGCCACAGCCAGGCCTTCATGAACCAAATCAGCCGCGTCGCGCAAGGTGAAGCCAGTGACCGCGATCCGCACAACAAGTTCTATGATGAATATCTGGCCGTGATGGACATGCCGGCTGAGTTCTACCTGTCCACGGTAGAACGCATCTTCAAAGGTCTTGAGATCGCGCGGAACGAATTCGTGGTCGATGGTCACCAGATCGATCTAGGCAAAATCACGGGCGTTGCTGTCAAAACGGTCGAAGGCGGCAAGGATGACATCTCGGCACCCGGGCAGTGCGTGGCAGCCCTGGAAATGCTGACCGGTCTCGATGACAGCAAGAAGGCCAGCTACGTCGAACCTGAAGCCGGGCACTATGGGATTTTCGCTGGCCGGTCATGGCGCAACAACATTCGCCCCTTGGTGCTGGACTTCATTGACGCAAATTCCGAGGCCCCGGCGGCACGGAACAGAACGTCTCCGAAAAAGAAGAAATCCAAGCGGGGCAAACCGGCTCTCAAGGCGGTTTAACCTTCTCTATCCGATCAGCGCACAGCCCAGTGTACGACGCAGTGCAGCAGTGAGTTCCTCAACGGTCTCGGTCGTTTCATACGTCCCGCCCGTGGCTTCGGCGAGGCATTTGACCTCTCCGGCCACACGCGCGAATTCATCCTTACCATTCCAAGAAAACGGATCAAAAACCAAACGGAAACCGATCACGTGAACAGTCAGGTCTAAGCCTTCGGCGGCCAATCGATGTCCCACTTCACAAGGTGTGCCCCCACAGGTCTCGCTGCCGTCTGTCACCAAAACGACGATGCCGGGTTTGTTTTTGTAGTCCAGAACCTGCGCCGCTTTGTCCACGGACAGGGTCAACGGGGTAAGTCCGGATGGTTGCATCTCATCCAGCGTTCGCATGATCGGGTCTGCTGCGTTTTCCATAGGCAAGTGCTTGAGCGTGATGCGCCGGCACATGAAAGTGGAGCCAGGTCCATAAATCAGCAAACCGATACGTCGAACTTGCTCCACCTCTGGCATGACCTCGCCCACAGCGATGCGGGCTTCCTCAATCCGGGTGGGGCCTTCAGCACCGAAACCCAAATCTGCCATGGAAGAAGAGCCGTCAAAGACCAGCATGGCATCGCGGTTGCACTGACCCGCCCCGAGGCCGGGTTTCACGCTGGCGGTCGTCATCGAGAGGGCGGCGGCAATCAGACCGATGCGCAATCTATGTGGTAAGCCCATTTGTCACCTTGGCCCAATACGGTTTCGCAGGCGTGCTGGCCTGCCCATCACAGCGAAAGCGTACCAGTTTTGGCGCGATGTCTGCGTCACAACTGCGAGAGTGTCCGACAAATCGCGACTGCGATCAGGAAATGTAAGACCTGCCGACGCCAAAAATTTGCCGGTCACTACCCGGACTGGGCCCATTCAAACAGCGCCGCGGTGACTTCGTTTGGCTGCTCAAGCACGGGCAAATGCCCGGACGCGTCCAGCACTTCCAACCGTGCGTGGGGCATCAGATCCGCCATGAGCTCGTGTCGTTTGACAGGCGTGAGACGATCATGTGCCCCGCAAAGCACCAGAGCAGGTGCCTGACAGCGCCGCAGGACCGCCTGATAATCGCGCCGCCGTTGAACAGCCCGCACCTGACGAATAATCGCCTTTGCCCCTAGATGCGTGGCCATCATCCGCATACTGGCTTGCACCTGTCCACGCCCCGGCCCCGGGGCCAGAATGTCAGGCCGGATCACCATATCTACCGCCTCTTCCAGCCCGCCGGACCGGAGTTTGATGATCACCGGCTCATAGTCCCCGGCGGATTGCGGTGTTTCGGCCAAAGAATTGGTGTTCAGAAGCGCAATCCGGCTCACACGATCGGGCGCGCGACGCAGGATTTCCATCGCCACGATCCCGCCCATGGACAAGCCCACCACGCCAAATCGCCGCGGCAAAGCGTCCAGCAAACGAGAGGCGATCTCTTCAATCCGGTCACCACCCGTCACGGGCGCAACTGTGACAGGCACATGTGGGCTGAACGCAGTGGTCTGCGCCGAAAACACCCGCGCGTCACACATCAAGCCCGGAAGAAAAACCAGCGGGTCCTGCATCTTTTCCTGCCCTTATCCATGCCTGTCTGCCTTGGCGTCAGATTGCCCACAGGTCAGCACGAATGCAAGACGCCTTGCGCCTTCAATCCGGGTACCGGATGCCGCGATAGACCGGAAAATCTGCATAGCGCGCGCGGCGCTGCTCGATGCTCTCTTCCGATGCTTCGCCAGGCGCCAAAAGCTGGCCTTTCGGGGCAATGTAGCTGGAGATAGTGCGGCGAGGGTTGTCGCGCCATGTCAGGTTCATGCCGCAGAGCTTGGGAAAAAACCACTGGTCGGAATATGGCAGGTGATCATGGATCCACCACGCCAGATCACGCCAGTCGCGTCCCTGCTCATACCGATCCGCAAACCATGGGATGACGAGCGACGTCCCTGCCCCCGGCCCGGTCGGTCCGATCACGTCCCAGATGTGCTGGCCATAATTCGCGTCGTTGCGCGCGCAATTCAGTTTGTTTTCATTGCCAAAGCGGTTGAGGTCCGGGCTGCGATAGCCGGACCGGATCGCAACCCGACCGAATGTCTCCTGCAAGGGGTCGAGCAGGTGCTCGCACAGCTTACGCCCATTTTCGATGGCAAGATCCGGGTTTTCGGGAATGTTGGGAATGCCGTAGAAGCTGCCAATCTCAGAATGCAGAAAATCACGCATGTAAAAGTGCTTGCTCAGCCGTACCCGACCAAGCGTTTCGAGGCTCCACATACTGGCGGGTTTACGCATCTCTAAAGCCCCCTGATCCAGTCCACGATCAACTCAACCGAGGCATCCGTATTGGCAGGGGAAAGAATGTCGCCGGTGATGGTGTGCGCCTCGGGATCGACCCCCTCCCCCAACAGTGGCTTGGCTATACTCACCGGTCCACCCCAGCTCTGCGCAATTTCTGTGGTGCGGGTCCCATCCACGACCTGATCCTCTTCACTGTAGTAAAACAGAACCGGTAACGTGATCGAAGCATGATCCGCGCGAGAGGCGGCACGTGCTATGGCCGCCATAGAGAACAGCGCTGTCGAAGGGTACCGGTATGTCCAGTACCGGGCGTGACGGGCGTTTTGCGGCTCAAACCCCCATTCCCGCCCGGCCAACCATGGCACCCAATACCGCCCCGCAGGCAGATGCAGCAGCGCCGCCTTCGGGTCTGTCACGCCATAGTTTGGAGAAATGAGCACGAGGCCTTTCACAGCCTGCATGCCTTCGGGGTCGTCGGCGGCGGCTGCGGTGACAACACTGGCACCGGTCGAAGACGCGATAATCACCACCTCTTCCCCGACCCGGCGTGCGACGCCAAGGGCCTCATCCAAATCCTCTCGCCATTCGCTGGCCCGGGCCTCGCCGAGGGCCTCACCATCGCGCCCATGGCCCCTCAGCCTTGTGTACACAAGGTTCGCGCCGAGGGCCTTTGCCACATCGTCTGGCATCGGGCGCATGCCTTCGGAACTGCCTGAAAAGCCGTGCACATAGATCAAAGCAAGATCAGTCGGCACCTCCTCCAACCCGCGCCAGGACACGCGTTTTTCCACCCCCGGTTTGATATCGTCAAACCGGCCTTCTTGCGTTTTGAAGTATGCATCCACCCCGTCTTGCAACACGCTGCGGTCAAATCTGACTTGTGGCGTCACGGGTTCGCGGGGCCCAAACGCCATCATGAGCGTGAAAAGTACCACAGACGTCAGAAACAACGCCCAGACCAGACGCAGCATGCGCCGCATCACCAAGCCCCCAAGCGGGTCATGACCTTTTCGACCGCGTTGGTGATCATCTCAAGGCAGTCCGGGTCGGAAAACCTGTGGTTCGCCCCGTCAACCAAGGTCAGGTGCATGTCCGGGCTGCTAGCGTGATCGAGCAAGCGCAAGGCCACGGATTGGTCCACATCGGTATCTGCCGTCCCCTGCAACGATCTGACCGGAAACGGCAATTTCAACGGATCACGCAGGACGAGGTTCTTGCGGCCATCCTCGATGAGGCGTTTGGTGATGATGTAAGGCTCGCCGTAGTCACTGGGCAAAGCGATCTGCCCATCATGCTCCAAAGCCGCGCGCTGATCGGTGTCAAAACTGGCCCACATGCTGTCTTCGGTGAAGTCCGGTGCCGCGGCAATGGTGACAAGACCCGCGACCCGTTCGGGCATGGCGCGGGCGAAGAGCAGTGAAATCCAGCCCCCCATGGATGAGCCAACCAGAACCTGCGGATCTTCTGTCAGTTGCGAAATGACAGACATGGCATCCTCGGCCCAATCGCCGATTGACCCGTCCGTGAATGCCTCTGACGATTGCCCGTGGCCTGAGTAATCAAATCGCAGGAAAGCGCGACCGGACGCACGGGCCCAATCTTCCAAGTGGACGGCCTTTGTGCCCTCCATGTCGGATTTGAAACCGCCAAGGAATACTATACCGGGGCCGCGCCCCTCGGTTTGGCGGTACGCCAACTTTCGACCATGCGGTCCATCCAAGAAGTGTGTCTCGGCCATGGTAATCCCCCAACCCAGCAGTCCGCTGCCACTTGGCAACAACGCGCCGGGGGATTCAAGAGCCTACCGAAATCACACGTCTGTCAGGCGATAGAGCCTAGCCGTGTTTCAATGTTATGCAAAAGTCCGTCCCCGATCCGGCCATCATTGCGGCTGTGCGCCGCGGAGGCCCAAACGTAGGGGCGTTGTTGTGACGGGTCGTCATCCGAAGCGGCGTTTCTTTCTTGCCCGCCACCCGATCTGTCGGATCCGTTTTGCGCGTTGATTGAGCCCTGTGCCATCTGCTCTGGTGTCCTGTGTCCTGCCTCGGGTGCCCACCTTGGACACCCTTTCACGAAGCTAGCGCTGATTCTCCAAATGCACAACATAAAAACGTAAGTTTTTCAGTATGTTATCGTGAACATCGGCGCACAATGGCACACAAATGCACACAATCTGCGCACGCCACAACTGAAACCGAACGCGTCTCTTCGCGATCGGCAAAAAGGCGCTGCATCAAATTAGAACGGCACCCGATGGGTGCCGTCGTATGTCGTGATTTTCCTGAGATCAGCCGCCGATATAGGTCTGGCTCCGCGGACGATAAAAGACTTTTTGATTGTGGATGCGACCGAGCAAATCATGGATGGTGCGCACCTGATCCGCAGTGTCACGGCATATGACCACACCGGCTTGATCGGGCGCGTCATCTTTGTGCGCTTGGTCTGACAATTCACGCTTCTTTTCGCGCAACGCGTCTTCAATGAGTTCCAGATCGGAAACGGAAAGCTCAAAATTTTTGTTGTAGCTCGGCATTGTTCAACCCTCAGTCTGTGTCACACACATTGATCCCGCGCCGTGCAAATCGGGCGCTGTTGAACTCCAATATAGGCCAGACAAATCGCTTGATAAGGGGTGAATATCGCTCTGCGTCATTCTGCTACACCCCTCAAGCCACTGATTTTAATGCATTTTACGGTGTACTTTTGCATGCATCGTGTCACTTCAATGACTTAGGAAGGGGCCTTGCCGCGCTTTCAACCGGATCGACCCTCGGAAAAAAATTTCAAAAAATCCCAAAATCTTGCCAGCCAAGCCCTTGGATGGATGCTTGACTTAGAAAAGTTCATCGTTCATGCAGCGCTCACACATAACCCGCAACCGGGCGTTTCGTAGGCGCCAAAACGACGAGGAGACAAGGCTGATGGCCTCTATTTCCCTTACATTCCCCGACGGCAACACTCGTAATTATGACACAGGCGTGACCCCTGCCGAGATTGCCGCGTCCATCTCAAACTCGCTGGCCAAAAAGGCGATCTCGGCCTACGTCGACGATCAGCATTGGGATCTGCAGTGGCCAATCACGCAGGACGCCAAGATCGCAATCAACACCATGAAAGATGAAGAGCCGGCCAATGAACTGGTCCGCCACGATCTGGCGCATATCATGGCGCGTGCCGTGCAAGAGATTTGGCCCGACACACAAGTGACCATCGGGCCGGTGATCGAAAACGGCTGGTATTATGATTTCGATCGCGAAGAGCATTTCACGCCGGAAGACTTGGGCGTCATCGAAAAGAAAATGAAAGAGATCATCAACCTGCGAGAGCCCGTGCGCACGGAAGTGTGGGAGCGTGATCGCGCAATCCAGCACTACAAGGACGCAGGCGAGCCCTACAAGGTTGAACTGATCGATTCCATTCCGGGTGATGAGCCATTGCGCATGTATTGGCATGGCGACTGGCAGGATCTGTGCCGCGGGCCGCATTTGCAGCACACCGGTCAGGTCCCGGCGGACGCCTTCAAGCTGATGTCAATCGCTGGCGCCTACTGGCGCGGCGACAGCGAACGCCCCATGCTGCAGCGCATATATGGCGCGGCCTTTACCGGCAAAGAAAAGCTGAAGGCGCACCTGACGATGCTGGAAGAGGCCGCCAAGCGCGACCACCGCCGTCTTGGGCGGGAGATGGATCTGTTCCACATACAGGAGATCGCACGTGGCCAGATCTTCTGGCACCCCAATGGTTGGAAAGTCTACACGACGCTGCTGGACTACATGCGGCGCATGCAGACGCGTGACGGCTATCTGGAAGTCAACACACCGGAAGTCGTCGAACGCAAGCTGTGGGAAGACAGCGGGCATTGGGACAAATATCAGGAAAACATGTTCATTGTCGAAGTGGACGAAGAGCACGCCCGCGAGAAGGCGATCAATGCGTTGAAGCCGATGAATTGCCCGGGCCACGTGCAGGTGTTCAACCAGGGCATCAAATCCTACCGTGATCTGCCGATGCGATTCTGCGAGTTCGGTTCATGCCACCGCTATGAGCCGTCGGGCGCGCTACACGGCATCATGCGGGTACGTGGGTTTACCCAGGACGACGGGCATATCTTCTGCGCCATGGATCAGATCGAGTCGGAGTCCAAGAAGTTCATCTCGTTCCTGGCTACCGTCTATGCCGATCTCGGCTTCCACGATTGGACAGTAAAACTGTCGACCCGGCCGGAAAAGCGCATTGGCAGCGATGAAACATGGGACGTTCTGGAGAAGTCACTTGGCGATGCGTGCCGTGCAGCGGGACACGAATTCGAACTTCTGCCCGGTGAAGGGGCGTTCTATGGCCCGAAGCTGGAATTCACGCTGACTGACGCCATCGGGCGCAGTTGGCAGTGTGGTACCCTTCAGGTGGACACCAACATGCCCGAACGCCTTGGTGCGCAATACGTGGCCCCTGACGGATCGCGCCAGACACCTGTCATGCTACACCGTGCCACGCTTGGGTCTTTTGAACGGTTCATCGGCATCCTGATTGAGGAACACGCCGGCAAACTGCCCTTCTGGCTCGCCCCGCGTCAGGTCGTCGTGGCCTCCATCGTGTCCGAAGCCAATGAGTACTGTGAAAAAGTGGCCGAGGAACTGCGCGCTGCGGGTGTCCGGGCCGAAGTCGATCTGCGCAACGAAAAGATCAACTACAAGGTCCGCGAACATTCGGTCGGGAAAGTGCCCGTGATCCTCGCTTGCGGCATGCGCGAGATGGAGGAAGATACGGTCACAGTGCGCCGTTTGGGCGAAAAGCAAACGGTTGTGGAAGCTGTGGAGGCTGTGAAAGCAGCACTTGCCAAAGAAGCGCTGCCACCCGACCTGGCCGCACAATTGACCGCCGCAGCAGCGTAGCTTGGATTCAAAGCATCAGCTCAGGACGCAGCGCTTGTGAAAGCGCTGCGTACAAAATGGTACGCGACGTCTAGAAGTGCGCTTTTTCCTCGTCAGGCTTGCCAGCCGCGATGGCCAGAATGCCGCCAAGGGCCACGAACCCAATCGGGAACATCGTGAATACATTGAAATTGTAAGCATAAAGCATCATGCCCGCCGAGATCAGCATCAGGATGCCGCCCCAAAGGGCCCTCGCCCGGGCCATGGACCCGCCAGCGATTGCCAAAATAGGGGCCAGGAAACTAACCCATCGGATCAGCTGAACGCGGTCAACCTGTTCGAACAGCCCATCAACCTCACCGTAATTTTCGACGACTTCGGTGTAGCCGTAGCTGAAAAAGCCCACCACGATCGCGATGACCCCACCGATCACGCCCAGCATAAGTGCAGCATTGCGCATGTTTTGTCTCCGTTGTGCATGTTCGACATAAGAGTTGTTTCGGCGCTAGCCAAGAAGGGCCGCCTCAACATCCTTTTTCCAGCCCAGATACATCGCGTCACCTGACACGATCAGTGGGCGCTTCATTAGGGTTGGATGTGCCTTCAACAGATCGAGTGGTGCACTGTCGCGCTCTGCCTCAGTCAACCCGCGCCATGTGGTGGACTTGGTGTTGAGTAGAGCTTGGCCGAAGGTGTCGAAAGCCGCGCGCAAAACCGCCTCGGGTACGCCGTTGTCACGAACGTCGACAAATTGCGCCGCCGGAAGGGCTTTTCGCGCCTTGCGGCACGTGTCGCAGGTTTTCAAGCCATAAAGAACCATCGTTGGACCGCCTAAAATTTCACCAGTTTCGCAATATTTAGCCGGTCCTTTCGAAAAGATCACGCCGGTTTTTCTTGCCTTTTGCCGCGCGCGCACAATCATTCTTTGTACGGACACGCACCCTGCTGCACTCAACCGCGACAGCTTTCATTGCACAGGCACTGTGACCGTACAAAGGGCCGGCTTTGCCGGGAACGCGACTAACTAAAGGAGATACGGCATGCCAACCGGCACCGTAAAATGGTTTAACACCACCAAAGGCTTCGGGTTCATTGCACCTGATGACGGCGGCAAGGACGTGTTTGTGCACATCTCTGCCGTGGAGCGTGCAGGCCTGACCGGGCTAACCGACAACCAGAAGATCGAATTTGAACTGATTGACGGGCGAGACGGACGTCAGATGGCGGGTGAGCTGAAAGCCCTCTGATTTCATCAAGGCTTTGAATTAAAATAATTTTCAGCCCGTCGCTTCGGGCTGTAAATACTCTGTGGAATTTCAACAGAGGCTTGGCGGCGCAACACACATCGGCTGGACTGGAAACCATGAACACCGAAACGCAGGTGTGACGTGATCATGGCCATGTGCATGTGCTATTCTCCACCAAAATTGATCTCAGCAGTTGCTCGCCGTTTGGAGCCTGCGCAGGTTCAAATCAGGACGCGCGTTGCCATCACCTCACAACGGCACGCACCCGCTGTCCAACCGGCAATGCGAGGTCTCAACCGTTTCCGCGCGAGGATTTGTTCACAAATGAAGCTGTATACCGTGCGCCCGACTTGTAGAAATACGCAGGAAAAAGGCGCGTGGCTTGTGCCCCACGCCCTCACAATCATGTGACCCGGTTCATCGCCTTCGCTTAGTTCCGAAAAAGCAAAGGCCGCTTAGCAGCCCTTTTCGCCTTCTTCACAAACGTGGGACGGTGTCACTTCACCTTTGTCCAACGCAACATAATGCGTGTGCGTCGCGGGTGCCGGGTGCCGCATCATCTCACGATAGGTCACGTGGGTATTGGGCTTGCCGCAGCATATCACACCGCCCATGGAAATCGGCTGCAAGCCAGCCGGACAGTAATTCACATGCGTGGGATAAGGATAATACTTCATCGTGTCCGCAACAGCAGGCAAAGCAGTGGCAGCCATCGCGGCGACTAAGGTGAGAGAGGACAAAATGCGCATAGGTAACCTCGCAAAAGCGTAGTGGCAGATGCACCGACGTTAACCGCAGTTCCTCAGCAATCAAAGGATTTTACTGTAAACATCGGCATTTACGCCCAATCAACGCAAATTGACCGTGTTTGTTTCGCGTTTGAGCCCGATGTCACCTGTTCAAAACCGTTTGAAACTCACGCCATTCGCCCTTGGACATGCCCGATGTTTCCTGCGTCACCTGTTCACCCGCCAGCATCCGTCGCACACAGTCGAGTGCCGTCGCCGACAAGGACGCACCGCCCAACCGGTAATCTTCAAAGGCCTTGTAAGCGAAGGGCACCCAATCGGCGACGATCTTGCAGATTGCCTCGGCATAGACCCGGATTTCGTATTGCGCGTGGGCGTCGGCACGCAGGCGCAGGAAGTGCAGCAGATTGTGCAAATCCACTTTCCAATACCACTGCGTATAGATATTCGCCGGCAGGTTCATGCGCGCCAATTCGCGGGCGAGGCCCTGTTGGTCGTCCTGATTGATCATCTCTTCATAGTGGTCGTAGCAGCGTGCACTATCCGCCTTCAGAATTTCCAGAACGCGCGCGGCTTCGTCACCGGTCAGCGCTTCCCCCCGTCCCTGGTTATTGATCACCGACTGTGCCGCGATGTGCTCGGGCGCGGGGATGTAAAACTCTCGGTCGAGAATGGAATAACGGGCGGAGTACTCATTCACATTGGCCGTGCGGTGCCGGATCCATTGGCGGGCGACAAAAACTGGTAGTTTCACGTGCAGCTTTACTTCGCACATCTCAAACGGCGTCGAATGCCAATGCCGCATCAGATAGCGGATCAAACCTTCGTCATTTTGAACCGACTTCGTGCCTTTGCCGTAGCTGACGCGCGCCGCCTGACAGATCGCTGCGTCGTCGCCCATGTAATCCACCACGCGAACAAACCCGTGATCCAGTACCTCGTGCGCAGTGTAAAGATGCGCCTCCATCCCGGGTGCAACCGCCCGCAACGTGTGTTCAGGCGCGTTGCGAAGATCGTCGATTTCAGCCTGCTGCTCGGGGCTCAGGGGCATAGGCCCTTCCTTTCCACAAGAGTGAGTCGGTTCCAACTATATCTTGCGGATGCGCCGACAGGAACTTCAATATCGGGTATAAACATCCTTGCAACAGAGGCCATTTTCCAGCCAAAACGGCCAACTAAAACATTGACTTAGCGTTCCAAAACGCTGATTTTCATACAAAAGATAAAAATATCTATTGAGGGCAGTACCTCGATGAAACACTCAGCAGCATGTCTGCTGATCTGCGCCTTTTTGATGGGCTGTGGATCGGACGGCAACCCGCTCGGCGGCAGCACGAGTGCAGCCGTAGACACGGGCGACACAACCACAGACCCTGGCACAGGCACGGATGATCCTGTCGTAGAAGCAGATGATCCCGTCACCGTGCCTGATGGCATCTTGTCCGACGTAACAAGCGTTACGTTCGACGCGACGGCTGGTACATTGGTTGTGGAGGGCCTCACTCTGGACAATGTTCCGGTTGAAACGACCTACAACCGCAATGCTGCCCTCGACCAGAACGGGTTTCTGGCGTTCACGATCCAGGCTGATCCATTGGACCGTCACGTGACAGCATACGGTGGCGAAACCGGCAGCGTTCGCGCAGGCGTGGTGTCGAGTCCAGGACCGAGAAACCGTAACTTCAAAGGTGCGTTCTTTGACCGTGACGGCGACTACACACCGCCGGACGTCACGGCCACGACGGGCCAAGTCAGTTATTCGGGCAGCTATGTCGGCCTGACAAACCTGGGCGAGCTTGGCTCGGACCTCTTGAGCACAACCGTCACACCGACCATCTTGCAACCCACGCAGGCGCTGATCGTCAGCGGTGACGTGTTTATGAACGCAGATTTCGCGGACAACTCCGTCGAAGGTAACGTGTTCAACCGGATTTTGCAGGACACAGACCTCAACACTCTTAACAACCTCCCGTCGCTTGTTCTGATCGTGACAGACATCGAAGAGAACGGGACATTTTCAGGCAGTGTTGAATACGACATTGACGATCCGCTTTCCAACACCGATGCGTTCATCGCTGTCGGCACTTACGCAGGTGTGTTTGGCAGCACGGACGCCAACGATGTGGCTGGTGCGATCGACCTGAATGAATTCGATGGGTCCGGTAACCCTTTGACTCTTGAAAATGAGTTGGAAAGCGGCGTTTTCATCCTGAACAACTGTGACACGCTGCCCGGCGATCCGGTCTGCGCCCTGATCCCCTGATGAAACAGCGGCAAGCGGCCAAAGCGCTTGCCGCGCTTTGGCTGATCCTTTGCAGTTTTGCGGCGTTCGACGCCCGTCCGGTTCAGGCTCAGGATGCGCCGGGGCGCGTGCATCTACAGCTTGATCAGGCTCGCGCCATCGCCTTGGCAGCCCTGCGTCAGGGCCAGCCGCAACTGGCCTTCGCAATCACGAACGGGCTGTTGGAGGCCGACGCGAAGGACGGACATGCCCTTTTCATCCGCGCCCAGGCATTGGGACAACTCAAAGATCTCGATGAAGGCCGCAAAACAGCGGCTCAAGCCTTTCGCGCATCCCAAACCGACGAACAACGTTTCGAAAGTGCGACACTGGCGGCGCAACTGAGCTTCGCCGATGAAAAAATGACCCATTCGCAGGTTTGGCTGCGTCGGGCGGTGCACTTCGCGCCCGATGAAGCAAAGCGCGATGCGACAATCCAGGCTTTTCGGCAAGTGCGCCATCAGAACCCGCTCAATCTTCAACTGGGCTTTTCGGTCAGCCCCTCTGACAACGTTAACAATGGTGCCAACAGCCCGTTCAACATCATAGACGGCTCCCCCCTCGTTGGCACGCTGAGCCCCAGTGCTCAGGCGATCAAGGGCGTTGTTGCGTCGCTGAATGTGCAAGGATCTTATCGAATTGCCGAAGGTGAAAACCATCAGACACGGCTCATCGGGCGTGCCTACGTGCGGCATGTGGAGTTCAACAACCCTGTCCCCGGCATCAGCGCATCGGACTTAGCTTCTCAACGTTTTCAAGTTGGCGCGGCCCATCTCTGGTCGCCAGGTGAGAACGGGTTCTGGCGCGCCGAGGGACATGGCGGACGCATTTGGTACGGTGGCTCGCCTCTCTATGACTTTCTCAGCGTGTCACTGCACCGCTCTCAAAAATTGGCGGAACGCACGCGCCTGACCTTCGGCGGCGGCGTCGAAGAACAGTTTGATCAGACCGTGCCTGTCGATGATTCCACGGTTTGGTCAGCCCTGACATCATTGAATTACATCACAGAAGGCGGCAGCCGGTTCGGCGCGCGCGTCCAGTATCGCGAAATTGTCAGCGACGGCATAAACCGTGCGTCTACGCAGTGGACAGGCATTCTGAGCTATACCCATGGCCAGAAGATCGGTCCTGCAGAAATCAGCGTGAGCGTCGGACACTCTATCATCGACTACGACACCTATTGGGTGATCACACCTACACCGGGTGGCCGGACAGACTAATCCTGGTTTGGCGAGGTCTCCGCATCGATCACAGGGGCCAGCTACATGGGGTTTGTGCCTGTGCTGTCCGTGCGTTCGGAAAAGAGCCGCTCCAACATCAGCCGTTTTGACGTGGATCAGACCGGTGTCACACTCGGTCTGCGTTCAGAATTCTGAGAGCAGCCCCCTTTCGCCCTCGACACGCCCGCCTGCCCTTCTATCCTTTGGCACAACTGCGAATAAGGAGATGGGTATGAGCCTGAAATATCTGCACACCATGGTCCGCGTCAAAGACCTCGACGCGTCGATGAAATTCTACGAACTATTGGGCCTCAAAGAGACGCGCCGCTACGAGAACGAAGCGGGTCGGTTCACACTCATCTTCATGGCGCCGGAAGGACAAGAGGAATGCCCGGTTGAACTGACCTACAACTGGGACGGTGATGACGCCCTGCCCAGTGACAGCCGACATTTCGGTCATTTGGCCTATCGCGTCGGCAACATCTATGACGTCTGCCAGCATCTGATGGACAATGGTGTCACGATCAACCGCCCCCCGCGAGACGGGCACATGGCTTTCGTGCGCAGCCCCGATAACATCTCCATCGAGCTTTTGCAGGAGGGTGACAACCTGCCGCCGCAGGAACCCTGGGCCAGCATGGAAAACACTGGCCATTGGTGAAGCGCGCCGCGATAGGTTTCATCGCGGCTTTGGCCAACTGCGCCGCTTTGCCCGCCTTTGCAGAACAGTGCCGTCTCGCGCTGACATTGGCGTTGGACGTGTCGTCTTCGGTGGATGAAACGGAGTATGAGCTGCAACGTCTCGGCCTCGCCGCAGCGCTTGATGCACCGGAAGTACGGGATGCCATTTTACACGGGGCTGAAGGCTACGTAACGCTTTCGGCTTATGAATGGAGCGGGTTTGGCCAACAGGTTCTGCAACTTGACTGGATCGCCCTGCGCAGCCACGCTGACATTGATCGTGCCGCGTCGATGCTGGCGGATATGGAACGGAGCCACGATGACTTTCCGACCTCCATGGGACCTGCCCTTGGCTACGGTGCGCAGCTACTGAAACGCGCGCCAGTGTGCGACAGACGCGTGATCGACGTCTCAGGTGATGGCGTGAATAACGACCGCTACGGCCCGCGTGAAGCATACCGGCATTTTCCATTCAACGGGGTCACTGTGAATGGTCTGGTGATCCTGGGCGATGATACAGAGGTCGTGTCTTACTATGGGCGTGAGGTTCTTTACGGATCGCAAGCGTTCATGGTTGTCGCGAACGGGTTTGAGGAGTTTCGTGAGGCGATGACGCGCAAGCTGTACCGAGAAGTCAGCAACTTGTTCGTAGGACAAAATGCAGGTTCCGAGGAGGCAAACGGCGGATGAACTGGCTGCGCCCTGCCCTTGCGGCCGCCATTCTGTGGGTGAGTGTTTCAGCGCCAGCGGCGGCCGCTTGCAGGCAAGCTTTGGCCTTGGCCCTCGATGTGTCGGGATCGGTGGACGCATTGGAGTACCGGTTGCAAATTGATGGTGTCGCCAACGCCTTGCGTGATCCGGAAGTCGAGGCAGCCTTTCTAATGTTCCCGGAAACCCCGGTACGCCTGATGGTTTTTGAATGGAGCGCGCGGGGTCATCAACGCAAGGTCGTGCCTTGGACAATAGTGTCCTCAGAAGACGACCTGCGGCGAATTGCGGATACCCTAAATCGTACGCAACCCGCAGCCGTTGATGACCCATCGACCGCGATAGGGCCTGCCATGCTGTACGGGGTTGCAGAGTTGATGCGCCAAGACGACTGCTGGCAAAAGACGTTGGATATCTCCGGGGACGGACCGGCCAATGTCGGTATCCACCCGCAGGACATCAAACCGGAAGAGATTGGTCCCATCATCATCAACGGTCTGATCATTGGTCCGGACAGCCCTGCCAACATCAACAAGAACCGGCACAATCTCAAATCGCTTCTGGCCTATTACGAATCCTACATTCTGCGCGGTTTTGGATCTTTCGCAGAGGTCGCCGTGGACTATGCAGATTTTCAAACCGCCATGCGTCGAAAACTCATTCGCGAGTTACAACCCGCCGCTGTCTCAGGTGTTTTGCCGGAAGGCCTAGCGAACCAAGGCGGTTGAGTCCGTTCCAATGATCCGTCTCTTGGGCAGTTTCGCAAGCACCGGTGTCAGTAGATGTACCGGATCTGATCCGTCCAGTATCGCTCCACCCTGCGCAGGGAACTGTTGATCTGATCAATCCCGTCCGCGCCCAACACACCCTTGCTTTGCAACCCCTCAGCATGACCCGCGAAGAGCTTGCCCACGATGTCGCGGATGTTGCGCCCTTTCTCTGTCAGGCGCACGCGCACCGATCGCCGATCGATTTCACAGCGCTGATGGTGCATGTATCCCATCTCCACCAGTTTCTTGAGATTGTAGCTGACATTGCTGCCCTGGTAGTACCCACGGGATTTTAGTTCTCCTGCGGTGACTTCATTATCGCCAATGTTGAACAGCAAAAGCGCTTGCACCGCATTGATTTCCAGCAGGTTGAGGCGCTCGAACTCATCCTTGATCACATCAAGCAAAAGCCGGTGCAACCGCTCCACCAAGGCCAAGGAATCCAAATACCCTGTCATGAAGCTCTGCTGTTCGGCCGACAGCACAGGGGGATTGTGCAAACTCATCATAAACTCCGCTAAAAACCTGCTCGTGCCCTTTCTTTGCGGCAAAAGGCCGAAGATAGGGTAAACAGCCGGAGGTCGTCTAAAATCTGAACTAAACTGTCACGCCGAAGGCGTTAGGCGCGATATTCAGCGGTCTCGGCAATCTTGGAAATCAGCGCAGAGTATATTTCGGGTGCGGGCGTCTGCCCCGTCACCCACTGCAGCAAGTCCTGATCATTCTCGGACAAAAGACCGTCGTAGAGATCAAGCTCTGTTCCATCAAGATCCGTCAACCGTGCCTCTGCGAAACGGGACAGGATGATATCCATTTCCTTGATCCCGCGCCGCATGGAGCGCATGTGCAGGCGCTTTAGGCGGTGTTCTGGAAGCTCTTGGTTCATACCCGTCAAGCAGCCGCGTCTTCCCGGATTTGCACTCGCAGGGCTTTCTCCAATCGCCCAAGCCGGTCGGAAGAGCGAGACAACTGCGCGCGAATATCGCGAATTTCAACCAGCAGGTCCTGGATGTCAGACGGCATTTCCATCACGTCATCAGGCCCTGCGATACCTTTGCCTTCTCCGCTGATCAGCCAAGGCAGCGACACGTTCAGCAATCCCGCCACCATGGACAGTTTATTCGCGCGCGGTTCACTGAAATCGTCTTCCCAGGATTTCAAAGTGGCCAGCTTTACACCCAGACGTTTTGCCAGCTCTGATTGCGTCATGCCCGCTTGCTCGCGGGCTCCGGCCAGACGATCGCCAAACGTCGTCGCGTCCGGATCAAACCATGTGTCTTGCAACTGCGCGTTCATGTCAGGTCCTTTCAGACGAGGGGGTTTACAAAGGTCATTGCGTCCGCTTTGAAGCCCGTATGTAACATCGCCGACCTCAAATCCAACCGGAGCGCGACATGATTGACCTATCTACGACACTTTCGCGTGTGAAACCTTCACCAACCGTCGCAATTTCAACGCTGGCGATGGAGCTTAAAGCGGCTGGTCAGGACGTGATCAGCCTCGGCGCCGGTGAGCCGGATTTTGACACCCCTGCGAACATTTCCGCGGCGGGCAAACGGGCGATAGATGGCGGCAAAACGCGCTACACCGCGCCAGATGGCATTCCCGAGTTGAAAGAAGCTGTCTGCGCCAAGTTCAAACGTGACAATGGGCTGGAGTACACGCCCAAACAAGTCAGCATCGGGACCGGTGGTAAGCAGATCCTCTACAATGCCTTCATGGCCACATTGAACCCAGGCGACGAGGTCGTGATCCCCGCGCCATATTGGGTCAGCTACCCGGACATGGTTTTGCTGGCCGGCGGCACACCCGTGATTGCCTCCACAACGCTAGAGGACGCGTTCAAACTGACGCCGGACGCACTAGAGGCGGCAATCACACCCAAGACCAAGTGGTTTATCTTCAATTCACCGTCGAACCCCACGGGCGCAGGATATAGCTGGGACGAGCTTAAGGCTCTGACGGATGTCCTGATGCGACACCCTCATGTGGCAGTCTTGACAGACGATATGTACGAGCACCTTGTCTACGACGACTTCACATTCTGTACGCCCGCAGAAGTCGAGCCCGCGCTTTATGATCGTACTCTCACAGTGAACGGTGTCTCGAAGGCATACGCCATGACAGGCTGGCGAATAGGGTATGCTGGCGGGCCAGAGCATCTCATTGCAGCCATGCGCAAAGTGCAGTCGCAATCGACCTCGAACCCTTGTTCGGTCAGCCAATGGGCTGCGGTCGAGGCGCTGAACGGGACCCAAGACTTTATCGCCCCCAATAACGTGAAGTTCGCCCGTCGTCGCGATTTGGTGGTCGATCGGCTGAACGCCATCCCGGGCATCACCTGCCCCAAGCCCGAAGGCGCGTTTTACGTCTACCCCTTCATCACCGGGTTGATCGGCAAGACATCGGCCAAAGGCACGCTCATCGAAAACGATGAAACCTTCGCCACCGCGCTGTTGGAAGAGGCCGGCGTCGCGGTAGTCTTTGGGGCGGCATTTGGGCTTTCACCGGCCTTCCGCGTCAGCTACGCTACTGCAGACGAGGTGTTGGAGGAGGCCTGCCGCAGAATTTCGGAGTTTTGTGCAGGCCTGACGTGACGGGTAAACTTGATGTCTGACGATCTGCCAGAGTTCTATTTTAGGGTGCGCGAGAACGGCGCGTTCGTCTTTCACGTCGACACAGCGAACCGTCAAAGCCGCATTGAAATGGACCAGATCGCGGTGGTGAACATCCGCAACGGGCAAATCAAACCCCATGGTGATTACACGCTGACGGATACGGATATGCAGGTCATTCAGGATTGGATGGCCGACCGGATCGAAACGCTGGCGCTGCGGGATATGGACGACATTCATCGGGCGGTGGATTACCTGAACACGACCACGCATTGGGCGCAATCCAAGGCAGATGAGGAACAGCTGGAGCAAGTGACGGATGCGCTGCTGCTGGCCATGCACGACCTGCGAGGGGTGCTGGTGCGCAAGAAGGCGGAACGGCTTTTGAAAGAACGCGCCGAGAGCTAGCGCAAGTAAGACGCGTCCGTCGGGAAGCGCCGAGCAAGTCCTACACGCCCAAGTCCCGAAACACCCCCGGTAGCTCTTCTGGTAAATCCTCTGCAATCAACCCCGGCCCGAACCGCCGCGCGCATTCCACATGCAGCCAGGCCCCCGTCTCTGCCGCCTGCATCGGGTCAAACCCGCGTGCCAAAAGGCCCGTGATGAACCCAGCCAACACATCCCCTGATCCGGCCGTCGCCAACCACGGGGCCTCTCGCTCATACTGCGCGGAATTGATCGAGCACTGCCCATCTGGTGCGGCAATCACCGTATCCGGCCCCTTGAACAGCACCACGCAGCCTGCCCTTTTCGCCGCCTCTCGCGTGGCATCCACTTTGGAGTAGGCCGGGCCTGTCATTGGTGCCTCATGCAACCGCTCGGCTATATCCGGAAAGAGCCTTGCAAACTCGCCCCCATGAGGCGTCAGCACACATCCGTCATGCAGCATCTCAAACAGCGCCTCCGCCTCCCCGTCAAACACCGACAACGCATCGGCATCCAACACGGTGGGGCGGGGAGGACTCACGCCGCCCAACACTGTCTCCACCAGCCCCCTCGCACGGCCAAGCCCCAACCCCGGCCCCAAACACACCGCGTTGATCCGAGTGTCCTCCAGAACCGAGGCCACCTCTTCCTCCGTCCCTGCGCGCTTGATCATGATTGCAGTCACCGAAGAGGCCACTTCCATCTGCGCTGCCCCCGGCACCCCAAGCGTGACAAGCCCCGCCCCAATCCGAAGTGCCCCCCGCGCCGCCAACCGCGCCGCGCCGGTATTGCCGGGACCGCCGGTCAAGACAAAGGCGTGACCGTTACCGAATTTATGGTCAAACCGCCACTTGGAGAGCATCGGTATAGGATCATCTGCAAGCCAAATTTCGCCAATTTGATGAACATGCTCGTCAGTGAAGTCGTGTCTAAGGCCAATATCTTTGACCACAACTTTGCGACACCTCTGTTGAGAGATTTCGAGGAAATGACCAATCTTTGCCGAGTGAAAGGACACGACGAGATCTACAAATGTCGTAAGGGTCGCTTCGTTTTCGAGCTCGAGAGCTTTCCCACTATCCAAACAAAGCCCTGACGGCGCATCAATTGCAACGACTTTGGTTGTGACTTTGTTCCTCATCGAAAGATAGAGAAGCGGTTGAGACAGATCTTTTGTCATAGCTCTCTTCAAACCGGTTCCAAACACAGCATCGACAAAGAGATCTGCAACGGCGTCGGTAATTTGATCCGCATGCCACGGTTGGACCTCCCCGATCTCCCCCCACCGCTCATAATTCATCCGCGCATCCGGCGGCAGCTTCTCGGCGTCCCCATAAAGAAACACCTCAACCTCCCACCCCCACTCTTTCAACAGCCTAGCGACGACAAACCCGTCGCCGCCATTGTTCCCGGGTCCGCACAAAACCACGGCCCGGTGTGATGTCTTCGCAAGTTCCGGCCATTCCTCAAACACCGCCTCGACAACGCCCTGCCCGGCACGCTCCATCAGCTCTAGGCCCGTCACTTCACCCGACTCAATTGCCGCTTGTTCGATGGCCCGCATCTGCGCGGCGGTGAGCAATTCTGTCATCCCGAGGCCCTCAACGATTCACTTTTGCCCGCATCATGGGCGAAATGCCTAAATTTTGTGCACTGCGATCCTTGACGCATCGCCGCCCTGCACAGCGATGAGCCTATCCGATTGTCCCCCAGAATGAGAAGTGGTCGAACTGCGCCCCAGAAATACGCGCAAGGAGGATGGCGCATGAAAAAGATCGAAGCGATCATCAAGCCGTTCAAACTCGACGAAGTCAAAGAGGCCCTTCAGGACATTGGTGTTCAGGGTCTGTCTGTCATCGAAGTTAAGGGGTTTGGCCGCCAGAAGGGGCACACTGAACTGTATCGCGGCGCGGAATACGTCGTGGATTTCTTGCCCAAGGTCAAAATCGATGTTGTCCTGGACGACGATCAGGTCGACGCGGCCATTGAGGCCATCACGACCGCTGCAAAAACCGACAAAATCGGCGACGGCAAAATCTTTGTCAGCCCTGTCGAACAAGCCATCCGCATTCGTACCGGCGAAGCCGGCCCGGATGCTTTGTAAAAGATCACCAATTCACCATTAACCCGCACCAACCAACTTAAGGGGAACGTATCATGAGCGCAAAGGACCTGCTCAAAACCATCCGCGATGAAGATGTTGAATACGTCGACATTCGCTTCACCGACCCACGTGGCAAGTTGCAGCACGTGACGGTCATGTCCGACCAGGTTGACGAAGACTTTCTGGAAGAGGGTTTCATGTTTGACGGCTCGTCCATCGCTGGCTGGAAGTCGATCGAAGCCTCTGACATGAAACTTATGCCCGACACAACATCCGGTTACATTGACCCGTTCTACGCCGAGAAAACGCTTTGCGTGCACTGCTCGATCGTCGAGCCCGATACGGGCGAAGCTTACAACCGTGATCCGCGCGGAACCGCCCAGAAGGCAGAAGCATACTTGAAATCATCCGGCATCGGCGACGCGGCGTATATGGGCCCTGAGGCCGAGTTCTTTCTGTTCGACGATGTCAGGTTTTCGACAGCGATCAATAAGGTGAGCTACGAAGTTGACGCACTCGACGCTTCCTGGAACACCGACACCGAATACGAGATGGGCAACACGGGCCATCGTCCAGGCGTCAAAGGCGGGTACTTCCCGGTAAACCCGATTGATGATGGTCAGGACATCCGCTCTGAGATGCTATCGACCATGAAGCGTCTTGGAATGAAAGTGGACAAGCACCACCACGAGGTTGCGTCCTGTCAGCACGAGCTTGGTCTTATTTTTGACAGCCTGACCAAGCAGGGTGATGAGCTGCAGAAGTACAAATACGTCATCCACAACGTGGCACAGGCCTATGGCAAGTCGGCAACTTTCATGCCCAAGCCGATCGCGGGCGACAACGGCACCGGCATGCACGTGAACATGTCGATCTGGAAAGACGGCAAGCCGCTTTTCGCAGGAGATAAATACGCTGACCTGAGCCAGGAAGCGCTGTACTACATTGGTGGCATCTTGAAGCACGCCAAAGCACTGAATGCCTTCACCAACCCGTCGACCAACAGCTACAAGCGTCTGATCCCAGGGTTCGAAGCGCCTGTGCTGCGTGCCTACTCTGCCCGTAACCGCTCTGGCTGCGTGCGGATCCCGTGGACGGAAAGCCCGAAGGCCAAGCGTGTCGAGGCTCGCTTCCCGGACCCGTCGTCCAACCCCTACCTGTGCTTTGCAGCCCTGCTCATGGCCGGTCTGGACGGCATTCAGAACAAGATCGACCCGGGCGAGGCCATGGACAAGAACCTCTACGACCTGCCCGCAGAAGAGTTGGAAGGCATCCCGACTGTTTGTGGCAGCTTGCGTGAAGCCATCGAAGAGTTGCAGGCCGATCATGAATTCCTGCTGGCCGGTGACGTGTTCGATAAAGACCAGATTGAAGGCTACATCGAACTCAAAATGGAAGAGATCGAAGCCTACGAGCACACACCACACCCAATGGAATTCCAGCTGTACTACAGCTGCTAATCTCCCTGGCAGCTTAGAGACAGGAAAAGGCGCCCCTTATGGGCGCCTTTTTCATGTTGTGGTCAGGTTTCAAGACCGGTTCTCTCTGTGCAACGACAGAAAATGGGTCAAACCACAGTCCTAAATTCACGACGTGATTGCCGGAATAGAGGACAATACTTCGTTCACGCTACGTAATTTGCCACATTAGTTCCATATTTGAAACAAACTGGCTGCAACCTTAGATGACATAAGTGTTCTACTGTCAGACGGAAACCGAAAGGTTCGAAAATGGCCAAGAACACGAAAACTGCCAAAGCTGGACTGGTCTTCATGAAAGACCGCGATCTCGACATCGTCGAAGCCGCAAACCACGTTGCGAGCGGGTTCGAATCCATGGGTCACCGGATCACCGGTGTCCACATCCTATCGGACACGACCGCCCAGGTGAGCACGGATACACACGCGCTTTGCCTTGAGACACGCGAGGATGTCACTGTGTCAGGGTCGGCTGAAAAAGCGCCTGTTTTTCTGGGGTTGCGCCTTTTGGGTGGCGATCGGGAAAAATCCAAACGCTTTGCGCGCGACAGTTTACTGGCCCGCGCGCTGCAATCCCTGAACGCAAGTCTTGAACCCGATTTCGTGCAGTGGATTGACACAGATTTCCTTTTGCCAAGTGACACATTCACGTCCGCAACTGAAGGCGCTGCGGCACCGCCGAAGGCCCTTGCAAAGGAACCTGAAGGTCGTGTTTCGCACCACAAAAAACTGCCTGATATTGAATCAACAAACGTGATTCTGCAGGACAGAATCACCAATCACGACCCTGCCATATTTGAAAATCAGTCTGCGCCGGATCGTCTGCGCAAGATTTTCTCGGAAGGCTGGGTCGATCCGGATGCTCTTGCGGCCGAAGAAGCGGCTGAGGCACATGCCCGCGAGATGGAAGATATCGAACAAGAAGCCCCGCTGCGGTTGTCGGCCTGGATGCTGTCTTTTGCCGTTGCTCTGTTCGCGTTGCCCATCGGGGTCATGTTGATGGTTTTGAACCTGGCCAAGGGTGAGAACCTTCGCTTGGCCTCTCAAACAGCAGCGCTGACTGGGACCTTCGTTGCCCTGCAAGCCTTTGGGACGACCGCCAACGCAATGACGACTTTGCAAAGCTTGATCCACTGATTTTCAAGCTTTGCCAACCTGTGCGAGCCACCCGAAACCACGCTTAATTCAAGCGTGAGAAATTGTGGATATCTAATTGTTTTTCCACAGGTAATTTGCATTTATTCACAACAAAACTGTTACATATCCCCATAGAAAATGCAGTTTTCCACGAAACCGCCGCAATTTATCCCCAGATGTTCCCGAATTGCATGGTTAAACATATCCTAACGCAAACCTGAGAAGGTATAGGAACATGACCTCGCAAAGCTATGGTTCGGTCGTCGCAATGGAATTCAAGGCGCGCCCCAGCATTGATTTTGCCGACATTGTTGAAGAGTTCGACATCGCTTTCCAGATGGTCGACTCACGCACCCGTTCGCTGACATGGCACAGCGATGACGTGGCGATCATTGATCGTGATTACGTCCGCGTGGCCATGGGCTGGCTTCCGTCGAAAGAAAAGGGTCAGCCTTGGCACCTGCTGATCGCTGTTGGTTCTGCCCCGGGTGAAGATCTCTCGAAGATCGAAATGTCGTCCTATGACTTTGTGGCTGATCGCATTCTGGATCGCACGAACGAATTTCTACCGTCCACTGCCGTTTTGCGCGGTGAGGCCAGCCAGCCGATTGGCCCTGCCCTGATGTCCACGCTGAGCGATCTGCTGCGCATGGACACGAACAAGATGGCAGGCGACACCGACATGCCGGACACTGTGCTTAACGAAGCTGATCTGGGCGACTATGCCGACATGGTCAATGACATGTCACCGCCATGGGCACGTCCGGTTTCACGCGATGAGCGCTACTCCAAGGCCGGTTTCGACGCGGCTGAGGCGAAGGCCGCAGGCCAGCTCCATGACGAGGCAAATGCATTCCTTATGCTGACCGGCGAAAGCTCTCAGCCTATGCGGCTGACGATCCACACGCTTGCACTGTCGATCATGCTCTACGTGCCACCCCTTGGTGCTGCGATGTTCGCCTACACCATGATGCGGGACGTGTTCCCGGTGGCGGCTCACGCAGTCTGAGGGTCGTCGATCTTCGGCGCCATCACATAAGTATGGATTGAAAAGACGCAGGCCCCTGTCTGCGGCAGTCTCAGCACGCATTGACGTTCCGTTCGCTGATACGGGTACTTTGAGCGGTCAGCCCCGCCGCCTGGCTGGGTGCGGCGTACAGGCTGAAACAAGTCGGCATCTGCATAGTTGAGAACATTGAACCGCCAAACCGGCCGCCCCACACGAACCCCGTCAAAAAGCCGCTGTACGCGGCGGGCGATGTTGTCATCATAGCTCGGCACCGGCGTATGTATGGTACTCAGGGGGCGACCGATTTTGTCTTTGAGCGCCCAACTGGCCGGGAAACAGACGACGGCGGCTGTCAACACATGTTCATCGACCTGCCGCTGCAGCACGCACAGGTCCTCTTGCACTAAACGCCCCAAAGTGCCCAACGGATCCTCTCGATCGATAGGTACATCCACACCGTCGGGGCGTGTCGCATGACCAGCGTTGATCCGGTAGCCCTGACCGTGCTCTGAAAGCCAGTCCAGAACGACCGAGAGCAACTCTTCCATGGCGGGTTCAGCACTGTTTAAATACTGAACAACCTCGTCACGGCGCGTGTGCAAAAGCCTTTCTCTTTCAGACATTTGCGCTGCATACGCATCGTCGACGTGCAACCAGTCCGAGGGATCAAGGGACATGACGCCTGGCAGCGGCCGGGTCGCAGTCACGTCATGTGGGGTTGTCTTCTGAAAGATGCCGTCCATGGCTGCAATCTAAACGGCCCATGAACGCATCGGCAAATGCAATATCGCATTCCCTGGGGACGCACGGCGTCACTGATACGCAGCAGCGTGTTCCTCAAAAATCTGGCGCAGGTCGCTGCTCTCTTGCGGACCATTCAGCACCCGCACCACCTTACCCTCGGGATCCATCAGCATGAGCGTCACATGCGGCTGACCAAAGCGCGCAGCGAACGCGCCGCCCTCCTGAGTGGTGATGTTGGCCACAGCGTAGTCCAGATCAGCCGCATCAAATCCCTTGAGCGCGCGTCGGGTTTCCTTTTGCAAAGCCGTGCATAACGCACAGCTTGGATCATGAATTTGCACCACCATGGGCACGCCGGAACCCACACGACTAAGGTCCTGTTCTCGGGCTGTGGCGCGCACGGCACTGACAGCAAAGGCCGACCCTCCACCGACGATGCCCAATATACCAAGGCCCCACCCTGCGCGTGACAGGAATGCTCGACGCCCGGCATCCACCACGGCGCCTTGCGGCGGCGCAGGTTGGTGTTGCCTGCTACGTTTCTGTGGCTTGTTGCGCTTCTTTTTCATGCCGTGCCCCCTTTTCATTCGGGTAGCACAGGCTGTGGTCACGAGCGCTTCACGTCCGCGTGAGAGGTTACTCAGCGGCCTTCAACGGTCCACCACCCTGCGCGTCGTCCAGCACGCGTTTGAGATCATCAAGGTCTGGCGCGTCATCCCCGGTCTCACTCGCAAACTCTTGCTGCGGTTCCGCCGGCCCTTCGTCCCAGATGAGTTCCCGCTGCGACGTACGCTTGGCCTCACGGCTCAACGCCCAGTCCCGCGCGGCTGCACTGGTCCGGCCCATAGAGAGACGTTCAAGCAGTTTGGACAGCCATAGAACGTAGGTTGTCGCCCAAATCCGCAAAGCGAGCATCGAGGGGGTGAAAATCAGCGTCAGCATGGTGGCCACGCCAAGCCCGAACACCACTGCGGTGGCCAGCTGCTTCCACCAAAGCGCTGTCGGGCTATCAACGGTGTATCCACCATCTACGAAGTTGAGCGATAGGCCAAACATCATCGGCGCAAGGCCCGCCATAGTGGTGATCGTGGTCAAAAGCACCGGGCGAATGCGCGCCTCCGCGGTGCGGGTGATCGCCTCGATCCGAGGCATGTATTTGCTGTACTCTTGGTAGGTATCGATCAGAACAATGTTGTTGTTCACCACGATCCCCGCCAAAGCCACGATGCCGGTCCCAGTCATGATGATCGAAAACGGTTGCTGCATGACCAGCATACCGACGAGCACGCCGGTGGTAGACAGAATCACCGCCAAAAGCACCAGGACCGCGTTGTAGACAGAATTGAATTGCGCCAGCAGGATGATGAACATCAGCCCCAAGGCACCAGCGAAGGCCTTTGACAGGAACGCGCCGGACTCTGCCTGATCCTCGGCATCGCCTGTCCACTCCCAGCTGACGCCGGACGGGACAACACCGCTTTCCAACCACTTGGTCAACTCGGCGATCCGTTCGTTGGGGTTGATTGACACTTCCGTCGTCCGCCCCTGCTCATCGACCACCGTTTTCGTCAAACCCGGGGTCACGGCTGCCTTGATATCGAAGTAACGTTTTTGGTTGATCCGATCGATCTGTTCACGCCCTGGCACGGCTTTCCAAGTCACAAAGTTTGACAAAGGGACGAGGCCGTCATCGGTGCGCACCTTTAATGTGTCCAGCGTGGAGAGAAGGCGATCTTCTTCCGGCAGACGCACGCGAATTTCGATTTCTTCTTCTGAGGACGGAACGCGCATATAGTCGAGCAATAGACCGCGCGTAACCAACTGCACCATGGCGCCAACTGTGCCGACATCCGCGCCAAAGCGGCCCGCTGCTTCGACATCCACATCCACTTCCCAGTCAATCACAGGAAGCGGCAGCGTGTCTTCGATTTGCACGATGCCCTCGGTGGTGTCGAACTTTGCGCGCGCCTCTTCGGTGAACTGTGCCAACGCAACCGGATTGTCACTGGTCAGTCGCAAGTGCACCGGCTTGGCAGACGCAGGGCCTTGGTCGACCGAAACAATCTGAACCTGCACGCCCGGGATCAGGGCGATCTCTTCTCGTAGCTCCTCTAGCGTGCGATTGCCATCGGCGCTGCTCGCCGTGACGGAGCGTGTCACTTCGTAGTTGATCAGCGGGATCGTAAACCAGATTTCGCTTTGACGCGGGCGGTCTTCCCATTTGATCAGCTCAAACTGCACCTGACCGATGGTGTCGATGGGCGGGTCCATCCCGCCGGTGTTGTTGTTCAGTCCACCGCTGCCCGCGAATGCAAACACGGATTCTACGTTTGGATGGTCCAGAACCACATTTTCAACCTGTGCGACCAGATCGTCCTTTTGTTCAATAGACAGGTTTCCGCGCGCCAACACATAGACCAACGCGTTTTCTGGTTCTGAATCCACAAAGAACTCAACACCGCGATTGTTGTTGGCAAAATACATCGCGATCGTGCCAACAAAAACAAAGACCGCGCAACAGGCCAGGACCGGCGCAATGGGATTCGCCGCGATCAGGTTGATGAACCAGCCAAACGCCGTGCGTTGATGCCCGGCCCGGACCTTCGCCGGACGTTCAGGGAACACTTTGGCCATGGCAAAGCTGAACAGCAGCGCGACGCGTTTGAACACGGCCATGAACGCCAGCAAAACAGTCACTGTTCCGGCCACGGCAATGCCGCCCAGAACGACAGCGATCAGGATCATGGTGAAGACGCTGATCAATGACGGGATGACGGAGCCAAGAATGTCGGTGCCATCCATCATGGCAAATGTCGCGCCCACCTTTTCCAGCAACATGGGCAGCAAAGACCCTGACAGCCCAATCGCCGCTAGACCGGCAACCAAAAGCGCCACATGCCAGACCCAGAAACCCCGCGCGATCAGCTGAATGCGCGTGTTGAACCACTTTTCCAGGCGACCGGTCACGCCACCCATCACCGGCAGGTAAACAAGCGCCACAAGCAGCGATGCAGACAAGACGAAGATCAAGGTAAAGGGCAGCATTTTCATGAATTGCCCGGGCACGCCCGGCCAGAAAAGCATCGGCAAGAACGCACAAAGCGTGGTTGCGGTCGAGCTGACCACCGGCCAGAACATCCGCTTGGCCGCGCTGACATAGGCCTTCATTGGCCCTTCACCTTCAGCGATTTTCTTGTCGGCATATTCGACGACCACAATGGCCCCGTCGACCAGCATCCCCACAGCGAGGATCAGGCCAAACATAACGATGTTCGAAATCGCCACGCCCATGATTGCCAGAAGCGCGAAACACAGCAGGAAAGACGTTGGGATGGCAAAACCGACCAGAAGCGCCGGTCGAATGCCCAAAGCCGCCAGCGTGACAATCATCACCAGGGCGATAGCGGTCAGGACGGACCCTTCCAGCTGGCGCACCATCGAGTCGATCACACGCGATTGGTCGATTGAAGTATCAAGCGTGACAGCGGCGCGAAGCTGCTCGGGCCATTCGGTTTCCGCCTGCGCAATCGTTTCGCGCACGAGGGCGGCGGTGTCGATGATATTGAACCCTTTGCGTTTCACCACCTGCAGCGCGATCGTGGACTCACCGTTGAAACGCGCGGTGCCCATGCGGTCCTCAAAGGTCAGCGTAATACGGGCCAGATCACCCAGGGTGACCACCCGGTCCCCATTGGTCTTGATCGGAAGGGCATAGATGTCTTCCGTCGTCTCGAAAGATGACCGCAACTTAACGGCAAACTCTCCGCCGCTGCTGTCTACATTGCCGGCGGCAATCAACTGGTTGTTGTTACGCACGGTTTGCAGCAGTTCGGTGGCCGTGACGTTGTAGGACTCAAGACGCAGAGGGTCGATCAGGATCTCGACCATTTCTTCGCGGTCACCTGCAATCCCTGCCTCAAGAACCGCATCAAGCGCTTCCAGCTCATCCTGCAAGCTTCGTGCCAGACGTGCCATAGTACGTTCGGGCACGTCGCCAGACAGGGTGACAATTATCATGGGGAAGGTGCTGAAATTCAACTCTTCAAGCGAGTAGGTCTCGGCACCGTCCGGAAACTCCGCCTGCGCCTTGACCATTGCATCCCGCACGTCGGCCATGATGGCGGTTTTGTCCCAGCCGAACTCGAACTCCATTGCCACGCCGGCATAGCCTTCAGCGGCGGTCCCCCAGAGACGATCCAACCCGTCAAGGTCGGCCAGCTCTGTCTCCATGACTTTAACAAGCTGTTTTTCACTATCCTCAGCAGAGATGCCGGGGAAGACGACAGACACAAACAGCGCCGGGATCTCAATATCCGGTTCGCCCTCCTTGGGAAGGTTCACGTAGGACAAGGTCCCTGCCAGGATCGACAGCACGATGAAGGCAATGACCATCCGGGCCCTGGAAGAGGCCCAGTCAACGATGCCAGTCATTGACCGATCTCCTGCACATGCGGGTCAACCTGAACACCCGCTTTGACGTATTCCTGCCCGATCACAATAACGGTTGCCTCTTCCGGCAAGCCTGCTAGCCACATGCCCGTGGGCGTATCGCGGATCAATTCCACCGGGTAGAACACAACGCGATCCTCGTCATCAACAGCCCGAACACCCAAAACACCATTGTCATCCAATGTCAGAGCAGACGGCGGTAACAAGTGTGCAGATGTGCCCTCGGACTGGATTGAAATTGTCGCGGTCTGACCATCCCTTAGGCGAAGGTCTTCGTTTGGCACTTCGACCTCTACGCGGAACGTGCGTGTCGTTTCGTCTGCGGCGCGGGATATAAAGCTGACTTCACCTTCCACTTGCTCGCCAGAGGCCAATTGACCCGTGGCCCGCGACCCCATCGTCACGCTGGAGACCTGCGTTTCCGGAACAAACCCAACCAGCATGATCGGGTTCAACTGGATAACCGTGGCGCACAGGCTTCCATCCTGAAGCAGACTGCCCACTTCTGCACTATCGCTTTCGAGAAGGCCTGAGAACGGCGCCGTAATGGTCAGACGCTCAATGTCCCGTTCTGCGGCAGCGACAAGTGCCTGACCGCTTTGCTGACCGGCCCGCGCTGTTTCAATGCCTGCGGCCACCGTTTCCAGGTTGGACTGTGCCGCCTTCAACCCGGCCTCGGCGCTGACCAGGGACGCTTCCGCCCCACGTACAGCAGCTTCGGTCGCCGCCACCCGCGTGGTGGAGGCAAATCCACTATCGCTTAGCTTGGATGCGGCGTTGGCATTGATTTCCGCCTCAGCCAGCCGGGACTGCGCTTCAATCACGCGGGCCTCGGCTTCTGTCACACGGGCCTGTGCCTCGGGAATTTTCGCTTCGGCCTCTGGCAAACGTGCCCGCGCCTCTGCCAGGCGGGCCTTTGCCTCATCCAGAACGGTCTGCCGAATGCCGGGATCAAGCTCACAAATCAATTGCCCTTCTTCGACAAACGTGCCTTTGCGAAGTGGCTCAGATATGACTTGGCCCGAGGTCTCAGACTTCAACTCCACCTGGCGGTCAGCTTCGGTTTGCCCACGCACCTTAACGGCTTGATCCAGTGGCCGTGCAACGGAGTTCACAACGACAACCCGTATCAAGTCAGATGCGTCCTCATCGCCTGCATTTTCGGTGTCCGTAGAGACAGCGTCACCTGCATCAGCGCCGTCCTCTGCGCCCGTCAGGCTATCACGTTCAAAAACGAACACGTAAACAGCAATGATCGCCACAACTGCCGCGAAGATCGGAAACAAACGCATGATCGTACTTTCTGCTCAGAATGGTACGGGGCCAGCTTTTCGCCGCCGGAATACCCGATATTGGTGCAAGTGTATAGTTTGGTTTACGCTAAACCGTACAGTTTAGATTACTCATTTTTCAAAAAGTCGCAAGACCCGCCCCCTCTTGGCAGCGACGCGGCAAACCGATAAGAGAAGGCCAATATCGAGGGGGATCGGGCCTGTGAGCGACACCGACAGTTTCATCGAGGAAGTCACCGAAGAGGTGCGCCGCGAAAAACTCTACAAAATGGTCCGCCGTTACGGCTGGATCGCCGTGCTTTTGGTGGTGCTTTTGGTCGGCGGCGCGACGTGGAACGAGCTGCGCAAAGCCTCTGAGCGTGATGAGGCGCAAGCCTTTGGAGACGCTATACTTTCCGCGCTTTCGAACGAAGAGCGTAGCGAGCGTGCGTCTGCCCTTGCAGACCTGAGCGCGCCGACGTCTGAAGGCGATGCGATGCTCACGCTTTTGACGGCGGCAGAACTGGGCGCTGAAAACCCAGCTGATGCCGCATCACGGCTTTTGACACTGGCCGACCGCGCGGATGTTCCAGAGGTGTACCGCCAGGTGGCCACGCTGAAGGCCGTGATGATCCCCGATGCCGGAATTGATCCGGCCGACCGAACCACGCGTTTGCAGGAGTTGGCCGCGTCCGGCGGGCCAATCCGACTTCTGGCAGAAGAGCAACTGGCGATGATAGACATTGAAACCGGCGATACAGAGGCGGCAATATCGCGCTTGCAGGCGCTCTATTCGGATGCAGAAGCGTCGCAGGGCTTGCGCGAACGCGTCAACCAAGTGATTGTAGCACTGGGTGGTGAGCTGATATCGCTTCCTGCCCTGCCTGTTGAATAAGACAGAGCGTAAGTCGGTTCTGACCAACACGGGCCAAGAGCAGAAAAGACAGGAGCGAAGGCTTTGAAATCATTTGCACTGACACTGGGTTTGCTGGGGCTTGTGCTGGTCGCTGCCTGCGAAAAGAAGGAAGTCGTGCTGACTGGCGAGCGCGAAGGCGTGCGGTCGATCCTCGGTGAGGACGCGGGCGAAGACGCATTGGCTTCGACCGACGTACCGCAATCCGCTCCACCTCTGTCTTTGCCAGCTACGCGCGCGAACACCAACTGGACACAGTCGATTGCCACACCGGGCACCCGCACCGCGCATCCGGCGCTTGGCTCTGCGCCACGCCTGATTTGGTCTGTCGACATTGGCGAAGGTGACGGCCGTCGCAATCGCATTACCGCCGATCCTGTCGTCTCCAATGGACGTATCTTCACGCTTGATGCGACCGCGAAGGTCACCGCCGTATCCACCAGCGGCGCGGTCATCTGGACCCGCGACCTGACACCGCCCAACGACTCGGGCGGTGACGGCAGCGGCGGCGGGCTGGCCTATGGACAAGGCAAAGTTTTCGTGGCCTCGGGCTTTGGTTTGCTAACGGCACTTGATGCAGCCACAGGTCAGGAAGTATGGCAGCAGAACCTGCGCACGACGGGTACTGGCAGCCCTACAGTCTTTGGAGATCTGGTTTACCTGGTGTCTGGTGACGAAGTGGGTTGGGCGCTCGACATCAACAATGGCCGCATCAAATGGCAGATCTCTGGCACGCCGAATGCAAACAACGTGTTGGGCGCCCCTTCGCCGGCGGTTTCTGACAAATACGTGGTTTTCGCTTTCGGGTCTGGCGAAGTGCAGGGCGCGTTCCGCAAAGGTGGATTGCGCCGTTGGGACGCGCAGGTTGCGGGCAGTCGGACAGGGTTTTCGACGGGCACGGTCAGCGACATCACCTCTGACCCGGTGATCGATGGTCGGCGTGTTTACGTGGGCAGCCACGCAGGGCGTACGATCGCGCTTGATCTTGAAAACGGGGAACGGCTTTGGACGGCGCCCGACGGACCTCTGAACCCGGTATGGCCTGCTGGTGGGTCTATCTTTATGGTCTCTGACCGCAATGAATTGCTTAGACTTTCCGCAACTGACGGCAGCCGCCTTTGGGGAACAGCCTTGCCGCTCTTCACCGACCGGAAGCCCAAAAAACAAAATGAGATCTATGCGCATCACGGACCCATCATTGCGGGCGGACGCCTGATCGTGGTCAGCAATGATGGTCAAATGCGCACCTATAACCCACAAAACGGACAATTGCTCAGCACCCTGCCCCTGCCCGCCGGGGCAACAACAAACCCGGTGGTCGCGGGCAATACGCTCTACGTGGTGTCCACCAAAGGGCAACTGATGGCTTTCCGTTAAAGCCAAGATGCGTTAAAGCCGCGCTCTGATCCGCAGCAAGGCATTTTCGAGATGAGCTTCACCCTCGCCATTGTGGGGCGTCCAAACGTTGGCAAGTCCACGTTGTTCAACCGTCTGGTTGGTAAACGCTTGGCATTGGTCGATGACCAGCCGGGGGTAACGCGTGACCTGCGCGAAGGCGATGCGCGCCTTGGTGATTTGCGCTTTACGGTGATCGACACGGCCGGATTAGAAGAGGTGACAGATCAGTCTCTGGAAGGCCGCATGCGCCGCCTGACCGAACGCGCGGTCGATATGGCCGATATTTGCCTGTTCATGATCGACGCACGCACCGGTATCACAAGTACTGACCAGATGTTTGCCGAGATCCTGCGCAAACGCGCCGCAAACGTGGTATTGGCAGCCAATAAGGCCGAAGGATCGGCGGCAGATGCCGGGGTTATTGAGGCCTACAGCCTCGGGCTGGGTGAGCCGGTGCGCCTGTCTGCCGAACACGGCGAGGGCATGAACGAGCTTTACTCGCTGTTGATGCCGATCGCTGATCAGTTTGCCGAGCGCGCGGCAGAGGACGCGCCACAAACGGATGTCTCGGTTGACGACGAGGACGGATTTCGCAAGCCCACGCCGGCGCGCCCGCTTCAGATTGCCGTCGTTGGGCGGCCGAATGCCGGAAAATCCACGCTAATCAACCAGATCCTCGGCGAAGATCGCCTGCTGACCGGACCAGAAGCCGGTATCACGCGCGACGCTATTTCGCTCAAGCTCGACTGGGGCGGCCTGCCGGTGCGGATCTTCGACACCGCTGGCATCCGCAAGAAGGCCAAAGTGCAGGACAAGGTTGAAAAGCTGTCCGTCGCGGACGGTTTGCGTGCCGTGAAGTTCGCCGAAGTGGTAGTGGTTTTGCTCGACGCGGCCATCCCCTTTGAGCAACAGGACCTGCGCATCGCCGATCTGGCCGAACGCGAGGGTCGCGCGGTGATCGTCGCTGTCAACAAATGGGACCTGGAACGTGAAAAACAGGAAAAACTGCGCGATCTGAAAGAGGCGTTCAACCGTCTGCTGCCTCAGCTGCGCGGCGCGCCGTTGATCACCGTGTCCGCGAAAACGGGCCGAGGTCTAGACCGGCTGCGCGCTGCCATTGAGGATGCCTACGCCGTATGGAACACGCGGGTCAGCACCGCGCAGCTCAATCGTTGGCTCACAGGTATGCTGGAGGCCCATCCCCCGCCGGCACCGGGCGGACGACGCATCAAGCTGCGCTACATGACGCAGGCCAAGACACGTCCACCGGGATTCGTTGTCATGTGTTCCAATCCAGACAAACTGTCGGAAAGCTATTCTCGATACCTGATCAACGGGTTGCGGGATGATTTTGACATGCCGGGCACACCCATTCGGTTGCATATGCGTTCGCAGGCGGACAAAAACCCCTACAAGGACCGCAAAAAGTCGACTCCATCTCGGCTACGCAAGCATTTGGGCAAACCGCCAGCCTCAAAGTGATACGGCAAGGATCGTTCGAATTTGCGCAATGACAACAAACGGCATGTCGGCGAAGACCAGCCTGTAACGCTTGCAAATTGTTGAAAAAAGTTCACACTTGACATCTATGATGCGCCGTCTGCTACAGCTTGTGGCAGTGCAGGACATGGGACACATTTGGGAAGCTGCCGATGCTTACGATTCGTGAGTACACAAAGCAATATGCCCGCAAGAGCGACCTCCTCGGCACGCTAAGCCTCGTTGGCAGCTTTGCCGTTTATTTCGCCGCTCTCATCATCGGGGCAACCTTCCTCAGTACGGTCTGGCTGTCGGTGCCGATGATCGTGATCCTCGCTTTTGCGTCTGTGCGTCTTTACGTGTTGCAGCATGATTGTGGGCACTACTCCCTGTTTCACACACGCTGGTGGAACGATGCAGCAGGCTACGCGCTATCCGTCGTGTCACTGACGCCCTACCGAGTCATGCAGTACAATCACAATTTGCATCACGCCCATCTGGGTGACTTAGAGCATCGTGAAACCACCGAGGTTTTCACCATGACGTTGCAAGAATGGCAAAGCGCGACGTTCTGGTCACGCCTTGCCTATCGCATCTATCGCAACCCGCTGGTCATGCTCTCGTTGGGGGGCATCTACGCCTATTTCATCGCCTACCGTTGGCCCAAGAACACCCGCGTCGTAGGGGTCTGGGGTGTGCTGGCACATAACGCGATGGTTGCCACATACCTCTGGCTCGTCTGGGCACTGTTTGGTTGGGCCGGGCTTGTGGTGTTGGGCGTAAGCGCGGTCCTCGCCGGTGTGATCGGCGTGTTTCTTGTCTACCTGCAACACAACTTCGAAGACACATATTGGGATCGCAAACCCGACCATCAATTCCAGAAAGCCACGCTGGAGGGCTCAAGTTCGCTTGACCTGGGCCACTGGTGGGACATCGGCACCGGCAACATTGCCTACCACGACCTCCACCACTTCGCGCCGGGTATCCCGTCCTATCGTTTGCGTCACTGCCAGAACAACCTGCCGGAGCACCTTCGGACCAAGGATGTGATCCGCTGGCCTGAGGCGATCGCGAGTTTTCGTTTGAAGCTTTGGGATGAAGAGAGCCGCAAGATGGTGCCATATCCCGCAGCACGTGCCGCCAAGATGGTTGCGGCGGAGTAAGGGCGTTGCCCCTTCTTCCAACGAATTGAGAAAAAACTGAGTTAGGCGTCACAAACCCTGATCCCTGGTCGTCCTCCTTTTCGTAATCAATCAATGGAGACGACTATGTCACACCAACACGCACAACGCCTGGATCACTTCAGCGTCGCACCGGATTTGTTCAAACCGATGGTTGACCAAGAAGAGCTGTTCAAAACAACAGGTCTGGAACACAGCCTGATCGAATTGGTGAAGTTACGCGCTTCCCAAATCAACGGGTGCGCCTTTTGCATCAACATGCACTGGCAGGACGCGCGGGCCCATGGCGAGACTGAGGTGCGCTTGTATCTTTTGAATGCATGGCGGGAAGCTTCCGTTTACACCCCGCGTGAAACTGCTGCGTTGGCATGGACCGAGGCCCTGACCCGTGTTGAAACGACGCAAGCGCCAGACGAGGACTATGCCGAAATCCAAGAGCAGTTTTCGCCTCGTGAACAGGTCGCGCTGACCCTGCTGATCACGGCGATCAACAGCTGGAACCGGATTGCCATAGGGTTCCGCATGCCGCACGGTCTGCCGCAGGAGGACGCAGCGGCCTGATGCCTCAGAGAGAGCAAAACCCGACAACGGAGTTTTTGACTTTGCGGCCGCGCTTGTTCGCGGTCGCATATCGTATGCTCGGCACTGTCAGCGATGCGGAAGACATCATACAGGATGGCTTCATTCGCTGGCAGCAAACCGACCGGGGGAAGGAGACGGACACGACCGGGTACTTGATCCGCATCATCACAAACCTCTGCCTTGATCGTCTCCGCGCCGCGAAGAAAACGCGGGAAAATTATCCCGGGGAATGGCTTCCCGAACCACTTGTCACACCCGACCCCGCCGAAAGCACGGACCATGATGTATCTGTTGCTTTGCTTCTGGTGCTGGAGCGGTTAACGCCTCTGGAACGGGCCGCCTTCCTGCTGCACGATGTGTTCGACAGCGACTATGCGCAAGTGTCCAGCGTGTTGAACCGCAGCGAGGCAGCGTGTCGTCAATTGGTGGCCCGTGCGCGGGTCCATGTGCAGGACGCCCACCCGCGCAAAGCTGTGACTCCAGCCGACGGCAAGGCCATCACTCTCGCCTTCTTCAAAGCGGCACGCACAGGCGATACCGAAACGCTGTCTCGAATGCTGGCCGAGGACGCGCAGTTGACCGGTGACGGCGGCGGCAAGGTGGTGGCTGTTCCCAGAACGATTTTCGGGCGGAAAAATCTGGTTCGCTTCTTCAAGCGCGTAGCAAAACTGCAGGAGGGCCAAGCACCGGACCAATGGCGTTTCTGTTACATCAACGGGTTGCCCGCAATCGTAAGCCGGGAGGCAGAGCCTGATATCTTGCAGTCGACCGCGTTGCAGATCGAAGGCGGTCGGGTATCCCGTGTCTACATCGTCAGAAACCCCGACAAGACCGAACATTTGGCGTCAGAGATAGACTTCCAAAACGAACCTTAGCCGCGATACTCCCCTACCCAATCCCATGGCCGGGTGTAATTGCCCATCACCTCGGTCAGCTTGGCCTCGTCGCACTCGCCCGTGCGTTCGATCTGTGCCACCAACCCGCGTTTCTTGGAATCGATCACCTCGACCACGCGCGCGTTCAGCCCTGCTTTGTCGATTTCTGCATTGTAGATGCGCGTGATCGCCCGCTTGCGAAGGTCTGGTTTGAAAACCTTGCCCACGGCGGTTTTCGGAAGCTCATCCAATACCTCAATATGCTTGGGCCAAGCGGCGCGTTCGCTGACCGCCGATTTGCAGTGGTCCATCAGATCGTCCGCCGTCGCCTGCCCCCCGTCGACCAGTTCGACATAAGCGCACGGGATCTCACCCGCGTAAGAATCAGGCTGCCCAATCGCGCCGGCCATGGCCACCGCCGGGTGTTCCATCAGCGCCTCTTCGATCTCTGCCGGGTCGATGTTGTGGCCGCCACGAATGATCAGGTCTTTCGCGCGGCCCGTGATGAACAGGTATCCTTCGCCATCGATCCGGCCCAGATCACCCGTGCGCAGGTATTCGTCGAAGTGGTAAAGGTCGGCGTTCTTGGCGGCTTCGGTGTAAGTGTTGCCCGCGAACACGCCTGGGTTGGAAATGCAGATTTCGCCCACCTCATCCACACCTGCTTCAACTGGTTTGCCATCTTCGCCGACATTGAGGATTTTGACGTCCGTATAAGGAAACGGCACGCCCACCGACCCAATCTTCTTTTCCCCTGTGGGCGGGTTGCAGGACACAAGACAGGTCGCCTCAGTGAGGCCATAGCCTTCGATCACGGCCATGCCCGTTGCGTTTTCAAACCGTTTGAACAGCTCCATCGGCATCGGCGCAGAGCCTGAGAACGCGTTGTGCACCGTGGAGATATCGGCGTCCACCGGACGTTGCATAAGCGCTGAGACCGCCGTGGGCACGGTGATAACAAAGCTGATTTTCCAGCGTTCAACCAATTTCCAGAAATTGTCGAACACGCCGTCGCCGCGATACCCGGCGGGTGTTGGGAAGATCACATGCGCCCCAGACTTGATCATCGCCATCAGGATCACGTGGCACGCAAAGACATGGAAAAGCGGCAGAGGGCACATCACGTTGTCCTCTTCGGTGAAAAGCAGCTCGTGCCCAAGCCAGCCGTTATAGACCATGCCGGAATATCGATGCTGCGCCACCTTGGGCATGCCTGTTGTTCCACCAGTGTGGAAATAGGCGGCCACACGGTCGGCCTTGGAGTCCTCAAATGTCAGTTCCTTGCTCTGCCCCGCAATGGCCTTGTTGAAATCGAGAACATTGGCCGAATGCGCCACGGGGTTCTTTGGGCGCACAAGTGGGACAATCCAGCTTTTGGGCGGAGAGAGGTAACGGTTTAGGTCGATCTCCAACACAGTCTTCACGTTGGGCGCGTCCTTAACAGCCTGCGCGGTTTTCTGAGCCACGTCTGTCTTCGGAAAGGCCCGCAGCGTCACAACGACCTTGGCATTGGTTTCCCGCAAAATGGCGCTGATTTGATCGGCCTCTAGCAGCGGATTGATCGGGTTTGCGATGCCCGCCACCATTCCACCGATCATGGACACAGCCGTTTCCAGCGAGTTGGGCAGCACAAAGGCCACAACGTCATTTTCGCCTATGCCCATGGACCGATAGAGATTGGCCGCCTGACAGACCTGATCGTGGAACTGGCTCCATGTCAGCGTTTGCGCCGGATCGGCGGCACCGGATAGCAACTGAAAAGACATCGCGTTGTGGTTGGGATGCTTGTCGCGCACGTTGCGCAGCATTTGATAGAGGGTGCTTGGCTTTTCACGCTCCGCCCACGGCATTTCACGTTCGAACTTGCGTGCGTCATCGGTGGTGGAAAATTTCATGCGTGTCCTCCCTAACCCGACGCTGTCCCGTTTGCGTCAGGCCATGTTTTTCCCGTCGCACTACATTGGGCAGATTTGACCGTCAGGGCAAGTTTAACGCGGCGTAGTAGGCCTTAGGCCGTGACCCCTTGGAGAGATCGCGCACTCGGGAAAACAAAGCACTTGGCGCGCGGCATAGTAAGCCAGAACTTGGCACCCGGGGGCGGCAAAAGCACACCTGGGAACTTGGCTTTGAACACATCGCCCGACACATCCAGCCGCAGCTCCAACAGGCTGCTTCCGCCCATGAAACGAGACCGTTCAATCGTTGCGGACACAGCTTTGCCGTTGCTTTGCGTGTCGGCCGGCGCGTTTCCGTCGCGGTAAAAGTCGACGCGCATGTGCTGTGGACGGATCACCACATCGGCTTCACCCGTCGACACGCCAAATGCCGGGAAGCGACCAAAAGCTGTGTCCACAGCGTCATCAGAAACGGGGCCTGAGACGACGTTGATGTCGCTGAAAAACGCAACGGTTTCGAGGTCCACGGGGGCATTGTACAAGGTCTCAGGCGCGCCGATTTGTACAATGCGACCCGCCCGCATCAACGCAATCTGGTCGGCCATGCGCATGGCTTCTTCTGGATCATGGGTCACCAGCAAAACGGCTGTGTCCTCACCGCGCAGAACTTCAAGCGTCTGGTCCCGGATACCGTCCCGCAGACGGTTGTCGAGGCCAGAGAACGGCTCATCCATCAGCATGATGGCCGGACGCGGCGCCAAGGCCCGCGCAAGGGCGACACGCTGTTGTTCGCCGCCGGACAATTCGTGGGGGTACGCATGTTCGAACCGCTCCAATCCCACGCGCTGCAAAAGCTCGGTCACCCGGGCCTGCGAAACTTTGCGGTCGCCAGACAATCCAAAGCGAATGTTCTCGCCGACCTTGAGGTGCGGAAAAAGCGCGAAATCCTGGAACATGAGGCCGATCTGACGGGCCTCGGGCGGAAGGCTGCGTTTGGTATCGCAAATGAGTTTGCCGTCGACCCAGATTTCACCACCGTCCAGTTGCTCAACCCCTGCGACCATGCGCAAAGTTGTGGATTTACCGCAGCCAGAGGGGCCAAGAACACACGTCACCTGACCCGCCGCTACGGACAAGGACAGATCGTCCACGACTGCACGACCGTCGAGACGGCGCACAATGTTCTTCAACTCCAAGCGCGGGGGTGTGGTGTCCATCGCCTCAATTCTGATAAAATTACTTTGGCTTTCGCGGGGATAGCAATCGCCGTCCGCGCGATCAAGCTCAGTCTTGGTCAATGTCAGCTGGCGGGCTCTTGCGCGGCTTCGATCACGGGGCGAATGTCCTCGGTCAAAACCCGCTGCGTCACAGGGCCCGGAAACCGCAGCAAAACCGTGCCGTCCGCATCGATGACATAGGTCTCCGGCACGCCATAGACACCCCAATCGAGCGCCATGCGCCCCTGCGTGTCGGTTCCGATACCGGTATAGGGATCGCCAAGTTCGTGCAGGAAATCGACGGCATTGCCCGCGTTGTCCTTGTAGTTGACGCCGTAGACCGGGATACCCTCGTCGGCCAGCTGCATCAGCGACGGATGCTCCACCCGGCAGGGGGCACACCAACTGGCCCAGAAGTTGAGGATTTTCACACCGCCATCCCGCAGGTCTGCGTCGGTCAGCAGTGCGCGATCTCCCAAAGCTTCCACAACGACGGGTGGGGCAGCCTTGCCCTGGATCGCAGATGGTAAGGCATCGGGGTTGTCACGCTGCAGGCCCACATAGAAGAGCAGCGCAAGACCCGCAAAAATCACCGGCGGGGCAATCATCAGCGGAGAGACTTTAGCCATCGGATTTGTGCCTTTCCTCAAGCTTCTGCAATTCGGCCCGAACGCGCCGGGACCGCCAAAGGCTCAACAAAACGATGGCGGCCAGAAGGGTAAGCGTGACGGCATAGGCGCTCAGCACCGCGTCGGCGTATTTCCCAAGATTAGGCATTACGCGTGACGCTCCCGTGCCATGATGGCCCGAATGCGGCGCGCGCGGATTTCCGTACGGGTGCGCATCAGGACAAGCGCGAGGAAAAGCAGCACGAACCCCGCGATGCAGACGAGCAGCGGAAAGTAGAAGACGTCGGCCACGTTCTCTTCCTTGTCGAGGCTCAGAGACGCGCCTTGATGTAGCCCCTGGTTCCAGAAGTTCACGGCATACCGGCTGAGCAGCGCAAAGACCGAACCCACGAGGCAAAGGATAGAGGTCAGATCAGCGGCGGTCTCATCATTTTCAATGGCGGACCAAAGCGCCACGTAGCCCAGGTAGAACAAGAACAGGATCAGAAAGGATGTCAGGCGCGGGTCCCAGGCCCACCAGGTGCCCCACATTGGTTCTCCCCAGATCGCGCCGGTGAACAGCGTGATGAGGGTCATCACGACCCCGACCGGTGCCGCGGCTCGGGCGGCCAAGGCACTCACATGATGACGGCGCACGACCCAGATGATCGACGCCACCAGCATCATCAGCCACGCATTGATGGCCATCATAGCGGCAGGCACATGCAGATAGATGATCTTAACGGTAGAGCCCTGTCGGAAATCATCTGGTGTGAAGAAAAAACCCCAAACTAGCCCGACGATCAGACAGGCCGCCGCCGCCCAGGCAATGGGTGGCAAGACTTTGTCGGTCGTCGTGATAAACGTCCGGGGGTTAGCATATTCCCAAATCGAGGCGCGGCTCATCTCACGTGGTCCTATCGCAAGTTGGCTCTCAATACCGCAGCGGATGCGAAAGGCAAAAGCGCGATAGTGCCACAGGTTATGCCGGCCAGCATCAGCATCGGCGTCTGAAAGGTTTGGGTCTCAGCGGCGCGTCGTGCCATTTCTGCGCCAAAGACCAACGTAGGTACGTAAAGCGGCAAAACCAAGAGGGAGAGGAGCAATCCACCGCGTTTCAGTCCAACCGTTAATGCCGCACCAAACGCGCCGATCACGCTAAGAGCGGGGGTGCCTAGAAGCAAGGACAGCAGAAGTGCTGAAAAGGCATGCCCGGGCAGGTTCAGCATCAAAGCAAAGACAGGCGTGGCAAGGATCAGAGGCAGGCCGGTCGTGAGCCAGTGGGCCAGCGATTTCACCATCGCCACCGCCTCCAGCGGCATCGGCGATGTGGCCAGCAGGTCGAGGCTTCCATCTTCCCAGTCCAGGGCGAATAACCGATCCAGCGAGAGCAGGCATGCGAGCAACGCGCCAAGCCACAACATGCCCGGCGCGATGATCGCCAGCCGGTCGCTTTGTGGCCCCACGCTGAGCGGCACAAGCACGGTCACGATCAAAAAGAAAGCAAGCGCCAACCCAAAACCGCCACCCGCCCGGATCGCCAGGCGCAAGTCGCGCAGCAGGAGCGCAATCACAGGAAGGCCTCGTCAAACGCATCTACACTGGCGCTCGTGGTTTTGAAGGCGCTCAGGTCCAGCGTGTCCGCCTGCGCCAAAGCCAAATCCACATGGGTGGCGGCCAAAACCGCACCACCGCTTGCAAGATGCGCGGCGACGGCGGCTTCAAACATGGCTTTGGCGGCCTGATCCAACGACACCGTAGGTTCATCCAAAAGCCAGACCGGCCTGCCGGTGACTGTCAGACGCGCAAGACCCAAGCGGCGTTTTTGTCCCGCCGACAACTGGCCACCAGCCCGGTCGCGCAGGCCACTCAGATCAAAGGCCTCAATCGCCGCATCCACTGATCCACCGCCAAAGATGTCGGCCCAGAAGCGCAGGTTCTCTTCCACACTTAGGGTGGCCTTTACGCCGTCAAGATGCCCGGCATAGGTCAGGCTTTCAGGTGCGGCGGTGATCTGGCCAGACGGCGGCGGCTGCAGGCCCGCAAGCGTTCTTAGCAGCGTGGTCTTCCCGATGCCATTGGGGCCCCGCAGGATCAGGGAAGACCCTGCCTCCAAACGAAAGGAAACGCCTTCTAGAATACGCACGCCGCCGCGTGCGAGGGCCAGGTCAGCAACGTCAAGCAACGCGGTCATACAGCGCTCAGACCGGCATCAGCGCGGCGGCAATGCGCCGCCCTTCGGACAAAAGGACATTGTAGGTTCGACACGCTGACGGCGACGCCATGACCTCAACACCCAAGCCGGCCTCTTCCAGCACTCTGCGCAGCTCTGCCGGGATATGTGCCGTATCCGCGCCAGTGCCGATGAACAGAACGTCAATCTCTGCGGCAAGGGCGAGCAATGGTGTAGTATCCTCGTAACCCTCCCAACCTTGCACACCCGTTGCGGTGACAAGCAGCGGCGCTTCCATCACATGACCACCGACACGGAAGAAGCCCGGCCCGTAGCCATCAATGGGCACCGCATCGTCAAACTGCATATCGCTTATCTGCATGTCACGTCCGCTATATCCAACCCGTCACGCCCAAATCGGCAAACCACTCAGCACCGCCAGGGCAATCACCCCGTAGGCGACACCACGGTAGAGCTTTTCATAGGCAGGATCAAAAAGTCTCTGCCCGATCAGCGTGGTAATGGCATAAGGCACGGCGAGGACCAAGGCCAACAGCAGAAGGTGCAGTGTGACCGCGCCCTGCCAGACGAGGTTGGCGATAAGGACAACGTCAAGCGCCGCCAGAAACAGGATTGTGTTGGCCCGCACCGACTGTGCGACCGCCTGTCCCGCGAGGTAGAACAAGATCACAACTGGCCCTGTGAGGCCCGTCATCCCCCCGACAATGCCTGCCGCCGCACCGATGGCGAGAATGGTCGGGGAGTTCACCGCGCCCTTGTATCGCCAGCCAGCGATCAAGGCTGCCAGCATGCCGCCCGCGACACTCGCAATGATCCAGCGGATGGTGGCCGGATCAAGTAGGTCAAGCACCCACAGCCCTAGGGGCACCGTGAGCACCGCTGCAAGCACCAAGAACCCAACCTCGCCCCGGCTGCCCTGTCGCCAGGCACGTGGCAGGATCACGGCGTTTGATGCAATGCCAGTGAGTGCGATCACCACGATCACCTGCTTGGGATCGAGGAAAATGTTGGCCACCGGCACGAAGATCAACGCCGTCCCGAACCCGGAGAAGCCGCGCACTAGGCCCGCTGCCCCGATGGTCAGGATCAACCAGAAAAGCCCCGGCGTGGCCAGGGCTTGAGCCAATACGTCAGGCATCCACGTTGGCAAATTGGGTTCCGGCGCTCTTGTCAGGTTTCGACCAGTCGCGCTTCACACCAAGCCAGAGCAGCACTGCAGAGGCCACGAAGACCGACGAGTACGTCCCGATGATGACGCCCCAGATCATCGCGAAGACAAAGCCACGGATCACATCGCCGCCAAGGATGAACAGCGCGAAGAGTGCAAGCAGCGTGGTCAAAGAGGTCATGACCGTTCGGCTGAGAGTCTCGTTGATCGAGATGTTGAGCACCTCGGACAATTCCTTCTTCTTGTACTTTCGAAGGTTCTCCCGCACGCGGTCAAACACGACCACGGTGTCGTTGAGAGAGTAACCCACGATGGTTAGAAGCGCTGCGATAATGGCCAGGTCGAACTGAATCTGTAACTCTGAAAATATGCCGATCGTTAGCACCACGTCGTGCACAAGGGCCGCCACCGCGCCCACGGCAAACTGCCACTCAAACCTGAGCCAGATATATATAAGCACCGCTCCGATGGCCAAGAGCACCGCTATCGTGGCGGCCGTGATTAACTCACCCGACACTTTGGGGCCGACACTTTCCGTGGCCTCAATCTCAAGGTCCGGAATGACCTCTTGCAGCGCTTGCTCCACCGCCAGCAGAACCTCCCGCGAAACGCTTTCCTCGCCTTCCTGCGCCTGAATGCGGATCATGGCCTTGTTGTCTTCCGGCCCAAAGGTCGGATCAAAAATCTCACTGATCGTCACATCGCCCAGTTCCAGCGTCTGCAGCGCGTCACGATATGTGCCAATGTCAATTTCCTGAGCACTTTGAGTGCGCACCGTGGTGCCGCCCTTGAAGTCGATGCCGAAGTTCAACCCCTGGATCGCAAAGGAAATCGCTGCGATCACGATGAACACGCCGGATGCGCCCAGGCTCCACTTCCATCGTTTGAAGAAATCAAACTTGGTGTCTTGTTTGACCAACCGCAGCGCTTTGCCCTGCAGCACGGTTTTTGGGCGTTTGCGCTCAAACCACATGACCACCAGCAAGCGCGTCACAAAGATTGCCGTGAACACGGATGTGATGATGCCCAGGCCCAACGTGATGGCAAAGCCGCGCACAGGGCCGCTGCCCATGGCGAACAGGATCAGCGCGGTGATGAACGTCGTGATGTTGGCGTCCGTGATGGCGGAGAGTGCCTTTTCATAGCCAAGCTGGATCGCTCGGGACGGCCCTTTGGCAGAGCGCATTTCCTCTCGTATGCGTTCAAAGACCAGAACGTTGGCGTCCACCGCCATACCGATGGTCAGCACGATCCCGGCGATACCTGGTAGGGTCAGCGTCGCGCCGATGAGGCTTAACAGACCAAAGATTAACCCGACGTTGATGATCAGGGCGATGTTGGCGAAAATCCCGAAAAGCCCGTAGCTCAGGAACATGTAAACCAGCACCAGAATGAAGGCGACGATACAGGCGATTTGACCGGCTGCGATGCTGTCGGCACCAAGCTCCGGACCGATGGTTCGCTCTTCCAGGAACACAAGCTCTGCAGGCAAGGCACCGGCCCGTAGAAGCACGGCCAGATTGGTGCTTTCCTCAACCGAGAACTGCCCGGTGATGATGCCCGAGCCACCAGAGATATGCGCCTGAATGACAGGGGCGCTGACCACCTCGTCATCAAGCACGATGGCGAAGGGATTGCCGATGTTCTCGGCCGTGTAATCCCCAAACTCCCGCGCGCCCGACGGGTTGAAGCGGAAGGACACCGCAGGTCGACCATTTTGATCGAAGTCGGGCTGTGCATCAACGAGGTCTTCGCCGGTCACAACGGGTGCGCTTTCAACGATGTAGAAGACACCCGGCTCATCAAGCGAGGGCAGGATTTCGTTGCCGGCACCGGTGCGTTCATTGGCGTCTGAGGTGCGGCCGACAACCGGGTTGAAGGTCAGCTGCGCGGTGGTGCCGATGATGGCTTTGAGTTCCGCCGCAGAGCCGATGCCCGGCACCTGGATCAGAATACGATCTGCGCCCTGACGCTGAATGGTGGGTTCCCGCGTGCCCACCTCGTCGATCCGCCGGCGCACGATTTCAAGGGCTTGACGCAGTGTCCGTTCGTCGGTGGCGCGCTGTTCGGCCTCACTGAGCCGGACGAGGATGTCAGACCCGCGGGTGCTGACCTCGATGTCGGTGGCGGACACTTCGGTCAGGCTGGCCACGGGACGGGCAAGGCCACGGACAAGGTTGGCGGCATAGCTCACTTCATCGGGACGCTCGACCAGGCGAATGCGAAGTTCTGGATTATCAGTGGGTTGCAGGCGGATGGGACCGATGCGATCGCGTTCTTCACGGAGCAGATCTCGGATCTCGGGCCACATGCCCTCGATCCGGGAGATGTAGACGTCTTCGACCTGCACCTCGGCCAGCAAATGTGCACCGCCGCGCAGGTCCAGACCCAGGTTTACAAGGCTTGATGGCATCCAGCCCGGCCATTGCTCGACCAGTGCGCGGTTGTCGGCGGTGTCCGCGCCCAGCTCAATGGCCTGCACGGCGTCGTTGTGGCTTTCGACCTTTGAGTAGAACAGGTTGGGCGTGGCCATCAGCAAGCCAAGCAGCACCAGCCCCCAGATGACAATGCGTTTGCCGAGGCCAATCTGAAGCATTTATCTCTTCCCGTTCAAAGGGTTATGGGTGGGCGCAGCCCTGCGGATCAGCCGTCTGCCGGTTCGGTCTTGGACAGGACCTGTGCAATGGTCCCACGCACCACGCGGACCTTTACGCCAGTGGCGATCTCCACCTCGATCTCATCGTCATCCTTGACCTTGGAAACCTTGCCGATGAGCCCGCCTTGCGTGACCACCTGATCACCCCGACGCAGTGCTTCGACCATGGCGCGATGCTCTTTGAGCTTTTTCTGCTGCGGACGGATGAGCAGGAACCACATGATCGCGAAGATCAAAATGAGGGGGATAAACTGGCCAATGGCTTCCATGGGCGGGGTCCTTCATGGGGCGCGTTCGCGCGCGTCAGATTTTGGCGGAACCTATGGTTTGCGAAGGGCTTTTGCAAGGCGCTAAGGGGACGTCGGTATCGCGTCGGTATTACGTCAGTATTGCGTCGGTGCAAACCGCGTACGGTAACTTCGCGGGAATTGGGCGAATGACCCCTCCGAAACGCCCATTTGGGGTGCCGAGCCGAGCGGTATGGCGGATTTGCTGGAAATCCGATCCTGCGCGACAACCATGTGAATTTTCAGAAATACGGTAAAACAATCAGGCACGCCTCCTACCCATAAAAAATTTAAATCCAAACGCTCGGAAAATTGAATTTCACAGGGTTTTGGCCCCCGCATAATTTTGATCCACGCGCGACGCCCCTTCCCCAACAGCCCAAAGGTATTCGGGCGAAGCGGTGACGCCGGGGCAGCGGGAGATGTTACATGCCGACCTTCGACTTTGCCAATGGCGGGTTATCGACGGCCACCGCCGGTGGAACGGTGTCCAACACCGATGACGGCGTGACCTTCACCATCAGCGTGGCGGGTACGGGGGGCCAGGCGATTTTTGCCAACGCAGGCGGTGGCTTTTTCGGCAACACCAACGTCATTCTCTCAAAGTCAGACGGAGGCACCCTGGACACGACCTTCACCCTTACCTTGCAGTCGACGGCCAACCTGAGCCGTACGCTGTTTTCCGGCGATACCGCGACGGCCGTCGTGCTGAACCTTGGAAACACCGTCGGAGGGTCGGGCAGTTTTCTAGGCACCTGGGATATCACATTCCTCACCTCCGGCGGGGGCGACGGGACGCGGTTCACAAATGTGACCGGCAATCAGAACCTGACCGCCGCCCCTGGGACGTTTGGTGGGATACGGTTCACGTCGTCAGGTGACGGCGCTTTGATGATCGAGAACCTGACGGTCAAATCCCTCAGTTGCTTCTGTGCGGGTACGTTGATCGACACGCCCGATGGCCCCCGTGCGGTTGAGACGCTGGAACCCGGTGATCGGATCACGACCGCGGATGGCGGGTGCACGCAGGTTCGCTGGCTCGGGTGGCAGACCGTCTCGACCGCGCTCAGGCATCCAAGCGAGGTGAACCCCATCTGCATCAGCGCGGGGGCATTGGGGAATGGGTTGCCGGGGCGGGATCTGCGGCTGAGTTCGGATCACGCGGTGGAGATTGGAGGCGTGCTCTACAATGCGGGCGCGTTGGTGAATGGCGAGACGATCATTCAGGTGCGCCAGATGCCTGAGAGCTTCACCTATTACCACATCGAGACCGAGGCCCATGAGTTGATCCTCGCCGAGGGCGTCGCGGCGGAGAGCTATGTCGACTACATCGTGGAAGGCGCGTTCGACAATGAAGGTGAGCGAGAGGCCCGCCTGATCCCGGAAATGCCCCTGCCCCGTGTGTCCTCTGCCCGGATGGTGCCCGAGCATTTGAAGCAAGGCCTGCGTCCCCTGATCGCGGCGGAGTGAGGGCGCGGGCCTAGACTTTCATTGAATTGTTAGCGGGAGATGTGGCGGGGAGACCCCAGCCCTACTGACCCTAGATTCCCGCCGATCAGACGCGGCCAGCGCCGCCGCAGGTCAGGCATCTGGATACTCTACGTCCAAAACAGGCCGTGCAGCGGGATCGAATGGGGTGGCCGTAGATGTCTTTGCGCGTCACGATCTGTCCCGATCCGCCGCAGAAACGGCACGGCACCTGGCCGGTGGTGGCGCAACGGTGACATGGACGCTCAGGTTTGTGCGTCGAGCTGGCTGTTGTACGCGGAATATGCATCTTCGATATCTCTCGTCTGCTCTTTGTCTTGGGCAGGATGGCTACCACGAAAATGCGGCGTCATTATGGAGGCCACGAGACCCTACACCTCGTGCGAGAACTGGGGCATAAGGCGCACACGACTCACACTTAGACCCAAGAGGACAAGACGATGCACGACATCCGCGCAATCCGCGAGAACCCTGCTCAATTCGACGCCGCCATGGCCCGTCGGGGGATCTCTGGCGCGTCGTCTGAGATCCTTGCCGCTGATGAAGCGCGGCGGGCGACCATTCTGAAGGCTGAGACCGCGCAGGCCGAGCAGAACAAGGCGTCCAAAGAGGTGGGTGCGGCCAAGGCCAAGGGCGACGAGGCAGAGTTTGAACGGCTGCGCGCGCTGGTCGCGGACAAGAAGGCCGAAGTGGCCGCGATGCAGGCCGACGCCAAGGAACTGGATGCCAAGCTGACAGAGCTGTTGTCGGCGCTGCCCAACCTGCCCTTTGACGAGGTGCCGGACGGGGAAGACGAAGACGACAACGTGGAGGTCCGCAAATGGGGCAGCCCGCGGAATTTCGACTTTGACCCGGTGGAGCACTTCGAGATTGAAGGCGTGAAGCCCTGCATGGATTTTGAGACTGCCGCGAAACTCTCCGGCTCGCGTTTCGTGGTGCTGTCGGGCGGGGTGGTGCGCATTCACCGCGCGCTCGCACAGTTCATGATTGATACCCATGTGGACCAGAACGGGTTGACCGAGACTTGGACGCCGGTGCTGGTGCGGCCTGAAATGATGTACGGGACAGGGCAATTGCCGAAATTTGGCGAGGACAGCTATGAGACCACCAATGGATGGTGGCTGGTGCCGACGGCGGAGGTGACGCTGACCAATATCGTCAATGGGGAGATGGTCGAGGAGAGCTACCTCCCCCGCCGCTATGTGGCGCATACGCAGTGTTTCCGCTCGGAAGCGGGAAGCGCGGGCAAGGACACCGCCGGCATGTTGCGCCAGCATCAGTTTGAGAAGGTGGAGATGGTCTCGGTCACGCATCCGGATCACAGTCGGGCAGAGCTGGATCGGATGACGGAGTGCGCGCAGGGCATTCTGGAGAAGCTGGGGCTGGCCTATCGTACGGTGGTGCTGTGTGTGGGCGACATGGGCTTTGGAGCGCGTCAGACCCATGACATCGAGGTGTGGCTGCCGGGGCAGAACACCTATCGGGAGATTTCCTCTTGTTCGGTCTGCGGAGACTTCCAGGCGCGGCGGATGAACGCAAGGTTCCGGCCTGAGGGCGGTGGCAAGCCGGAGTTTGTCCATACGCTCAACGGGTCAGGTTTGGCCGTGGGGCGGTGCCTGATTGCTGTGCTGGAGAATGGGCAGCAGGCGGATGGGTCTGTCACTTTGCCGGACGTGTTGCACCCCTATCTGGGCGGCAAGACGCGGCTTGGGGCGGATGGGGTGTTGGTTTAGTCGTCCCGTTAATCGCCTAGGTTTGCCCTGTCTGTTTCGGCCCGAAGGCTTAAGCTACACGCTGGCCGCGGAGCATGTCCTTGACGTGCTGAGGCACGAGCCTGGCAGACGAAATGCGCGGGGCGTCCATCTTTGAGATACCCGGCGCGCTGTCGCGCTCTGCTTCATTGTCGAAAGCCGGGTGCGGGCGGGCGTCGAGGAAGGTCTCCACGGGCACACCTTCGGCCAGGATGACCTCGTGGGCCTGGGTTTCGACATGGTAGTAGGTGAAACCGTTCTGGGGCATCTGCGGCACCTGATAGACCGTGTCGCCATTGACCAGCACGGAGGCGTCATACAGCACCCCGTCGATCATCAGCGCGTGATCGGGGGAGAGGTAGAGATCGCGAACGTTGCCGAGCGTGCCCGCCGTTATGCAGATCGGGTTGACTTGGGTGGGATGCTCAAGGGCGGTATCCACGCGGCGGTGGCCGACCCATTTCACTGTGGTGACCCCGCCATCGGCCAGGGTCAGCTGATCGCCGGGTTGCAGCGCCTCCACCGCGATGTCCTCTTTCGGCCCAAGCAGGGACGTGCCTTCCAGAAAGCATGAGACGAAGATATTGGGCGCTGTCAGGGAGGTGAGGGACGCCGATCCACCGGGGCTGAGCGTGAAGCGGAGGCTGGTGATCAGGGCAGGGTTGAGTGTTGTTGAATTTGAGGCAATGCTGTCGGTGAAGGTGAATGCATTGCCGGGTGTGAAAACTTCTATCAAAGCGCCTGAGATCGGCCCGAATCCGAACACCACAGTTGGGAAGAACCCTGCGCGAGTGCTGCTTTGAATGAAATCAAGGTCAAACTTCGCGCCGTTGCCGCCGGTTGCCGTGAAATCCAATGACCCTGTGCTTTGAGAAAAGACGACCGTGCCCCCTGTCGCTTCAACAAGGAAGGTCAGGCCGTCCTCGGTATACGTTCCCGTTTCCGCTAAGTTGAGCGTTTGCGACGAGATGAAGGTGTCGCCTTCAAAGAAGGTCGGCATGATCAGGCCTTTGGTTGGTGCGTCGCAATACAGTGAGGCCGCATGAGGAGGCTGTCAACGCACGCGGCGGGCGAAGGCGTCTCGGATCGGGAAACAGAGTGTTTTGGATTTGGGCGGTCACTCCAACCGCACGAAAGACGTGCGCATCACGTAATCCTTACGCGGGCCTTGCACCGTCCATGTGCTGGACCAGTTGGGCCAGGTGTCGAAGTCATAGACCACGTCGTAGATATCGGGGTCGCAGAGGTGCCGGTCCCCTGCCCCGGATTGCGCGGGGTCGAAGCGGTGGAAGGGGCGGCCGTCGTCGAAGAAGACCTCGATCAGCCCGTCCGGGCCAAGCTGCCAGATGTAGCTGCGTTCGGCGTGCATGCGGCGCGCGGAGCCGAGTGTGAGCGTACCTTCCTCGACATAGCGCAGGCCGGTGCCGTCGATCTCAAAACGCGCGGTGCCTTCGAACACACCCTGCCCCGCCAGGCGATCCTCGATCACCCGCTTAAGGCGCCAGTCGCCCTCAAAATCCATCAAACTCAGGCTCACCGATTGCTCCTGCCTGTATTCCTGCCCATGGTCACGGGTTGTCGCCCGCCGCAGGCCAGTCTAAAGCACCGGCAACGCCCGAGAAACCGAGAAAAGCGAGCCTGCGCATGATCCCCCGTTATTCCCGCCCTGATATGGTTGCCATCTGGGAGCCTGCCACGAAATTCCGGATCTGGTACGAGATTGAGGCGCATGCCTGTGACGCGATGGCCGATCTGGGCGTGATCCCGCGGGAGAATGCCGAGGCTGTGTGGAAAGCCAAGGATGTCGAATTCGACGTGGCGCGGATTGATGAGATCGAGGCCGTGACGAAGCATGACGTGATAGCGTTTCTGACCCATCTGGCGGAGCACGTGGGCAGTGAGGAGGCGCGGTTCGTGCATCAGGGGATGACCAGCTCGGACGTGCTGGACACCTGCTTTAACGTCCAGCTGACGCGGGCGGCGGACCTGCTTCTGGCAGGACTTGACCGGGTGCTGGCCGCGCTCAAGACCCGGGCGATGGAACACAAGAACACCGTGCGCGTCGGCCGTTCTCATGGCATCCATGCAGAACCCACGACCATGGGGCTGACCTTTGCACGGTTCTACGCGGAGATGGACCGCAACAAGACCCGGATGCAGGCCGCGCGGGCGGAGATTGCCACGGGTGCGATTTCGGGTGCTGTGGGCACATTTGCAAATATTGACCCGGGCGTTGAAGCGCATGTCTGCGAAAAGCTGGGGCTGGAGCCGGAGCCGATTTCCACGCAGGTGATCCCGCGCGACCGGCATGCGGCGTTCTTTGCCACGCTGGGCGTGATTGCCAGCTCCATCGAAAACATCGCCATTGAAATCCGCCACATGCAGCGCACCGAGGTGTTGGAGGGAGCGGAGTTTTTCTCGATGGGGCAGAAGGGCTCTTCGGCCATGCCGCATAAGAAGAACCCGGTGCTGACCGAGAACCTGACAGGTCTCGCGCGCATGGTCCGGGCGGCGGCGATCCCTGCGATGGAGAATGTGGCGCTCTGGCACGAGCGCGATATTTCGCATTCTTCCGTTGAGCGGATGATCGGGCCGGATGCCACGATCACGCTCGATTTCGCGCTGCACCGCTTGGCGGGCGTTGTAGAGAAGATGCTGATCTTCCCTGAGAACATGCTGGACAACATGAACAAATTCCCCGGCCTGGTGATGTCGCAACGCGTGCTTTTGGCGCTGACACAAGCCGGCGTTAGCCGCGAAGAGGCTTATGTGATGGTGCAGCGTAACGCGCTCAAGGTCTGGGAAGAGCGGGTGGATTTCAAAGAGCAGCTCTTGGCGGATGCGGACGTGGTCGCAGCCCTCGGCGTCGAGGCGATCGAGGAGAAATTCGACATGGGCTATCACACCAAACATGTTGATACGATCTTTGAGCGGGTGTTCGGGGAAAGTTGATCCGCGGGTTGGCGCGCGTGGGTTTTGGTCGAATAAGGCTTTTGTGCTACGTTGAAGTGCAAAGGAGATTGTTATGACGCTTCGCACTCTTACCCTCTCGGCACTTTTGGTGGCAGCCACGACGGCATCCGCCTTTGCGACCTGCAACGGAAAACAACGGATTTCATGCGCTGAAGGGACGTTTTACGACCATGACAGCGGCGGGTGTGTTGCGGTCTCTGACACAGTCAGCAGCTGATCTGACACCCGGCAAAAGCTTCAGCCTTTCTTCATCCCTCTGACCTACCCTGTGCCTCTGTCGCGGGTACATCAGGGGGACGTATGACAGCCACCGATATTGCCAATCTTGCGCCCGTTTCGGGTGGCACAGCCGCCAGTGCGCGTTTGACCAAGCGCCAGAAGGCGGCGGTGATCGTGCGCTTTCTGCTCAATCACGGCGCGGAGGTGCCGCTGTCTGACCTGCCCGAGGCCGCGCAGGAAATGCTGACGACGCAGATGGGCGCCATGCGCTATGTGGATCGTGACACGCTGGCGGAGGTGTTGGCGGAATTCGTGGAAGAGATTGAAGGCACGGGGCTGACCTTCCCGCGTGGTGTGGCGGGCGCGCTGTCGGCGTTGGACGGGCAGATCAGCCCGCAAACGGCCTCTCGCTTGCGCAAGGAGGCCGGTGTGCGCCAGTTTGGCGACCCCTGGGCACAGGTTTGCGCCGCCCAGCCGGAGGTTCTGCGCGATATCCTGATGTCGGAAAGCACGGAAGTGGCGGCAATCCTTCTTTCCAAGCTGGATGTCCCGCGTGCCGCCAGCCTACTTGGAGAGATCCCCGGTGAAACCGCGCGGCGCATCACCTATGCCGTGTCCCAAACCCGAGGTGCGACGCCTGAGGCGGTGGACCGCATTGGTCTGGCACTGGCGGCGGAATTGCAGGACACGCCCGGTGCCGCCTTTGAGGCCGCCCCCGAAGAGAGGGTTGGGGCAATCCTGAATTTCTCTCGCGCCGCGATCCGGGATGAGGTGCTGACCGGGTTGGAAGAAACGGATGAGGATTTTGCCAGCCTTGTGCGTCGGGCAATTTTCACCTTTGAAAACATACCCGACCGGATCAAACCCCTGGATGTGCCGACTGTGACCCGAGACCTGGACCGCGAAGAGCTGGTCACGGCGCTGGCGGCGGCGCTTTTGGCGGGGGGCGATCTGGCAGATGCGGCCACGTTCCTTTTGGACAACCACTCCAACAGGATGCGGGACACGCTGCATGACGAGATATCGGAGCGACCCGAACCCTCACCAGAGACCGCAGAGGCGGCCATGAACGCGGTCATCACCAATATCCGCGCGCTGGAGGACGCGGGCGAGATCAAGCTGATCCTACCGAAGATGTGACGCCCGCCATGGCGGTAGCAGACATTTTGGTGTCGGACTTGCCACAGAATGCCTGCGCCTGTCGCGATATCCCTGAGAAATCCATCAATACGCCGGGCTGTTTCCATCTGCCTGTGCCGCATCAACTGCAGGATCCCAAACGCCATGAGCCAGGCCACTATTCAGGGCAACCAACCCCTCATCAATGCCATTCGCGACCGCTTTGCCCATGTCGACAGCTGCCCGTTTCAGGGCCCGCGTATTTTCTTTGAAAATGCAGGCGGGGCGTTGACGTTGAAATCGGTGGTGGAAACCTCTGCCATGTTCGCCGCGATCCCGGACAACCCGGGCCGGGTGAATGCGGCTGGTCAGGCGACGCAGAACCTGATTGCCAAGGCCAAGGGGGATCTCTCGACGCTGATGAATGCCGGGTCGGGGCAGTTTTTCGTGGGCGAGACGGGGACAGAGCTTCTATTCCGGATGATCCGCACGGCCTGTGTGAATGTGGCCAAGGGCAGCAAGGTGATCGGGTCGTCCATAGAACACCCCGCCACGCGCAGCGCGGCGCGTCGATGGGCGGAGATTGCCGGGCTGGACTATGTGAACGTGTCCCATGATGACGCGACAGGCCGGGTGACACCTGAAGACTACACCGCGCTGATGACCCCGGATGTGAGTGTCGCTACGATCCTGCACGCCTCGCCCGTCACGGGGATGGGCATGGATGTGGCGGCGATTGCGCGTGCGATCCGGGCCGTATCGCCGGAGTGTTTCATCATTGTCGACGGCATTCAGCACGCAGCCCATGGGCAGATTGATCTGGATGCTTACAATGTCGACGGCTATGCGATCTCACCTTACAAGATGTTTTCGCGCCATGGCTATGGCGTGGCCTGGATTTCCGACCGGCTGACCGCCCTGCCCCATGACATGCTGATCGACGCGCCCGCCGAGGGCTGGGAGTTTGGCACGCGGGATGCGGGGTCTTATGCGACCGTGTCGAACGTGGTGGAGTATTTCGACTGGCTTGGCGGCGAAGTGTCCGAGGAAACCGACCGCCGCGCCCGGATCGAGGCGGCGGGCCGCGCCATTCACGCCTATGAAACGCATCTCACGAATGCGATGATCAACGGCATGGGCAACCTGCCGGGTCTCAAGGATATGGGGCACGTGACGATCCTGGCCGGAGAGGACAACCCGGCGCGGGAGGGGCTGGTCTCTGTCGTGGTCGATGGCGTGCCGTCTGAGCAGGTGGTGGAGGCCTTGAACCAGCAGGGCATCCGGACGCACACGCGCAAGGCCGATCACTACTCCGGCAATGTTCTGACGCCCTTGGGCTTGAGCGATTGCGTGCGGATTTCGATGTGTCATTACAACACGGTTGAGGAAGTGGCGCAGCTTCTGGGCGCTGTGAAGGCGATGGAAGATGGGGTCGCCCTGCCATCCTGAAATTCGCGCTCAATGGCGCGGTCAGGTTCGTGAGTATTTGTGACCAGAAAGAAGCCAAGACTCGTGCTTCTTTCTGGTCAGCAGTACTCCGGGGGAGGCGCGCATTCGCGCGACGGGGGCAGCGCCCCCTTGTCGTTTCGATGGAAGACTTGTTCAGGCGGAAAGCAAGCTGTCGACCCAAGCGGGCACCACATCGGAAGCTTTGCCCAGAATACAGTCGTGGAAGTCGCGTGAGGCGTCAGTGGGTTCGAGGTTGAGCTCGACCGTATGCGCGCCTAAGCGGCGGGCGTGCTGGCCATAGACAGCGGCGGGATAGACCTGACCAGACGTGCCGATGGCCGCGAAAAGATCGGCCTCGGCCAGGGCCGTGTCGATGACGTCCAAGCCGTAAGGAATTTCCCCGAACCACACCACGTCCGGGCGCGTCGCGGGCGCATTGCAGGCGGGGCATGGGTCGTTCGGAGACATCACCAGCGGTGCAGGCCAGCGATGATCGCAGGCGTTGCACATTGCACCCGCCAGTTCGCCATGCATGTGCAGCACATTCTTGCTGCCCGCGGCCTCATGCAGACCATCGATGTTTTGCGTGATAAGCAGGACCTCGCCTGTATGTTCCGCCTCTAATCGGGCCAGGGCAACGTGGGCTGGATTGGGCTTTGCCTCAACCGATTGAGCGCGCCGCGCGTTGTAAAAATCGTGCACCAATTGAGGGTTACGAGCGAAACCTTCGGGCGTGGCCACGTCCTCAATCGCGTGCTGCGCCCAGAGCCCGCCTTCGTCGCGGAAGGTGCCCAGCCCACTCTCGGCGGAAATCCCCGCACCGGTCAGGATCACGATCTTTTCCATGGCCTGAGCTTGCCGTAAGAGACTGGGCATGACCAGCCGTATTCTCTTCGTTTGTCTTGGCAATATCTGCCGCTCTCCCGCCGCTGAAGCGGTGTTTCGCACGCTCAGCCCGAAGGCCTTTACCGACAGTTGTGGCACCGCCGGGTGGCACATTGGCAAAGCGCCTTACGGGCCAATGCAGGCCGCCACTAAGATGCGTGGCTATGACATGTCCGATCTGCGCGCGCGGCAGATGGAGACCGGGGATTTTGAACAGTTTGACCTGATCATCGCGATGGATGCGCAGAACGTGGAGACCATCGAAGCGCTGCGTCCCAAAGGCAACGACACGCCTGTGCGTGTCTTCACCGAATATGCGCCGGAGAGTGGTATGAACCACGTGCCGGACCCTTATTTCACGAGGGATTTTGACGGCGCGCTGGATTTGATCGAGACGTGTGCGCGCGGATTGAAGGCGGAGGTTTGAGGCCAGCGCCCCCCGTCCCGGACCTGATCCGGGACCTCTTGGCGTTGAATGGCGAGGTCCCGGGTCAAGCCCGGGACGGGTGTTTCTGAAATGCGACGGTGTTTAGGGCGACGACCAAGTTCCGTCCTTGTCTCCCGGCAACTCTTCAACCACCTGAGCCCGCACTTCGCGCAGCATCTCATCTACCAGGCCCTGCTCTTTCGACGAGAGCGCCTGATGGCGCGGATAGATGGGTGTTGCACGGTCATTGAGCACTGTCACATCCCACCCGCCTGTTGTCAGGAAGAACCCGCGCGCGGCCGCCTCCCCGAACTCGCGCAAGTACCCTTGGGTCACGACGTCGATGTAGCTGAGCAGAACACGGCCTGACGCCCCCGGCGCGGCCTTCATGTGGTCGGGGATGGAATAGACCACGATCTGCGCATCAACCGTGAGATCATGGCTGATCTGGTGATGCGCCTGAACGCGGTCATAGGCGCGTTCGCGAACGTCGAGGGCCGCCCAGCCCTCCGCGGGCACAGACGCGATCAGACCGTCTATTTCAGAATTACCGTCAGGCACCGCCGTCAGATACGCCACAGGGCGCAGGGTGGTTTGCCTCCATTCCCGCCGCCAGCCGCGGAGCTTTGCCGGGCGCAAATCGGTGTAATCATGTGTGTGACGGTTCACGAGGCTGCCATAGCCGAAGAAATACGCGGGGTGGGACATGGTGCTCCGAAGGCTTTGAAATGAGGCCATCTTTGTGCCGTTAAACCCTTATGGCTGCAAGCGTCCACGAGGAGGTGAAGGGCGGGTTATCGCAAAAGGCTTGAACCGTGGCGCGCAGTATACTACCGTCCACCGAAATCGAGACGGGAGAACCGGTCAGCCGACCGGTGCCGAAGGAGCAACCGCCCCGGAAACTCTCAGGCCCAAGGACCGGCTCGATTTGACAAGACTCTGGAGAGACCTCGTGGACCAAACGAGGCGCCGAAGGGATAGCGATCTCAGGCGAAAGGACAGAGGGGGCATCGGCCGCGTGGTCCACGCGCGGTGACGGTGCCGATGACATCCAAACGATGCACATCCGGCCCAATTGAACGGGAGAGATGGGTCATGGACGATGCAACTGGCGGCAAGCTGAACACCACGCCGCTCAACGCCCTGCACAAAGAGCTGGGCGGCAAGATGGTGCCGTTTGCAGGCTACGAGATGCCGGTGCAATACGGGCTGGGCGTGATGAAGGAACATCTGCACACGCGCACCAAGGCCGGGCTGTTTGACGTCAGCCATATGGGTCAGGTCATCTTGCGTCACGATGACGGGTATCCCGGCGTGGCGGATGCGATGGAGCAGCTAGTGCCGGTCAACCTGCTTGATCTGGGCGAAGGCCGTCAGCGCTACGGGTTTTTCACCGACGATGAGGGCGGCATTCTCGACGATCTGATGATGGCAAGACGCGGGTCAGAGATGTTCGTGGTGGTCAATGCCGCCTGCAAGGCGTCCGACATCACGCATATGGCCGTGGGATTGCCAGGGGTGCATGTAGAAGAGCAAACCGACCGGGCGCTGTTGGCGTTGCAGGGGCCCGCATCAGAAGACGTATTTTCAGCCATCGTACCGGACGCTTCCGAGATGCGCTTCATGGATGTCGGCGTTTTCGCCTCAGCGTTCGGGGAGCTTTGGGTCTCACGTTCCGGCTACACCGGTGAAGACGGGTTTGAAATCTCGGTGGGGGATGACAGGGCAGAGGCACTGGCACGGGCGCTGCTGGACCATGAGGATGTGGAAGCCATCGGGCTTGGTGCCCGGGACAGTCTGCGGCTGGAGGCGGGTTTGTGCCTTTATGGCAGCGACATTGACCGGACCACCAGCCCGGTAGAGGCGCGGCTCAACTGGGCCATCCAAAGCATTCGCCGCCGGGGCGGCGCGCGCGAAGGTGGGTTTCCCGGGGCGGCGCGCGTTCTGGACGAGTTGGAGAGCGGGCCACAGCGGCGGCGTGTGGGGCTGCGCCCTGAAGGTCGTGCGCCGATGCGGGCGGGGACACAGATTTTCGACAGCGAAGAGAGCGAGGCGCCGGTGGGTGAGGTCACTTCGGGTGCCTTTGGTCCGACGGTCGAGGCGCCCGTGGCCATGGGCTACTTGGCGCGTTCGGTGGCCGAAGATGGCACACGACTTTTCGGGGAAGTGCGGGGGAAGCGGATGCCGCTGACGGTCAGCGCCCTGCCCTTCACGCCAGCAAATTTCAAACGGTAACCAAGCGACTTCAAAGGGAGAGGACACATGAAATTCACCGAGGAACATGAATGGCTGCGCAAAGATGGCGAGAGCGTTGTCGTGGGCATCACCAAACACGCGGCCGATGAGCTGGGCGATATCGTCTTTGTCGAGCTGCCCGAAGTGGGCGCGACCGTCAGCAAGGATGACGAGGTGGTCGTCATTGAGAGCGTCAAGGCGGCGTCAGATATTCTTGCGCCCGTCGACGGGGAGATCACGGAAGTGAACGAGGCCATCGTGGATGAGCCGGGCAAGGTCAATGAGGACCCCCAAGGAGAGGCGTGGTTTTTCAAGATCAAGCCCAGTGATCCGGGACAGATGGACGACATGATGGATGAGGCCGCCTACGAGGCGTTCATCGCGTGAGGTCGCGCGCCGGGGATTTAATGCCTCCGGCGGGGATATTTTTAGCCAGAAGAAGCCCTGGGCTTGCGCCAATGACGACAGGAGAAAGCCATGCCTTTTGAACCGACGGAATACCTTCCATACGACTTTGCCAATCGGCGCCACATTGGCCCCTCGCCCGAGGAAATGCAGGCGATGCTGACAGCGCTTGGCGTGGATAGCCTGGATCAGTTGATCGATGAGACCGTCCCTGCCTCCATCCGGCAGGCCGAGCCGCTGGACTTTGGCAAGGCCAAGTCGGAGCGGGAGTTGATGCATCACATGCGGGTGACGGCGGCCAAGAATAAGGTGCTCGTCTCGTTGATTGGGCAAGGCTATCACGGCACGGTCACGCCACCTGCGATCCAGCGCAACATTCTGGAAAACCCGGCATGGTATACGTCCTACACCCCCTATCAGCCCGAGATCAGCCAGGGTCGGCTTGAGGCGCTTTTGAACTTCCAGACCATGGTTTGCGATCTGACGGGGCTGGAGGTGGCAAATGCCTCGCTTCTGGATGAGGCCACGGCTTGTGCCGAGGCGATGACCATGGCGCAACGGGTGGCGAAATCGAAATCGGTGAAGTTCTTTGTGGATCGGGATTGTCATCCGCAGAACATCGCCGTGATGCAGACCCGCGCGGCACCCTTGGGGATCGAGGTGATCGTGGGCAACCCGGATAAGATGGAGCCTGCGGAGGTGTTCGGTGCGTTGTTCCAGTATCCCGGCACCTATGGTCATGTGCGCGATTTCACCGAGCATCTGAGTGCGTTGCATGAGCATAAGGCCGTCGGAGTTATCTCTGCCGATCCGCTGGCCTTGACGCTGTTGAAGGAACCCGGTGCCATGGGCGCGGACATTGCCGTGGGCAGCACGCAGCGCTTTGGGGTGCCCATGGGCTATGGCGGGCCGCACGCTGCTTACATGGCTTGCAAGGATGCCTATAAACGCGCCATGCCGGGCCGGATTGTGGGCGTGTCGATCGACAGCCATGGCAACCGGGCGTATCGGCTGTCTTTGCAGACCCGCGAGCAGCATATCCGGAGGGAAAAGGCCACGTCGAATGTGTGTACGGCGCAGGCGCTGCTGGCGGTTATGGCGTCGATGTATGCTGTGTTTCATGGGCCGAAAGGTTTGAAAGCCATTGCTCAGCGCATTCACCGCAAGACCGTGCGCATGGCACGCGGGCTGGAGGAAGCGGGGTTCAAGGTCGATCCGGGCAGCTTCTTTGACACGATCACCGTGGATGTGGGGCCTTTGCAGTCGGCGGTGCTGAAATCGGCGGTGGATGAGGGGATCAACCTCCGCCGGGTGGGGGAGACCCGTGTGGGCATCACGCTGGATGAGGCGACGCGGCCCAAGAATATCGAAGCGGTCTGGCGTGCCTTCGGCATGACCAAGCGGGACTGCGAGTTTGAGCCGGAGTATCGCATTCCCGAGGGCATGCATCGGCGGACGGACTACCTGACCCACCCGATTTTCCACATGAACCGTGCCGAGACGGAAATGATGCGCTACATGCGGCGCTTGGCGGATCGGGACTTGGCCTTGGATCGCGCGATGATCCCGCTGGGGTCTTGTACGATGAAGCTCAATTCCGCGGCGGAGATGATGCCGGTGAGCTGGCGGGAGTTTTCGCGCCTGCACCCGTTCTGCCCGGCGGATCAGGCGTTGGGCTACAAGGAGCTGATTGATGATCTCAACGCCAAGCTTTGCACTATCACCGGCTATGATGCGATTTCGATGCAGCCCAATTCGGGGGCGCAAGGCGAATATGCGGGTCTGTTGACCATTGCCGCCTATCACAGGGCCAATGGTGAGGGGCATCGCAATGTCTGTCTGATCCCGATGAGCGCTCATGGCACGAACCCGGCGAGCGCGCAGATGGTGGGTTGGAAGGTTGTTCCAGTGAAATCGGGGGAAACGGGCGACATTGATCTCGACGATTTCCGCGAGAAGGCGGAGACGCATTCGAATGAACTGGCAGGATGCATGATCACCTATCCGTCGACCCACGGGGTGTTTGAGGAGCATGTCAAAGAGGTCTGTCAAATCGTGCATGATCATGGCGGGCAGGTCTATATCGATGGGGCCAACTTGAACGCCATGGTGGGGTTGGCCCGTCCGGGCGATGTGGGCGGGGATGTGAGCCACCTGAACTTGCACAAGACCTTCTGCATTCCCCATGGCGGGGGCGGACCGGGCATGGGACCGATTGGTGTGAAAGCGCATCTCGCACCGCATTTGCCGGGCCATCCCGAGACGGGGGGCGAGGAAGGGCCGGTATCGGCGGCGCCCTTTGGATCGCCGTCTATTCTGCCCATCAGCTACGCTTATACGCTGCTCATGGGCGGTGAGGGCCTGACGCAGGCCACGCGCGTTGCGATCTTGAATGCCAACTACATCGCCCAGCGGTTGGAGGGGGCCTATGACGTGCTCTATCGCGGCTCAAAGGGCCGCGTGGCGCATGAGTGCATCATCGACACGCGCCCCTTCATGGAGAGCGCGCATGTGAGTGTGGATGACATTGCAAAGCGCCTGATCGACAACGGGTTCCACGCGCCGACCATGAGCTGGCCGGTGGCTGGGACGTTGATGGTGGAGCCGACGGAGTCGGAGACCAAGGCGGAGCTGGACCGGTTCTGCGATGCGATGCTGGCGATCCGGGAGGAGATCCGCGACATCGAAGAGGGCCGGATTGATGCGGAGAATAACCCGCTGAAGAACGCGCCGCACACGATGGAAGACCTGGTGCGCGAGTGGGACCGGCCTTACAGCCGCGATCAGGCATGCTTCCCACCGGGCGCGTTCCGGGTGGACAAGTACTGGCCGCCGGTGAACCGTGTGGACAATGCCTATGGCGACCGGCACCTCGTGTGCACCTGCCCATCGATGGAGGAGTATGCGGACGCGGCGGAGTAGGCGGCTCGGGTAACGCAAGCCTAGCCACACACCGCAGTCTGCCACATCTTGCCCGGTCGCGGCGTGTCGATCTTGTAGTCCGTCGCGTGTGACGCGAAGAAGTTCTGTCCGAAGGCCTGCGCGGCCGCCATGGGGTTGCGCGGGTCGCGCTCGACATCGCCCCGTGCGTTGCCATGCCCGTGCACGACACCTGCAAGTGTTGAATTGGTGTAGCGGCAATACTCCTGCACCTGGTGCACGATGCCATGGGACACGGTCGGGAAGGTCTCTTCGGAACTCAGCACCAGTCCGACGCGTTTGTGCATGAGGTCGTCCACGACCCTGTCTGAACCCGGGTAGGAGCCAGCGACGTAGCAAAACATGCGGTCAAAGAAGGTTTTGAGCTGCGCGGACATGCCGTACCAGTAAATCGGGGTGGCCAGGATCAAACCGTCAGCGGACAGCACGTCCTGAAAGAAAAATTCCTGGTAGCCGTCCTGAATGCCACAGCACCCATCCGCGCCGCGGCATGTGCGGCAGTCGCGCAGAAAGCAGTCAATAATTGCGTTGAGATCGCGCATTTTCGCTTCGTGACCGGCCTCTCGAAGACCAGACAGGACCTGGTCGGCAAGACGGGCTGAGTTGCCGTCTACCCTTGGGCTGGAGGTGAGAACCAGTGCTTTCATGTTGTTTCTCCGGGTCAAGTCTTCGGACTTGTTTTGCCATTTGTCAGGAGCCTATAAATGACAGTCACCAACTGACAAGTACGCACCTTTTGGTGCCTATCCGGAGAGACCTGTGCAGGACAAGGAAACCATCCCGAGCGTGTTTGATGCCGAGTGTTCGGCGCGCCATGCCCTCGATCTGATTGCGAGCAAATGGGCCGTACTGATCCTGTCGGCGCTGGCCGAAGCCCCGATGCGCAACGGCGCGCTTATGCGGCGCATCGACGGCATATCGCAAAAGATGCTGACCCAGACATTGCGGGAGCTGGAGCGCAACGGGCTTGTGGTGCGCGACGACAGGAAAACCGTACCACCTTACGTGGTCTATCAGTTGAGCCAGGTTGGGGTGTCGCTGAGCACCGCCTTGATTGCACTGGATCGCTGGGCGGAGCAGAATTTCCCGGAGTTGGACCGAGCGAAAGCGCTTTACGATCTGAAACATGGTGTGGTCGATGAAAGCGCGCTGCTTTAGCTCGAAATCACAGCAGCCGACATACATTCCAACCCACCGAACGTCTGCACCTCTTGCGTGAAAACATGCTATGGTCTAACCGCGAAAAATGCACGACCATACCGGTCGCATGCAGATCAAAGGATGCCCAGGGATGGAGAAGACGCAGCGGTTCGTTTTCTACCTTGTCGAGGATTTTGCCCATATCGCGTTTTCCTGCGCGGTGGAGCCACTAAGGTTGGCCAATTGGGGGACGGATGAGCCGCTTTATGAGTGGAGCTTTGCGTCCGAGAACGGCGAGACGGCAGTGTGTTCCGCGGGCACTGTGATCAACGTGCATTCCGGGTTTGACGACCATGGTCCTGCTGACCGGGTTTTCGTGCTGGCCGGATCGCGCATGCGCCATCACATGACGCGCAGTCTGCTATCCGCCATCCGACGCGAAAGCGCCCATGGAACCAAGATCGGTGCACTGTGTTCGGGGGCGTATATCCTGGCCTATGCCGGCATGCTGAACGGCTCGCGCGCGGCGATCCACTGGCATTACCATGATCTTTTCACCGAGGAATTCCCAGAGGTGGAGCTGGTGCGCAATGTGTTCGTGGCCGATGAGCCGATCATCACGGCCTCGGGCGGGACGGCGACGGCAGACCTGATGCTGCATTTGATCGGGGAGCGGCACGGGTCAACAGTGGCCAACCGGGTGGCGGATCAGATGGTCTATAACACGGTGCGAGAAGGCAGCGCGGATCAGAAAGTGTCAGTCCAGTCGCAACTCGGCATCCGCAACCCGCGCCTGACCGAGGCGATACATTGCATGTCCGAGAACATCGAGGAACCGATGGCCACGGCGGATGTGGCTGATGAGGTGGGCATTTCCACGCGACAGTTGGAGCGGCTGTTCCGGCGGTATATGGAGTGTTCCCCGTCGAAATATTACCTCGACCTGCGGCTGCAGAAGGCGCGCAATCTGCTTTTGCAAAGTGAGCGGTCGGTGACAGAAGTGGCCATGGCGACGGGGTTCCGATCCACGACGCATTTCGCCAAGGTCTACCGCAAGAGCTTCGGCGTCTCACCGGGGGCGCAACGGGCGCGGCTCACATAAGGTTTCGTGCCTCCGGCGGGGATATTTTTGGCCAGAAGAAGCACTGGTGAACTGTCCCCTGCTTCTTCTGGCGGACAAATATCCCGGGGGTTTGGGGGCTGGCCCCCAAGAGAGAGTGCGTTTGGGGGCCAGCCCCAATCAATCTGCGCTGCGCAACACGCGGGCGGGTTTGGCGGACATTGGATCTAGAGCAAAGCCCAACCCCGCCAGCAAGCTGATCAAGGCTCCGCCCGTGACCACAGCAATGGCCGGGCCCCAGGCCACTTCGAACCCGGTTTCCATAATGAAATGACTGACGGCCCACGCCCCCGTGATGCCGGCTGCCAAAGCGACCGACCCGGCAGCGGCCCCTAGCAGAGCGGCGCGTAAGGTGAGGCCCGCCAGAATACGCGCGCGGGTGGCCCCGAGGGTCTTGAGGATCGCCGCCTCGTAGCTGCGGGAGCGCTGGTCTGCGGCGGCGGCACCAATGAGAACCAGAAAACCTGTGAGAAGCGTGGCGGCGGCCCCCCATGCGGTGGCAGAGGCCAGACCCGCTAGAAGCCCGCTGAACTGCTCAATCGCGTCGCGCACGCGCACGGCGGTGACATTGGGGTAGGCCTCGGCGATATCGTTAAAAATGGCGGACTCGGAGGCCTGATCGGAATAGACCGTGGCCAGGAACGTGTGCGGCGCACCTGCCAGTGCGGCCTCGTTCATCACGAGGATGAACCCCATACCCGCCGAAGAGAAATCCACTTCGCGGAAGGAGGCAACGCGCGCCGTCACGTCACGACCCAGGATGTTGACGGTGAGCATGTCGCCGATCTTGAGGCCCATCTCCGCCGCTTCCTCGGCCGCGAAGCTCACCAAGGGTTCGCCTGCGTAGTCCTCGGGCCACCACTCGCCTTCGGTCACCGTCTCGCGCCCCGGTTTGGCGGCGGCGTATGTGACGCCCCTGTCGCCTTCGAGCACCCAGTGATTGCCCGCCACTTCGGCGGCGGGTTTGTCGTTGATGCGGGTGATGATGCCGCGCAGCATGGGGGCCTGATCGATTCGGGTCACGCCCTCGTCCTCTTCCATCCGCGCCATGAAACCGGGCATCTGATCTTTCTGGATGTCGACAAAGAAGAAAGAAGGGGCCTGATCCGGCAAGTCACGTTCAATTGCGCCGCGCAGGTTCTGGTCAATCTGCCCGATGGCGGCGAGAACAGACAGGCCAAGACCCAGAGAGAGCACGACGGGGCCTGCCGTGCTGCCGGGGCCGCCGATGGCCGCCAGCGCCCAGCTAAGAGCCGGTTTGCCGCGTGTGCGGGGGCGCAGGGCTTGGGACAGCGCGCGGATGCCAAGGGCGGCGAGGGCCAGCAGAAAGAGCGCGCCAGCGATGCCACCCGCCGTCCACAGGGTCAGCCAAAGCGTGCCTGAGAAACACGTGGCGGCGACTATCAGTGCGAGAAGCAACACGACCGTCCATGCGATGAAGATCGGGGCGGGCAACGCACGGGCCTGGGTGAGCGCATCGCGGTAGAGCGCCGCCGCACGGGTGTCGCGGGCACGGGCGAGCGGCCAGAGCGTGAAAATAAGAACGGTAAGGAGGCTGTAGAGAGCGGCCTCTGCCATCGGGCCGGGATAGGCGCTGAAGACCGCCGGAACCGGAAGACGCGCCTCGATGATGGGCGAGAGCAGCACGGGGACACCGACGCCAAGAGCAAGGCCCAGGAGGATGCCGAAGAGGGCCAGGACGCCGACCTGAATAAAATATGTCAGGAAGATCACCCGTTGGCTGGCCCCGAGGGTGCGCAGGGTGGCGATCACATGGGTTTTGCCAGCCAGATAGCCGCGCAGAGCGGCAGAGATACCCACACCGCCCACGGCCAGCCCACTGAGGCCCACAAGCACGAGAAACGCGCCGAGGCGATCCACGAATTCCGCCGCCCCGGGTGCACCGTTGCGGGCGTCGCTCCAACGCAGGCCACTGTCCTGCAGCGTTTCTTCGGCGGCGGCCGGGGTGGCGGCCAGATCGGTGCCAGGCGGCAGGTCAAGGCGGTAGCGGGTGGTGAAAAGCGTGCCGGGGGCGAGAAGGCCGGAATTGGCGAGTGCCTCGGTCGCGACGATCGTGCGGGGGCCGAGGGCAAAGCCTGCGGTGGCATTGTCGGGTTCCGAGACCAGTTCGGCCATGACGCGGAAATCCTGCGTGCCCAACCGGATCGTATCGCCCGGGCCTACGCCAAGACGTTCGGTCAGCAATGGGTGCAGGATCGCGCCGGGCAGACCGCCCTGCCCTGCCAGCGCCTCTTCGATCGGCAGGGGTGGGTTGGTTTCGACGCTACCAACAAGCGGATAGGCGGTGTCAACAGATTTGACCTGTGTCAGCGCACGCTCCTCTCCGGCGGACGCCATGGACCGGAAGTCAACGATTTCAGAGACCTGCGTGGCCGTCTCCGCCATCCACGCGCGCTCTACCTCATCGGCAAAGCGGTAGGTGAGTTCGATTTCGGCATCACCGCCCAGAAGCCGCGCGCCTTCCTGTGCCAAGCCTTCGGCGATGCTTTCGCGCACGGTGCCCACGGCGGCAATTGCCGCAACACCAAGGATCACGCAGCCAAGGAAAACCCGGAAGCCCTTCAGGCCGCCTCGCAATTCCCGTGCGGCCAGGCGTGCCGCGACCCGCAGGCTCATGCGGCGGCCTCGGTCTGAACCAGTTGTCCGTCGGTCAGGGTGATCACGCGGTCGCAGCGCGCGGCGAGATCAGGGGCGTGGGTGACAAGGACCAATGTGGAGTTGTGCCGCTCGCGCAGCCCGAAGAGCAGGTCGATGATGGCCGCGCCATTGGTGCTGTCGAGATTGCCGGTGGGCTCATCCGCCAGAAGGATGTCGGGACGCGGGGCGGCGGCACGGGCAAGCGCCACACGCTGTTGTTCGCCGCCAGACATTTGCGAGGGATAATGCGTCAGCCGGTCCGCCAGTCCAACGGCTTTGAGTTCGGCCTCGGCCCGGTCAAAAGCGTCTGCTTGGCCCGCGAGTTCCAGAGGGGTGGCCACGTTTTCGATGGCCGTCATGGTGGGGATCAGGTGGAAGGACTGGAACACGACGCCGAAATGGTCACGCCGCAGACGAGCGAGCGCGTCCTCGGACATCGTCGTCAGATCGTGGCCAAGCGCCATGACCTTTCCGCTGGAGGCCTGTTCCAGACCACCCATCAGCATCAAAAGCGAGGACTTGCCGGAACCGGAGGGCCCGATGAGGCCGATCGTTTCTTGCGGATGGACATCGAGCGAGATCGCATCAAGTATCCGCACGGGGCCTGCATTGCCATCGAGGGATAGCGAGGCGGCCTGCAAGGACAATACGGGATCAGACATGTCGGACTACCATTTGTTGAGCTGCTCTGCGGTGTCGCCTTTGACATATGGGGTGGCGGGCCGTGTGGGCAAGATGAGCGGCATGATCGGGGCGGTTCTTGTGATGCTGGCGGGGGCTGCAGTCGCTGAAGACGTGACAGTGCTGGCGCTTGGCGACAGTCTGACGCAAGGCTTCGGACTGGCCGAGGCCGATGGGTTCGTGCCGCAACTGCAAGGCTGGCTGGAGGCACAAGGCGTGGACGCGGTGGTGATCAATGGTGGTGTGTCAGGGGATACGACCGCCGGGGGGGCTGCACGTGTGGATTGGAGCCTGACGCCCGAGGTGGACGCGATGATCGTCACGCTGGGCGGCAATGACATGCTGCGCGGGTTGGACCCAGCCCAGGCGCGCGACAATATCGAGAGCATTTTGCAGGTGGCTGAGGCCAAGGGCGTCGAGGTGCTGTTGGTGGGGATGCAGGCGCCGGGCAATTACGGACCGGAGTACAAAGAGGCGTTCGATGCGCTCTACCCGGAGCTGGCGCAGACCTATGGCACGCTGTTTTACGACAGTTTTCTGGGTGGGTTGGGGTCGGACGATCCGGCGGAACTGCGACCGTTTTTGCAGGCAGACGGGATACACCCCAATGCGGAAGGTGTGGTGCAGATTGTGGAGGGTATTGGGCCGTCGGTTGTGGAGTTGGTTGACCTCGTGGAGTGATTTGGCATTTCGGACGCCGAATTGAAAACGAACCGGCCCGGAAGAGGCCCCGGATCGGGGTCCAGGGCGGGTGGGTCGCGGGGGAACAATGGCGAGTGGGTCACCGGAAACAACCCTTCGCTCAAGCCTCAGGAAAAGGTAAACTGTCGGCATGGACTATCTCACGATCATCCTCGCGATCCTGCTGATCGACCTGCTGGCCCTGATCAGTCCGGGACCGAATTTTATCCTTGTGACCTCCTCCGCTGTGTCCCGGTCGCGGCGTCATGCGCTTTTCACAGGCTTCGGCATCGCAACTGGGTCCTTGATCTGGGCCAGTGCCGCAGCCCTTGGGATTGCATCGGTGTTCGAGGCGCTGCCCGCGCTTGGGTTTGTGCTCAAACTGGTCGGGGTGGCCTATCTTCTTTATCTCGGGATCAGTCTTTTGCGCTCAAAGGGGTTTCGGCTAGTGCAGGATCGTGAACTTGCCGCAGTACGCGCGTCCAGCGGGTTTCGGCGCGGGCTTTTGGTCAATATGACGAACCCAAAATCCGCCACCTACTACGCCAGTGTCTTCGCCGCGTTTCTGACGCCGGACATGCCGGTTTGGGTGCTTGTGGTTTTGGTGGCGGCGATTGCGGGCATGTCGCTTGTCTGGCACGCAGTGCTGGCTGTTGGCTTTTCGACGGATCGGGTCCGGGCGGGGTATATCGCGGCCTCGACGCTTATCGACAGGCTCTGCGGTGCCGTGTTGATAGCGCTCGGCCTGCGGCTGCTATGGGACAGCCGGTAGTCAGCCTGGCTCGGGAATGTCGAAGCCGTCGGGTGCCAGTTCAAACCGTTCAAATTCGAAGCCCGGGGACACTGTGCAGCCGACCAGCGTGTAGTCACCCAAGCATTCCGCCCGCTGCCACCAGCCCGGGGGGATAATCACTTGCGGACGCGCGCCTGACGTCAGATCGGGGCCAAGCGTGTGGTGTTCGGCAGGGCCTGCGTCGGTCTCGGACATCCGCAAGAACAGCGGGTCACCTGCGTAGAAATGCCAGATCTCGGCGGCGTCGACCTTGTGCCAGCGGTTCGCCTCGCCACCTTGCAACAGGAAATAGATCGCAGTGCCAGCGGCCCTGCCCTCCCCTGTCGCACGCCATGTCTCGCGGAAGTGGCCACCCTCGGGATGCGGCCCCAGCCCGAGCTTGGCGATGATCTCATCAGCTGTCATGCCTTGAGGACCGACCGGCCTGCGTATTGTGCTGTGTCACCCAGCGCCTCGTCGATGCGGATCAGTTGGTTGTATTTTGCCAAGCGGTCGGACCGCGCCAGCGAGCCCGTCTTGATCTGCCCGCAATTGGTGGCCACGGCGAGATCGGCGATGGTGGCGTCTTCGGTTTCGCCCGAACGGTGCGACATCACGTTGGTCATGCCCGCGCGGTGGGCCATGTCGACGGCGCGCAGGGTCTCTGTCAGCGTGCCGATCTGGTTGACCTTGACCAGCATGGAGTTGGCAGCACCCTTTGCGATACCTTCGGCCAAGCGCGCGGGGTTGGTGACGAAGAGGTCATCGCCCACCAGCTGCACTTTGTCGCCAATGGCTTGCGTCAAGGCGATCCAGCCGTCCCAGTCATCTTCGCTCATCCCGTCTTCGATGGAAATGATCGGGTAATCGGCGACCAGCGCCTTGAGGTAGTCCGCGTTTTCTTCCGGGGAAAGCGAGAGGCCCTCGCCAGAGATCACATACTTGCCGTCCTTGAAGTACTCCGTCGCGGCGCAATCAAGGGCGAGGTGGATGTCTTCGCCGGGTTTGTAGCCGGCCTTTTCGATGGACTTCAGAATGAAATCGAGCGCGGCGCGGGTGGAGCTGATGTCGGGCGCGAAACCGCCTTCATCACCGATGCCGGTGGAGAGGCCCGCCGCCGAAAGTTCCTTCTTGAGCGTGTGAAACACTTCTGCTCCCATGCGCACGCCGTCGCGGATGTTGTCCGCGCTGACCGGCATGATCATGAATTCCTGAATGTCGATGGGATTATCGGCATGTTCGCCGCCATTGATGATGTTCATCATAGGGACGGGCAACACGCGGGCGGAGGTGCCGCCGACATAGCGGAACAAGGGTTGCGTGGTGAAATCTGCCGCCGCCTTGGCTGTGGCGAGCGACACACCGAGGATAGCGTTGGCGCCCAAACGCGCCTTGTTGGGCGTGCCGTCAAGCTCGATCATCGCTTCATCAATGGCGACTTGCTCGGTGGCGTCCATTCCGGCCAAGGCCTCGGCGATCTCACCGTTCACGGAGGCACAGGCCTCACGCACACCTTTGCCAAGGTACCGCGTTTTATCGCCGTCGCGTTTTTCCACCGCTTCATGCGCGCCAGTGGAGGCGCCAGAGGGGACTGCTGCGCGGCCCATGGTGCCGTCTTCCAGCACCACATCAACTTCAACCGTCGGGTTGCCACGGCTGTCGAGGATTTCGCGGGCGTGAATGTCGATGATCAGGCTCATGGGTCGTCTCCGTTGAAGGCTTTGGACGTGTCATTAGCAAGTTTCGGGCGGGATGCAACCAATGATGTTAGCGCTATCATATTCCGGCCCGGGGCTGCACGATCTTCTGCGCCATGCGACGTTCGCGGAAAAATGTGTAGAGACCTGTCGCAATGATCAGGGCCGCACCACTGAGCGTCAGCAGATCCGGACGTTCCTGAAACACGATCACGCCGATCAGCAGGGCAAAGAGCAGACGGGTATAGCGGAAGGGCGTGACCACGGCGGCATCGGCCACGCGGGTCGACTGAATGAGCGCGTAATAGCCCAACGCGCCCGCCCCGACCGTGCCCAGCAACATCAGCCAATGGATGCTTTCAAGTCCCACAGGCTGCCCGCCGGTCATCAGCAGCAGAAGAAACCCGGCCGGGATCACCGCGGCAAAGCCTTGAAAGGCGATCACAGACGTGGCGACGCCCGTATCCATCCGCCGTGTGACGAGATCGCGGACGGTGACGCCGAGGACGGAAATGAGCACGAAGATCACATTGGGATCGAACCCTTCGAACCCGGGCCGGATGATCAGCAACACGCCCAAGAAGCCCAGCGAAATCGCCGTCCATCGCCGCCAGCCAACGTCTTCGCCTAAGAAAAGCGCGGCGCCCATGGTGATCGTCAGCGGGGTCACCTGAAAGACAGCGGCCACGACCGATAAGTCCAACAGCCAGAGCGAGATGACAAAAGCCGCGGCAGCGATGGCCTCAGACGCCATGCGCCAAAGTGGCAACCGCCCCCAGGCCGCGCGGGCAAAGAGCGCATGGCCCTTGGAGAGCGTCATCACTGCAAAGATCAGCGCGCTGCCAATCCCCAAGGAAAACAGCACTTGCCCCACCGGCAGACTGGCGGAGAGCTGTTTGACAAACATGTCCTCCACCGTGAACCCGGCCATGGCGAGGATCATCAGGAATATGCCTTGGGTGTTTTGCATTGGGCACCGGGTTGCGCGGATTTCAGGGGCGAGGTGAACCCTGCCCCACGTGTCAGCTTTCGCGCCCTACACCAGCGCGGCGTCTGTGTTCAACACTCGGCATGAGTATTTTTGACCAGAAAGAAGCCCGTATTCTCTTGCTTCTTTCTGGTTGGAAGTACTCCGGGGAGTCGCCTGAAAGGCGGCGGGGCAGCGCCCCCCTCTGATCTAGCCAATGGGACCGGGGCGGCGTTCCTCAGAAAGCAGGACGTTGGCCTCCACATCGCCCACACCGGGCAGCATCATGATCCGGCGGCGCAGGACGCGCTCAAAGTCGGCGATGTCCCGGGCCACGACGCGCAGGCGGTAATCATAAAGCCCGAGGATGTGTTCGACCGTCTGCACCTCGGGGATCGCGGACACGGCACGTTCGAAGTCGGCGATGCTGACGCGGCCCTTTGTGGCGAGTTTGACGCCCAGAAAGACCGTGACGCCAAAGCCCAGCGCCTCTGCGTCGAGATCAAGCCGCTGGCCCCGGATGACGCCGCTGTCCTGCAACCGCTTGATGCGCCGCCATGTGGCGGGTTGCGAGAGGCCTAAGTGGCGGCCCAGCGCGCTGGCGGTCTGGGTGGCGTCCTCCACCAAGAGGCGTAGAAGCGCGCGGTCGGTTGTGTCGAGGTCGATCACAGCGGCAGCCTTTCATCGGATTTGATCCGCGCCACATGCATCAGGGCTTCGATGTCGGCGATGTGGGGCAAGGCGAGGATCGCGGTGCGGTAGGTTTCTTGATAGTGCGCCATGTCGCGGGCGATGACCGAGAGGCGCACGTCGACGCGGCCGAGGAAGGTTTGAATTTCCACCACATCCGGCACCTCGCGCGCCGCAGCGAGGAATTCATCAAAGGCGCGGGGCTCGGATTTCTCAAGCGTGACGCGCAGGGATACCTCCACCTCGTAGCCCAGCGCGCGCCAGTCGATCACCGCGCGATTGGCCCGGATGATGCCATCCCGCTGCAGACGCTCCAACCGTCGGGCACAGGTGCCGGCGGTCAGACCGGCCTCAGCCGCCAGATCGGCGAGCGGCAGGTCGGGGGCGTATTGGTATTGGCGCAAGAGGCGTCTGTCGGTGTCGTCAAGCATGAAAATCTCATGAATTGTCATTCACGCGAATGAATATCTGAAAATATTGTCAGATACACCCTAAAATGCCGCTCCTATCGTCCGAATCCCCGTATCTTCCGCGCCAAATCAAACCGCGAGGAGAAAAATCATGCGCGTTTATTACGACCGCGATTGCGACATCAACCTGATCAAAGACATGAACGTGGCCATTCTGGGCTACGGTAGCCAGGGCCATGCCCACGCGCTGAACCTGCGCGACTCGGGCGCCAAGAACGTGGTCGTGGCGCTGCGCGAAGGCTCGCCCTCGGCCAAGAAAGCCGAAGGGGAAGGCTTGAAGGTCATGGGCATTGCCGAGGCCGCCGCGTGGTGTGACCTGATGATGTTCACCATGCCTGACGAGCTGCAGGGTGAAACCTACCGCAAGTACGTCCATGACAATATCCGTGAAGGCGCGGCCATTGCGTTCGCCCACGGCCTGAACATTCACTTTGGTCTGATTGAGCCGAAAGCGGGCGTCGATGTGATCATGATGGCCCCCAAAGGCCCGGGCCACACGGTGCGCGGTGAATATGTCAAAGGCGGCGGTGTGCCCTGCCTTGTGGCCGTGGACAACGACGCCTCCGGTCGCGCGCTGGAAATTGGTCTGAGCTACTGTTCCGCCATTGGTGGCGGTCGTTCGGGCATCATCGAAACCAACTTCCGCGAAGAGTGTGAAACTGACCTCTTCGGTGAACAGGCCGTGCTCTGCGGTGGCCTGGTGGAGCTCATTCGCATGGGGTTCGAAACACTGGTGGAAGCCGGCTACGCGCCCGAAATGGCCTATTTCGAGTGTCTACACGAAGTGAAGCTGATCGTGGACCTGATCTACGAAGGCGGCATCGCGAACATGAACTACTCGATTTCCAACACGGCGGAGTATGGCGAGTATGTCTCTGGCCCGCGGGTTTTGCCCTATGACCAGACGAAGGCGGAGATGAAGGCGATCCTGCGCGACATCCAGACCGGCAAGTTCGTGCGTGACTTCATGCAGGAAAATGCCGTGGGTCAGCCCTTCTTCAAAGGCACGCGCCGGATGAACGACGCCCACCAGATCGAGGAAGTGGGCGAGCGCCTGCGGGGGATGATGCCGTGGATTTCTGCGGGCAAGCTGGTGGATCAGGAAAAGAACTGATCACATGCGGAGGTTGGTGACCGCCCACCTCAAGGAACAAAAAACTCGGGGGCATCCGGACAACGGGTGCCCTTTTTCATTGTAAAACAGATATTTACCTCAAGCATTGACGCAGCACAGGCGGCGGCGATAGCCTTTCCTCGCGCAACCCTAGATTTAAGAAGGAGTTTATTATGTCGCGCATACTTAGAATTGAAGACGTTTGCTACTCAGCCATGAAAAGCAACCCCGTTCTCTATGCTATACGCTCTTGTGGCGTGGCGGCTACCTCCGGTTGGACCGACCCTCACTTGTCGCCATTCGTGTACATAACACCGCCGGATGACGGCATTCAGGAATTTGATTTTGTCGCCACACCTCCGTCGGGCATCGTCATTCCGGTTGAAACGCCCATAGCCGCGACCTGGGAAGGAAATCTTCCAAACTGGGCAAAGGGCATTCGGATACATTCGATATGCAACTCGAAAGAACTTTTGTTTGCAGACACGTCACCCTCTGACGCCTTTAACCTTCGGGTGGCGAGCGGCGAAGTCCCGTGGCCTCGACCAATGCTTGCATAGGGCCTGAACTGACAGCACAGCGGAGTGTTTTGTCTGAGCTGCCGACAAGAGTGAACACACGACACCCTGGCGCTTGACATGCGCCCGTTGATCGTGTGGAGGGTAAAGGGCATCGGCTGTTGCGGATGCCCTTTTTCACGAAAGCCACCCCATGAACGACATCGCCCCCATTAACTGGCTGCGCATTGGCGCTCTGGGTGTGATCTGGGGGGCGGCGTTCATGTCGACGACGATTGCGTTGGAAGGGGTCGGGCCGCTCACATTGGTGGCGGTGCGGCTGTCGCTGGGGGCGCTTTTTCTGGTGACACTGACCTTCGCGCGGGGCGGGCGTTTGCCATCGCTGCGGGGTCCTCAGGCGGGGCGGTTATGGGTTTTCATTCTGGCCATGGCGCTGTTGTCGAACGCCGTGCCCTTTGCGCTGCTGAGCTGGGGGCAGCAATTCGTGGCCTCGGGCTTTGCGGGCGTCTGCATGGCCGTGGTGCCGCTCTTCGTGCTGCCGCTGGCCCACCTTCTGGTGCCCGGCGAACGGATGACCTGGCGGCGGGTGGTGGGCTTTGCCACGGGCACGATCGGCGTGATCGTTCTGATTGGGCCGGGGGCGTTCGCCGCGACGGGGGCTGATCTGGAAGGTCTGGCGCGGCTGGCCTGCGTGGGCGCGGCGTGCTGCTATGCGATGGGATCAATCTGCACACGGCTGAGCCCGCAGACGGACCTGATGGCGCTGGCGACCGCGGTGCTTTTGCTGGCGGCGATCATGTTTGTGCCTTACGCGCTTTGGCATGAGGGGTGGCCCGCGATGCCCGAGGGGCGCAGTTTGTGGGCGCTCATCTATCTCGGGCTGCTGCCCACGGGCGTGGCGCAAATCGTCCTCATTCAGGTGATCAAGGATGCGGGGCCGGTTTTCATGGGGCTGGTGAACTATCAGGTGCCGATCTGGTCGGTGATCTTCGGCGCGACCATCCTGTCGGAGCCTGTGCCTGCGAGTATGCTGCTGGCCATGGCGCTGATCCTGTCGGGTGTGGGTTTGAGCCAGTATGGCCCGCTGAAGCGGCTTTTTACCGGTCAACGATCATAAAGAAACACGCGGAGAACCTGTAAGCCGGATTCTGTCCTGGGGGTTGCCCCCATGGATGACCATTCCTCTGGGCGTGCTGTTACCAGCGCGCTCTAGCTGCCAACCCGAACCGCCGGGCCAAGGCTGGCCCATATGCAGTTCCTATTTGGCATTGCTCCCGGTGGGGCTTGCCATGCCGGTCCGGTTGCCCGTCCCGCGGTGGGCTCTTACCCCACCGTTTCACCCTTACCCAAAGCGGATCGCGAAGCGGTCTGCGAAAGGCGGTTTGATTTCTGTGGCGCTTTCCCTCGGGTTTCCCCGGCCGGGCGTTACCCGGCACCGTTGCCTTGTGGAGTCCGGACTTTCCTCGCACCTGACGGCGCGCGGCCATCCAGTTCTCCGCGCCTCTGAGGCCTTAGGGGGTCGATCCGCCCCGGTCAACGCCAAAGCGGTGTGCGAGGTCGGCGGCCATGGCGCGGTCGATGGTGTCTGGGGTGGCGTTTGGGTCCGCAAGTGCCGGGCGAAAGCGTTGGCGGAAGGCGTGGAGGATGTCCGCCTCGGCCTCATCGGTAGGATAACCGAATGCCAGAGCGCTTTGCAGGAACGGGGCCGCATCATCGCCCGGCTCGGGCCATACGGAGAGGCCCTGCCTCGCGATGCGCCGCCAGTCGAAGCGTGTGCCGGGATCCACTTTGCGCGTCGGTGTCATGTCGGAATGGCCGATCACGCCTTCGGGCGCGATGTTCCAGCGTGCCATGATGCCGCGCATCAGCGCTTCCAATGCCTGCATCTGAGGTTCAGAAAACGGCATTTTGCCCGTGTTGGAGAGTTCAATGCCTATGGATCGGGAGTTCACGTCGGCCGCCCCGGCCCAGGCCCCTGCCCCGGCATGCCATGCGCGCTGATCTTCTTTGACCAACTGCCAGACGTCGCCCTGCTCTGAAATCAGGTAATGCGCGGATACTTCTGTTTCGGGGTCGCACAGGCGGTCGAGCGCATCGGGGCATTGCGCCATTTCCGTATAGTGCAGAACGATCAGTGACGGCGTCAAACCATCGCGTCGCGGACCAAAATTGGGGGACGGGTGCCAGACGACATCAGGCCCGGGTGTCACGGTTCAGCCGCTCTGATCAGCCGCTTTGGGCGTTGCGGAAGGGCATCGGGTTCCAGTTGCAGGCGTAACCGTCGCCATCCGGGTCAAGCCCCATGCGGTCGCGGTTAGGTCCACCCTTTTCAAGGAAATCCTGCTGTGCCCGATCAGGCGAGCCATATTTGGCGCAGTTCTTGGCAAAGCGCGCGTCCTTGTTGATGCCGATGCGCGTGTAAACCTTGGTGCCCACGGGGTGGCTTGTTGCCAGCGCGTAGGCCACGATATTCGGACGTGCGTCGCCTGTCCGTTGTGGGAGGGCTGTCGGTTGAACCACCTGATATTGCGCGCGGTTTTGTTCCAGCAAGGCAGCATCGCTTTCAATCGAACGCGCGCTGTCCACGGCTTCAAAATCGTTTTCGTTCGAGATGCCTGCGGCGGTTGTTACGGTTTGCGGGACCGGATTGGATGGGCTGGCCTGCAACGGAGGCGTTTCCGCCGTGCTAGCCCGGGTCGCAGCAACGGCCGCTGCGGCCTCTTGCGCGATGGTTTCCTGTTCGTTGATGGCGGTCAGCGGTGTGCTGACGGATGACAGCGGTTCATCCGAGACAGCGGTCGCGGATGGAATGGGTGTCACGCCCGTCGGCACCGCGCGGGCCTGTTGCTGAGCCTGGTACTCATTATAGTCGCCAAACCCCACGCCGGCGGCACTGTCGGGCACGCGGGCGGAACATGCCGCAAGAACGACCAAAGGGGCCACCAGGGCCACTGGAAACATAAAACTACGCATGGGCTGCTATCCTGCCGTTTTTTAATTAACGCCAGCTTACCACCATTTGACCGGTTTGGCCAGAAATCCGGCAGCGGACTCGAGCGCGTAGGCGGTGTTCAGCAAATCGCCCTCTTCCCAGGGCCGTCCGATCAGCTGCAACCCAAGCGGGAGGCCTTGCTTATCAAGACCCGCAGGCACCGAGATGCCGGGCAATCTGGCAAGGTTCACAGTGACGGTGAAGACGTCATTCAGATACATTGCGACCGGGTCCGCATCGGTCATTTCGCCCAAGCCAAAGGCCGCGGACGGTGTGGCCGGTGTCAGGATCGCGTCAACGCCTTCCGCAAAGACATCATCGAAGTCTTTCTTGATCAGCGCGCGTACCTTGCGGGCGCGGTTGTAGTAGGCGTCATAGAACCCGGCAGAGAGCACATAGGTCCCGATCATCACGCGGCGCTTGACCTCGGCCCCGAAGCCTTCGGCGCGGGTTTTCTCATACATCTCGGTGATGCCATCGCCCTGCGCCAGCTGCGCACGGTGGCCGTAGCGCACGCCGTCATAGCGCGCGAGGTTCGACGATGCCTCTGCAGGCGCAATCACATAGTAGGCAGGCAACGCATACTTGGTGTGCTTGAGAGAGATATCGCGAATTTCCGCCCCTGCATCGCGCAGCATGTCCGTGCCGGATTGCCACAGCGCCTCGATCTCTTCGGGCATGCCGTCCATGCGATATTCTTTTGGAATACCAATGACTTTGCCTTTGATATCGCCGGTCAGCATGGCCTCAAAATTCGGCACGGGCAGATCGGCGGAGGTGCTGTCCTTTGCATCGTGCCCGCACATGGCTTCCAGCATGATCGCGGCGTCGCGAACGTCCTTGGTCATTGGCCCTGCCTGATCGAGCGAGGAGGCAAAAGCTACGATCCCCCAGCGAGAGCAGCGCCCATAGGTCGGCTTGATCCCGGTGATGCCGGTGAAGGCCGCGGGCTGGCGGATGGACCCGCCGGTGTCGGTGCCGGTTGCGCCAAGGCAGAGGTCGGCGGAGACAGCGCTTGCAGAGCCACCTGACGAGCCACCGGGTGTGAGTGCCGTGTCTTCATTGCCGCGACGCCACGGGTTCACAGCGTTGCCGTAGGTAGACGTCTCATTGGACGATCCCATGGCGAACTCATCCATGTTGAGCTTGCCCAGCATCACCGCACCGGCGTCAAACAGGTTCTGGCTGACGGTGCTTTCATATTCGGGTTTGAAGCCATTCAGAATGGCACTCGCCGCCTGACTGGGCACGCCCTTGGTGCAAAAGAGATCCTTGATGCCCAGTGGGATGCCACACATGGCGGGCGCATCGCCGGACGCGATCCGCGCATCGGCGGCCTTGGCCTGCTCACGCGCAATGTCGGGGGTGTGGTGGACAAAGGCGTTCAACTCACCCGCCGCTTCAACGGCGCTCAGACAGGCCTCGGTCAGCTCAGCGGACGTAATTTCACCCGCACGTAGTTTGTCGCGGGCCTCGGAAATCTTGAGGGAGTTCAGGTCAGACATCGCTCACTCCACAACCTTTGGAACAGCGAAGAAGCCTTCGCGCGCATCGGGAGCGTTGGACAGAACCTTCTCTTGCTGATTGCCATCCGTCACCTCATCCACGCGGCGCTTCAGGCGCATGGGCGTGACGGATGTCATCGGCTCCACGCCTTCAACATCGACCTCGTTCAGCTCTTCGATGAACCCCAGGATCGTGTTGAATTCCTGCGCCAGCACGGGCAGGTCAGCCTCATCCACTTCGATGCGGGCCAGTTTGGCCACACGGGCGGCGGTGTCTGTGTCAATCGACATGAAAAAGCATCCTTTGTCTGCTTGCGCCCGTTTATCGCTGGTCCGACGGGCGCGCAAGCATATGACGGCGGTAAACCTCGATCATCCAGCCCAGCATGATGGCATTGAGGATATGCCAGGCAAAATGCGTCCCCGTGGGGAGGTGGTGGCAAAGCGGCATATCGAGCGAGCGCAGCAGGATCGAGAGCGTCAGGATGGCCACACCGATGAGCAAGCCGCGTGCGACGGCGGGTTCGCGTTTCAGGAGGATCACTCCGTAGATCGCGATGAGAAGTGCCACGGGGATGTAGGCCGAGGAAACGCCGATGACGGGAATGTTGGAAAAAACCGGGCTGAGGAAGGCGGCGAAGGGAAAAAACGCAAGGACGCTGGCCCCGGACCACAACGTGGAAAGCCCCAGGTAATCCCGGCTGGCCGCGAAAAGGTAAAGCAGGATGAAGAGCAGGATCGCGCCCACGTCGGCCAAGGCGGACCAGCCCTGCGCATGGGTGTGGAAGAGGAAGCTTCCCACGCCAATGAGTGCCAGGATCACCACGAGCCCCCAGGCAATTGGCAACCCCGACCCGCGCAGACGCAGTGCCATCACGAGAGCGGCAACGACAAAGGCCGCGTTGGTCACCGCGTTGATGGGTTCGGCCCAGTAACTGGCATCGAGCCGCTCACAATAGGCATCTATTGTTTCAAACCAGTCCAAGGCTTCCCTCCTGCGGCTTTATCGCTACTCTCTATGGCAACAGATAGGGAGGCTGACATGAAAATCACTTGGCTGGGACACGGGAGTTTCCGGATTGAGATTGGCGGACAGGTACTGTTGCTGGACCCGTGGTTGACGGGCAACCCGGTTTTACCGGAAGAGCACCATGATGCGGCGGTCGAGGGAGCCACGCATATCCTGCTGACCCATGCACATTTCGACCATGTGGTGGACACGCTGAGCCTTGCGCGACGGCTCAACATACCGGTGGTAGGGCAGTATGATCTGATGTCTCATTGGGAAGAGAACGAGGGCATCGCGACCGTGGGCTTCAACAAGGGTGGTACGGTTGATCTTGAAGGCGTGGCGGTGACGATGGTGCACGCGGTGCATTCCACCAGCTTTGGCGGTGAGAGCGGCCCCAACGTACCCGGCACGGAATGCGGGTTCATGATCGCGGGCGAGGGCCACACGATCTATGCCAGCGGTGACACCGATGTGATGGCGGATATGGGTGTCTTCAACGAGCTGCATGCGCCCAATATCGGCATCCTCTGCGCGGGCGGGCATTTCACGATGGACATGAAACGCGCGGCTTATGCGGCCAACAAGTTTTTCAACTTCACCACCGTAATCCCCTGCCACTACAAGACCTTTCCGATTTTGGAGCAGTCGGCGGACGCCCTGGTGGCGGGACTGCCCGGTGTGAACGTGATCGAGTCCGAAGTGATGGTGCCTATCGAGATTTAGATGGGGCGCTGCCCCATACCCCGGAGTATTTCAGACCAGAAAGAAGCCAGCCTTTGTGCTGCTTTCTGGTCAAAAATACTCCCGCCGGAGGCATGAAATCTCGCTCACCTGCGCGCCGCGAAGAACTCCTTGAGAAGGCTCTCACACGCCTCCGCCGCGATGCCGTCATAGACCTCTGGCGCATGATGGGCTTGAGGATGTTCGAAAACCCGCGCCCCATGCAAGACGCCTCCGGACTTTGGGTCTGACGCCCCAAAGTAAAGCCGCGCAATCCGGGCCGCCGCGATGGCGCCTGCGCACATCGGGCAAGGCTCCAGCGTTACATAAAGGTCGTGCCCTGTTAGCCGCTCCTGCCCTAAAACCGCGCAGGCGGCACGCAAGGCCACGATTTCGGCATGTGCTGTCGGATCGTTGAGCGCGCGGGTTTCATTGCCCGCACGCGCCACGACTCTGCCCTTGGGATCGACGACGACAGCACCCACGGGCACTTCCCCACGATCGCCCGCCGCGCGCGCCTCTTCCAGGGCGATATCCATGTAGCTGCGAAAACTCATGGCCTTGGATGCCCTGCCCGGCCCGCTTTCGCAAGCGCGGGATTTGCGCTAAGGCGCATGGCATGAGCACGCAGACCCCAAAAGGCGACCGGATCGCCAAAGTCATCGCCCGCGCCGGACGCGCCAGTCGGCGCGAAGCTGAACGCCTGATCGAGGCGGGCAAGGTGACGTTGAATGGCAAGCGGGTTGAGCGGGCCGCGTTGAACGTGTCGCCCAGCGACAAGATCGTGGTGGATGGCGTGCCGCTCGATGCGCCGGAGCCTGCGCGGCTTTGGCTTTATCACAAGCCCACCGGGCTGGTGACGACGGCGCGCGACGAACAGGGCCGCGCCACGGTGTTTGATGCGCTGCCCGAAGACATGCCGCGCGTGATGAGCGTGGGCCGGCTCGACCTCAACTCCGAAGGGCTGCTGCTGCTGACGAATGACGGTGGGGTCAAGCGCAAGCTGGAGCTGCCGTCGACCGGCTGGTTGCGACGCTACCGTGTGCGGGTCAACGGACGGCCAGAGGACAAGACGTTTGAGCCATTGCGCAAAGGGCTGGACGTGGATGGCGAGCGGTTTCAGCCGATGACCGTGACACTGGATCGCCAGACCGGCGCGAATGCCTGGCTGACCGTCAGCCTGCGCGAAGGACGTAACCGGGAAATTCGCCGGGCGATGGAAGCTGTGGGTATGAAGGTCAACCGCCTGATCCGCGTCTCCTATGGACCGTTCCAGCTTGGCACCCTGAAGCCGGGCGAGGTGGAAGAGGTGCGCCCGCGTATCCTGCGCGATCAGCTTGGGATGGAGGCACCGAAAGAGGATGGCCCGAAGCGGCCGAAACCCACCCGAAGACGCAAACCCAAACCCGGTGGCAAGCCCGGCCCGCGCAAGTAGCGAGGCGGGTCTTACGGCCAGACAGGCGGCCCTGCGGCGAAGAACACCCTTGCCTGTGCAGGCTTGCGCACCAATTCTGACCGCACGACGTCAATAGGACAGCTCATGCGTGCATTGCTTCAAAGGGTCAGCCGGGCCTCCGTCACGGTCGAGGCCGAACGTATCTCCGAGATTGGCCCAGGATTGTTGATTCTTGTTTGTGCCATGCAGGGCGATACCGAGGCCCAGGCTGACCAACTGGCTGCGAAAATTGCCAAACTACGTATCTTTCAGGATGACGCGGGAAAGATGAACCGTTCACTTCTTGATACAGGTGGTGCCGCCCTGGTAGTCAGCCAATTCACGTTGGCCGCTGATACGTCGCGCGGCAATCGGCCGGGGTTTTCGGCGGCCGCACCACCGCAAGAGGGTGAGGCGCTTTACCTGCATTTTGCAAAAGCGCTGGACGCGCAAGGCATTGCCACGCAAACCGGTCAGTTCGGGGCGGATATGAAGGTCGATCTGTTGAATGATGGACCTGTAACAATCTGGATGGAAATGTGATGTATCACATTGTTTTCTTTGCAAATCGCGGGAATCGGGTAGGGTCGGTACATGCCTTATGAGTGGTCATCCCCAGGCGTTGATACAGACGCTGTTCCCGGCGCGCAGCAAACGCTGCATTTGTGGCCCCATAGATCGCTGTCGCGTCAAGGATTTGCCGGTTTCATCCTGATCACGTCGGCAATGATCACCGTGCCGCTTTACCCGCTTTTGGGGACGGCGGTGCTGTGGGGTGTTCTGCCGTTTCTAATGATGGCTGTTGGCGGGATATGGTTCGCGCTGGAGCGATCCTACCGCGACGGGCGGCTGCATGAAGAGCTGACCATCGACGGGGAGCTTATCCATCTAAGCCGCACTGACCCGCGTGGGCGGTTGCAGGAGTGGGAATGTCAAAGCTACTGGGCGCGCGCGCATATGCACGAGACCGGCGGACCGGTGCCGCATTACGTGACGCTGAGCGGGAAAGGCCGCGAAGTGGAGATCGGCGCGTTCCTGTCGGAAGATGAGCGCAAGTCGCTGTTTGGCGAGCTGTGCGATGCGTTGAAAACGGTTGCGCGCCCGTAGGCGCGTGCAGCGTCGCGCATCGCTAAGCTGCGGATTGGCGACCTGACATCGCTTCGAAACACTTAATCGTGCAGACTCATTGCTCGTTTGAAAACGCTCACCGCACTCTCAATTCGCCAGGCCGGTGGGACCCAGTTGCGTAAGCGCTCAAAAAATCCCGTTCAGCTCGGGCGTGCCAGCTGATCCTTGACCATCGGGCCCACGGCGCCGAAATCCATTTGGCCTGTGAATTCGGTTTTGAGATGACCCATCACCTTGCCCATGTCGCGGATCTTGCTGGCGTCAGTTGCCTGGATCGCGGCTTGCACGGCCTTGGTTACTTCGTCCGGGCTCAGTTGCCGGGGCAGAAACTCAGCGATGATTTCGATCTCGGATTGCTCACGTTCAGCCAGATCCAGCCGCCCGCCCTCTTCATAGGCGCGCACGCTTTCCTGGCGCTGTTTGGTCAGTTTGCCCAGAATGCCGAGGATGTCGTCCTCGGTCAGTTCGGCGTCGCTGTTTGTGCCGCGTCGCGCGATGTCCTGATCCTTGATGGCGGCGTTGATCAACCGCAACGTGGCAAGGCGGGTCTTATCTTTGTCTTTCATAGCCTGTTTCAGGGCCGTGTTGACGTGCTCTCTCAATCCCATGGCGCGATCCGTTTTTCCTGACGCTGTCGAAGTTGCGTGCCTATCGCAAACCAAAACAGGTGACAACCGATTGTGCAATCACATTCCGTCATGAGCCGTCGCTGGCCGTATCCACGCCAATCCGGGCATTTGGCCCTTGACCAACCAGTCCGCGCTACTTAGACCACCGACAATTTGGCATCTGCTCACGCCTGTCGGGGACTTACTTCATGGCACACAGACGTTCGTCGCGCCCAACCGCATGTCTCGCGCTGGCCGATGGGTCTTTGTTTTACGGCAAAGGGTTTGGGGCGGAGGGACAGGTCACGGCGGAGCTGTGCTTTAACACCGCCATGACCGGATATCAGGAAATCATGACCGACCCGTCCTATGCCGGGCAGGTTGTGACCTTCACCTTTCCCCATATCGGCAATGTCGGCGTAAACCCCGACGATGACGAAACCGCCGATCCGGTGGCGGAAGGCATGGTTGTCAAATGGGATCCGACCGAGCCCAGCAACTGGCGCGCGACGGAGCGGCTGGCCGATTGGCTGGCGCGGCGTGGCCGGGTGGCCATTGGCGGGATCGACACCCGTCGTCTGACCCGCGCGATCCGCCAACAAGGCGCGCCGCACGTGGCGCTGGCGCACGACCCGGAAGGCAATTTCGACGTGGAGGCGCTGGTGGCGTCTGCGCGCGGATTTGTGGGCTTGGAAGGCCTTGATCTGGCCAAGGATGTGACCTGCGCGCAGTCTTACCGGTGGGATGAAATGCGGTGGGCCTGGCCCGAGGGCTACACGCGTCAGAAAGATCCGAAATTCAAGGTGGTGGCCGTCGATTACGGGGCCAAACGCAACATTCTACGCTGCCTGGCCAGTGCCGGGTGTGATGTGACCGTGCTGCCCGCGACCGCCACCGCGGACGATGTCATGAGCCACGCACCCGACGGGGTGTTTTTGTCCAACGGTCCGGGCGATCCGGCAGCAACTGGCGAATATGCTGTTCCGATGATCCAGGGCGTGCTGGACAAGGATGTGCCGATTTTTGGAATTTGTCTTGGGCATCAAATGCTTGCGCTGGCGCTTGGGGCCAACACGGTCAAGATGAACCACGGTCATCACGGGGCCAATCACCCGGTGAAAGAGGTGGAAACCGGCAAGGTCGAGATCACCTCGATGAATCATGGCTTTGCCGTCGACAGCCAGACCTTACCCGAGGGGGTTCTGGAAACCCATGTATCGCTATTTGACGGCTCCAACTGCGGTATTCGCATGGCAGACCGTCCGGTCTTTTCGGTGCAGCACCACCCCGAGGCAAGCCCCGGGCCACAGGACAGCTTTTACCTCTTTGAACGCTTCGCCGCGTCGATGGCGGCGCGGGCCGGGTGAGAACGTCTCGTTAACCTTTGTTAACAAACGCCCTTAAAATCAGCGATTTATACGCCGTCTTTCAGGTCTATGTTTACAGTTCGTTAACCAGCCTCTGTCCATATGGAGCAACGCGCCACTGACAGAGGGGATTGCCATGGGAATCATGGAACTTCGTCAGCTCGGCAAAGAAGAGACTGACCCTTTGAACGGCGCCACCGAGCTGGAGACGGCATTGGTGCGTCGCGGTGTCATGACGGAAGACGATCTGTCGCGCGCGCGGATGGTGCAGAAAAACTGCAACGCCAGCATGGATCGCATTCTGCTGGCGGAAGGCCTGGCGACCCGGCAGGCGCTGTTGGAGACGCATGCAAAGTCGTGCAAGTCCCGCCAACTGACCGGCGATGAACTGGCCGTCCTGTCTTTCGTGCAAACAGATCTGCCCCCTGCCCTGTTGCTGACCCATGCGGTGATGCCGGTGCTGGATCGCGACGGCACACCTGCCCTGGTCGTGGAAGATCCGGATGTGTTGGAGCAGATCGCGGACATCCTTCCGCCGGAGCTTGGCCGGGCCCGGCGGTTGTTGGCGCCGAGAGAGGCCATTCAGGCGCGGATTGCCGCATTCAACCGGTCTGCCTTGACATATGAGGCCAGCCATCGCGTCGCGGAGACGGAAAGCTGCCGAACCTGGGGGCAAGCGCGCGAAAAGCGTATCATGGCAACGGCGCTGGCACTTGCAGGATTGATTGCCGTGACATGGGCGGCGCCGAAACTGGTTTTTGCGGTTTTTGCCGGTTGGGCGATCTTTACTTTGATCGTCTCGGCGCTGTTCAAAACCGCGGCCTTTGTCGCGCACCAGACGACCGACAGCCTGCCATCGGCGCCGCAAAACCTATCTGATGCGCCGCTGCCCAAGGTTTCCGTTCTGGTGCCGCTTTACAAGGAAACCGAGGTTTTACATGCGCTTGTGGCGCGACTTTGCCGCCTGACCTATCCCAAATGCCTGCTGGATGTGCTGCTGGTGATCGAAGAAGCCGACGACACCACGCGCGACATGCTGGCGACCATTGATTTGCCGCCTTGGATCCGGCCGGTGGTGGTGCCGGACGGGCAGCCCCGCACCAAACCGCGCGCGATGAACTACGCGCTCGATTTCTGTGAAGGTGAGATCATTGGTGTTTATGATGCCGAAGACGCGCCCGATCCCGATCAGATCACACAAGTGGCACGCCGGTTTCAGGCTCTGCCGGACGAGGTGGCCTGCGTGCAGGGGATACTCGACTACTACAACCCCCGCCAAAACTGGCTGGCCCGGTGCTTTACGATCGAATATGCCTCCTGGTTCCGGATGATCCTGCCGGGCATGTCAAAGTTGGGGCTGCCGATTCCGCTTGGGGGCACGACGCTTTTTTTTCGGCGCAGGGCACTGGAAGAGCTTGGCGCGTGGGACGCGCATAATGTCACTGAAGATGCCGATCTGGGGTTTCGTCTTGCCCGGCACGGGTACCGCACGGAAATGCTGGCCACGGTGACAGAGGAAGAGGCCAATTGCCTGCCCTGGGCGTGGATCAGGCAACGGTCTCGTTGGCTGAAGGGATACATGACCACCTATCTGGTGCATATGCGTCGCCCCCTTACTTTGTTGCGCCAATTGGGGGTCTGGAAGTTTCTTGGCTTTCAGGCCCATTTCGTCACCGCCTTGTCGCAGTTCGTGCTGGCGCCTGTGCTTTGGTCGTTTTGGCTGGTTCTGGCGGGTCTGCCGCATCCGTTGGACCCGCTGGTGTCGCGCGATCTGATGATCGGGTTGGGCACGGCATTTCTGGTGATCGAAGTGATCAACATCGCGATCTACGCCACCGCTGTGTCAGACAGGCGACATCGGCATTTGCTGATGTGGACACCGACCATGCATTTCTACACTCCACTGGGCGCGATTGCGGCCTATAAAGCCTTGTATGAACTGGTCATGAAGCCGTTTTTTTGGGATAAGACGCGGCATGGGCTGTCTTCGCCCGGCATACTTCGGATGCGCGCGGCAGATTTTCTGCGCAAGTAACGCGGCAGTCGAATGCGGATCAAACGGTGCTTTCGACCTCGCCCGAGTCGAGTTTGAGCCGTGTGAAAAAGGCCTTCGAGATGTGACTGCGCAGGGCCTGTGTCGCGGTTGGTGCATCGCCCGCCTCAATGGCCGACACGATCTGATCATGTTCAGCCAGCGCATCCTCCCCCCGGCCTGTCGCGGCCAGAGACGTGGTCGCCATCAACGCCATGGACCGGTGCACAAGGTCCAGCTGTTGCACCAGAAAGCGGTTGTGCGAGGCCAGATGGATTTGTTTGTGAAAGCGCCGGTTGGCGCGCGCCATGGCCTGCGGATTGCCGATCAGCCGGTGATCATCCGCCACCATGTCGCGCAGCACGCGGACTTCTTCCGGGGTGGCATGACGGGCCGCCAGACCCGCGGCCAAACCTTCGAGCTCCGCACGCACCACGTAGAGCTCGGCCAGTTGATTGTGATCAAGCGAGGCGACGATCAGGCTGCGCCCGTCGCGTGTGAGCAGGCTTTGGGTCTCTAGCCGCTGCAGCGCTTCCCGGATGGGCGTGCGCGACACGCCGAACCGATCCGCCAGGTCGCTTTCCACCAGACGGTCACCGGGGCGAAAATCCCCTCCGTCAATGGCCTCGAGGATCAGCGTATAGGCGTCCGTGGTCGGGGTCTTATTCATGTTGGCCAGTCCTTCTTACAAGCCAAGCGCGCTGGTTTGACAGTATAGCTTTTGACGAAAAGCGCTATCACTAGTTTTGGGGCCGCGCGCTATCGGCAGGGTCGGTGGGCCATGGCGGGTGGGATTTTGAGTATTTCTGGCAAGAAAGAAGCCGCAGGCGCATCCCTGAGCGCTTCTTTCTTGCCAAAAACTTTGGGAGAGTCGCGCGGCACGCACGACAGGGGCCACGCCCCCAAAAAAGAAAGGCCCCGCACGATGGCAGGGCCTTCCGATAATCACGCCGTCGCAATCACATTTTCGCAATCACATGCGTGAGGCGACGTTTTCCCAGTTCACCAGGTTGTTGAGGAAGTTCTCAAGGTAGGCCGGGCGCTTGTTGCGGAAATCAATGTAGTAGGAGTGTTCCCACACGTCGCAGCCAAGAAGCGCTGTCTGACCGAAGCAGAGTGGGTTCACGCCGTTTTCGGTCTTGGTGACTTTCAGGCCACCATCGGTGTCTTTCACCAGCCACGCCCAGCCGGAACCGAACTGACCGGCACCAGCGGCCGCGAACTGCGACTTGAACTCGTCCATGGAACCGAAGCTGTCGTTGATTGCGGCTTCCAGCTCACCCGGCATGCCGGTGCCGCCCGGTGCCATCATTTCCCAGAACTGGTTGTGGTTCCACAGCTGGGAGATGTTGTTGAAGATGCCATTCTGGGCCACGGCGGAGCTGTCATAGGTGCCGGTGATGATATCTTCCATCGACTTGCCGTCCCACTCTGTCCCGGCGATCAGCTTGTTGCCGTTGTCGACATACGCCTTGTGGTGCAAATCGTGGTGGTATTCCAGCGTTTCCTTCGACATGCCGTAATCGGCCAGCGCGTCGTGGGCATAGGGAAGATCGGGAAGTTCAAAAGCCATTTCAGGGCCCCTTTCAGTCGCGAATGAATTCTGTGCCTAAATGGATGTCGCTATGGGGAAAGGTCAAGGCCCGTGGGAAAATAATGCACGCTTTGCCTCGGGAATTTGCCGCCATGCACGATTTGCAAAGCCGGTTTGCCATGGATGCGCGACGGGGCGCTGCTGGGCGTGCGTTGAAGGGGCATAGAACATGAAAGGAGAGACCCATGTTTATCACATCCAAGTCCTTCAAAACCGTATCCCTGGCCGTGCTGATTGCCGCCCTTGGCGCAACATCCGTGCTTGCCGCGGGCGTGGCCGACCGCGTGGAAGACCGGCGCGACCTGCGTGAAAGCGTTGTGGATGAGATGTATGACCACGGGCCGCTGGACGTGATCGAGGACCACCTCGACCGTGCAGAGGGGCGCAATGACCGGTCGGACAACACCTATGTGTCACCCGACCGCCGCGAAGACCGTCGTGATTTCGTGGAAGGCGTGATTGACGAATCCTATGACCATGGCCCGCTGGACGTGATTGAAGATCATCTGGATCGCGCGGAAGGTCGCCACGACCGACTCCACTAGACATACGAGACCGGCCGGGAGTGTCTTGCTCCCGGCTGCAACCTGACCGTCACGGCGTTTCGCACGGCAATCCTGCTTGACGGTGGCCCCCGCAGCCGACACTGTTTTGAGGTCGCAAGCGGAGGGATCACGTGGCGGACCGTCTTTCACAAACCATCGACATGCTGGATGATCTGATCGCGTTTCAGACCGTGTCGGATCAAAGCAATCTGGACATGATCGCCTACTTGGCCGAGCGGCTGGAAGGCGCGGGCGCGAAGACTGATATCTTCCACGATGCAACCGGTGAAAAGGCCAATCTTTGGGCCACGTTGGGTCCGGATACGGATGGTGGTGTGGTTCTGTCGGGCCATTGCGACGTGGTGCCGGTGGTGGATCAGGTCTGGGCCAGCGATCCGTTCAAAATGGAGGCGCGTGACGACAAACTTTTCGGGCGGGGCAGTTGCGACATGAAAGGCTTTGTTGCGGCCGCGACGGTGATGGCCCCGGTCTATGCCGAGCGTATCACCGACAAACCTGTGCATTTTTCCTTCACCTATGACGAAGAAACGGGATGTTTCGGCGCGCAGGATTTGGTGGGGAGCCTGTCGGAGAAAGGTGTGCGGCCTGCGATGGCCTGGGTGGGGGAGCCAACCTTGATGCAGGTCATCGACGGGCACAAGGGATGTTACGAGTACACCACGCATTTCAAAGGCTTGGCGGGGCATGGTTCCGCCCCGGATCTGGGCGTGAACGCCGTGGAATATGGCGCACAGTTCATCGCCAAGATCCTTGAGTTGAAAGAGGCGCTGCGCCAACGCGCACCGGACGGCAGCAATTTCGTGCCCCCTTGGACCACCTTTAACACAGGGTATCTGCGCGGCGGGTCGGCCCATAACGTGATCCCCGACCATGCGTCTGTGGCCTGGGACATGCGGCCGGTTCAGGCGTCAGATGCGGAGTTCGTGAAGGCGGAATTGGAGGCGTTTTGCACGGACGTATTGTTGCCGGAAATGCGGAAGGTTGACCCGGACGCGGACATCACGACCGAGATTTTGGCCGAGGTCGACGGGTTGGAGCCGAAAGATGAGAACGCCGCGCGTGATCTGATGATGGAGTTGACCGGGGCGAACGGCACGGATCTGGTGGCCTTTGGCACGGAAGCAGGCATGTTCCAGCAAATGGGCATGTCCGTGGTGATTTGCGGGCCCGGGTCAATTGAGCAGGCCCACAAGGCCGATGAATTCGTGGCCGTGGAGCAATTGCAGGCGTGTCTGGACGTGATGGATCGTCTGGGCGGGCGGCTGTCCGCCTAGGTTTTGGTGAAGGTCAGGTAGTGCGGCACCCTGCCCTCGCGCAGGGCTTTTTGTTCGTAGCGCGTGGACAGCCAGTCCGACCACGGCGCGCGCCAGTCTTCCGGGCCGTCTGCATCCCACGTGAACCCGTGGCGCGGCACTTCGAGCAGTGTTTGACGGACATAATCGGGAATGTCGGTGGCGACGCGGAATGTTGAGCCGGGTTTCAGCACCCGGGCGAGTGGCTCAAGGTGCTCTGGCGTGACAAAGCGGCGACGGTGGTGGCGTTTCTTGGGCCATGGGTCGGGGTAGAGCAGGAAAGCGCGAGAGATGGCCTGGTCAGGCAGCACATCGAAGAGGTCACGCACGTCACCGGGGTGAATGCGGATGTTGTAACAGCCGGAATCGCGGATTTTGCCCAGCAGCATGGCAACCCCGTTGATGTATGGCTCACACCCGATGATGCCTGTGTCCGGAAACAACCCGGCCTGATGCACCAAATGTTCGCCCCCGCCGAAGCCGATTTCAAGCCAGACATCTCGATCTTGAAAAAGCGATTTCAGATCAAGGGGCTGCCGGTCGGGATTGATGTCCCAGTCCACCGGACCGGGTGATAAATCAGCCAGATCTTCTTCGATCCAGGTTTTTTGTGACTTGCGAAGGGTTTTGCCCTTCATGCGCCCATAAAAGTTGCGCCAAGGCGCGCCAGAGGGGTGATTGTCGTCGCTCATGGCGCGCACGTCCGTCGATATACTGACATAAAGCAGATATAAAACTTCAAGTTATCCACAGAATTTTCAGATTTTACTGCCATTTTACGATGAGCGGTGTCTCGCTATGGAAAACGCCGCCACCAGTTGGCAGCGGCGCGTTTCAAACTCACTTGGCTTTAGACGGCTTTCTTCAAAGCATCCACGAGATCGGTCTTTTCCCAGGAGAAGCCGCCGTCCGCTTCAGGGTCTCGCCCGAAATGCCCGTAGGCCGCGGTGCGCTGATAGATCGGTTTGTTGAGGGCCAGATGCTCTCGAATACCGCGTGGGGTGAGGTCCATGGAGGCCGCAACTGCCTTTTCGATATCCGCCGGAGCGACGTCGCCCGTGCCATGCGTGTCGGCGTAAATCGACAGCGGTTTGGCAACACCGATGGCATAAGATAGCTGAATGGTGCAGCGCTCTGCCATGCCAGCGGCGACCACGTTCTTGGCCAGATAGCGCGCGGCGTAGGCAGCCGAACGGTCCACCTTGGTCGGGTCCTTGCCGGAGAATGCGCCACCACCATGCGGGGCCGCCCCGCCATAGGTATCGACGATGATTTTCCGGCCTGTAAGGCCTGCATCCCCGTCTGGGCCGCCAATGACGAACTTGCCGGTGGGGTTTACGTGCCATTCTGTATCGGCAGAGAGCCACCCGTCCGGCAGTGTTTCGGCGATGTAGGGCTCTACGATGGCGCGGATGTCGGCGCTGGAGAGGCTCTCATCCAGATGCTGCGTGGACAGAACGACGGAGCTGACCCCCGTCGGGACACCATTTTCATAGATCACGGACAGCTGAGATTTCGCATCTGGGCCGAGTGCTGGCTCAGCGCCGGATTTGCGCACTTCGGCCAAGCGGCGCAGAATTGCGTGGGAGTACTGGATCGGCGCGGGCATAAGCGCATCAGTTTCCGTTGTGGCGTAGCCGAACATGATACCCTGATCGCCGGCGCCTTCGTCCCGGTCGCCTTCGCCCGTAACCCCTTGGGCAATATGGGCAGATTGCTCGTGCAGCAGGTTCGTGACTTCACAGGTTTTCCAGTGGAACTTGTCCTGTTCGTACCCGATATCCTTGATGCAGGCGCGGGCGATTTCGTCGACCCGCCCCATGTAATCGCGCAGTTTATCCTGATCGGTCAGGCCCACCTCACCCCCGATGACCACGCGGTTGGTGGTGGCGAATGTTTCGCACGCCACGCGGGCAAGCGTGTCTTCGGCAAGGAACGCATCAAGGACGGCGTCCGAAATCCGGTCGCAGACCTTATCGGGGTGGCCCTCTGAGACGGATTCAGAGGTAAACGTGTAGTTCTGTCGGGACATGTAGTGCTCCATTAAATTTACATCCGTCGCGCCAGGAAGCCGTTGCGACGGGTCACGGTTGCTTAGGGGTAGCGTGCAGAGGCGTCAATCCCTAACTTATACCCGGCTTTTACGCGCCACGACGAGGGAGAGGCCAAGCAAAACCAGCGTCAGTGCGATGATGGGCATGTCGCCAAGGCGCGCGTAAACGGTTTTGGGAAGCGCGGGCGGCAGGGGCGCATCCAGCCATCCGGTTTCGCCCAGGTCGATGCTGTGGGTGACCTGACCGGTGGCATCGATAATCGCAGAGACGCCGGTATTGGCCACGCGGATCATCGGCAGGCCTTGCTCGGCGCTGCGAAGACGGGCTTGCGCGAGGTGCTGATAGGGGCCGGAAAATTCCCCGAACCAGGCGTCATTCGTGATCATCAAAAGGAAGTCGGGCCGGGTGTCGTAGCCGCCGACATCATGAGGGAAGAGCCCCTCATAACATATGAGCGGCAGGGTCGAACCGAGCGGACCCATGTCGATGACTTGAGGCCCGGGACCGGCTTGGTAACCGCCTGTTGCCGCAAGACCGAAGATGCCGAAACGGGCAAGGAAATCGCCGAAGGGCATGAACTCTCCAAATGGCACAAGATGGTGCTTGTCATAGACTGTCGTGACCTCACCATCCTCGACGATGCGGATCAGAGAGTTGAAGTAGCTTTCACCGTCAAACCTTTGAATTCCTGCGATAACGGGTGTGCCTTGCGCCTCTTCCGCGATGGCCGAGAGGCTGGCGGTCGCATATTCGAATGCCACCGGGATCGAGGTTTCGGGCCACACGATCAAGTCGGGTTTCGGGCCGGTTGGTTCAGCGGCCGTAAAGGACAATTGCCGGTCAAAAAAGATCGGGATCATCTCGGGATCCCATTTCTCATGCTGGGGCGCGTTGGGTTGCACAAGGCGGATCGTGGGGGCGTCAGCCGTGGCGGGGGCCTCGGGCGCGACCATGGGGGAGAGCGCCGACAGGACGGATGGCAGGGCGATCAGACCAATGGCTGTCTTCCAGTTGTTTTCCACAGCGTACCAGATTGCCGCGCCGGACATGGCGACGAGCGCCGTTAGACCCAGTGAGCCGCCATAAGATGACCAATGCAGCCAGCCGGTGTCGATCAGGACATGACCCACCTGCGCCCAAGGGAAGCCAGAGAAGGCGAAGGTGCGGACGGCCTCATTGAGGACGACCGTTGCGATGAAGGCGAGCGCATAGCCCTTGGATTTGAAGGTGACGTAGCCCACGATCAGCCAGTAAGACGCCATCCAGAGGCTGAAAAGGATCAGCGCGAAAGGCGCCATCCAGCCGTGGCGGGCGGCATCGACCAGGAACGGTTCCACGAGCCAGGAGAATGAAAACATCAAGTACCCGGTGCCCATGGCCCAGGACAGCATCGCGGCCCGGCCCGCGCTCGGCGCGTAGCGGATGATGCCGAAAAGCAGCGCCAGCATGATCATGGTCAGCGGCCAGACGTCAAAGGGTGTCTGACCCAGCCCGCCCATGACGCCGATCAGTGCACAGATCAGAAGCTGCGTGCGGTAGCGGCAGGAATAGAGCGCATCAACCAGCCGCATGGCGCGTCATTTATCCTTGTGGCCGGGCAGACGAACGCGCAGCCGCTTGATCCGGCGCGGGTCGGCATCCACCACTTCGAAAACAGTGCCACCGGGGTGTTCCACCAACTCTCCCCGCACCGGCACACGCCCCAAAAGCATGAAGAGCAGGCCGCCCAATGTGTCGATTTCCTCCTCGTCAATCTCTTCAGCAGAGGTCAGGGAGACGCCTGTTTCGGACTCAAAATCTTTAAGTGGGGTTTTCGCTAATGCAACATACGCACCGGACTTATCCACAGTCCAATAGGTATCTTCATCGACATCGTGCTCATCCGCGATTTCACCCACAACTTGCTCTATGAGGTCTTCGATTGTGACAAGCCCGTCAACGCCGCCATATTCGTCAATGACCAAAGCCATGTGCCGGCGTTCGTTCTGCATCTTCTGTAGAAGCACACCGATGGACATGGAAGGCGGCACGTAAAGTAATGGTCGCAGCAGTTTTTTGAGGGAGAAACGACCCCCGCCGTTGAAACCGTGCTTAAGCGCGAAGTCCTTGAGGTGTGCAAGCCCCACCGGCGTGTCGAGCGTGCCTTCGAACACCGGCAAACGGGTCAGGCCACTTTCGCGGAAGACTTTGACGAGGTCATCTTTATTGGTGTCCACGGCGACCGCTACGATATCCGTCTTGGGAATGGCCACATCTTCCACCGTGAGGGTGCGCAGATTGAGCATGCCCACGACGCCGCGCGCTTTGGTATCGGGTTGATCGGGGCGAGGGTCATCATCGCCTGATTTGAATGAACCGAAAAACTTGGCGAAAAAACCGCCAGGTTCGTCATCGGTGTTTTCTGGAGTGTCTTGACTGTCCGCCTGCGCGCTACGCGCTGCGTTAGAAGATCCGTCTGTGCTGTCGCCCATCGTCCTAGCCTGAAAAGAAGCGTTCGGGTCAACCGAACGCCGGGGAACACCTAATATGGGTCAGGAAGACCCAGTTTGCCAAGTATTTCTATCTCAGTTCGTTCCATCAAAGTGGCATCTTGGTCACGGATATGGTCGTAGCCCAAAAGATGCAGGGTCGCGTGGACCATCAAATGGGTGACATGATCGGCCATGGGTTTGCCCGCGTCCGAGGCTTCGCGCGCGCAAGTGTCGTAAGAAATCGCGATATCACCAAGTTCGCCATCCGGGTCCTCGGGCGGGGCGGGCACGGCCCCCGGATCAGGTGCGCCGCGCTCGGCACTGGGCCAGGACAGCACGTTTGTGGGGCCGGGTTTGTCGCGAAAATCGTCGTTGAGCGTGGCAATCCGCGCGTCATCACAGGCCAGAACGCTGACCGCCCAGTCCGTCGGGACAAGGTCGAGATGGGACAATGTGGCGGTGACGGCGGATTGGGTCAGGGTCTGCAAACCCAGTTCGACCCATCGGTCATCTTCGAAGGCAATCTCGACGGTCATACGGTGACGGCCTCAGCCATCGGCGTCGTAGGCTTCGATAATCGCGGCCACCAGAGGATGGCGCACCACATCCTTGGACGTGAAATAGTTGAATGATATCTTGGGGATAGACTTCAAAAGCCGTTCTGCATCGTGTAAGCCACTGGTCACCCCGCGCGGCAAATCCACCTGGCTGCGGTCACCAGTGATAACCATGCGGCTGCCCTCACCAAGGCGCGTGAGAAACATTTTCATCTGCATGGATGTCGCATTCTGCGCCTCGTCCAACACGACAAAAGCGTTGGACAGGGTGCGCCCGCGCATGAAGGCCAGCGGTGCGATCTCGATGCGCTTTTCTTCGAGCAGTTTGGCCACCTGTTTGGCCGGCAAAAAGTCGTTCAGCGCGTCGTAAAGCGGCTGCATGTAAGGATCGACCTTGTCTTTCATGTCGCCTGGCAGATAGCCCAGTTTTTCGCCCGCCTCCACGGCCGGGCGGGAGAGGATGATGCGATCCACCTTGCCTTCGATGAACATGGACACGCCCGCCGCGACCGCCAAATAGGTTTTTCCGGTCCCCGCCGGGCCGATCCCGAAAGCCAATTCGTTCTGGAACAAGGACAAGACATATGCCTTTTGCGCATCCGTGCGCGGTTCCACCAGTTTTTTGCGCGTTTTGATCTCAACCGCGCCGCCGCGGAACATTTCGAGCTGGTCGCCGTCGTAACTTCCTGTCTGCGAGTCCTCCGCAACCGTCGTGCCACCCATGCGCAATTCGCGATCCACATCCGCCGCTTCGACCGCCCGCCCCGCTTCCAAACGCTGGTAAAGCGCGTTCAACACGTCAGAGGCCGCCGTGGTGCTGTCTTTTTCACCGATGACGGCCAACTGATTCCCCCGGCGCATGATCTGCACACCCAGCTGCCGTTCGATTTCAGCGAGGTTGCGGTCATGTTCGCCGCACAGGTCAATCAGTAGAAAATTGTCAGGAAATTCAATGACCTCTTCGTGCAGAGCGGTTTGGTCATCATGCTGGGGCAGCGTGGTTGTGGCCACTCATGTCTCCTAGGTCGCGTGTTTCAATCTCAGGGTGCCAAGATGGTGCGCCGACTGCAAGACGCGGGGTAAAAATGTAAGCGGTTTTCAATAAAAATGCTGCGGAGATGCCTCTCCGCAGCACTAATTCACGCAATCCAGGACCCGAAACGGGTCTTAGATCGGATCGGTGATGAACGTGCCCGACTTGAACCCACCCGTGGCAGTGTTCGGCGGTGCAACGCCAGAGCAGACCGGCTTACCATATTGGTCAAGGCGCTGCGACAGGTAGCCTTCGGCACCGTCATCAATGATCCAGTGATCGCATCCATTGGGATCGACCCAGATACCAGCCTGAAGCTGGCTGAGATGCTTGCTGTCGATGCCACGGTCAACGGTTTTGTCGACCTTGTTGCCGCAGGCGGAAACCGCAACAACAGCCCCCAAAAGCAGCGTGTATTTCAGAGCTTTCATCATATCCCCCTAGCGAATGCAGATGATTTCAACGCGACGGTTTTTCTGCATCCCCGCGGCGGTTGCGTTGGACGCCTTTGGCAGGCGCTCTCCATATCCCCGGACATCCGCGATGCGTGCGCCGGTTTGGGCAGCTACTGAGGCCACGGCATTGGCACGGCGCATGGACAGATCAAGGTTGTACTGATCTGAGGCGCGGCTGTCGGTGTGGCCTGTGATAATGTAGGACACAGCGCCCGTGGACTGGAAGAAGTTTGCCAAATGCTGACGACCGGCTGCGCTGATATGTGCGCTGTCAGTTGCAAACAACTGATCCGAGTTCATCACGCCACAGACGTTGCCCCGGCGGCAGACCGGGATGCCCTGACGATTGGTGTGGGGTGTCATGTACCCTTCCCAACCATCATCCATCACCCAGTGTTCGCACCCGTCCGGATCGACCCAGATGGTTGGAACGTAGCGTCCGCCCACAATGGTCCGCTGGCCACTTTGAGCAGCAGCGGGATCGGTGAACAATGTGGCGCTTAAAACAGTACCCAGAGCGACGGCAGCACATCCGCCCAGGACACTGCGAAGTGTTTTCGCAAGGTAGTCGTACACAGCCCCTATCCTTTATTTATGATCCCCCGCGTCGCCTGGAAAACCGAGCAGAGAATCCAGACGAAGCAAAATTATTGTTTGAGTGTAACAAGTTTGGACCCGTTGTGAAGACCAAATGAAGGGATATTGTCGCTGGTTTGGAAACAACCACTGACCTATCGCAAGGGGGAAAGCATCCACAGTTGTGGTGTGAAAGCGTCCACAGGGTGGATCAGGCGCGCACCCGAATCAGGCAGATACGATGCGTCCGGCCAAGGAATTGGAGCCGCTTTCGGTGATCTCGACCTTGGCAATGTCACCCGTTACAACCGGCGCATCGGCCACGTGGACAGCGTGCAGGTACTCGGATTTGCCCACCATCTGACCTTCCAGGCGGCCTGTGCGTTCGAACAAAACACTGACGGTCTGGCCAACCATGCTGTCCTGAATGGCCCGTTGTTGTTGCGTGATCAGGGCCTGGAGGCGTTGCAAACGGTCGGATTTCTCATCCTCGTCCACTTGCGGGCGTTCTGCCGCCGGGGTGCCGGGGCGCGTGGAGTACTTGAACGAATAGGCGTAGCCGTAGTTGACCTCTACCACGAGATCCATGGTCGCCTGAAAATCCGCTTCTGTTTCTTCCGGGAAGCCCACGATGAAATCACCGGACATCAGGATATCCGGGCGCGCGTTTCTGATCTTTTCGATCAGGCGCAGGTAACTTTCCGCCGTGTGCTTGCGGTTCATGCGTTTTAGGATGTGGTCGCTGCCAGACTGCACAGGCAAGTGCAGGTAGGGCATCAGTTTTTCGCAGGTGCCATGGGCTTCGATCAGGTCATCGCTCATGTCGTTGGGGTGGGACGTGGTGAAGCGAATACGCTCTAGCCCATCGACATCGTTGAGCGCCCAGATGAGCTTTGCCAGGCTCCAGTCATCCCCCTTGGGGCCCACCCCGTGATAGGCGTTCACGTTCTGGCCGAGCAGCGTGATTTCCCGCACGCCGCGTTCGACAAGATCTTGGGCCTCTTCGATGATGCGCTGTGCGGGTCGGCTGACCTCTGCCCCACGGGTGTAGGGCACCACGCAGAAAGCGCAAAACTTGTCGCAACCTTCCTGTACCGTCAGGAACGCCGCCGGGGCGCGTTTGGCCTTGGGGCGCTTCTTCAGAATTTCGAATTTGTCTTCCACCGGGAAATCGGTGTCGAGCGCCTTCTCGCCGCTGCGCGCCTTTGCCTCTAGCTGTGGCAGTTTGTGATAGCTTTGCGGGCCGACCACCAGATCGACGAGCGGCTGCCGGCGCATGATTTCCTGACCTTCCGCCTGCGCGACGCAACCGGCGACACCGATTTTGAGATCGGGCTTTTCGTCTTTCAGCTTCCGGAAACGACCCAGCTCTGAATAGACTTTTTCCGCCGCTTTTTCACGAATGTGACAGGTGTTCAGCAGAATCATATCCGCGTCATCGGGCGACTGCGTTTCCACGTACCCTGCCCCGCCCATGGCCTCTGCCATACGCTCACTGTCGTACACGTTCATCTGACATCCATATGTCTTGATGTAGAGTTTCTTCGGCTCAGACATTGTGCACTCTCGTGGGCATCTTTGGGGGAACAACCAGCGGTCACGGTGATATAGCGTGTTTGCCTATATCATCCCACCGGTGACTTGCAATGGATGGCAAATTGACCGAGTCTGTCGCGGAGCAGGAAGAGACGGCGATGAAATTCAACACCACCAATGAGCTTGTAACCCAAGGCAAGTCCCTTTTGGACAAAGGCCCGGTTGCGTTGATCTTTGTGGAAGACGAGGTGGAGGTGAGCAGCACGATGCGCCATCACCTTGATCTGGGTTTCAAACAGGTGATTGCCTTCATGCCGACCGCGTTCGAGCTGGCCCCTGACGTAGAAGACAAAGTGCATACGGTGGCTTTTGAAGTCACACAGGGCGATACGTTCAAAGAGGCGGTAAACCGTTTGATCGCCGCTGCGCCGGGCACGTGGTTCTATTACTGTTTCAATGCAGAGTACCTGTTTTTCCCGTTTTGCGAGACGCGCACGGTTGGTGAACTTTTGACGTTTCACACCGAAGAGCGGCGCGATGCGATGCTCACTTATGTGATTGATATCTATGCAAAAGACCTTGGCCAGTTCAAAAACGGCGTGTCGATTGAAGATGCGCATCTCGACCGGTCGGGCTACTATGCATTGGCACGCAAGGTAGGCATGGAAAGCGATCACCCGCGCGAGCGGCAGTTGGATTTCTTTGGCGGGCTGAGGTGGCGGTACGAAGAGCATGTGCCGCAGGACAAGCGCTAGATCGACCGCATTGCTCTCTTCCGGGCCAAGGCGGATTTGCAGCTGCGCGACAACCACACGTTCAGCGATGAAGAATACAACACCTATGCCTGCCCGTGGCACAACAACCTGACCGCCGCGATCATGTCGTTCCGGACGGCCAAGGCCTTGAAATCAAACCCGGGTTCGACCTTCGATATCAATGATTTCTGCTGGCACAACACCGCGCCGTTTGAATGGCATTCGAGACAGTTGCTTGATCTTGGGTTGATGGAGCCGGGGCAGTGGTTTTGAGGCACGGCTGATCCTTCGGGGATCAGTTGCGGTTGTCGAGAAGCCACTGTGTGATCGGGTCGAATTTCGGCGCGCCGCCCGTCCCGGACGGGGACGAAAACAGCTGGCTGAGCAAGGCACGCGCTTTGTCTGCCCCGTTGAACAGATCGACGGTCACTTCGCTGATCAACGCCATGCCGTCATGGACAGGCGGGGCGAGGTCGCGGTGCTGCCAAACGGCAAACAGCCAAACCAATGCCGTGAACCAAAGCATCTTGCGCGCCCAGCGGTTCGCAACCGATGAGCGGCTTACATAGGCCCGTTGGCGGGCGTCTGTTTTGGTGTCCTGCACGTAGTCCATGCCATTGCGATACACCCCCAAGAGGGCGTTTCCACGAAGGATTGGTGGCGGGATTGTGTCAAAGATTCTCGGCTTGGGGCATGCCAAGGACATGGAACCCGCCATCGACGCGGATGATCTCACCCGTCGTGTAGGCCCCGGCGTCGGATGCGAGATAGACGGCCGTACCGCCCACCGAGTCCAGCGTCGCGTTGGACCGCAGTGGCGCGTTTTCCTCGGTATGGCGGAAGGTTTTGCGCGCACCACCAATGGCCGCGCCCGCCAGTGTCTTCATCGGTCCGGGTGAGATGGCGTTGACCCGGATCCCGTCAGGACCGAGGTCATTGGCGAGGTAGCGCGTCGTCGCTTCCAGCGCTGCCTTGGCCACGCCCATGACGTTGTAATTGGGGGCAACGCGGCTGGAGCCCTGGTAGGTCAAGGTCAGCAATGTGCCGCCATTCGTCTTCATCATCGGATAGGCGCGGCGCGCGACCTCGATGAAGGAAAAGCACGAGATATCCATCGAGTTTTTGAAGTTCTGACGAGAGGTGTTCAGGAAGCGACCCGTCAATTCCGATTTGTCGGAATAGGCAATGGCGTGGACCACGAAATCAATCGTCGGCCAGGTTTGCGCGAGCGTGGAAAACCCTTGTGCAACAGAGGCTTCATCGGTGACGTCCATGTCGAGCAGAAGGTTAGACCCCAGTGAGGCCGCCAGCGGTTCAACCCGCTTCCCAAACGCGTCGCCTTGGTAGGAAAAGGCCAGTTCCGCGCCCGCCTCATGCATCGCCCTGGCAATCCCCCACGCAATCGAGCGATCGTTGGCGACGCCCATGATGAGCCCGCGCTTGCCGTCCATTGAAATCGTCATGTGTCCTTCACCCAATAAACTTGCTCATCACCATCGATCCGTTGGTGCCGCCAAAGCCGAAGGAGTTGGTCATGACCGAATCCAGCCCGGCGTTTTCGACCAGCGCCGTGGCCACCTCCCCCGCGTTGATGCCGGGATCGAGCGTGTCCACATTGATCGATGGGATGATAAAATCTTTGTCGAGCGCCAGAAGGCAGAAGATCGCCTCCAACGCGCCAGCCGCGCCTTGCGCGTGGCCTGTCATGGATTTGGTGGAACTGATCGGCGGCACATGGCCTTCGCCGAAAATCCGGCGCACAGCCTCCACTTCGCCGACATCGCCCACGGGCGTGGACGTTCCATGGGCGTTGATGTAGCCAACCTTGCGCTCATTGCCCAGTTGATCGAGGGCCAGGCGCATCGCCCGCTCTCCGCCTTCGCCAGACGGTGCGACCATGTCATGGCCGTCGGACGTGGCAGCATATCCGGTCACTTCCGCATAGATTTTCGCGCCGCGCGCGACGGCGCGCTCCATCTCTTCAAGAACGACAATGCCACCCCCGCCTGAGATCACGAACCCGTCGCGGTCGGCGTCAAAGGCGCGGGATGCTTTGTCCGGTGTGTCGTTGTACTTGGACGACATGGCGCCCATCGCATCGAAAAGACAGGACAGCGTCCAGTCTAGCTCTTCGCCGCCACCGGCGAACATAACATCTTGTTTTCCCATCATGATCTGCTCTGCCGCGTTTCCGATGCAATGCAGGGACGTAGAGCAGGCGGACGTGATGGAGTAGTTGATGCCTTTGATTTTGTAGGCGGTCGACAGGTTCGCCGAGATGGTCGAGCACATTGTCTTTGGCACGGCGAACGGCCCAATCCGTTTCGTGGCCCCGGTGTTCAGAACAGCCTGATGCGCCGCCAACATGGCAGAGGTGGACGGCCCGCCCGAGCCCGCCACCAACCCGGTGCGCGGATTGACGACATCGCTTTCCTCAAGCCCCGCATCTGCAATGGCCTGACCCATCGCGATATGCGCATAGGCCGCGCCCGGCCCCATGAAGCGCAAAGTGCGTTTGTCGACATGCTCAGCGACGTCGATGTCCGGTTTGCCCGCCACCTGGCTACGAAAGCCATGTTCGACCATCTGATCATTTCCGGAAATGCCAGAGCGGCCCGCCTTCAGCGAGGCGGTCACTTCTTCAGCATTGTTTCCGATGCTTGAGACAATGCCCAGACCGGTGACAACGACGCGACGCATCTTGGCTCTCCCTTATGCCAGGATCATGTGCAGATCGGCATGTCAGCTTTCTGACAGCGCGACCTTCATGTCTTTGACCTGATAGATCACCTCACCATCCGCCTCAACCCGGCCATCTGCAACCCCCATTGTCAAACGGCGGGTTTGCACGGCTTTGGTGAAATCAACGAAGTAAGTCAGCATCTTGCGATCAGGCCGGACCATGCCGGTGAGTTTCACCTCACCCACACCCAGCGCATATCCACGTCCCGGCCAGCCGCGCCAGCCCAGGTTGAAGCCGGTGAGCTGCCACAGACCATCGAGGCCCAGACAGCCGGGCATGATCGGATTGCCGGGAAAGTGACACTCAAAAAACCACAGGTCAGGTTTGATATCGAACTCCGCCACCACGTGGCCTTTGCCATGCTCACCGCCATCACCGGAGATATCGGTGATCCGGTCCATCATCAGCATCGGCGGTTCTGGAAGCTGCGCATTGCCGGGGCCGAACAATTCGCCACGGGCGCATTTCAGCAGATCCTCTCTGTCAAAATGGCTCGGATAGTCCGCCATGCCGTTCGCCCTTCCTGTCTTTCAAGCGCTTTGGCGTCCGTCTAGCACCGCCGCAAAGCTCCATGCAAGCCCGAGCACCCAATTTGGCCCGGCGCGACACTGTAACCCGGCATTACGAAATTTCATTGAAATCACGGGGCCAGACAGCCTATATAGGCAACATAGTAAGGAAGTTAGCATGACTGACACGCAAGCAACCCTACGCGGGACGCAATGGCTGGCTAAAGCGGATCTCAGACCGACACGTCAACGGGTGGCCTTGGCGGCCCTTCTTGTGGGGGATGGCATGGATCGCCATTTCACCGCGGAAAGCCTGTTCGCATCCGCGAAAGCGGTTGGTGAGAAAGTGTCCTTGGCCACGGTTTACAACACGGTCCGGGCGTTCTGTGACGCAGGTTTGGTACAAGAAGTCACGGTGGAAGGGTCGAAAAGCTATTTCGACACCAACACGCATGATCATCCGCACTTCTTCTGGGAAGATGAACAGGTTCTGACGGACGCACCTGCCGAAGAGCTTGAGATCACCCGCATCCCGCAAGCCCCTGAAGGCGCGGAAATTGCCAGCGTGGATGTTGTGATCCGCCTGCGGAAAACCAACGCCTGATCCCTCCATTCAAGGACTTCGCCCATGCGCGCCATCTGCTACGATAGGTTTGGCGCGGCTGAAGACGTTCTGAGCATTGAAGAGTTTGACGCAGCGGCCCCTGCCTCCGGTGAGCTGCGTGTCAGATTGACGTACTCGGGCGTGAACCCCTCTGACGCCAAGGCGCGTGCGGGGCTGCGCCCGGGCGTAACGGAACCGCCCTTTCCCAAGATCATTCCGCATTCTGATGGTGCAGGCGTTGTGGATGTCGTGGGCGACGGGGTTGATCCCGGTCGGGTGGGCCAACGGGTCTGGATCTGGAATGGGCAGTGGCAGCGCCCATTTGGAACGGCCGCCGAGATGATCACCCTGCCCGCCGAACAGGCCGTACCGATGCCGTATGCAATGAGTGACGAGGTGGGCGCGACACTGGGTATTCCCGGTCTGACCGCCGCCCAGACGGTGTTTGGTGGCGGCGATGTGGCCGGGCAGACCTTGCTGATCAGCGGTGGTGCGGGGGCTGTGGGCCACAACGCGGTGCAGTTGGCGAAATGGGGCGGAGCCAGAGTGATCGCGACCTGTTCGGCCAATGCCGCAGGTGAGGTGCGCGCCGCTGGGGCGGATGCGGTGTTCGACTATCGTGATGCCGATCTTGCCGCGAACATTCTTGAGGCCTCGGGCGGCGGCATTGACCGTGCGGTTGAAGTGGAGTTCGGGCAGAACGCACAGCTTCTGACAGAGGTCATGCGTCCCTTGGGCACGATTGCGACCTATGGCTCTGGCAAAGAGATGACGCCCGTCTTTCCGTTCGGCCCGATGATGTTCAAGGCGCTGAAAGTGGACATCACGCTGATCTACATCCTGCCTAAACCAGCGCGCGACGCGGCCATAGATCGGTTGCATGCAGCGATCTCTTCGGGCGGGCTATCGCCCCGCATCGACAGCACCTTCGGCTTTGAGGATTGTGCCGCTGCGCAGGATGCCGTGATGGCCGCAGGTCGCCAAGGGGCGGTATTGTTGCGCGTCTCTTGAGGTCAAATTTAGGGCCAGCCCCCAAACGCACTTCCCCTTGGGGGCCAGCCCCCAAACCCCCGGAGTACTTGCAACCAAAAAGAAGCAGAACGTGAATGGCTTCTTTCTGGTCAGAAATACTCCCGCCGGAGACATAGAAACTCTTTCCCGACATAGGGCCTTTCGCCTCTCGCCGGGTCGTGCCACTCTGCGCCTCAAAGGGAGGACGCACATGCCGATCACCACTTGTGTATTCGACGCCTATGGCACGCTCTTTGATGTGGCATCTGCCGCCCGCAATGCAGCCGGAGAACCTGGGCGGGAAGCGTTTGCAGAGAAATGGCCCGCCATTGCCAATCACTGGCGGCTGAAACAGCTGCAGTACACGTGGCTGCGCGCCATCACAGGCAATCACACCGACTTTTGGGAAGTGACGCAAAACGGCTTGGATTGGGCGTTGGAGGCTGAAGGGCTGGACGGTGATGCCGACCTGCGGGCTCGGCTTTTGCAGCTTTACTGGGAGCTTGACGCCTACCCCGAAGTGCCCGCGATGCTGAAAGCCCTGAAAGACGCTGGGAAAAACACAGCGATCCTGTCCAATGGATCGCCGGACATGCTGCAGGGCGCTGTGGATTCGGCCGCGATCGGGGATGTGCTTGACGACGTGCTGTCCGTGGAAAGTGTGGGTATCTTCAAACCGGCGAGCGTAGTTTACGACCTTGTCGGACAGCGGTTCGGGTGCGCCAAGGAAGAGGTGCTCTTCGTGTCCTCCAACGGGTGGGATGCCAGTGGCGCCACCGGGTATGGTTTTACCACGGCATGGGTCAATCGCGCGGGTGAACCGGTGGACCGGTTGCCGGCGGTCCCCGGCACCATTCTGACAAATCTGACCGGCATACCAGAGTTGGCCAATGCCTGAGTTCGTCACCTCGGACGGGGTGCGGCTGCACTACGTGGATGAGGGGCAAGGTGCCCCGGTTCTGTGCCTTGCGGGCCTGACTAGGAACAGCCTGGATTTCACGTATCTGATGACGCATATGGGCGATTATCGCGTTTTGCGAATGGACTACCGCGGGCGCGGTCAATCGGAGTATCCGGACGATTTCATGAGCTACAACATCCTGCGCGAAGGTCAGGACGCGGTGGAATTGATGGATCATCTGGGGCTTGACCGCGTGACCATCATCGGGACGTCACGCGGGGGGCTGATTGCGATGGCGCTGTCGGTCACCAACCCGGATCGGTTGAAAGCGGTTGTGCTCAACGACATTGGCCCGGAAGTGACGCAGATCGGCATTGAACGGATCATGGATTACGTGGGCAAGACGCCGCCCTTTCCTGATCTCGATACCGCCGCTGAAGCCATGCAGGCGGGTCATGCGCGGGATTTCCCAGATGTGCCTCTGACGCGCTGGCGGGAACAGGCGGAATTCATGTGGGAGGATGCCCCCGACGGTGGTGTCGCCCTGCGCTATGACGCGCGACTGCGGGATGCGTTGATTGGGCAGGCCGGCGTTGGGGAGGCTCCTGATCTGTGGCAGCTTTTTGATGGGCTAAAGGCGCTGCCGACGGCGGCGATCAAAGGGCAGAATTCTGATCTTCTGTCGGATGAGACCTTCGCCAAAATGCAGGCGCGTCACACCGAAATGATCACCGCCGTCGTGCCAAACCGGGGCCATGTGCCGTTTCTGGATGAGCCCGAAGCTGTGGCGGCGATACATGAGCTTCTGGAGGCAGTGCATTGAGTTCTATAGAGATGATCCGCGCGGTCTATGATCGGATTGGCGACCATGTCGTTCGCACACCGTTGCTCAATTCGCCTTTCTTGGATGAAATCGCAGGACGGCGCGTTTTTGTGAAACCGGAATGCCTGCAGCACACCGGCAGCTTCAAGTATCGCGGTGGACGCTCGGCGGTGTCGGCGCTGGATGATGAGACCCGCGCCAAGGGTGTCCTTGCCTTTTCCAGCGGCAATCACGCGCAGGGCGTGGCGCGGGCGGCGGCGGAATTTGGCGTGCCGTCCGTGATCATCATGCCCAATGATGCGCCGGAGTTGAAGATCACCAATACCAAGGCCTTGGGGGCCGAAGTTGTCTTGTATGACCGCCCAAACGGGGCCAGCCGGGAAGCGCTTGGAGAGCAGATCCAGGCCGAACGGAGCATGACCCTGATCAAGCCCTATGACGAGCCTCAGGTGATCGCGGGACAGGGCACCTGTGGGCTGGAGATCGCCGAGCAAGCCAAGGCGGCAGGTGTGGAAGAGGCCGACGTGCTGGTCTGTTGCGGTGGAGGTGGGTTCACCTCAGGCATCGCGCTGGCGCTGGAGGCCGAGGCCCCGGGAATGCGCGTGCGACCTTGTGAGCCGGAAGGGTTTGACGATGTCAAACGCTCACTCATCTCGGGCCAGATCGAGATCAACAATCAACCGTCGGGCAATATCTGTGATGCGATCCTCACGCCGTCACCGGGGGAGATCACATTCCCCATTCTCAAGCGCCTCAGCGGGCCGGGGATTGCTGTCAGTGAGGATGAATGCCTGCGGGCCATGGCTTTGATTTTCCAACGTTTAAAGCTGGTGGCCGAACCCGGAGGTGCGGCAGCTTTGGCAGCGGCCCTGTTTCACGGGGATGAGTTGGATACCGAGACTGTGATATGCACCATATCAGGCGGCAACGTGGATGCACCGATGTTCGAGCGTGCGCTCAGTCAGGACAAATCGTCAGCATGAAGGTCATCGAAGGAGACTTGATCGCACTGGCCAAGGACGGGCATTTCGACGTCATCGTCCACGGTTGCAATTGTTTCAATACCATGGGGGCAGGCATCGCAAAGGTTATCGCGAACGAGTTCCCTGCAGCGCTATACGCTGATCGGCAAACGATCAAAGGCGATCGTTCAAAGCTGGGAACACTCACCACAGCCGAGATACCCAGCACAGAGACACCTCTGATCGTGGTCAATGCCTATACCCAGTTCAACTATCGCGGATCGGGGCCAAAGGTGGATTACACGGCAATAGAACAATGCTTCAGGACGATCGCTCAGTTATTCCCCGATTCCAAAATAGGCTATCCTATGATCGGAGCCGGATTGGCTGGCGGTGATTGGGGAGTGATCTCCAGCATCATCGAAGCCGTCCTTGACGGCACTGACCACACCCTCGTCGTTCTGCCCGGAACAACAATTGAGAAGCCAAAATGACCCGTTTCACCATCGCCAGTTTCAACGTCAAAAACCTGATCGGGCCGGAAAAGGAATACTACGCCTTCCAGAGCTACACGCAGGAAGAATACGCCTGGAAACTCGACTGGATGGCCGACCAATTGTTGACGATGAATTCGGACATCGTGGGCTTTCAGGAGATTTTCGAGGAAGACGCCCTGCGAGCGGTGATTGATGAAACTTCAGTACGGGCCGATGCGCTGAACAAGGCAAGTGTGCCTGACAAATCAAAGCGGTATCACCGCAAAGCGATCTTTCGGAAGCTGAAAGTGGAGCCCTATACCGGAGCCGCGCTGGCCTTTGCGCCCAATGCCGCAGACGGGGGTGAACCGGGCAAACGGCGGCCCGGGGTGGCGGTGCTGTCGCGCTTTGGGTTTGCGGGCAAGCCGGAGATCATTCAGGACCTCGCGAAACCCCTGCACATCCCGTTTCAGCCGTTGCGCGGGTTGGAGGCGACAGATGCCGGGCACTATGAGGTTCGCCGCCTCTCTCGCCCGATCCTGAAGGTGAAAATTCCTGTCGGTGATACGGTGATCACTGTTTTTAACTGCCATCTCAAATCCAAGCTGGGCGAATACGTGACGCCCGAGGGCGCCCCCTACCCGCCCGAGGCCGATCTGACGCATTACGACCCGCTGGGGCGTGCCATGGGCAACCTGCGGGCAGCGCTTAGGCGGATGGCGGAGGCCTGGGTGCTGCGTAAGGCCGTCGTGGACGAGATCATGAATGGACGCCCGGTGATGGTGCTGGGTGATTTCAACGATGGTGAGCATGCGGTCAGCACTGAGATCATCACCGGGGAGACCCCATTCCGGAACTATGGCTGGATGCTGCGCCATGATGCGAAGACGGCCAATGATCGCTATTCCAAAGAAGAAAACATTCAAATCAAGGAAGACATCGACAGGGTGCGGCTGCATTCGGCGGAGAAGCTTTTCGTCCGCAAATCCCTGCGCGATATGGTTTACACCTCGGCCTTTGGTGGGCATTTCGAATCCATCGACCAGATTTTCCTGTCGCGCCATTTCCACCCCGAGAACCCTGATCGTTTGGGGGATATGAGCTATTTCTCAGTGTTCAACGACCATCTGACCGACGGGTCCCACCCGGAAGCGCCCTATAACAAGCTGGCCTCTGACCATGGGCAGATCATGGCCCATTTCGATTTGAACGGTTGAATGCGCACGCAAGTGGCGATCATAGGCGGCGGGCCATCCGGGCTTTTGCTGGGGCAGCTTTTGCTCAGGCAAGGGATAGACACGGTGGTGCTGGAGCGGCGGTCGCGGGAGTATGTGCTGGGGCGCATTCGGGCGGGTGTACTGGAAACCGGGTTGGTGGAGTTGGCGCGTGAGGCCGGGGTGAGTGCGCGGATGGAGGCCGAGGGGCTGGTGCATGACGGCACGCTTATTGCCTATGCCGATCAGTCTTTTCGCATAGATTTCAGTGCACTGACGGGCAAACATGTTTTGGTTTACGGGCAGACGGAAGTGACACGTGATCTCTACGATGCGCGCGATGCCAGTGGGGGCGCGACGTATTTCAACTGTGAAGGCGTCACTCTGCATGATCCCGACAGTGACAGCCCCAGCGTGTCGTTCACCCATGAGGGCCAAGAGATCACCCTGCACTGCGATTTTATCGCCGGGTGCGATGGGTTCCATGGGCCATCACGGCAGGCGATCCCCGAGGACAAGCGGCGCGAGTTTGAGAAAACGTATCCCTTCGGCTGGCTCGGCATTTTGTCGAAGACGCCGCCGATTGATGAAGAGCTGATCTATGCAAATTCACCACGTGGGTTTGCGCTCTGTTCCATGCGGGGGACGGAGCTGAGCCGCTACTACATTCAATGCCCGCTGTCGGACAGCCCGGAGGATTGGGAGGATGATCGTTTCTGGGCCGAGTTGAAACGTCGCCTGCCGGAAGACGCGGTCGATCGTCTTGTGACCGGCCCGTCCATCGACAAATCTATTGCGCCGCTCAGGTCCTTTGTCTGCGAGCCGATGCAATGGGGGCGGTTGTTCTTGTGTGGGGATGCGGCCCATATAGTGCCACCCACCGGGGCCAAGGGGCTGAACACCGCAGCGGGGGATGTGCATTACCTCTTCCGCGCGCTGATGCGGCACTATGCGGATGGGGATAGTGAAGGGCTGGCAAGGTATTCCGAGACAGCCCTTGCCCGCGTTTGGAAAACGCAGCGCTTCAGCTGGTGGATGACAAACCTGCTGCACCGGTTCCCGGATCAATCGGACTTTGACCTGAGCATGCAGACGGCCGAGCTGCGGTACCTCGAAAGCAGCGAAGCCGCGCGGCGGACATTGGCGGAAAGCTATGTCGGGCTGCCCTATTGAGACGCATTTGAAGGAAAGCGCGCTATGCCAGAGTTGGAGCTGAGAGACGTCACCCTGAACTACCGCGAAGACGGTGATCCGACAGGCACGCCGGTGGTGTTTTCCAACTCACTGGGCACCGATATGACGCTGTGGGACCCGATCATGCCATATTTGCCTGAGGGCTTGCGGATCATTCGCTACGACAAGCGCGGACATGGGGGCAGTTCGGTGCCGAAGCCGCCTTACGCCATGGGCAGCCTCGTGCGCGATGTTGAGCAGTTGATGGACCACCTGAAGGTGCAAGGCGCGTTTTTTGTGGGCCTCTCCATCGGTGGGCTGATCGGCCAGGGGTTGGCGGTCAAGCGGCTTGATCTGGTGCGAGCGATGGTGCTGTCGAACACGGCTGCCAAGATCGGCACAAAAGACATCTGGCAGCAGCGGATCGATGCCATCCGCGCGGGCGGTCTGGAGGCGGTAACCGATGCCACGATGGAGCGGTGGTTTTCGCGCGATTTCCTGAAAAACGGCGACATGGCACGCTGGCGGGCGCTGTTCGTAGGCCAACCTCCAGACGGGTATATCGGCTGCGCCGAGGCCATCGCTGGCACGGATTTTTACACGCCAACCAGTGGGTTACGCCTGCCTGTTCTGGGCATTGCCGGGTCCGAGGACGGTGCGACGCCGCCTGATTTGATGCGCGAGACAATCAACCTGATCCCGGGGGCACGGTTAGAGCTGATGCGGAGGTTGGGGCATTTGCCTTGCGTCGAAGCGCCCGAGGCTTACGCCAAGTTGATCACCGATTTCATGACTGAGACCGGGCATATCTGAGCTGACCGAGCGAGCCTGACCATCAAAGCAGAAAAGTGCCCGTTCGATTTCGACATTGCGTTGCAGCGCCTGAACGTCTTTAGTCCCCTCACGCGCGCAGTGCCCTCAGGAGGCCGCAATGTCCGGGCGCCTGCCCACCATCTTCATCCTTTTGACCGTGATGATCGATTCCATGGGGATCGGGCTGATTTTGCCGGTGATGCCTGCCCTCTTGTTGGAGGTTGGCGGTGGCACGCTGGCCAATGCTGCGCTTTGGGGTGGGCTTTTGACCACCAGTTTCGCGGTCATGCAGTTTCTCTTTGGCCCGACGATAGGCAATCTGTCTGATCGTTACGGACGACGGCCCATCTTGCTTGTCTCGCTCTTCGTGATGGCGCTGGATTACGTGGTGATGGCCGTGGCCGGGTCCATCTGGCTTTTGCTGGCCGCGCGCGTCGTGGGCGGAATTGCGGCGGCGACCCATTCCACCGCGCTAGCCTATATGGCCGACACGTCCACCCGCGAAAAGCGCGGGGCCGGGTTTGGCCTTGTCAGCGCGGCCTTCGGTTTGGGCTTTGTTCTGGGCCCCATTATCGGCGGTATACTGGGCGATTTGGGTACGCGCGCGCCGTTCTACGCGGCGGCTGCACTGGCGGGATTGAACTTTGTTTTCGGGCTGCTGATCCTGCCGGAAACCGTAACCGATGCCATCCGCCGCCCGTTTTCCTGGGCACGGGCCAATCCGTTTGGCGCCATCAAGCAGATCAGGGCCTTTCCAGGGCTGGCGGGCTTGTTGATCGTGATGCTGCTTTTTCAAATGGCCACAAATGTTTACCCGGTGATCTGGGCGTATTTCACCCAAGCACGGTTTGACTGGTCGCCCGGTATGATCGGGCTTTCGCTGGCGGCTTTCGGCATCAGCATGGCGATCATTCAAGGGGGGCTGATCCGCATCGCCATTGCAAAACTGGGCGAGGTGAAAACCGTGATCCTTGGGTTTGGCTTTTCAATCGTGGCCTTCCCAATATTGGCGTTCATTACATCGGGCACGATGGCGTTGATCCTCACCCCCATATCCGCCTTGGCCGCCATGACCGGGCCTGCGCTGCAGGCCATCATGTCACAGCAGACACCCGAGAATGCCCAAGGGGAATTGCAGGGCATGCTGACCTCGGTCAGCGCGCTTGCGATGATTCTCTCGCCATTGATGATGACGCCGGTGTTTGCCTTCGCCACCCGGCCGGATGGGGCGATTTTCCTGCCCGGCGCGCCGTTTCTGGCTGCTCTGGTTCTGACGCTCGCTGCCTTGGCCCTGTTCTGGAGGGCGCAGAGGGCAAAAACTGCGCTGTCTCCCTCCTGACGCGTACGTTCACGCTTGAAATGGCGGGATTTAGAAGGTCAGGCTGATCCGACCGCCAAAATGCCCATGCGAGGCCAGCCATGAAACTGCAAGATCTCGACATCATCACCACCGCCCCGCCGCCGCCGGGATGGGGAGGCCGTTACTGGATATTGGTGAAGCTGACCACGGATGACGGGATTGTCGGCTGGGGGGAATGCTATGCCTCCACCATTGGTCCCGAGGCGATGGAGCCGGTGATCCGGGATGTGTTTGAGCGGCATATGGAGGGAGAGAACCCGGAGAACATCGAGCTGATGTTCCGCCGCGTGTTTTCGTCGGGCTTCACGCAGCGGCCTGATCTGACCGTCATGGGCGCGTTTTCAGGATTGGAGATTGCCTGTTGGGACATCCTCGGCAAAGCCCGCAATCGACCCGTTTGGGCGCTTCTTGGCGGCAAGATGAACGAGCGCGTGCGCGCCTATAATTACCTCTACCCGCTGCCCCATCATGACATAAACAAGTTCTGGACCTCGCCGGATATGGCCGCCGAAACCGCCGCCGAGTGCGTGGCGAGGGGCTATACGGCGGTGAAGTTCGACCCCGCAGGCCCCTACACGATGCGCGGCGGGCATATGCCGGCGATGTCGGATATCTCCCTCTCCGTGGCGTTCTGCAAAGCGATCCGGGAGGCGGTTGGGGACAAAGCCGATTTGCTGTTTGGCACGCATGGTCAGTTCACAACCGCCGGTGCGATCCGTTTGGGTCAGGCGTTGGAGCCCTATTCCCCACTTTGGTTCGAAGAGCCGATCCCACCCGATAATGTGGCCCAGATGGCCGAGGTGGCATCTCGTGTGCGCATTCCGGTGGCGACGGGTGAGCGGCTGACAACGAAGGCGGAGTTTGCGCCCGTGCTGCGCCAGGGGGCCGCCAGTATTTTGCAGCCCGCCCTTGGACGTGCGGGCGGAATTTGGGAAATGAAGAAGGTTGCCGCGATGGCAGAGGTCTACAACGCGCAGATGGCACCCCATCTTTACGCGGGGCCGGTGGAATGGGCTGCGAATGTGAACTTTGCCGTGTCGATCCCGAACATTTTGATGTGTGAGACGATTGAAAGCCCATTCCACGATGCGCTGATCAAATCCAGCATCCAGGTGGAAGACGGGTTTATTCCGGCCACGACAGAACCTGGGCTTGGCATTGAAGTGGATGAGGCGCTGGCGCGGGCCAATCCCTACAAAGATGCCGGCTTGCACCTTCAGATGCAGGAAGATCCCTGCAACTACTCAGACGGCAATAATTTCGTTGGGGGCGCGCCGCCCAAGGAAGAGTGACGGCGTCGGTTCGGGCGCTTTATGGCAGAACGCTGAGCCAGACCGACGCTGTGAGGATCGTGAGTGCCGTGGCGACAAGAACGGATGTCGCGGCGACGCGTTTGGCCCGACCGTACATATTGGCGAAGATGTAAGCGTTGACGCCGGGGGCCATGGCCGCCGTCAGGACTGCGGATCGTGTTCCTGCATCGCCCAGATCCAACGCCAATCCCAAGCCGCGCGTTATGCCCGGGTGAATGATCAGCGACACGATGCAGATGTAGAGGACAATGCGAAAATCGCCCTCTGCCTTGTAGCTGGCAAGCACACCGCCCATGCCAAAAAGCGCGGCTGGCAGGGCCGCCTGGGCCAGTAGATCGAGACCGGTTTCAAGGAAGTTGGGTAGAGTTAGCGTGGCGAGATTGAACAGGAAACCCAGTGCGATACCGAGGATTAAAGCATTTGAGAATATGGACTTGAAGACCTTTTTGAATGTTCCAATGCTTGCGTTGCCGCGCGCACGGACAACTTCCATCACCGTGATCCCGAGCGCGTAGCAAAAGAGCGAATGGACAGAGATGATGGCGAAGTTGCCCTCTAGCGCCTCGGGTCCGTAGGCGCGTTCTGTCAACGCCAGACCAAGCAGGACCGAGTTGGAAAAGAGGCAACAAAACCCGATGACGACCGCATCTTCCCAATCGCGCCCGAACAGATAGCGCGCGCCGAAAAGCCCAAGCAGGAAACCCGACAATGACCCAGTGTAGAAACTGATGAGCAGGCGCCAGTCAAAGCTCTGGCTCAGGTCCAAACGGGCGATGGCCAGAAACAGCAAACAGGGGATGGCGAAGTTCTGGGTGAAGCTCATCAACCCGTCGACACCCGCCTGAGAAAACCACTGACGCCAGACTGCGATGTAGCCCGCCCCGATCACCACGAAGACCGGCAGGATGACATCAAGAAGCGCCTGCAAGCTTTTAATCCCTATAGGTAATCACCATGCCGTCATAGGCAGGCGTGATGTAGTCAGGGGTTTCATCTTCGACAGTTTGGTAGTCGAGATCATTGTGCATATTGGTCAGGATACCTCGACGCGGGCGAACCCGCTCCATCCAGTCCAGAGACTGCTGCAGATGCGTGTGAGTCGGGTGTGGATCGCGACGCAGGGCGTCCACAATCCAGCAATCCAGGTTTTCCAGCATGGCCCAGCTCTCATCCGGGATCTTCGCGACGTCCGGAAGGTAGGCCAGATCGTCGATCCGAAAGCCCAGAGAGTCGATGGAGCCGTGATTGACCTCGAACGGTTTCAGAGTGATCGCACCGCCTGCACCATCTATGACGATATCGCCATTTATAGTGTTGATGTCCAAAATCGGTGGATAAGGTGACCCTTCAGGTTGCACAAAGGCATACCCAAACCGGCTGAGCAGCGTGTTCTGTGTGGACCCGGTGGCCCAGACTGGCACCCGTTTGCGCATGTTGAAGACGATCATACGCAGGTCATCCAGCCCGTGTACGTGGTCGGCGTGGTCATGGGTGTAGACCACGGCATCAAGTGCACCGACCCCTGCATCCAGCAATTGCGAGCGCAGGTCCGGCGAGGTGTCGATCAGAACGCGTGTGACGCCGCCATATGTTTCGCGTTCGACCAGCAAGGAGCAACGACGACGATGGTTTTTGGGGTTGTTCGGATCACAATCACCCCAATTGCCGCCAAGCCGTGGTACCCCGCCGGAAGACCCGCAGCCGAGGATGGTGAAACGCGTCTCTGTTTTTTTCTCTGGCATCACGCCGCGGCCTTTGTGAACAACCGGTCGAAGTTTTCCTGCGTCTGAGCGGCAAATTCCGGCCATGACATACCGAACGCGTCAGCGCCGATTTGCGCTGTATGTACGGTGTAGGCCGGTTCATTGCGTTTTCCACGGTACGGCGGTGGGGCGAGATAAGGCGCGTCGGTTTCCACGAGAATGCGATTCACCGGGGCAGCCGCAAAGATGTCTCTCAACTCCGTGCTCTTGGGGAAAGCCGCGATGCCGGACATGGACAGGTAGAAGTCAAGATCCAATGCCGCGCGGGCCAGGTCCGCACTCGATGAAAAGCAATGCATGACGCAAGTGTAGGCGCCCGCCTTGTATTCTTCCGTCAGAATACGCGCCATGTCGTCATCCGCCCCGCGTGCATGGATGATCAGCGGCAGACCGGTTTGGCGCGCGGCCTCAATATGGACCCGCAGGCTTTGCTGCTGCACTTCGGCGCTTTCGGATGTGTAGTGGTAATCGAGGCCTGTTTCACCGATGCCAACGAACTTCGGATGATCGGCCAGCGCGACAAGTTCTTCGACGCTGACCAGCGGCTCTTCGGCAGCACTCATCGGGTGGGTCCCGGCGGCGTAGAACACCGGCTCATACGCCTCGGCAATTGCGCGTACTTGCGGTTCCAGTCGCAGTTTGGTGCAGATCGTCACCATTCGGGTCACGCCGGCATCGACAGCACGCGCGACCACATCGCCCAGTTCGGGGGCAAAGGTGTCAAAATCCAAATGGCAATGGCTGTCGGTGATCTCAACCGGCATGGGACCTCAGGCTTTGGCGCAGGATTGCAGCTTCAGCACCGTATCCAGCACAAGCGCTGCGGGGTCAAGATTGACAGCGCGCCCATGACGCGCGCGGGCGCCGATCTCTTGTGCAAGCGCGGCCCAATCCCGCGCTTTCCGGGGCGTAGCCGCCAGAGCGCGGAAGACATCAATTTCGCCCTTGGCCACTTCCGCAGGCGCAACACCGGACGCGCCCGCGCGGGCCATGCGGGAGAGCATAAGGTCAATCAACCAGAAGAGCAGGTCCAACTTGTCTTCGGCCCCGCGCGCAGCGCTTTGATTGGCCAGCCGCCCTGCCCTCGCACGATCCAGCCCCGGCAAAGACGCCATGATATCAATGAGATCACGGTAGAGACCAAGGCCGTCGAGTTGAATCAGACGCACGGCTTCGCCCACTGATCCGCCTGACAGTTCTGCGACGGCTGCGGCTTCTCGCCCAGCCTCAACGCCTGCCTGTTCCAACGCGCGGGCCATATCTTCGCCACCCAAGCGTGCCAGGCGCAGATCGCGGCAGCGGGAACGGATGGTGGGCAAAAGGCCTGCAGGTTGGTGCGTGATCAGCAGGAACGTTGTCCGCTCGGGCGGTTCTTCCAGCATTTTCAGCAACGCGTTGGCAGCTTGGACGTTCATCTCATCTGCGCAATCGATCAGCACAACGCGACGACCGCCATCGGTGCTGGAGAGTTGCAGAAAGCGGTTCAGGTCGCGCACGGTATCGGCAACGATCTGGTCGCGCATCCGGCCCGTGGTTTCATTGATGCGTCGGGTGATGTGATAAAACCCCGGCTCTGCCCCAGCCATCAGGCGGCGCGCGACGGGGTGGTCCGGGGAGACCTCAAGACTGTCAGGCTGCGGAGGCGCATCGCCGAAAAGGCCGCCATCATCGGCCTCTGGTGTGGCAAGCAGAAACCGGGCAAGGCGCCAGGCCAGCGTGGCCTTCCCGACCCCGCGCAAGCCGGAGATGAGCCATGCGTGATGCAGGCGGCCAGAGTTGAACGCTTCCAGAAACGCCGCTTGGGCCGCGTCTTGGCCGAAAAGACGGGCCGCGTCGCGGGGATGGGGCGCACCGGGGGTGCGATCTGGCTCGGGGATATCCTCACTCATGACAGGTGAGAGGTTACGATGCGGGCGATGTCGGCGGCAACCGCGTCTTCATCTCGCCCGCCATCGACGACGGCGAAACGGTTGGGGTTTGCATGCGCCAAATCCAGAAACCCGGCGCGCATTTGCTTTTGCAGGTCCGCGCCGAATTGTTCGAACCGTTCTTCACTGCCTTGTCGGGCAAGGGCGCGAGCGAGGCCGACCTCGGGGTCCATGTCTACAAGCACGGTCAGGTCCGGTTCGCGCCCGATCATCAACGCGTGCAGCTGATCGACCATGTCGCGCAGGCCTTCCGCTCGCAGCCCCTGGTACATGCGGGTGCTGTCGGCAAACCGATCACAAATCACGATCTGCCCGGCCTCGATGGCGGGCATGATCACCCGTTCCAGATGGTCCCGACGGGCGGCGGTGAAGAGCAGGATCTCTGTCTCAGCCGACCAACGGTCCGGGTCGCCTTCCAGAACGAGTTTGCGGATGTCTTCCGCCCCCGGGCTGCCGCCGGGTTCGCGGGTAAGGACAACGCCATGGCCCTCTGACCGGAGCGTTTCGGCCAAACGCCGGGCCTGGGTGGATTTGCCCGAGCCGTCAATGCCCTCGAAGGAAATGAAGAGGCCTGTTGCGGCCAAGGTCAGCTCTCAGGCTCTGGGGCGGGCTCGGCCTCGGGACCGGCCTGCAGGCGCGCAAGAAGCAGGTTCGACACGGTTTTCAACCGGTTCATGAACCCACCCGCAGCCACGTCATTGGAAGCATAAAGCGGGATGGACAGACCGGGCAGCCCTTCCAGTGAGATGATCAATTGCGCCAGTTCGTCGCCTTTGGACACTGGCGCGCGGATGGGGCCGTTATAGACAACCTCTGCCGCCACCTCATCCGCCGACAGGATCGGTAGAAGGGTTGTCACGTCTTCCATGGCCTCCAGGCCTACCGTGTCTTGTTTTCCCATCCAGACGTCTGCGGTTGCGACTTGGGTGCCGGCTGAAATGATGGGCTTTTCAACAAATTGGCGAAAGGCCCAGCTGAGGATTGCCTCAGCCTCCTGTGCTCTTTGCTGTGCGGTGTCGAGGCCGTTGACCACGAAAATCACCCGACGGTCGCCTTGCTTGGCGGAGCCGACAAGACCAAACCCGGCCCGGCTAGTGTGGCCGGTTTTGAGACCGTCCGCGCCAATCCCAAGCCGCAGAAGCGGGTTGCGGTTTTGGGTGTTTTGCGGAGCGCGGCCATCGAACTCGAACTCGGTTTCCGCAAACATCGGATAGAACTCGGGGAAGTCCTCGATGATCTTACGGCCCAGAAGCGCGAGGTCACGCGCGCTCATCACATGGCCCGCCGCGGGCCACCCGCTGGAATTCTGAAAGACGGAATTGGTCATGCCCATTTGCTGAGCGCGTTGCGTCATGAAACGGGCAAATCCGGCCTCAGTCCCGTCTGGACTGAGCGCTTCGGCCAGAACAACACAGGCGTCGTTGCCCGACAGCACGATGATGCCGCGCAGCAAATCCTCAACAGACACGCGATCCGTTGTGTCGAGGAACATGGTGGAGCCACCAAAGCTCATCGCGTGCTCGGACACGGGCAGTTTGTCCGCCAGGGTCAGACGCCCATCCCGGATCGCCTCAAACGTCACGTAGAGCGTCATCAATTTGGACATGGACGCAGGCGGAAGTGGCTCATCCGCGTTTTTGTCGAGCAAGACCGTGCCTGTGGCGACATCAATCACCACGGCGGCCCGGGCCTGCGTTTCAAAGGCGTTGGCCGGTCCAAACGCAAGCAACAGCGCGGTTGCGGTCAATGCCAGCAGACGAAGGATGTGTTTCATGGGCAGTCCAGATCAGTTGGTCACGGCATAGGCGTCGTCAAATCCCATGCCCTTGACGTTCTTAAGTAACGTGGCGCGCTCTGAGGTCGAATTTGCAGGACCGACGATCACACGCCAGAACTGTTTGCCTTGGGAGCGCTGTTCCACCACCGTGGGCACCATGCCGTTCTGGCGCATGGCGGTTGCGGTGTTGCGGGCGTTTTGTTCGACGCTGAAGATACCGATCTGGATGAACGGTTTGTCCAGCGAGGATGTTGCCGGGCGCACCGGAACGGGCTCTGGAGTGGCTGCCGCTGCGGTATCGGCTTCGGCAGCATCGATCGCGGCGGCCGCGCCTGCGACAGGATCAAGCGGTTGTGTTTCCACATCGCTGGCTTCTGCCAAGTCGCCGGTTGGCACGGAAACAGGTTCTTCCACAGGCGCTTCTTCGCGCCGCAAGGCGGTGACGTTCAACTGTGCGGGCGCGCCTGCCAACATACCCAGCGCATCGGCGGCGTCAGAGGAGACCTGAATGCGAGGGCCGGGGTTTTCCCGTTCGCGCCGGAACAGGGCACCGATGACGAATTTGGAGTTGGAGGTGTTGCGAATAATCACGCGTTCGGGCTCTTTCACATCCGGATGCGCGACCCAGACACCACCCAAGGACGGACGACCGTCCCAAAGGCCACTTTCTGTGGCCTCGAACACGTCGGGTGCTTCGACATCGCGCTCTACCAGTTTCGTGGTGGCTGTGCCGCTGTCCACGCCGCTTTCGGCGGTGTCTTTTGGTTTGAGGAAATTGAACGCACCTGCGCCCTCTTCACCGCAACCGGACAATGTCAAAACAGCCGCTAAGGGCCACAAAATATTGAGTTTTGACCGCGTGCCGCCCCTTAGCCCGTAGCTCATGCCACCTTCCTTGCCTGTCATGCCGCCTGTTTTGCCAGCGGCCTGCCGGTTGGCCCGGCGTCTGATACCCCACAAGCAAATGCCGATCTTTCGGCTCATTTGCTCGGGCGCAGTCTACCCGGACTTCGCCCACAAGAAAAGTGCGCAGCGCAATCTGGGCGAAAATCCCCACCTTTGGCGCGGTGGATCGTCTCTTTCAGAATCAAATCAATGGCTTTATGCCGTTCGAGACCCGGAGGAGTGGCAGAGTGGTCGAATGCACTGGTCTTGAAAACCAGCGAGGGTGAAAGTCCTCCGTGGGTTCGAATCCCACCTCCTCCGCCAGACACTTCATGCATTTCAGATCGTGAGACACTGCAGCAGTAATGTCACGTGGTCTTGGGGGTTAGGAATGGGCCTTGTGTTTGAGAGAGGCGGGATCGTGCTTCAAATCAAGAGGTTTCGCGCACAAGGCTCTCCTCGCCATTTTGGAGGTACGAGTTTTGGATTTTGGAATTTTTTGCTTTCAGAGCTCGCTATAGGTCTGGCGTTGCTCCGCCCAGTCAGCTGGCATGCCAGATTTGATCAGGTAATCCAATGTCAGGCCTGTGGGCTGTCGCCCTTGCGCGACTGCATCGAGCAGGTCTGGGGCCAGAATTGCAAGACCTACGACATCATGCACTCGGCGTTTCGGCGTGTTTTCTGCCTTCGCGATGTCTGCACATGATGTGCCGTCTATCACCATCGCAAGCCATCGTTGCGCTTTGGCAATGTTGCGCACTAGAATGGCGTCCGCTTCTTGTGGCGTCTCTCCAAAATGCAATTTCAACTCGACGCCACGGCGGCGCAATTGGAATGGGGCTTCGAAGAGCATTTGATCTGGGTCCAATTGCTGGACCTCAACTCTCAGAAGGTTTGATATCTGGGTTCGATCCATTTGTAGGTTAACTGCACCGCGTCGAATGTCGGCTCGTTCAAGCGAGTTAAGGCAATCTCTCCGACATGGGCTTGATCTCAGCTTTTCGTTGATCGCTTCGACCTGGACGGCCGATACGTCCGGCAGCAACTTGGTTGCCATGCCGGTCTGGGAGAGACGCTGTTTGATGAGATCGTTGATTGTTCTTTCCAGTTGCTCTGCAGGCAGCCGCCAAGCATCGGGATGGATCGCGCTTCGGTCTTTGACCAATCGATGCGAGATGTAGTAGCGAAGCCGCTTGCCCATTTTCCAGCTTTGGCTTGGGATCAGCTTTTCACCTGTTTCATCGAAGAGCTTGCCAGCCAGAAGAAGGCGCGCAGTTTTGCGATGAGTGCCCCTGCCCTTCGCCGAAGATGCCTCGAGGATGCGTTGCACCTCGTCCCACTTTTCCGGATCAATGATCGCGCGATGCTGCCCGTCGACGACCTGACTTTTGTGGCGTATTGCGTCCAGCGCAGATCGGGTTGGTTGGACTGTGGTGGATGTGGCTACGACAAATGGGTTTGCCACCGGACGCTCGCCGTGCCCCGCGCACCTGTTAGACCGAACCGTTCTTGCTGGTCGTCCGGTCGATGTTAGCCCCAGATTTACGCTGCGCGGCGATGGCCGCCCGCGCCGTTTGGGGTTGCCACCCAAATATCTTTTGAAGCTCAGCAATCGTGACACCGGATTTGCGCTTGAGCAGTTCGCGCAACTGTACCGCGCGCGTGGCCTTATTGCCTGTCGTCTTTGAGGTCTCGCATGCTTGCGATGTGTCAGGTGAGGTTCGCATTGTGGTCTCCACTCTACGGGCAAAGGCCAGTCCTTCGCACCCGTACTGAGTGGAGCCTGGCCATACCGGGCGATCCGCTGAAAGTAACGCTCTGTTCGGCAACGATGTCCAGTCAGTCTTTGCGACGTTCTAAAGGCACGCCGATCTGTGCATGAAGCTCAACCAATTGTGCCAACCGTGACCCCAAGTCTGCGTACAGAACCCAAGCGTCCTCCGGAGTCAGGTTTCGCCTTTGCCTCCCTACTGCCCACGCCAGCCGCATCTTCGTAGACCGCCGTTGCATAAGCGAACAGCTCCAATACCGGGTCGCTTCGACATGGCGCGACACACACACACTTGAAAGGCGCACTCAATCCTAGCTTTCATCAAGAACAGCGGAATCTGTTGAAGAACTCGGCGCATTTGAAAAGCGAGATCTTGGCTGGAAAATCTTCGCGAGTTGTTTGACATGGCCTTTGATCCGGCCACATCCTAAGTGAGCAGATTTGAACGGTCAGATCATGCCGCAACCTGCGTTTGGACGGTGTTGGGCCTAAGCTTGGCGAGCTTTCTGAAGCTCTGGGCGATGGCGGCAACGAACCCAAAGAGTGCTTTCGAGTTAACTCGCCTTGCTGCAACTCAGCGTTCCGCTAGGGGAAATTGGCAGCCTACTTTTCGAGCGTATATGGCCGTTGTAACAAAATCTGTCTATCGCCCGTGATGTGGGTCGCTTGCGGCAATACGAAGGGCACTTCTGCCGAAGGGCGTGTATTTGTTCGTATCAAGCAGTTGTATGCTTGGGACAGTGTGTCATCCGTCAAAACCTTGTTCGGCGCACCTCGGGCGATGATCTCACCCGCTTGCATGAGCACAACCTGATCGGCAAACATGGCGGTAAGGTTGAGATCGTGCATGACGACCACAACACCGCCGCCTCGCGTGGAAAAATCCTTTGCAAGGGTCATGATGGCAAGCTGATGACCGATATCCAGGCTCGCCACAGGTTCATCGAGAAAAAGCCAGCTTGGCTGCCCGTTGTGTCTGGGTTGCCAGACCTGAGCCAGCACACGGGCCAGTTGGACGCGCTGTTGTTCACCGCCTGACAGTTCCTGATAAAATCGTGGCCCGAACCCTGCAAGACCAACCGCCTGCAAGGCACGTTCTGGTATGTCGGATTGTTCTGCATAGATGCCGGCGTGATGGCCAATGCGCACCACTTCAATGGCTTTGAATGGAAAGGCGACACGGTTCGACTGGGGAAGCACGCCACGCATTTGCGCTAGACGCGGCGCGTTCGTTCGTGTGACGTCCACACCGTTGAGCATGGTGCGACCGCCGCCTTGCTCTTCGCCGGTCATGACGCGCAACAGGCTGGTTTTCCCAGATCCGTTCGGCCCGACAATTGCAGTGAGTTGCCCGGGCGCTGAGTCAAAATCGATGGCTTTCAGGATCATCTTGCCCTGCAAAGACAGCGATATGTCTGTAGCCAAGAGTGTCACAGGTCCAAAACTCCGCGACGGCGCAGAAGTATCCAGAGGAACACGGGTGCACCGATCAATGCGGTGACAATCCCGATCGGCAGTTCGGCAGGGGCAACGACTAGGCGGGCGGCGACATCCGCCCAGACCAGCAGCGCGCCGCCCAGAAGGGCCGAATTGATCAGGAGCGGTTCATGGTCCGGTCCAGTTGCCAGACGCAGAAGATGCGGCACCACGATGCCCACAAAACCGATGCTTCCCGAAAACGCCACAGCCGTGCCCACAGCCGCCGCCACACACAAGATCGCGACATTCTTCGCGCGCTGTACAGGAATACCAAGATGCAGCGCCGTGGCCTCGCCTAAGGCGAACCCGTTGAGCGCGCGGCCCAGGAAACTGGCGCAGAAAAGTGCCAGCAGAATGAGAGGAGCTGCGAAGCCGACTTTCTCCCACGTTGCCCCGCCAAGGGCCCCCAGAAGCCAGAAATTCAGGTCGCGCAACTGCTGATCATCCGAGACGTAGATCAGGATGCCGGACGCGGCACCGGCAAGGGCGGCCATGGCAATGCCTGCAAGCAAGAGCGTCGCCACAGATGTGCGTCCGCGCTGTGTGGCGATGGCATACAGCAAAACTACAGTTGCCCAGCTGCCCAAGAAAGCGGCGACGGGAATGAGGTAGGGACCCACACTGGCCTGGATGAAGAGGGGCAAAGACGCGCCCAATACAATTGCGCCAATTGCCCCCACGCTGGCGCCCGCGGTGACGCCTATGATCCCTGGGTCTGCAAGTGGATTGCGAAAAAGCCCTTGCAAGATCGTACCGGAAACCGCCAGAGCAGCGCCCACAAGCACACCCAGGATGGTGCGAGGCATGCGGATGTCCCAAAGGACAATCTGTTCCATCCGCGTCAGGAGCTCACCTGCCATCCAACGCCCTAGCGCAGACCACAAGGAGGCATCGGACGCCCCAATCGAAAGGCTCGCAAAACAGGATGCAATCAGGAATACCAGCAACCAAAGATGTGCACGGTGCGCGATCACCTTGCGGTCAGTGTCGAGATCAGCGCTCTTGCCCACCAAAACCCACGCCAACGCTCACGGTCCGTAGATTTTCTGATTGAGCTCCACCACCGCTTGTGCTGTTCGGGGGCCAAAGCCCAGAAGATAAAGCCCGTTCATCCGCACCACCGCGTTGTTTTGCGCAGCCGGGGTTGGCTGTAGCGCAGGTCGCGAGAGGAGGTCATCATCGGCAATGGCCTGCCCCCCATGCCGATCCATCATCAAAATGACATCTGGGGCCGCCAGGCTGATCGCTTCATCTGTGACCGGTTTGTACCCTTCGAAGTCAGTGATCGCGTTTTTGGCGCCTGCAAGCTCGATGATTGCATTGGCACCTGTGCCCGTCCCCGATGCCATGATTGGGCCGCCCGCAGCGCTCAGGATGAAAAGAACCCGCTTACGGTCTTCTTCCGGCACAGTGGTGGTCTTGGCCAGTGCAGCGGTCATCTGTGCCGTCACTCCGGCCGCCAGTACGTCTGCCCTGTCGGGTACGCCCAAAGCCTCTCCGACAATGCGGATTTTCTCGGCGATCCCGTCGGCGGTGTAGTCCTCTGGCACAGTGACAAAAGGAATGTTGGCTGCTTTGACAACATCAATTGCCTCAACCGGACCAGCGTCATCTTCGGAGATGATCAGTTCCGGGGCAACAGAGAGCACACCCTCTGGAGAGAGAGCACGCAGATAACCGACATCCGGCAGTGCTGAGACCTCTTCGGGAAAGAGCGAAGTAGAGTCCCGAGCCACAACCCGATGCCCTTCACCAAGCGCATAAATGATCTCGGTCACTGTGCCACCGAGACTGAGCACATCCCCCTTGGGAGCCGTATAGACCGTCTGGCTGGAGGCCACCCAGATCGCCACGGCGGCCCCCCAGAACGACATCAGGATCGCCGTATGCTTTGAGTTTCTGGCGCGGGATCGCATCACACGGTTTCCTTCTCATTCAACCCCGGCAGCGCAGCCACGATCTTTCGCCACGCCGGACGACTGTCACGCCCTTCCTTTGGGACGCCGAAGATTTGCAGGATCAGGCCGCCGTCTGCGTCAAATGCCTCTAACGAAACGGCGGCACCCCGTTGTGTCGGTTTGTCGACCGCCCAGACCTCTTTGATGTGGTCCAGCCGCAAATGCATGTCATGGCGCGGATCAAGTACGTTTTGCCACGGCCCCATGGATTTCAGCGTTTCAAGCGGGCCTGAGTGGATCTGGATGCATCCGCGATTGCCGACGAAAATCATCACCTCAATGCCTTGCTCGTGGATCATATGCAGCGCTTGATCCACGGCCTCTGGCGGGAGGGCGCGGACGAACGGAGCGCCCGCGATGCGATAAGCGCCGAGGCGGTTCATCTTCAGCTTAGACGTCAGGCGCAGGAACTGATGCGTGTCCGTCATCCGCTTCCATTCTTTGCGCAGGATGTCCAGTTTGGACGGGTCGGATTTGGCGGGTTCCGTCGGTTTTCTGGGGGCCACGGTCAGCGTGGTGGATTGATCTTCTATCTTTAGGTCCTGTTTTATTCCGGACCATGCATCGAGATTGGAACTGTCACGCAGGTAAATCTTGTGCACGGCATCGCCCGCCGCATCAAACACCTGCAACGACCGCCGCAGTCCCGCCGCTGTCTCTTTTTCCACCATGAACCCGTGCTGCCACTGGGCCGGGAAAATTCGCAGGTCGATCTCTTCCGTCAGGACCATCGCCGCGTGCGCACCGGGGTGGTAATTGTCATAGACCCCAACCTTTTCACTGACACAGCTTTCATTGCGTGTCAGCGCCATCACCTCGCCCAGACGCTGTGCTGCGTCCATGATCTTGTCAGGGTGCGCATCAATGCGGGTAATCCCATGACCGCATTGCGCCGCCACCAGCTGTGCCTCACTGATACCAAGTTCGGAGGCAAGATCACGCTCTCTCATCCTGGGATTTTCTGCGATTGCAGCGCGAATGTCTTCCGCCGTCTGAATGGCTTCGTTGGCCATGGTCACCTCATGCGACTGTGATGTCATGCTGCACCGCAGTGACCTGCATGCGCTAGTGAAAAGCTCAATCTATCATGAGCTTGAAATTTTCTTGACTATTTTAGTCTGATTCAGTAGCGTCAAACAAGGCCAAAATTTTGGCAATGCTTACCTTACACCGCGCCAGCCTTTCGCGAGCACGTGTCGACATGTCGAAACGTTGTAACGAGAGGAAAATAGATGACGCGCCACCTTACGATTCCTTTGACTGTCCTGATGGTCACCACGAGTGCTCCGGCCCTTTTCGCACAAGAAACCTCTGTGGCCCTGCCCACGCTGTTCCTGGATTCCGCTCTGCGGGATGAACGTGAACTTCTGGATACGCCCGTCGCGGCGTCTGTGCGGGATCGTGAAGAGTTGGAGAACCAGCAGGCCGACACTTTTGAAGAACTGATTGGCGATATTCCTGGCGTCCTGATCGAAGGCGGCCCGCGCGGCATTTCGCAAGAGCCCAACATTCGAGGGTTCTCTGACGATCAGATTGTTCTGCGGTTTGATGGCGGGCGGTTGAATTTCAACCAGGCGCATCGGGGCCGTTTCTTCGTGGACCCTGATATCGTTCAGCGCGTTGAAGTGGTGCGGGGTGGTGGGTCCACTTTGTTCGGTTCGGGTGCGCTTGGCGGTGTGATCTCCGTTGAGACCATGGACCCCCAGGATCTGCTGCAACCGGGCCAGACGGTCGGTGGGCGTTTCAAGACGGGGTATTCCTCAAACGGGGAAATCGTCGACGGAACGGTCAGTTTCTTTGGCGATTGGGGCATGGTCGACGCCTTGGTCTTCTTCGGGACGCAGGTCTACGGTACGGATCTTGAAGACGGCAATGGCGTGAACATCCGTAACTCACGGATCGACACCGCAAATGGCTTGCTCAAACTTGGGTTTGAGCCCAATTCTGAGAACCGGATTGAGCTGAATGTGTCGCAGTATCAGGATGACGGAACGACGCCGCCCAATGCCAATGCGGCCTCGACCGGTACGACCGATGTCAATCGTGACGCCGAAGTTCAGACGGTGCGCCTGTCATGGGACTACACGCCGGAAGACAATAGTCTGATTGACCTGTCCACGTTGTTCTACGGAAATTTCCTGACGATCGAAGAAAACCAGATCATCGGCGGGCGCGCGGATGTCACCAACTATGACACGATCGGTTTCGAGGTGGTCAATCGGTCACAGTTCGACATGGGCGTTCCGACCGATCTCGTCTACGGGTTCGAAGTTCTCAGAGACACGCAGTCTGGCACGCGCAACGGCGCGGCACGCACACAGTTTCCATCGGCGGAGGCCAATACAACAGGCGTATTTGTCGAAGGTACGTTCAGCCTGTCCGACGTCTTCGACCTCATTGTCGGCCTGCGCTACGATGTTTACGACCGTGATCCGGACGATCCAACGCTGGCCAAGGCCAATGAAGAGTTCTTTTCCCCTCGGATCGGCTTCAGCTATCGCCCCAACAGCAACTGGCAGTTCTTCGGCAACCTCTCGCAAGCGTTCCGCGCACCGTCGTTGACGGAACTTTACAATGACGGCGTGCATTTTGCTGCCGCAGGTTTTCCGTTGGGTGGGGGGACATTCTTCACCGGGGTCAACAATTTCGTCCCCAACCCAAACCTCGAGGAAGAAGAATCCGTTCAGGTCGACCTGGGCACTCGTTACACAGGGGACAGCGTCCTGCGACCGGGTGATACGCTCAGCGTTTCCGCCAATGTCTACTATGCGGACGTGAAGAATTACATCGACGCATTCGTGACATTCATCGACTTCTCCACCGCCGTGCCCGGACCGGGCGGGCTGTTCGTAAGCGGCACGACCAGAACGCGAAACATTGATGCGGAGCTGTGGGGATTTGAAGCGGAACTGGACTACGATGCTGGTGCTTGGTTCGCGTCTGCCGGGCTTACAATCCCACGCGGACAGGCGGCGGGAGGGCAGAACCTGGGGTCCATCCCGCAAGACCGCTTGACCACGACCGTCGGGATCCGCCCTAATGCGTCCTGGACCCTTGGCGCACGTGCGACGTTCGCCGCCAAACAATCAGATGTCCCCACAGGCAGCACACCAGGTGAGGCGTATGAGTTGCTTGATCTCTTTGCGATATGGGAACCGGACAACGGACCCCTTGAGGATGTGGTATTCCGCGCCGGTATCGATAACCTGTTCGACGAGCAGTACATGATTTACCCCAACGGTCTGGCGCAACCAGGTCGCAGCTTCAAAATCAGCGCATCGGTTCCGTTCTGAATGGGCAATGTTCATTCCGCACTTCAAGTTTTGAGGCTGCAACAATCATTGGACTTGCGCCCGCAATGAACGTGCGTTTTCAGCCCAAAACGGTACTTTAGACAACTGAACAGAGGCCACGTCGCCATTTAAGTAATCGATGCATTCCTAGCCATCAGGTAGAAGCGTTACAACATGCCGCGTTAGCTACATAGGAACATTGGTAAATGACCCGCTACAGTTCGTTTTGCGGTGCGCGTCTCTCTGTTTTTGAACCCTGTCGCTAAACATCTACCGAGACGTTGCCAATCGGATGCGAACAGCACGCTAGGATGTACCCCTCCGCGATATCGTCATCCGATATCCCTCCATTGTGAACCATATGCACATCGCCTTGCGTCTTGCGGACCTTACACGTGCCACAAACACCGAAAGTGCAGCCCGAAGGAATGTTCAAACCATTGGCTTTCGCCGCAGCAAGAATGGTGTCTGTTTCAGCAACCTTCGCGGAGACGCCCGAAAGGTTGAACATGACCTCGGCACGGGTGTCTTCGTCTGGCACCACATCGTCGATCTCTGGCGCATCGGCCGCTGTCTCAACCGGCGCATGGAAGCTTTCCTGATGGTATCGATCCATGTCGAAGCCCAACCCCTGAAGGGCTTCGCGTACCGCTTGCATGAAGGGTTCCGGCCCGCAGCAATACACTTCTCGGTCAAGGTAGTCCGGAGCCATGAGGCCCAGCATCAGCTGGTTGAACGTGCCACGATAGCCGGTCCAGGGCGCATAGCGGTCCGGGCGTTCGACCACCCAGTGCAAGTCGATCCCGGGCACGCGGGCCGCCATGTGTTCCAGCCGCTCGCGAAAGATGATCTCACCAGGACGACGCGCGCAGTTGATGAAAACGATATCAGGTTCACTGCCCAGATCGAACATCCAGGTGGTCATCGACATCATCGGCGTGATGCCGGAGCCTGCTGAAATGAAGAGGAATTTGCTCGCGTCGCGATGGACATGTGAAAACAGGCCAGCAGGACCCAAAGCCTTGATCCTGACACCCGGTTTCAGGTTGTCGAGCATCCAGCGGGTTCCAATGCTGTCCTTTTGCGCTTTCGCGGTGATGGAAATTGACCTTGGACGCGATGGAGAAGACGAGATCGTATAGGTCCGATGGACGGTCCCATCAGCTGCCGGGATCTCAAGCGTGAGGAACTGGCCTGGCAGATAATCAAACAACGCGCCGGAGGGTGCCCTGAAGGTAAAGGTCGCTGTGTTTGGGACCTCGGGAATGACAGAAACACATTCCAGCATTTCATCATCCGACCAGATCGCGCGCGCGGGGATGTTTGACAGATCCTGCATGGTTTACTCCGCCGCCACGGAAATCGGGTTCAAACGCCGGGACATCGTGTTGCAATACCAATCGACAAATCCCATTACGCCGGCCTCATGTACGGGCGAATATGGTCCGGGTTCATAGGCAGGGGAATTGATGCCAACCTGATTGTCTTCGACCACACGACGGTCTTCGTCATTCGTGGCGATCCAGACCTCTGTGAGCCGGTTGAGGTCATAGTCGACACCCTCGACCGCGTCCTTATGCACCAGCCATTTCGTTGTCACTTCTGTGGTGGTCGGCGTCAGAGGTGGGACGCGGAAGACGATCGAATGATCGGGCAGGAAGTGGTTCCAGGTCGTGGGGTAATGATACTTCAACAGCGTGCCTGCCGTATCGTCCTTCACACGGCCCAAGAACTTGGTGACGGCCGGTTTGAGATCCATTGTAAAACTCTTCGCGCCGGGTAGCAGAGGCATCCGGGCAAAGCGGTACTGCATGTCATCAGACATGCGGAAGCGTGAGGGATAGCCTTGCGCTTCCAACCGGTCGAAATGCTCCAGAAGATGCGGTGGGGTTTCGCCTTCCTCAATCCCTGTAATGGTCGGGTCATCTGTGAAGGAGCGACAGAGACCGGGATGGTTGCCACCGCAATGATAACATTCGCGGTTATTCTCCCACACCAGTTTCCAATTGCCTTCCTCAACGATGCTGGTCTCATGAGCCACCTTGGCATCCGAGAGGTCGTGCACGGCCAAATAGGGTTTTGCCATGTTCGCGAAGGCATCAAAATCCGGCGCGACATCGGCCAGACAAATGTAGATGAGTCCCTGCATTTCGCGGCAATGGACAGGCTTCAATCCGTGTGTGCTGGCATCAAATTCCGGCCCCATATCCCGCGCCCACAGAAGGCGACCGTCTAGCTCGTAGGTCCATTGATGATAAGGACAGACCAGTTTGGGTGCATTGCCCTTGGCGGCTTTGCACAGGATGGAGCCGCGATGACGGCAGGAATTGTGGAACGCACGGACTTCGCCATCGCTGCCGCGCACGATGATCACGCCATAGGCACCCACTTGGTGCGTGACGAAGCTGCCCGCTTTTGGCATCTCACTGGCGACAGCCGCAAAAAGCCAATCGCGGTAAAAGATCGTTTCCATGTCGGCCTGGAAAACGTCCGCACTGGTGTAGAATGCTTGTTCAAGCGCGTATCCGGGTGTGCGCCGTGCCAGCATATCGCTGATCTGCTGGGTGTTCATTTCTTGGCCTCCTGCCGCGCCCCGCGGCGTTTTGAGGCGAGTGATCGGCGAGGCACGCATGGGTTTGGCGCTGGAGGGGCCAAACACTCAGATGCGCCCGCACCGCCACCCGCGGTTTGACGATTTTGCAAGGCTGGTTTCCGGACTTCGGTGCGGCCCTTCAGGCCCAAGCGTGACACCTTCCCGGGGGTCCTCCTCCCCAGTGGTCATGGTCACGCCCGATGCAACACCGTTACCGTTGCGGGGGCAGTGCCGGAGTTTCACCGGCTTCCCAATTCTCCGCTTTGGTCAATGACCAATGGCGGCACCTTACACGGGTTCGATAGCAGTTTGATCTGACGCGTGCGTTACAGGAATCCGACATCCATTAGGTTGAAACAGACACGGGTGTCTTTTTTCGCTCTGACCCTCAAACCTTGGGATAGAACACCGCGCCAGGCAGATAGGCGATGGGCAAGTCCATGCCCACTGGAAGCGCGCGCTGCGTGGCAAGCTGATCGGGCAAGAGATGTGTGTGCGGCCCCGCTGGCATGGATGTCGCAACCGTTGGAATCTGCCCTTGCACTTCTATGCGCCCAAGTGCCGTGTCGACGACGCGTGTTGGGCTTTCGGACACCAGGGGCGCACCGATCTGAGGAAGGCTCTGCGATGGCGGCAAGCCCGCCACGCGCTCAAGCGCCTGCCGTGCGGAGCCGTTAGTGACGCGGACGCAAAACCGGGCCTCCTTTCTTCCCAGACCAAGGTCGAAGAGGCGCGTGGCGTTTTCGCTCATCAAGGCACGTTCGTCTACGCCCAGATCTGCCACGCCATCCGCTGTGGGCAAACGCCCGCGTTCGCGTTTGACGGCCAGAACAACCCGCGGCCCAGCCATCAGGCCGGGTGGATCAAATGTCACTGCGCGCACGTTATCGTCGATGGTCATCCGCATCGCTCCGTTCTTGGTGTGCGCGATCACGTCATCGCCTTGCAAGGCGACCTCGACTTTCGTGACAGAAGGCACGACGAATTCTGCCACCGCGCCGACAACACCCATGACCCACGTGCCCCCCGCCGGTTCACATGATTCCGCCACAAACGTGCGAATATCTTCCGTTGTCCATGGCAGCCTACGGCAGGTAACACCCAATTGTTCCAGCCGGTTGGGAATCTGCTCCCACACCGCATCACGGTTGTTCTTCGGCAAACCACGCCACTCAGCAATTTCATCTCCCGATCTGCCGCACCCAAGACACCACCCTGTGGTGTCATCAAGTTTGCAGATGCCTGTACAAGGGCTTGTTATGGTCATGGAACGCACTCTTCACTTGGGGCAAGCGCTGCGAGAATGGCATCAAGACCATCTGACAGAGCAGCCGGGCCTGGTTGTAAGATAAGGGGAGATTTGATCTCAGTGATGCGCCCTGCCCTAACAGCGGGAACAGCGTCCCAACCCGGTCGCGCGCTGATCTTCTCGGGGCGCACCTTCTTACCGCACCACGATGCAACGATCACATCCGGGGCCGCCGAGATCACCTGCTCCGAGGTCACGATGCGATCGGTGGCCGCCGCTGCGTTGGCCTGCTCCGGAAAGATGTCTATCCCGCCGGCGATTTCGATAAGTTCGGACACCCATTTGATGCCGGAGATCATAGGGTCATCCCATTCCTCGAAGTACACGCGCGGGCGCCTGCCTTGTGGAACTTGTGCAGCGATGGTCTCAAGCCGACGTTCAAATCCATCTGCCAAACGCATTGCTTGGGTTTCTTGTGCCACCATGGTCCCCAAGTGGCGGATCATCGCCAGGATGCCTGCAATGTCGCGCTGATTATAGGCAACGACGGTCACACCCACGCGGATCAGCTCCGCAGCGATGTCTGCTTGAAGGTCCGAGAACGTCAAAACGAGATCTGGTTCAAGCGCCAGGATTTTCGGAATATCCGCTGACGTGAATGCAGACACGCGCGGTTTTTCCTGGCGCACGCGTTTCGGTCGCACCGCATAGCCAGAGACGCCCACAATACGATCTTCTTCACCCAATAGATAAAGCGTCTCGACCGTCTCTTCGGTCAAACACACGATCCGCTCAGGAGGGAAGTTTCTCACGAGCTCAATACGTCGCGCGCCGGGCCTGCGCGCCGCCTCGGCGCTCGCGCGCAGGCAGCTGAAGGGGCAATGGCTGAAGTGGCCGCTTCAAGGACGCCAGCAAAAGATCGCAAAACACCGCAACCGCTGGCGAGGTCTCTGCAAAAGGTTTGGCCATGCCATATGCGTGTGCGGCCTGGTCAATGTAGTTGGACATTGCCGGCAATGCGCCAAGCCACTGCATATAGCCCAATTGGCCCATTTGTTCCGCCCGCCTCGGCGTAACGTGGCCTATATCAAGTTGTGTGATTGTCCGTTCAAGAAGCATCGCGCCCTCCGCGCAAACCGGCAAGTATGCGTCGAGCGAGGTAAGAACGTCGGGCCTTTGTGGTCCATCTGTTGTCTCTCCTCCCATGGCGCCCCGCCGGGGTTTCAGGTGACTGCGGCGCGCATCATGCGCTGACCGGAGATGGCAGGTCTCCTGACTTGCGGGTCACAGCTGTCCCGAACCTTCCCGGGCTTGAATGCCCAGTGGCGTTCATCGGGGTAGCTCACCGCTCACAGTTGCGGGGGCAGTCACGGAATTGGGTCAAGACCCGCACCATGTTCCCTTTTCATCCCAATCGAGTCAGTGCTCTTTTGGGAACCATCAAAAGCGTTATTCTGCAGTAGGCATGGTCAGGTCAAGGAAAACTGGCTACGGGAGGATGCTTTTGCGACGTGCATCGTGTCACTGCAGTCAAGCAATCAATATGCATTGGGTTTGGCGATGTGCCGTCGGCTTGGACCAAATGCGAGTACGTGAACGGCAGCTTTGACGGGCCGCGCAGCAGCATGACTTTGGTCGAGTGACCGTCCACTTAGAGCCGAAAAAAGACCGCAGCAGTGCCTCACGAAGCCATCATCGGTTTCCGTAGGAATGGCGGTGATGCGTTCTTTGACGACCGGCTTTTTGACTTCGAACAGGATTGCTTCTGGGCGGCAGGCGGTGTTGTGACAATCGTCATGGCGCTGGAACTGATCGCGCATTTTGCATCGCTACGCCTGGCACGCAGGGTGGTTGAGATTCTAAACTACAAACCGCTGTACAAGGGCCGCGCCGAGGGGCGTTTTGGCATAGACTGGTCCATTCCGCGCGTGGACCGGATGCTCGGCAAGACTGTGGAAATCATGCAGGCAAATGTTGAAACACCCACTGCCATCGCGGAGATCTGTAAGCGACTGGACATGCCGAGCTGGCAGTTACGCCGTTTGTTTCATCGGCATTTGGAAATGTCGCCACAGGCCTACGACCTAGAAATCAGGTTGGACCGGGCGATGAACCTGCTTCGCAGCTCACAAGAGACAGTCGGAACGATTGCCCTGATGTGCGGATTTCCGGCCAGTGAAAGCTTGAGCAGAGCGTATAGAGAGCGGTTTGGCCTTTCCCCCAGAAAGGACCGAAAGCTCTGATGGGCGTCGAGTAAACGCGACCTAGATCGGCCTACTTCAAAATCAGCAGACATTGGAGAAAGCGCTGCAGATGGCAGGTTCGTCCCGCTCTTGAGACGGTGATCGCCACCCAGATCGTGCAGGCGCAGCGAACGGCGACTATGCGGGCTGCGACCGCAGAAACCTGATAGACGAATGAATGGCCGCTAGGGTCTGGACCCGGTGGAACACTAGACCGGATCAGTAGGAAACTCACCGAAGAAGGTCTTCAGACGGGCGGTTTCCGAACTTTGCTCGATATCTTTGAGCAAAACTGGACGGGCTCGAAAACCCGCACTCAAAGCAAACAGTCGTGACGTTGCCCATCCCGGCCCGCAACATCTCACGGGCGCGTCGGAGGCGGTAATCCTGAACCCAGGCATAAGGCCCGATGCCAAACGTCTGCTGAAACAAACGTGACAGGTGACGGGCACTGGTTCCCGCGTGGCGGGCCATCTCATGGACGGAAATCGGATTTGCGAGGTTGGCATCCACGAACGCGCGCAGGGTGCGCAGCTGCTTTTCCGTCAGGCGGGTGCCGTTTTGTTCGGCTTCACGCGTTTCAATTCCGATCCGCTGTGCGAACGCTGGCAACATGAGCATCATGGCCCCTTCGACGATCTCATCCCGGCGCATTGGTACGCCGTCAATCAAGCCGCCTAGGTGCCGAAAAAGATCATGGGCGAAGTCCCAATTGTGCAGCCCATAGGCAAAGTCTTCAATGTCGTCATGCGCTTCGCGACCGGTGATCGCGCGCATTTCGCTGGTGAAGCGGTCCATTGGCAGGCTGATGCTGGCAATCGTGGCCGGGTCAATTGCACCATGCATGCGATTGAAGGGCAGGGTAAGCCCTGACATGCCCGGTGAAAACTCCACCGTCCTTCGACCAATGTCGTCGTCTCGCAGATACTCGCCGTTGCCTTCCAAGACCACGGTGAACAAAACCTCGTGGTTCTCGGGCACGTCCATTTCCAACGCACCAAGACGCCATGCTTCCCATCCCAAGCCTGTCCTCGAGCGGTGTGCGGACAGCATTTGAAAGTCGGTCTGAGATCTGGCCATGGCGTAATTCTTACATTTTCTGTCAGTTTTAAGCCTATCCGCCGCTCAGCCTATTTGCAATGTCAGACGAAAGGACGACGTCAAAGGGGACAAACGGTGGTCAGACATAGCATTCTGCTCTGCGGGGCACTCGGCACGGTAGTGGTGGCCGAAACAGGATATGCGCAAGAGCAGGGCTCCTTGGATCTCGGCACCCTGGTTTTGGAAGGGGAACGCATTGGCCGGACGCAGGCCGAAGCGTCACCGGCCATCACGTCGCTTGACCCCGAAGACATCGCGTCTCCGCGTAACAACAACCTGCAAGACGCCATCGAATCCCTGCCCAACATTGTGTACGAAGAAGGGCCTTACCTGCCGTCCATTCGCGGGATCGACGGGACCGCGGGTGTGGAAGGGTCCACCTCTCAGACTGCCGGCGCTCAACCCCGCGTTCCGATCATCGTAGACAACGTGGCCACGCCAGTACCCCTGAGCGCGACCACGGCTACCACCGGTCTATGGGATGTGGAAGCTGTCGAAGTGGCGCGTGGACCACAAGCCACCACCTCAGGACGCAACGCAATCGGTGGTGCGGTCCGTGTCTTCACGAACGACCCGACCTTTGAAACCGACTATGCCCTGCGGTTCGGTGCGTTCAACCAGGATGGAACTGCAACCGCGGCGGCGATGTATAACACTGTGTTGGTCGAAGATCAGGTCGCGTTGCGTTTCGCAATCGAAGGCAGCGAGGGGGAAGCCTTCGTCGATGTGCTGACACCGGGTCAGGCACCCTTTGCAGACTTGATCGAAAGGGAGAGCTTTCTCAACACCCGCGTGAAGCTCTTGGTGGAACCGGACTCTTTGCCGGGTTTGTCCATGGTGTTTGGTGTATCCCATCAGGACATCGCGACAACCTATGATCCGGGTCTGGTAGACCGCAACGGGACGGGCAACGTGATCGCAACCGCCGTCGCAGGCTTCAAAGTCCCAATCAGAACCGAGCAGACAACCTATTCCGTGCGTGCAAGCTATGAGTTTTCGCCAGACCTGACACTGGAACAGCACCTGTCTTACCTAAACCAAGAACTCGATACACCCGGCGGTTTCCGGTCGCTTCTGGATCAGCAGATTACGCAGTTTGTTTCCGACACCACCCTGAAGTTCAGTAATGTCGGCGTCATTGACCGTGGCTTTGTCGGCTTCTCATACACGGTTCAGGATGACGACATCGTAGATAGAGGCGCAGCACTGCCTTTCACTGTCGATGGTCAGATCGAAAACATCGGCGTTTTCGGTGAGGTCGAGATCGGTGTCGGGCCCGCAACCACGCTGATCCTCGGCGGGCGATATGAAATGGACGACCGACGCAGGGCATTTTCCGCACCAGTTCTGGCATTCGCGCAAACCTCAAACACGTCCGAGGACGTGTTCCTGCCCAAGATCGGGATCCGCCACGAAGTCAGTGACACGACTACCATCGGCTACACCTACTCCGAAGGGTTTCGCGCAGGCGGGATTGATTTCAATATCTTCGGCGGCGCCCCGTTCTTTGTTCCGGGCCCTCCGGCCGCGTTGTTCGAAAGCGAACGCTTGCGCCAGCACGAAATCTACGTCTCGGGGCAATCCTTGGATGGCGTCTGGAGTTACTCGGTCACCGCATTCTACTACCGTTTCGAGGACGCACAGGTTCTCGGCGGAAATCCCGCCGCTCCGTTCCTGATTGGCAACGTGCCCGAATCCGAAGGGTACGGTCTCGAATTGTCTGGGTCCTACAACTTTGCCCGCGGTTTCTATGCCTCAGCGGGTGTCGGCCTGTTGGAAACCGAAATCACCGATGGCGGGTTGTCGGGTTTTACCGGCGCTGACCTGCCGCGCGCACCGAATTTCACGGCCAATGCGCGGGTCGGATACAGGTCACCGCAAGGTCTGAACGTCTATGCAGATTTCCGTCACGTGGGATCACAGGTCTATCGGTTGGGTGTCCCCAAACTTGGTGCCTACTCGGTTGTCGATCTGGGGCTGGGCTACGAGAAGGTCCTGCGTTCAGGCCGCACGGTTGAGCTTGATGCCTATGTGAAGAACCTCTTCGACGAAAGATACGTCACGCGGGACTTTGATGGGGGTGCCTTGTTTGACACTGTGTCGATCGGACGTCCGCAGACCATTGGTGCATCCATAACCCTGCGGTACTGACCAAGGAACGAAGACCATGTCGTCTGAGCGCGCGCTTTTTGCCACTGTCGGGCTGCTGACACTATCGCTGTCCTCCTTGGTTCTGTTCCTGTGGCAGGGCGTGGCCCTCTACCTGCGGGACGCCGGGCAACCCTCTGAAATCGTGGGGTTACTGTTCCTGGCCGGCGTGCCCTGGACGCTGCGCTTTCTATGGGCACCCATGATCGACCGCATGGGGTTTCGCGGCGTGGGTCGCTACAAAAGCTGGATCGTGGGCACGCAGCTACTGATCGTAATCGGAATGTTCGGGTTAAGCCTGACCGATCCCGCCACGACCCCCTATGCCATCATAGCGCTACTGGCACTCTTAAGCGTCTTCATGGGCACCCAGCAGACGGCCATTTTCGGATTGATGGCGCAGCAGCTGAAGCCGGACTCTCGAGTGAAGGGCATGACGGTACAGGTTTTGGCCTATGCCTCGGCGGGTGCGGTGACGGGTTTGGGCGTGCTGTACCTTTTGTCAGACTTGGGCTGGTCTTTCACTGTCGTGACCATTGCCGTTGTGTCCATCTGTTTCCTTGTTGTGATCGCGCCTCTCAAACTGGACGCCCACGCCCCTGTCGTGTCGAGCAAACCAACCCTTCTCAGCCTCTTTTCCATTCTGAAGGACTCCCGAGTACGCCGCCTGCTCTATGCGATTTTACCGGTCAACATGGCCGTGGCCGCTACGTTTGGGCTGCAGTCACTGATGTTACTTGAGGTGGGTTTGTCAGTGGCTGAGGCTGGCCTTGTCACAATCGTGGGTGCCAATGCGTTCGGCTTTGTCGGTGGCTTTGCGGCCAAACCATTGACGGAACGTTTGGGTGGGTATGCCGCCATCACTTGTATCGGGGTGACCCTTGCCGTCTCATGCCTGATTTTCGGCGCTCTGTTCATGACCGAGATGACAACGCGAGCTGTGATTGCATTGGTGCTGACCAACAGCCTTTTCGCATTCGCGCTCATGCCGTCGGCAAAAAGCATCCTGATGGGATACTGCAGCGAGGGGCGTGAAGCCACTGACTTTGCCGCGTTTTCCGGCGTTGAAGGCCTGTTTTTCATGGTGGCGGCCGGTGTGATGACAACGCTGGCCGACAAGACAGGATATGCATCACTATTCTTGGCAACGGCATGTTTCGCCGTGCTGGGGGCATTCATCGCTTGGCAGGACAGGTCGCAAACGCGCCCGTTGAAGGAGGTTCGCACTTGACTCAAAATAGCCCTTTCACGACCTCCACCACAGTGGCCATTGCCGATCCAAACGCACTGCGTGAGTCCATGATGCAAAAGCTGCGCGACAATGACGTCGAGTTTCAGGAGGATGGCCCACGGGCAGCCGCAACAATACCGGAATTCGGCCTGTCCATCGTGTTTGAGCTCCGCGACGAAGGCCTCAGGATTGAACTGGGCACGGTCAATCTGGGCCATCTCCACTTCATGCGTGAAGAGGTGATCGAGCACACGGCAGCAATCGACGAAGTCGCAGCAGACGCAATCCGTTGGGACAATGCAGAGGCGACACCGGACCTTCCGGTGAACTTCCACATCTTCAACGTGATCGACACACAGGACGTGATCCAGGGCCTGCGCCGGGTGACGGTTGAGGGACCAGGTGCCGTGGCCATGCAACAGGGTGGTATTCACGTCCGGATCATTTTGCCCAAAACCCGTGGACGCGCCCCGGTCTGGCCGACAATTGCGCCAAACGGCGGAACATTGTGGCCGCAAGGTGAGGATCAATTGCACGCCCGGGTTCTGTCCTTGCGCAAAGTATGTGCTGCCAGCGGCCGATTGGAGTTTGACGTGGCCGTTCATGACGATGGCTTCGTGTCCGACTGGGCGCTGAATGCCGCGATTGGTTCCGAACTTGGCATTATGGGACCGGGCGGCGAAGTCGGTGACAAGTCGGACGGGCCGCATCTTTTTGTCGGAGACCGAACCGCTTTCGCCGCCATTGCCCGGAACATTGACGACCTCGGCGAAACGGCGACGGGCAAAATAATCGCTGTTTGTCCTGTTGCCGCTGAGGCGCAAACGTATTTCCAACACCCCGGGTTTGACGTGGTCAGCTATACGGAAAGGGAGTTTCGCGGAAATTCGCTGGACTTGGTCAAACCGCATGTCAGAGCGTCTGAGTTTGCATTTGCCTGGTTCGGAGGAGAGTTCCAGGACGCGCAAGACCTACGGAAGTTCTTCAAAACGGAATTGGGTCTGCAAAAGGGCAAGCAGCTATCTGTTGCATACTGGCGCGATGGTCATGAGGGTGAAGCTTAATGGCAAACGGCGACATTGATCTGTGCAACGCGATCCGGACTCGCTACTGAATGCAGCCGAGAAACTCTGATTTGCCAGAACGGGTGAAACCCATGTTTGAAGAATGCAAACTTGAGCTCGTACCTCATTAAGTCGGTGGCCTGCGATCGGAACTCCTCAAGACCAAACTCACACTCAATACTGGTCCACCCATCACATTCACCAACGATTCAAAGTCTTACAAAGCAATAAACGCACTCGTATTTTGCGGGCATTTTGAGCAGCCCCCTCGATGCCGGTGATGCGAGCAGCATCATCTAAAGGCTAGCAGAGCGGCCTATGTGCCCGCGCGGAACCGAAAGCCCGCTCTGGATTTTCAAACGTGAATACCAGTTTTTTGGCTTTGCAAAAAAGGCATTGTACGAAATCCAAACAAGTGACCCATCAGCTTGATGTCACCCAAGCTATGCATTTATAGTTGTAATAATTATCTGACATTTTTCGTTTTTGGGGTGGTCAATTGTGAAAACTCACATCAGCTTTTCCGTCTGGAAATCTGGAAGAGCAGTTCCTTTCGCATTGCTGGTCGTGTTCTTCGCGGCTCTGATTTCAACCGCGCAGCTTTTGAATTCGCAGCAACAAGCTCTTCCCGTGGATGTTGCGAAGCCTTTGGTGCGCACGATTGTTGATTGGGATGAGTACACGGGCAGGTTTGAAGCGGTACAACGTGTTGAAATTCGCCCGCGCGTCTCCGGATACATTGATGAAATTCTTTTTCGCGATGGACAGCTGGTCAAGAAGGGTGACTTGCTGATGCGGATCGATCCACGCCCCTTTCAAACCACGCTAGATAGCGCAACGGCACAGCTCGCGGCCGCCAAAGCCGAACAACGTCGCACGCGAATTGAACTCCAACGCGGCGAAGAACTCGTTGAGACAGGCGCGTTGTCGATCCAGGTGCTTGATGAACGCCTAGCCGCAAGCTTGCGCGCTGATGCGGAGATTGTCATTGCACAGGCCGCGATCCGATCCGCGGAACTTAACGTGGAGTTTACCGAGGTGCGCGCGCCGTTTGACGGGCGTATCTCTGACAGAGAATTCAACATCGGGGCGTTGGTGGTCGAAAACAACAGCGTGATCGCCACGCTTATTGCGACAGACCCGATCTATTTGGTGTTCACCGGGTCAGAGGCAGACTTTCTCAAGTATTCTCGCCTTAGCCTCAATGGAAACCGCGAAAGCTCTCGCACCGCAGCGAACCCGGTGGAGGCGCGGCTGATCGATGAACAGGGATGGCCGCACAAAGGGGCCATGAATTTCGTCGACAACGAACTGGACCCAGGATCGGGCACGATCCGCGCAAGAGCTATCTTCGAGAACCCGGATGAGTTTCTGACTCCGGGGTTGTTTGCGCGTTTGCGCATTATTGGCTCAGGCGAATACGAGGCGTTGCTTTTGCCCGATGAAGCGATTTTGTCAGACCAAGCCCGCAAGATCGTACTGGTCGTCGATGATGAAGGAACGGTCAGCGCTCGTGTCGTGGAACTTGGCCCCTTGCATCAGGGACTACGGGTCATTCGATCAGGCATTTCGGCAGACGACACAGTTATCGTGAATGGCGTTCTGCGCGCACGTCCAGGTGGGCAAGTGGTGCCAGAGGCGACCGTTCTTTCACTGGATGAGCCCGGGTCTGAATAGGTCGCCGCGATGAAATTTTCCCACTTCTTCATCGACCGGCCGATCTTTGCGACGGTCCTTTCGGTCATAATGACGATCATCGGTGCCGTGGCCTACTTTTCGTTGCCAGTGGCGCAATATCCAGAGATTGCACCTCCAACAATCCAGGTAAGCGCCAGCTATCCCGGCGCGTCCGCTGAGACCGTTTCTGACACCGTCGCTTCGCCCATTGAGCAAGCGATCAACGGTGTTGAAGACATGCTCTACATCACCTCGCAATCGACGGGTGATGGCCAGTTGACAATGACCGTGACATTCAAACTCGGCACGGATCTCGATCAGGCTCAGGTTCTTGTCCAAAACAGGGTTACGACGGCCGAACCGCGCCTTCCGGAACCAGTTCGAAGGCTGGGGATCACAACGCAGAAAAGCTCTCCTGACCTTATGATGGTCATTCATATGCATTCCGATGATGGCTCACGGGATCAGCTCTACATTTCCAACTACACCCGCACCCGCGTCATAGACAGGCTCGCCCGTATCGATGGTGTCGGGCAAGCCCTGCTCTTTGCTGAACGGGCCTACTCCATGCGCATCTGGCTGGACCCAGAACTTATCGCCGCTAGGGGAATGACGGCAGGGGAAGTTGTTCAAGCGCTGAGAGTGAACAACGTGCAGGTTGCCTCGGGTGTGATCAACCGCTTACCGGTGCCGGAGCCGTCGGCATATGAAATCGCACTTATAAGTTATGGGCTTTATCCCAGCGGCAATTGCGGCTCTCTTTCTCCCCGCGCTCGGGCAATCGACGGCATTTCAAACCGCTTGCCTTCAAGTATCTCGCTCACGGTCAGCATTTGCATTCGCGAGTAAAGAATGCCGTTGACATTCAAGTCTCCCGCCTGGGCCATTTCCTGACGAAAATTCCGTAATTTCCGTTCACCCAGTTCCTCAAGTACAATCAGGCCCGCCATTGGTGCGCCTTCGCGCTCAAGAACGCCTCTTAGGTCTCGTACAACGCTAATGCCGACATTTGCGCCACCTTTGACCTCGACAACCATGCTTTCAAGGCTTTTGCCTCCTGTATCGAAATACAGCCGCCCGTCAACGCCGCCATCAGCGGACTTACGAGATGTGACAAAACCGTCAACCTGCTCCACGGCCCATTTCTGAAAGTGGTACTTGTCCCGTTCCCAGAGATCGCGCGCACCTTCAATGCTGTGCGGAACACCTTCGATTTCAAAATCTGTTCCTTCCTTCAAGCCAAGCCTGTCTTGCAATCGAACTTTTGCCACACGCTTGATTGCGTGAATGGCAATATCAATCCCGATCCAGCGTCGGTTGAGGCGATGTGCTGCTTCAATGGTGGTAGCGCACCCGCAGAAAGGATCGAACACAACGTCGCCTTCATTGGAACTGGCCTCAATGATGCGCTCCAATAACACCAACGGCTTTTGTGTGGCGTAACCCAGCCTCTCCTTTGACGATCTGCCGATTGCGTTCAATTCCCAGACGTCGCGCAATGATGCCATTGTGTACCATCGACCATATTCATCCTGGAATTTTTCAATTCCCTTAAAGCCTGGTGGAGCACCAGTTGAATATGACCGTTCCTTCTGAACGTTAAAAACGTGCTTTCCATGTTTGGCTGCATAATACAGCAATACATCATGTTTGCGCCCAAACCATCGCTTGCTGGCTCCGCCGGTTCGGTAAGCCCAAACAATTTCATTCAGAAAATTCCCATGACCGAAAATCCCGTCCATCATGACTTTGATGTAGTGGCTGGCTGTCGGATCGCAGTGCAGGTAGATTGAGCCTGTAGGCTTAAGAATGCCGCGCATGGGCAATAACCGTTCGGTCATGTAGCTGAGATAAGCCAAAAGGGCGGGATTGGTCTTTCGCAGAGCATTACACCAGATTTTCCAAAACTCCGCGATGCCATCGTCAACACCCGCTTCACGCATCAAAATCGGCATGTTTTTAATGGCACGTTCACGATCCTCATCCAACGCCCATAAATCGCAGAATGCTTCGATCTGATCCGGGAGCGGCCTGCCGGTCTCGTCTTTGTAAATCGCGTTGTAGTCACGTTTGGAATTAAAGGGCGGATCAAGATAGATCAGGTCAACGCTACCAAGCGGCATATCCTGCATGATGGTCAGGCAATCCCCATAATAGAGCCGGTTCATGCGAAGCATCCACGCATGAATGTGCCAAACGCATTTTCGTTCCTGCGTTCATTGTATTTCCAACACGCTTCGGCCACGTAGAGCGGCATATACTGCTTGCTGTAGTGGTGATGCGTTCCATACCAGGCTCGCTTGAGAAGCGACCAGAACCCTTCAATCGTGTTGGTGTGGACATCACCGCAAACATACTCGCCTTTGCTGTGATTGACGGTCGCATGTCCCATCGTCTCCTGAACGGCGTTGTAGGACTTAAACTCATCGGTCATCAACACCGTCCCTTGGGGATCGATACTGTTGTGAATGAATTCAAGAACGCCTTTGGCGGTCAGGTTTTTGGCAACGCTGGCAACGACCTTTCCACCACGTTCTACCGCGCCAATAACTGGCGTTTTGCGTGTGCCTCTGCCTCGCGGATTACGCGGGGGGGGGTGGTAATTCTTTGTTATTATTAGATTTATTTCGCTTACGCGGTTTACCGCCCACGTATGTCTCATCTGCCTCAACAATGCCTTGCAACAGGATTTCGCCTTGTGCAGTTGCCATTTGAGCGCGAATGCGTTGTTGCATGTACCACGCTGACGGCTGCGTCATATCAAGATCGCGGGCAAGTTGTGGGCTGGACAAACTCTTCTTTGCGTTTACCACCAGCGCAATCCCAAGAAACCACTTTTGAAGCGGTATTCTGGTCTTCTCAAACATAGTGCCAGACAAGACATTGAAGCTGGATTTGCAGCCGTGGCAATTCCAGCGACCAACCCGGCCTTGGTCATCCTTTCGTGCAACTCTGGTAGAGCCACAGTGCGGACAATGCGGATCGTCAGCCCAACGCACTTTCTCAAGATGGGCAATACAGGCTTCCTGATCAGGAAAACGGTAAAAGACGCTTGTAATGTTCATAATTTCTTCTCCTTGGTATATTGATACCTTGAAGAGTTGCAAGTGTCAAGCCCATAACTTATAAGTGCGTATGAAATTGCAGTCCAAACCCAGGGCCGTCTGACAGACCCCGAGCAGTTTGAGAGCATCGTTGTGCGCACCGAGGCCAACGGCTCTCAGATCCGACTGCGGGATGTTGCGCGTGTAGAGCTTGGTTCGCTTGACTACTCGACTATTGGATATCTCGATGAGAACACCGCGCTGCCTATTTTGATCTTCCAGCGCCCCGGCACAAACGCCTTGGAAACGGCCGCCAACGTGTTGGGCGCGATGGATGACATGGCGCAGGAATTCCCTCAGGGCGTCGCCTATGAGGTCATCTACAACCCAACAGAATACATCGAGGAATCCGTTGAGGCGGTTTACCAGACGCTCTTTGAAGCAATGGTACTGGTGGTGTTGGTCATCTTGGTTTTTCTCCAGAGTTGGCGCGCGGCGATCATTCCGGTTCTAGCCATTCCAATTTCCTTGATTGCGACCTTCGCGGTAATGGCCGCCTTCGGGTTCTCGCTCAACAACCTGACACTATTCGGCCTTGTGCTGGCCATTGGCATTGTGGTCGATGACGCCATCGTGGTTGTCGAAAACGTGGATCGCTACATTGCCGATGGCATGCCCCCGCGAGAGGCCGCTTACAAAAGCATGAGCGAGGTATCCGGGGCCTTGATTGCCACCAGCCTCGTCATGATGGCCGTGTTCATTCCTGCCTCTTTCGTCAGCGGCATCAGCGGGCAGTTCTTCCGCCAGTTTGCCCTTACCATTGCCGTTTCGACAGCAATTTCGACGGTCATCTCTCTGACACTGTCGCCCGCATTGGCCGCGCTTCTTCTGAAAGGTGATCTGGGCGTTGACAAATCCCGAGGCCTCTTCGGGCGGTTGTGGGACGTATTGACGTGGCCCCTTCGTACCTTCAGCGCCGGGTTCAACTACCTGTTCAGCAAGCTTTCCAAGGGCTACGCGGTTTTGGTTAGGGGTCTTTTGTCCGTCAGCGTACTCGTGCTCATTTCTTATGCCGGGTTGGTTTACCTGGGATACGCGCAGTTCCAGCGCGCGCCGACCGGTTTTATTCCCGATCAGAACCAGGGCTACTTGATCACTGTCATCCAACTGCCGGCCGGGTCGTCGCTCGATCGAACCGATAAGGTCGTCCAGCGCGCGACAGATCTCATTTTGAAACATCCGGGTGTGGCGCACACGGCTGGTTTTGCGGGGTTCGACGGGGCAACATTCACCAATGCACCGAACGCGGGGGCTATCTTCTTCACGTTCAAAGACTTTGAAGAACTCGCCCGTTTGGGACTGTCGCAAAACGATATCCTGCAGCAGGTTCAGGGCTCTCTGTTCCAGATCAAGGAAGCATTCATTTTCATAGTCGCTCCGCCCCCTGTCCGGGGTATCGGCTCAGCGGGCGGGTGGAAAATGTATGTGCAGGACACAAGGGGACGAGGCCTGCGCGCGCTTGAAACCGTTGCTCAGGAACTGTCTGCAAAAGCCAACCAAACCGAAGGACTGACGCAGGCGTTTACGTTGTTCAACACGGCAACTCCGCGCATCTTTGCGGATATTGATCGGGTGAAAGCGGAGCAGTTGGGCGTCACCCCTGACCAAATTTTTGAGACGTTGGAGGTCTATTTGGGCTCCGCCTTCGTCAACGACTTCAATTTCCTGGGCAGGACGTTCCGTGTCACAGCGCAGGCCGACGGTGTTTTCCGTGATCAGCAGCGCGATGTGGAGAACCTTCGCACGCGGACAACAACGGGCGGGATGATGCCCATCGGCTCTGTTGCCACGTTTAAAGATACAACCGGGCCTTACCGCGTCGTGCGTTACAATCTCTTCCCAGCTGCCGCCGTTCAAGGGGCTGCCCTGCCAAACATTTCTACCGGAGAAGCTTTGGCGAAGATGGAAGACTTGGCCGCAGACCTTCCGCCCGGATTCAGTTTTGAATGGACGGAACTGGCGTTACAGGAAAAGCTGGCGGACGACAGCCTCTTCGTCATTTTCACCCTGGCCGTTGTGTTGGTGTTCCTTTTGCTTGCGGCTCAATACGAAAGTTGGGTGCTGCCGTTGGCGGTTATCCTGATCTTTCCAATGTGTCTGCTTACAGCGATTTCGGGTGTGTTGTGGCGGGGAATGGACAACAACATTCTGAAGCAGATCGGCCTCGTCGTTCTTGTGGGTCTGGCTTCAAAAATGCGATTCTGATCGTCGAGTTTGCCAAACAGGCAGAGGACAATGGCAAGACACGTTTTGAAGCTGCGGTAGAGGCCGCGCGCCTGCGCATGCGGCCTATCTTGATGACGTCATTCGCCTTCATTCTGGGGGTCGTGCCACTTCTAACGGCGACAGGCGCTGGCGCAGAGATGCGTCAAGCCCTCGGCACAGCCGTTTTCTTCGGAATGCTCGGCGTGACCATGTTCGGCCTGCTTTTCACGCCGGTATTTTACTACACTTGCCGAAAGGTTTCCTCGGCCCTCACATTCAAAAATGCAGACGCGCCTGATAGGGGATAGTCTTGTTGCAGGAAACGTCAGATTTGGCCTGCTACGCCGAAACGTCATTAGAAGAACTGTAAAGTCTGCTTTGGGCCACCCTCATGAACAGCCCTTTAGTCTAGATTTCGATAGCTTCAGCAATGACCGCCTCAAGGTCTAAACCAAGGCATCGAGCCGTGCTGTCCATCTTCGTGTGACTTAGGAGGAGCGGAGCGGCCCGGAGATCGCCTGTATTCTTGTAGATCTGAGTGACCTTGATTCTCCGCATTGAGTGAGTCTCGTAAGCGCTCACCTCAAGACCGATCGAAGTCAACCCAACGTTGACCCACGCATAATGACGCGGGGTTCCGCGTAGCCACCGATAACCGCTTTAGAATTCAACAGCAAAAATTCACTGTGTCTGGAGTCACCGTCGGCTTTTGTTAGTTGGCATCAGGATGCGCGAGATATGGGGTTCGAACCTCATGTCGGTCTTGCGGCTTGGTTTTTTCTGCCCGAGGCCAACGACGAAAATGGCTGTATACAGACGATCTCAGGCGGCCATGATGTGCTTCTCGAACACGAAGACACATATGGCGAAGAAAACATCCTGACGCGTGGGCAGGAAGTTCAGGATGTCGGCCATGGACTCAAAGCGGACCTGCGAATTGAACTTAACTGTGCACAGTTAAACCCCTCTTTCTAAACCTGATTGGTTTGCCTCTGCGGTCTCAAAGCTGGACAGTCAGCTCGAAGCGGCGATGCGCTTTGAGCGCAGGTCTCAAGCTGACACTTATTGCTGATGTGAAAGAAAAACCCCGATGTCTCTCAGCTTGCCTGAGAGCCACCGGGGCGAACAGGCCCGGCCAGGGAGCGCGGGCCTATCGTTGTTCAGGTCAACCTTCGAACCACCAGCGATGTGCACCGCGGGCGCCGTCAAGCGACCAGTTCGCAGCCAACTGTCCGGTGTGTTTGACGTTGGACCGGCGGCCGAAAACGAAGTTCGGGAAGTACGGGATCAGTGTCCCGCCATCATCCCGCGCGATCATGCCCATCTCACGGTACATCTCGGCCCGCTTGGTATCGTCAAGCTCTGCCTTGGCCTGCAACAACAGTTCATTGAACCGTGCGTTCTGCCAGTAGCTTTCGTTCCAGGCCGCATCGTCCTTATAGCCGAGCGTATACATCACATCAGGTGTCGGACGCGCACCCCAGGACACCACGCACCAAGGCTTGGTCAGCCAGACATCAGACCAGTAGCCGTCATTGGGTTCACGAACCACATTGATGTTGATACCCGCTTCCTTGGCATGGGCCGCCATGAGAACGCAGAGATCAACGGCGCCCGTCGTGATGGACTCCGCTGTGCTGATGTCGATGGTTTGCCCTTCCATGCCTGCTTTTTTCCACAGAGATGCGGCCTGTTCCGGGTCATATTCGCGCTGAGGAATATCGTCGGGCCAGTAAGGCATCGCAGGGGAGTGATGGAAGTCATTACCGATTGTCGCAGCACCGAAGGTGATCTTTTCGATCAGGTCGTTGCGGTCGACTGCCAGCTTCAACGCCATGCGCACGTCGTTGTTGTCAAACGGCGCAGTATTGGTGTGCATTGGCAAGGTGATGCACTGTGCCGACGGAACATTGTCGACTTCAATATTGGGATCACGTTCCAGCAGCGACATGGTCTTGTTCTCGAGAAGAGTGACCGCGTCCACATCCCCAGTTACAAGGGCCGTCTGCCGGGCATTCGGATCGTTGATCACAATGTATTGGATCTCGTCGAAATAAGCGCCTTCGCCATGCCATTCTTCGTGGCGCACAAGGCGGGAACCGACGCCGAACTCATGCTCAACCAGTTTGTACGGGCCACAGCCATCAGCCGTTTGCCAATTGAGCGTACCGTCCTCATTGGCCGGACAGATCGCCAGGTGATAATCGGGCATGATCCAAGGCAAGTCGGCGTTCGGTGCATCAAGTTTGAAAGTGACCGAGCCGTCTCCGTTGTTGACGATATCGTTTACACTTGCCAGCAGTGCCTTGGCCGCCGAGCCGGAATCCTCACCGCGGTGGTGGTTCATAGAGGCAATCACATCCTCAGCGGTGACTTTCTTACCCGAATGGAAGGTTGCATTAGGGTTCAGCTGGAATGTCCACTCCATGGCGTCTGGCGTGGCTGACCATTCTGTCGCCAGGTCGCCGCCGAGTGTTTGATCGGTATTGATCATGGTCAGGAACGAGCGATGCGTATGCGCCAGCGAAATCATCGCATAGGACAGATAACTGCCTGGATCATGCGAGTCGCTGGTGTTGCCGTCATGCTGGGCCACACGGAATACGCCGCCCCGTTGGGGCGCAGCTTTGGCCGACGTTCCCCACAGCCCGGTTGCCGCGGACGCGGTCATACCGGCTGCCATCGAATAGTTCATAAATGAGCGTCTGGAAATGCTGCCGTCTCTGGCAGCCGCCGCAAGACGGTCAAGCAGGATCTGATCTTTGTAATCTTTCATGTTTCCTCCGTTGGATTTTTTTGGCTTACGCCGCTTTTTTGATCTTCTTGGTTCGCCATCTCTATGTTGAGATTTGCCATTTTGGTCTGTTTTGGCTTTGGGTGACATCGAACGCTAAGTGTTTTGCTTCGATGTTTTGGTTCTGCTCCAATATCGCAACTTTGTTCTGCGCGGTAAAAACTCGAAAGCTCTTTGCGCCGAAGGCGGTATTCTGCGGCGTATCGGTGCCGTGTTCAGCAAATTCGAGTTCAAGTCGTAGAATTTTGCGATCTCCCCAGACTAGGCTACCGTTGTCTGCCTTGCACGCAAAGAAAAAAATATTGATCACAGCGAAAGAAGTTTCGTTACTGTCGCTCAATAGCTTTTTCGGTCTGGATCTCTAGGGTTCCGTCGCGGTTCTACAATGCACACGCATCGCCAAACCACGTTGAAGGCCGCTTCGCTTTGAACCGGAAGATTTAAGCGCTCCGACGTAAAGCCAAGCCTGTGTCATCACGCCTAAACACTGAGCGAGCCGTAGCCTGTTTTTCGGCGGCGATCACTATGCTTCGCGGCAATCCCACTTGCGTGATCGCCAACCGGTATTACAGTTTGAAACTCCCAAGGTGTTCTTGTTGAGAAGATGACGAAACCAAAGCGAACGACGGTCAAACAGGTTGCGGAACATGCAGGCGTTTCGCCAATGACGGTGTCCAACTACATCAACCGGCGCTTTGATTTGATGACCACGCATATGCGCGAACGCGTTGGAAAATCGGTCGCGGAACTGAACTATCGCCGCAACTTCGGCGCCCACAGTTTGCGCACGTCTCAAGCATGGTCGATCGGTATTGTTGTGGTGGACCGTTCTGCCCATTACCTGTCTGACGGCTACACGACGCAAATTATCTCAGGCTTCAGCAACCGATTGAACCAGAAGGGCTATTCCGTACTGCTGCAAGGTATCACGCCAGAGGCGTTTCACACGTCGAATGTCCTGCAGAATATGAGAACGGATGCTATTGCTGTCCTTCTCTCCGGGTCCGACGAGGACCGTCTGGCACAGTTCCAAAACATAGAAGCACTTGATCAACCAACGCTGGTTTTCTTTGAAGAACCCGGCACCGAGAACCCCATGGTGTGCACCGTAAAGCAGGATGAGACCGCAGGCGGGCACGCGCTCGCCGAAAAGGTCTTGGAGGCGAAGAGGCGACATATCGTGCTCTTAACCAGCGGTTTAAACGAATGGGCGGCCGTGCAAGAGCGCGTCGACAGCATGGTCGCGACACTCAACAGCGGTGAAGTGGATACGGTGCGTGTCGTTAAAGGCGGCGATTGCAGCCCGCGGGATGTGCAACGCGCTTTGGAAGACTACATCGCCACCTCCGGAACGCCAGACGCCGTCATGTGCATCAATGACACGATGGCCATGGCGGCACTTGACTATTTCAAGCAGTCATCGGTCCCTGTGCCCGAAGATGTAAGTCTGACCGGATACAATGCCTTCGGTTTGCATCTTCTTTCCTCGCCACACCTGACAACTGTTCAATCGCCGGCCTACCAGATGGGGGAGATCGGGGCAGAGGAACTTTTGAATTGCCTTGATGTCGGATCGTTCAGAAATCCAAGGATCATCTGTCCGGTGGAGTTGGTGGAGGGGGCCACTGTCTGAGCAAGGGGCAGTTCGCCCTTAGCTTGGTTCAAAACCCGCACACCTTTTAAACTTGCATTTCGCCCGTTTTAAGTGATTGTAACGTTACAATAGCTGTCGATGGAGGTGGACCTTTGACAAGCAAGGCAATTGCAGGGGCGCAAAATCTCTTGGTGAATTGCGTCGGTTTACAGGACGGGGACACGGTACTTCTGGTATCTGAAGAGCCCGGTCTGGGGTATTTTGACGACACGGTCCCTTTGACCATCGCCACAACCGCGCGCCAGATGGGAGCATCGGTTCTCACATTGTCCACACCACGCGCAGATGGGCCTGAAGATGTGCCCGAGGCACTGGGTGCTGCTATGCAGTACGTGGATCATACGATCTTCATGAACCGGATCGGTGATCAGATGCGGTTTCGCGCGCTGCCCGGTGATGGCACGAAAACGATGATCTACACCCTGGATGACGGGATCTTAAGCTCCGACGCCGCGCTCTTTCCGCATATGTTCATGAAAGACATGGTCGGGCGTTTCAACAGTGCCATGGCAACGCGCAAGACGTGGCGGGTAAAGTGTCCGGCCGGCACGGATGTCTCGGGTGATATGCCTGAAGAGCCACAGCATGCCGACACGTCCGACAGCAGCTTTACAGTCAATCTGTTTCCGATCTGCGTACACCGTCCGGTTCCTGCGGACACGATGAATGGCCGGATTGTGCTCAATCGATTTGTTACCGGGACAAACACGCATGTGTACTCCCCCGAAGCATTCCACATTGAAAGCCCGATTGCTGTCACCGTTGAAAATGGCCGTGCCGTTGCCTTCGAGGGCGATCTTGACCTTGTCGCGGCATTCAAGGCCCACTCCAAGATGGTGGCTGACCTCTTTGACCTTGATGAAACTCAAATCCACTCCTGGCATGCGGGGCTTAATCCCGGCACGATCTACACCGGCAAGGCGGTGGACGACCCTGTGCGCTGGAACGGTATGATTTTTGGCAGCCCCAGGCATCTGCATTTCCATACGTGTGGGGATTATCCACCCGGCGAAATCAATTGGCATGTCATCGATCCAACCGTCAGTTTCGATGGCGAAGACTTCATCCGGGATGGCCAGGTGCAGTACTTTCTTTCTGACGCGACCAAGGATGTCAGGGAACGGTTCAACTGTTCAGAGGCACAATTGCAAACAAACCAGAATATCGGTTTGTAACCCCGTCTAACCAAAGCAGGTTCAAAAGATGTCAGACCCCGTGTGCTGGATCAAAACTGAAAAGAGCGCCACCGACGCTCTGACACCTGATATGCGCAAGGAAATATGCCGCGAGGACGGCACGCTCCACAGGCTTTACCAATCCTTGCTTGCCCTGCCATCTGTCATGCTGCCAGCTGATCGGTTCTATCGCGCAGTCCTGCATTCTGATGAAAGCCCGCTCGGCCTTTACAAAAGCGAGTTCGTCGCGACCCATGTGGCAATTCTGGCCGAATGCACTTACGCCCGTGCGCATCACGGCGAGAACTTCTTGAACACGGCCCCGAGCCGGGAAACGGCCCAAGATATCCTGGATGCCCTGGTCCTTGACGACCTGACAGCCGCCGTCATCGCCCCGGACATGCAGGCCATGGCAATTTACACCAGGAAACTGAGCTTGACCCCAACTGACATGACGGAAGACGACATCAGACAACTGCGACACGCCGGGCTGACCGAGGCACAGATTGTTCACCTCAATCAAGTTGCGGCCAGTTTCGGCTACTGGGTCCGGATGATCAACGGATTGGGGATTACCCTTGGTGAAGAATCCATCGGGATCACGCCGGAAAACCTGACCCAGATCGTGAACCGGCAGACCAGACAGAACCTCGTTTCGGAAGGCTGACATGCGCGCCACTGAACAGCAAACAGCCCCCCGGCGCACGCGCCGCGAAAGTTCCCGCAAATCACGGATCCGCCGCAAGGCGGATATGGCCGCCATCAGCACGTTGAAGGATCAGGCACACCAACTGACCATTCTGAACAAACCAAGCACGCAGGCGATACATGACGCTGTTTTGAAGATCCTCTGGGACTTCGGCGTCTTGGTTGAACATCCTGAAACCCGGTCCGCATTGCTACGGGATCATGGTTGCAAAGAAGGCCCCAAGGAATATGTCCGAATGCCGCCCGATCTTGTGCATCGTGCCTTGTCAACGGTCCCCAAGAGCGTGCAGCTTTATGATCTGAACGGGAATGTTCGGGTAGATACATCCTCCAAGCTCTCTGCCTACGCGCCGGGCCACAACTGCGTGCGCGTGCTTGATCACAAGACCCGGAATCTGCGGCCTTGCGTGCTCAGCGACATTCGCAACGCGGCGATTGTCAGTGAAAAATTGCCGAATATCGCGATGTCATGCTCTTTGGGCTACCCGAGCGACGTGCCTGCCGAGGATGAAGCCCTTGAAACCGCAAAAATGCTATTGGAGCATTGCTCCAAACCTGCTGTCGTTCTGGCTCATGACGACCAAATTCAAAGCCGCATGATCGACCACTTCAAGTCGCTGGTTGGTGGGGCGGCCAATCTGGCCGACAAACCAATTGCTTTAGAGCTGATGGGACCAATCTCGCCCCTCAAACTTCCCGAAGATTTTTGTCAGCGTCTTATCAACGGCGCGCGTGCCCGACTGCCCCTTGTCTGCTACCCCGCGACGTTTCCCGGCATGTCCAGCCCGATCAGTGTGGCAGGGGCCATTGCGCAATCGTCGGCAGAAGCCATCGCAGGGATCGTAGTACATCAATTGGCCGAACCGGGCGCACCTGTCATCAGCGGTTCTGCAGTTCTACCCATGGATATGCGCCAGGCGGACTTGGCCTATGGCTCACCGGAATACATGATGAACGGCTTGGGTGCAGCAGACTATTTCAATTCAATTGGAGTACCCTCTTGGATTGGTGCGGGATGCAGTGACTCCCATGATTTTGATGCTCAAGCCGCTGCCGAAGCGGGCGCCAACATGGCCATCGCCGCGCTGGCCAGCACGCCTTTCGTTCACAATCTTGGTTACCTTTCCGGTGGGCGGACGGGATCACTCGAAATGCTGGTCCTGTGCGACGAAATGGTCGGGTGGACCAACCAAATGGCAGGAGGCTGTGGGACTGATGCAGATGACATAGCGGTCGAAGTCGTCAAGCGAGCGGCCACCGACAACTCCTTCCTGACCGATCAGCATACGCAAGACCGATACTTGAGTGAAAACTGGTTTCCCGCGCTTCTAGAGCGATCAGACGCCGACGCCTGGCTCGATCGAGGCGGCCCTGACATGCGCGCAAGGATCGGTGAAAAACTAGTGGCGATGTTGGAACGCTAAACAATTCCCTCACTGATCCAGAAAGCCCAGAAAACTGGTGCAGTGCGTCGGTGAACGGTATTGTTCGATGGCGTGGCGAAGAGTTGACAGCGGCCGACGGAAACGAAATCCGGACCGACGGACCACTGCGGATTGCGGCACAAGGTCAACGGATATCGGCGGTAAGTTTTCACACCTAGTGAAAGTCCGCATTTTTGATACCCAATGAAGTCGACTTTCTCCCTCAGCGACATTCCGTTTCTCGTCTAATGAACGTTTCCATTTTGCGGAGCGGTGCCGTTTGGCTTCAGAAATCCTGTTGCGACAGTGGTTTAACAGTTGGGCCGAGCATGCTGACACGTCACAGATGGATTTCGCCAATCAAACGAGTGCAAACTACCTGTGAAATGATCTCAGAATGGAAATACCACAACCCATCTGCTCACTGTATCCGATACGCGGTGCCGCACCTCGTGCAGCAGATAGCAAAGGGATAGCCGCAAATGTGCAGCACATATAAACACCAAAAGAACTGGAAATCGCCATAGGTTCCCGGAAAGCAACGGATGGATCGAATATTGACCTTGGCAAGGATGGCTGAAGAGCGTGCCTAAACCGTCGAAGTGAGGCGAGTTCCGAATTCTTTCCCCTCAGTCAGGTTTTGAACTTTATGAATAATCGTGCCGGCATCGATCCCGTGATGGGCGTAGAGGTCGCCAATCGTGCCTGTCTGGCCGAAATGCTCAATGCCCAGTGGTATGGTTCTGTGGCCACAAACGCTGCCCAGCCATGACAGCGTGGCCGGGTGGCCATCGATCACTGTCACCAGTTTGCAATGGGATGGCAGGTTTTGCATCAGAGCCTCCGCATGGCATGTGGCGTTTTGAACGCCGCGTGAACGGGCTCGTTGTGCAGCGGTCCAGCCTGCGTTCAGACGGTCCGCCGATGTCACCGCCAGCACCCCGATATCGCGCCGCCCTTCTGCAATTCGACCTGCGGCCTTGATCGCCTCGGGGGCCACCGCGCCCTGATAGGCGATCACCACTTCGCAATTTGGACCAGGCTTTCGCAGCCAGTATGCGCCGTCGATGGCGCCCTGGCGGAAAGCATCATCATTGCGCTTTCCCGGTTGCTCAATCGGGTTGGTGGTCAGCCGCAAGTAAACCGATCCGCCGGTTTCATCCCTCAGCCATGTGCGTTCATCGGGGTCGCCTTCGCCATCGCGTTGCAGATAGTCAAAGGCCCATTGCATGATCACCGCCAGCTCATCAGCAAAGGCCGGTTCAAAGGCAGCCAGCCCATCCTGTGACATGCCGATCAGGGGGCTGCCAACGGATTGGTGCGCGCCGCCTTCGGGGGCCAGTGTCACGCCAGAGGGCGTGCCCACCAACATAAAGCGCGCATCCTGATAGCAGGCGTAATTGAGCGCATCGAGGCCGCGCGCCACGAACGGGTCATAGAGCGTGCCAATGGGGATCAAGCGTTTGCCAAAAAGGCTATGACTGAGGCCCGCCGCGCCCAGAAGCAGCATCAGGTTCATCTCGGCAATGCCAAGCTCGATATGCTGGCCGTCCGGAGTGAACTCCCACTTCGCTGTGGAAGGGATGCGGTGTTCGATGAAGGCATCGGACTGGGCGGTGCGCGCAAAAAGCTTGCGCCGGCTCACCCACGGGCCGAGGTTTGTGGTGCCTGTGACGTCTGGCGAGGTGGTCACGATCCTTGACGCCAGCTCGCTGTCACCTTTGCTGAGATCATCGAGGATTTTGCCAAAGGCCATTTGGGTCGAGATCTCGCGATCCGAAGACAGGTCAATTGCCGGCACGTCCAGTGTCTTGTCCTGAAAGCGGCGCGGGCCTTTGGCGAAGAACGGCACCTGCGACAGGAAACCTTGCAGCGCGGCCGGGTCGGACACACCGGCGAGTGGGTCCCATTCTTCGCCCTTGGCGATGCCCATATGGGTTTGCCACTCCGCGAATTGCGTGGTGTTCATCAAACCGCCGTGGTTGTCCTTGTGCCCTGCAATGGGCGTGCCCCAGCCTTTGATCGTATAGGCGAGAAAACAGGTCGGGCGATCGTGGTATATGGCTGCGAACGTATCGGCCATTGTCTCTACGCAGTTACCGCCGAGGTTTTCCATCAGAGCAGCCAGGTCTTCATCGCTGCGCCGGTCTATCAGCGCGCTGACATCCCCCTGATCGCCGAGATCGTCCATCAGGCGTTTGCGCCAGACTGCACCGCCCATGAAGGTCAGTGCGGAGTATTCCTGATTGGGGCAGTCGTCGATCCAGTCGCGCAGTTTTTCACCGCCGGGTTCTTCGAATGCGGCCCGTTGCAAAACGCCATGTTTGACGCGCACCACGTCCCAGCCGAAAGCGTCAAAGATCTTCTCAATCCGTTCAAACAACCCTTCGCGTACCACACCGTCCAGGGACTGGCGGTTGTAGTCGATGATCCACCACGTGTTGCGCAGGTCGTTCTTCCAGCCTTCCTGCAAGGCCTCGTAGATGTTGCCTTCATCCAGCTCCGCGTCGCCCACAAGAGCCACCATCCGGCCCAGCGGCACATCGCTGCCCCAGCTCTTGGCATTGATGTAATCCTGCACCAGCGATGCGAAGGCCGTGATCGCCACGCCCAATCCGACTGAGCCGGTTGAGAAATCAACGTCGTCAATGTCCTTTGTCCGGCTTGGATAGCTTTGCACCCCGCCGAAGCCGCGGAAGTTCTCCATGTTCTCGCGGGTCTGGTTGCCCATCAAGTACTGCATTGCATGGAAGATCGGGGAGGCATGCGGCTTGACCGCGACCCGGTCTTCGGGACGCAAGGCAGAAAAGTACAAGGCGGTCATGATCGACACCATCGACGCCGAACTGGCCTGATGCCCACCCACCTTGATGCCATCCACCTTTGGTCGCACATGATTGGCGTGATGGATCATCCAATGGGACAGCCACAAAAGCCGCTGTTCGATGATCTTCAGGTGTTCTGTGTCTGATGTCATCTCGCCCTCTTTGCGCTCAAACGAAAGGGATTTCTGTCACGCTTGCCGCATGTGACTGACCATCGATCGGGATCGTCAGACCATCCGCGCCGTTTGTCAGTTCAGATCGGATTACGCCAACGCCGATCGTGCGCCCGACCCGCTTTGAAAAGGCGAACTCGCTGACATATCCGACCTCTTCACCCTCTTGCAGCAAGGGAACGGGGTGGCCCGGTGGGGTCGGCGCGCCTTCGATGAACAGGCCCACGCGTTGACGGGCGGGAGCCTCCTTCGCCAGTCTTGCCAGCGCCGCGCGGCCCACGAAATCATGGCCTGTATCCAGCGACACGAGCGCGCCCATGCTCATCTCGAAGGGCGTCGCACGATGTGTCTGCCACCGCATGTCCGCACCGTAAGAAATCAGCCCGCTTTCCAAACGTTCTGTGTCATTGGGCGCGCCCGGGCCGATGCCAAATGGCTTTCCAGCCGCCTTGACCAAATCCCAAAGGCGCAGGCCTTCGCGGCCGTCCTGAAGGTAGAGTTCAAATCCGCCCTGTTTGGACCAACCGGATCGCGCGAGAACGAGGGGGATACCTTCCAGCTCCATCTGGCGGAACCCAAAATACTTGAACGCGCGGATCTCGTCTCCGAAAAGAGCAGCGGTGACGTCCTCCGCCTTAGGACCTTGAATGGCAAGCGGCGACACGTCCGGTTCACTGACGGTCACGTGCCAGCCGCGTTCTCGCCCGATGGCGGCGGCCCAGAGGTGAATGTCACTGTCGGCCACAGACAACCAGAAACAGGTCTCTGACAGCTTCAGCAGGACCGGGTCATTGATCACCCATCCTTCGTGATCGCACAGCGGGACGTAGCGCCCCTGTCCAACGCGGGTCTTGGTCAGGTCGCGGGGCGTCAGGTATTGTGCCAGTTTCGCGGCATCGGGGCCTTCCAACTGCACTTGTCGTTGCGCCGCAACGTCCCACATCGCAACACCGTGGATCAGCCGGTCATATTCCGCGTCCGGATCGCCGAAATGGCCGGGGATCAGCATGTGATTGTAGACCGAGAAGCTTTGTACCCCATCCCGCACCGTTGCATCGAAATACGCTGATTTGCGCAGGTTGGGGCCGATCCCGATGGTGTAGCTCATATCAGTTTCCTCACACGACACGTCGTCTGCATGCACCAGATCGAAGGTGTCGGCAAAACAATTTACGCGGGCTGCAGCGGCGGTTAAGCAGCCACCGCATTGTGTTGGGACAGGCTGGCCATCAGATCGTCGATGATGTCACTGACCGTCTCAAGCCCGACAGACAGGCGCACCAACCCTTCGCCGATGCCGTGGATGGCGCGTTCTTCGGGGGTGTATGTTGAGTGTGTCATGCTTGCCGGGTGCTGGATCAGGCTTTCTGCATCGCCCAGACTGACGGCGCGTTGGATCATCTGCAGACGGTTCATCATTGCAATGCCGCCCGCCTTGCCGCCCTTCACCTCAAAGGGGATCATCCCACCGAATTGCGACATCTGCCGCCGGGCGAGATCGGCTTGAGCAAAGCTATCCAGCCCTGGGTAGTGCACCACTTCAACTGCGGGGTGCGCCTCCAACGCGCGAGCCACTTCCAAGGCCGACTGACAATGTCTTTCGACACGCATTTCCAGCGTTTTGATCCCGCGCATGATCAACATGGCCGTGAAGGGCGACATAACCGATCCTGTCATGTCCTTCAGACCAACAAGGCGCACTTGTTGGATGTCTTCAGTGGACCCCACAACCAAACCCGCGATCAGATCTCCATGCCCGCCCAGGTACTTCGTTGCAGAATGCACAACGATATCAGCGCCAAGTTCAATCGGACGGGTCAACACAGGTGTGGCATAGGTGTTGTCGACGATGACTTTGGCGCCGGCGCGATGGGCAATCTCGGATATTGCAGCAATATCCACGAGCCGGTTGTTAGGGTTTGCGGGTGTTTCGAAAAACACGATCTTGGTGCGGGCCGTAATGGCCTCGCGCAGGTTTGCAGGGTCCGTCATATCGACCGGGGTCACCTTCACATCAAAGCGTGTAAGGCCGTGGCTGAGAAAGGCAAAGGTGCAGCCGTAAAGCGTTTTGTCGATGATCACCTCGTCGCCTGCCTCGATAAACGACCAGAAGACCGAGGTGATTGCCCCCATGCCCGACGCTGTTGACAGCCCGGCCTCCGCCCCTTCCAGGCTCGCGATGCGGTGCTCCAACTGGTCGAGCGTCGGGTTTGAGATGCGGGTGTAGAAATGCCCTTCGCTTTCACCTGCGAACATCGCACCGCCCGCTTCCGCGTTCTCAAAAGCGAATGTGGAGGTCAGATAGATCGGCGGATTGAGCGCGCCCTGATGGGATTGCGCATCGTAGCCGTGGTGAATTGCCCGGGTTGCGAAGCCTGCACTGTTGTTTTTCATGTTGGTACCCCTGAATCCTATGCGAGCATATTGAACTGGATCAGAGGGCGAAACATTGCTATTTCATCCAATAACTAATCATAAGTTAGAATAATATGCCAAAAAATTCCCAACTTGATGCGACAGATCGCAAGATCATCCGCGCGCTTCAGCGCAATGGGCGAATGACGAATCTCGATCTTTCAGAAGAGGTGAACCTGTCGCCATCGCCCTGTTTGCGGAGACTGCGGATTCTGGAGCGTGACGGGGTTATCAAAAGCTATAGCATTGATGTGGATGGCGAGGCCTATGGACTTCCCGTCACCGCATTCGTCCGGGTCAGTCTGGACAGGCATTCCGAAGACATCGTTCAGCAGTTTGAAGAACAGGTCCGTTCGATACCCGAAGTGCTTGAATGCTTCGTGATGACCGGTTTGTCGGATTACCTATTGCGCGTGATTGTCTCGGACCTTTCCGACTATGAACGGTTCGTTCGGCAACGCCTGCATCCGATCGGGGGTATAGGGTCGATTGACTCAAGCTTTGTCTATGGCGTCGTGAAAAGAACCGGTGTCTTTCCGGAGCTTGCCAAGTAGACCGGGTTTTTTTTGATTTGCCGCTACAACACGAGTTCAACGGGTCTAGTCATGGCTCAACAGGCCTCATCAGGGAGATTAGACCTGCTTAAGATGTCCTGAGCCGAACCTTTGACAGGGCCAGCTTAAAACAGGTTTAGCTTTCAAACGACCAGTGGCCGCCCGCGCGCGGAAGCAGTCCATCGCCCAACTTGCTGCGACCTGGCCGACATTATGGACATCACTGCGGCGGCCTCTCAAGGTATAAAACATGGAATGGAAACCGTATGAGACTTGTTTCAACACACAGCTACAAACGTTTTGACGAGGGAACCTCGGGTATTGGCACAATTTCTAGCCAAGCTGAGCCATTGTCGTTTTGAACGGCGAAGCTTCACACTGTAGCCACGCAGTGCAGAAACTTCTTGCGAACAAAGCCATTTTTTAAGTCGCTCGATCTGTACTGAATGTAGGTCCCCGCTTCAGAAAACGACGAAGTTCTTGTCCACCAGCAATCCCAGACCCAGGCCGATTGCCAGGGCCAAAGCGATCTTAACGTACTTGGATGACATGACGATTGCCTACTCTTTACGCTTTGCTGCCTGAGGCACTGGCCATGGCCGGGTCTTGCTTTTTGCGTGCGAACTTTTGCTTGATGCCTTCCCACATCTTGGCCATGCCAAGCGGTTCGTAGATCATGAAGAGGATGATCAGCACGCCGAACACAACCAGTTCGATAGAGGATATGATCGTCGCGTCCACCATTCCGTGGAAGAACTCATTGCCGACTGTGTTGAGCACCACCGGGAAGAGCAGAATGAACGCCGCACCGATAAAGGCCCCCTTGATCGTACCCAGTCCGCCCAGGATCACCATGAAGAGAATTCGGAAGGACAGCTTGATATCAAACGCCACCGGCTCCATCGACTTCAGATAGGTGAAGGCGAAAAGAGCCCCCGCGACCCCGCAAAAGAAAGCGGAGATCGCGAAGGCCTGGAGTTTGGTCTTCAGCAGGGAGATGCCCATGGATTCCGCCGCGATATCCATATCGCGCACGGCCATCCAATTCCGACCGGTACTTCCTCGGGTCATGTTGATGGCGAGGATGGTGAGGACTGTGACAACGACGAGGACAACAAAGTACATCTCCAGAGGGGAGGTGAACTCTTTGCCAAATATGACGATGTCTTGCGCCGTAATGATGCCCGAGGTGTCATAATTCTTGAACCAGCCAAACTTGTCGATCATCCAGATGATGAAGAACTGAGAGGCGAGCGTTGCGACCATAAGGTAGATGCCGCGCACGCGCAGGCTGGGAAGCCCGAAGATGATGCCGAAGGCCGCCGCGATCAGGCCTGAGAACATCAGGTTTATCGGGAAAGGCACCCACGGCACCCGAAGTTCGAGATTGAAGAGTGCAAATGCGCCCGCCGCCATGAAGCCCGCGGCACCAAGCGCCAGCTGACCGGCATAGCCCATCACGATCTGCTGTCCGATGGCCGCCAGTGAAAGGCAAAGCCACGGGATCAGGATCGAAGAATACCAGTAATCGGTCTGTACGATCAGTGGGATCACGGCGAGGCCAATCACCATCAGCATCACGAAGTTGGTGATGTCAGCGCGGCTGAAGCTCATGAATATGGGTTGTGTTTTCATGATCTCTCTCCTTACACGCGCCGGATGATCTTCTCACCGAAGAGGCCTTCTGGCCGCCACAGCAGGAAGAAGATGGCGAGGACGAACGGGGCCCAAACCTCAATGCCACCGCCGAAATACGGGCCGACATAGACCTCAAGCACTTTTTCTGATGCCCCGATGATCAATCCACCGACAATAGCACCCGGAATTGATGAGAAGCCTCCGATGATCAAGACCGGCAGGGCCTTTAAGGCCAGGTCAACAAGGGCAAACTGTACCCCTGCCCGGGCCCCCCACATCATACCGGCCACAAGGGCCACCACACCGGCCGCTGACCAGACCATCAACATGATCGAACTCAGCGGGATACCGATGGAGCTTGCCGCGCCCGGGTCATCCGCCACAGCACGCAGGCCGAGACCCATCTTGGTGTATTTGAAAAGCAGCGCCAGACCGATGATCAGACCAGCGGCCACAAGGCCCGCCGTCAGGTCAAGCGCCGAGATGAAGAGACCGGTGGAGTCCACGATCCACTCAATCGGGAAGTCGCCGATGCCCAGGTCCAGGCGGCGCACTTCGACGCCCCACGCGGCCTGCGCAAGCCCTTCCAGCACGAAGCCCAGGCCGATGGTGGCCATCAGCACCGTGTCTTCGCTTTCGTTCATCAGCGGCTGTAGCACCAGCCTCTGCGTGGCAAAGCCCACAAGCACCATCAGCAGGATGGTCACGAAGAAGGCCACCACAAAAGGCAGGCCCAACTCCATAAAGCCCACAAAGGACAGAACGGCGAAGAACACCATCGCGCCTTGGGCGAAGTTGAAGGTCGCCGACGCCTTGTAGATCAGGACAAAGCCCAAAGCGACCAGCGAATACATCGTGCCCGCCAGAAGACCGGCTAGCACAACTTCGAGAAAGAACAGAAACTCAGTCATGGGCCACCCCCAGATAGGCATCGATTACATCTTGGTTGTTACGCACCTCGTCGGGTGGGCCATCACCGATGATCTTGCCGTAGTCGAGGACCACGACATTGTCGGAGATGTCCATCACCACGCCCATGTCATGCTCGATCAGCACCATGGTCGTGCCCAGTTCATCGTTCACTTTCAGGATGAAGCGGCACATCTCACGCTTTTCTTCGACATTCATGCCAGCCATCGGCTCATCGAGCAGCAGCACGTCCGCCTCGGTCGCCAGCGCGCGGCCCAGTTCGACCTTTTTCTGCAGGCCGTAGGGCAGCTTGCCCACGGGCGTGTACATGATGTCCTGCACTTCCAGAAACTCGACGATCTCCTCGCATTTTTCGAGGTTCGCCTTCTCTTCGGCCCGGGCCGATGGGGTCTGGAACGCCACGCTCAGGAAATTCGCGTGCATGTGGAGTTTGCGCCCCACCAAGATGTTGTCCAGTACAGACATCCGCTTGAAGAGGGCGAGGTTTTGGAAGGTGCGGGAGATACCCTCTTCCGCGATGATCTTGGGCGTGATCTTTTCCATTACCCGGCCCTTGAACTTGATCGTGCCTTCCTGCGGTTTGTAGATCCCGTTGATGCAGTTGAGCAGCGATGACTTACCGGCCCCGTTCGGGCCGATGATCGCTTTGATCTCGTGCTGCAACACCTTGAACGAGGTGTCGGTGATCGCCTTCACCCCTCCGAAGCTCAGCGAGATGTTGTCCACCTCCAGGATCGGATCGCCGATCGGGAATGATCTTGTATCCAGCATGTGTGTTTTCCCCTATCCGGCTTAGTGGTGCATACCCGCGTGAGATTTGCTCTCTTCACGCAGCACATCGCGGAAATTCTTGCGGCCTTCCTTGGAAATCCCCAGGTAAAGCTCTTTCACCTTGTCATCGTTGAGCAAGTCCTTGGCCGCGCCCTCCAGCATGACGTGGCCAGTTTCGATGATGTAGCCAAAGTCGGCGTTTTTCAGCGCCACATTGGTGTTCTGTTCGGCCAAAAGGATGCTCACGCCTTCCTTGCTGTTGAGTTCCTGGACGATGTTGAAAATCTCTTCGACCAGCTGCGGGGCGAGGCCCATGCTTGGCTCATCGAGCAGCAGCATCTTGGGCTTGGCCATCATCGCCCGAGCCACCGCAACCATCTGTTGCTCCCCGCCCGAGGTATAGCCCGCCTGACTTTTGCGGCGCTCCTTGAGGCGGTTGAAATAGCCGTAGATCTTCTCCAGCTCATCGTTCATTTCCGACTTGGCCAGCTTGCGCGAGTAGGCACCTGCGATGATGTTTTCCTCAACCGTCAGATGACCAAAACAGCGCCGTCCCTCCAGCACCTGCACAAGGCCAAGGCCCACCATCTGCGCGGGGTCCTGGTTTGTCACCTTCGTGCCATCATAGGTGATCGACCCTTTGGTGACCTTGCCGCGCTCGGCCGCCAGCATGGTGGAGATGGATTTGAGCGTTGTACTTTTGCCTGCACCGTTGCCGCCCAGCAGGGCCACGATCTTGCCTCTTGGCACAGAAAGGGTGACATCATGCAGCGCTGAGATCACGCTGTCATAGACCACCTCGATGGAGTTGATCTCCAGAATATTGTCGGTCGCTGCGTTCATGTGAAGTCCGTCACTTGCTTGCAATTCGCTTGTGAGAAGACGCCATGGCGCCTCTCGCAGATGGGTCGGAGGACCGAAAAAGACGGTCCCCCGAATTGTTTTCAGGCTTTAGGAAGCGGGGCACTCACGCGGGGTGATGCCATTTTCCTCGGCGAACTTGGCCGCGGATGCCTCAACCAGACCACGGATATAGCCGGGATCCAGAGGCTCTTCCCAATCAGTGACCTGGACGAACTTCTCGCCATCCCACTGCATCATGGCGAACTTGCCCGCGCCTGCGTTTTCAGCGCAGGACATCGCGAAGGGCGCGATCATGCCTTTGATGCCAAGCTCTTCGAGACGCGCATCATCCATCACGAGGTTTTCATACCCCGCGCGGAATTCCGCACCTGTCACGGCTTGGCCTACCTTGTCGTGCATCTCCTGCGCAACACGGAGCGCTTCGATATACGTCACGGCAGCGCCAAGGCCACGGTTCCAGTAGACGGTTCCGATGCGGCTCTCTTCAGCAAGGTTGCCCTTGCCAGCGCCATAGACCGTTTCCTTGATGGCTTGCACCAGCGGGAACTGATCACCAGGAAGCGCGTTGGCCATGGCGTAGGTGCCAGTTGCGGCGTCGCCAGCCGGGAACATGTCTTCTTCAGCGGCGCCGAAGGTGACATAGATCAGCTTTTCACGGTCAAACCCGATCCGGGCCGCGTTGGTCATGCCGGTGGAGTTCATGCCGGAGCCAGCGCCCCAGAATGTCACCCAATCCGGGCGTTCCTTGCGCACCTGCAGCCACTGCGACTGCTGTTCCAGACCGGGGGGCGGGATGGAAATTTCCACCAGTTCGGCGCCCCAATCGGCGAGGATCGCGCGCATCGCAGGCAGCGGTTCACGGCCATAGGCGCTGTCGATGTGCATGTGCACGATCTTCTTACCAGCCATGTTTTCGATGCCGCCTTCCTGTTCCGCCATGAACTTCAGCTTCACAGCCATCTGCGACCAGTAGTGGCCAGCCGCGTTGAAGACCCACGGCCAAACCGTGCCGTCCGCCGCGTCCGTCCGGCCATAGCCGTACTGCGCCAGAACAACTTCATCCTCAGCCATCCGGTTGATGACAGCATACGCGCCGGGCGTGCCCAGCGTGTCAAACACAACGATCCGCTGTCCGTCTTTCTCCAGCAGACGCTGATAGCACTCCACCGTCTTCACGGCGTTATACTCTGTCTCGCATTCCTGCCAAGTCAGCATCACCCCGTTCACGCCACCCGTCATGTTGACGTAGTTGAGGTAGTCAATTTGCGCGCCGTAGTATCCGGTGCCCATGGCCGAATATGGCCCGACACGGCTACTGGCGATGGGGAAGTATTGTGTCTCCTGCGCCGTGGCCATATCCGCTGCAACAAGGCCCATGGCCATGGCTGCGGCGGTCATCCAATTTCGGTATCGATTTTGCTTCATAAATCTTCCTCCCATATCTAAGCGCTTATCATTGCGACGCGCATGCGCGCCTCGCAAAGCACCATTGAACCGGTCGTCCGGTTACGGTCGTTCGACGGGCAGATGCCACCACACAAAAGTGACGCAGTTGATGAGTGTCCCCTCAGTGTCGAAGCGTCATCACTCTCCTCCAGAGTAACGGAACGCTGTGTACCCGCGCCTTACGACGGTGAGTGGACGGTATGTCGCACTTCATAGAGCGTCAAGAAATTATTATTTATAATCAATATGTTATGATTATTTTCTGCCCTGCAGAAAGGTCAAAATGTCCAAACTTTACCGCTCAGGTAGGTCTTTGAGGGTCAAAATGTCCACATTTCAAACAGGTTCGAGCGTCTTTGAAGACAAATTGTCCGCCGCTGGAAACCACACAAAAAACGTGGCGCCTTCGCCTTCCTTGCTGCTGACACTGATCAGCCCGCCGACTCGGGTGACCAAAGTCTGCGAAATTGACAGGCCCAGACCAGACCCGGTTCCAAGCTTCGAAGTCATGAATGGATCGAACACGCTGTCGATCTTGTCAGCGGGAATACCCGGCCCGGTATCCTGGATGACGATCTCGGTTCCGCGTTCCCCATCACGTGTGGCTTCGCGCGTACTCAGGGCCAATGTACCGCCCGTGCCCATCGCCTGAGCTGCGTTGATCGCAAGGTTCACGATCACCTGCTGCAATTCCGTCTCAACCGCTCGAAATGGTGGCGTGGCAACAAGATCAAGCTTTGTCACCACTTTGTACTTCCGCAAATCAGCCGCAACGAGGACCAGCGCATCTTCCACGGCCTTCTCGGCGTGAACCAGCGTGATGAGGTCTGACATCTCATCGGGGCGTGTGAAGTTAAGGAGTTTGCCCACGATCACGTTGATCCTGTGCGTCTGAGTGTCGATCAGATCAAACTCAGTTTTGAGCTCTGCCGCTTGCTCAGGGGTGAGGTCACGTCGGATGAGTTCCAGATTGCCCTGTATGACGGCCACGGGGTTGTTGATCTCATGGGCGACACCGGCTGTGATCTCGCCCACGGTCGCAAGTTTTTCTGACATGACCAGTTTGGCAAACGTGGCTTCCAACTTCTTGTTGGCTTCTTGCAGTTCCTGAGTGCGCTGCTCGACCAGATCATTCAAGTTGTCTGCGTAGTCCCGCAAAGACGCGTCACGCTCTTCAACCTGATCGAGCAGACGGTCGAGATGTCGGGCGACCGCCCCAATTTCGTTTTTCTCTGCCACCGCGCCAATTCGGGCATCCAGCGCGCCGGCTTCGGCTCTTGCCATGGTTGCGGTCATTCTCTCCAAGGGTGAGAAGATACCGCGTGCGAGCCATAGGAAAAGTGGCACCGACAATGCGATCACAGCAAGGAATGCAACAATCAAAACAACAATGGTTGCGTTTCGCTGGGCCACAAACGGCGCTTCGAGAAAACCGGTGTAGAGCATACCGATGCGATTGCCTGAAATGTCCGAAAGCGGCACGTAGCCCGATATGTACCAATCATTCACCACAAATGCGCGATCAAGCCAGGTGCGGCCCGTTTCCATGACCTGACGCCAGACGGCCTCAGACACGCGGGTGCCCAGGGCGCGCGATCCTTCAAAAATCCGAACATTGGTGGAGATACGCACATCATCCAGGAACAGCGTGGTTGTTCCGGTGCGCGATATCTGCCCGTTTTCATCGCGGTAGATCAGGGCATTCATCGTGTCGATAACACCGAGGTTCTTGTTCAGCAGGCGCCCCCCCATCAACACCCTGTCACCTTCAGCGGATCGATACGCGGCCAGAATGAACATGCCGCGGCCTTCCACGTCGCGGTCGATCTGCCGCGCTGCCTCTGTGGGGACAAGCTGGATGACCGCGCGCTCTGCCAAATCGACAGAGATGCTGCGCAATGCCTCCTGGTCCAACAGCACGAGGTGCGCAATCGGCGCATCGGGTGCCGCTTCCATGGCGATCTCACGCGCGGCATCGGGCAGCATTGGGTCGCTCACAGATTTCCAGACGAGGAAATCCAAACCAAGCGTCATCCGTTCGCGTTCTAGAAATGCAGAGAGCGCGGTAGACCCCTGCTCCTCCGCCTCAGCGAAACCCACGGACTTGGCGAGAGCCGTAACCTCAGCGGCCTGCGTGGCTTCGATCCGCCCGAAATACTGTTCCGCGACGCGCAAATCGCTTGCCACTTTTGCAATCAAAAGATCATCATATCGATCAATCCACCGCACCATGGTCACGCCGAAGAGCAGCGGCAGCACCACCATGAGGGGCAAAAGGGCGATTACCAGAAGTCTGAGACGCACCGACCGCATCAGATCACGCCCCAGGCCTGGCATTTGCGATCAATGGTCTTGCGCGCAACACCAAGACGTCGTGCCGCCTCTGCCCGGTTCCCGTTGCAGGCTTCAAGCACAGCAAGAACGTGGCGCTGTTCAATTGCGGCGAGGCTCTCCACTTCAAACTTCGCAGTGACTGGCCCCAAGGCATCGTCAAAATTCGCATGGATCAACGCGCGCTCAACCGCGTTTCTGAGTTCCATCACGTTGCCGGGCCATGTGTGGGTCAGGAACCTTCGGCGGGCAAGCTGCGAAAATGACGGGATCGCAGCACCCATTCTTGACGCAAGTGTCTTTGAGAAAAACTCGGTCAGTTCCAGAATATCTTCCGCCCGCTCTCTCAACGGAGGCAAAACAATCTCAACCACGGTCAAAAGGTAAAACAGATCCGCGCGGAACAGTCTTTCTTCCGCCATATCTGCCAGTGGGCGCGCGGTGGAGCAAACGATGCGTATATCAAGTTCAACGCTTCGGCTGGCCCCCAGAGGCGTGAACCGGTTTGTGCTCAAAAGCTCCGCCAGTATGTTCTGACAGCCGGGTGACAGCATGTCGACGTCTTCTAAAAAAAGGATGCCTCCCGCGGCACTGCGCAAGATCCCCTCGTCGCCGGCGGCCTCTCCTTCGGCACGCCCTTCCAACTGACCAAAGAGCCTGCGTTGAAAGGCCTCTTCCGTCATCCCATAACACTTGAGCCAAACAAATGGCTTGTCTGCACTGGCCGACGTTGAATGCAGCATCCGCGCAGCGACTTGCTTACCCGATCCCACCTCGCCACGGATGACCACATGGGCGTGTGACATGGCCGCCAAATCAATTTCCTGCCGGACATTCTGGATTTCTGCAGACGACCCCAACAGCGCGTCGCGATGGTTCAAGATGTCTTTCCCAACCTCAAGTTCATGAAGCAGCACGGAGTTCTGCCGCCTCAGCCTTGCACGTTCGAGGCTGTGAGCGATGGCATTCAATATCTGGTTGGACCGAAACGGTTTCAGCAGGAAGTCGCTGGCACCGGCGCGAATTGCCTGGATAGCAGTATCCAGATCGGCGTGTGCGGTGATAAGGATCGCATCGCTGAAAAGCCCAATCTCACGTTGCTCAGCGAGCCATTCCAACCCGGTTTGTTCCGGCATGATGTTGTCGAGAACAATCACATCATAGGTGTTTTCGTCCAACAGGCGTGATGCATTTTGCGTGCCTTCGGTCACATCGACCCTCGCACAGACGCCCGTCAAAATTTTCCGCAGAAAGTTTCGCATCCCAGGTTCATCATCAATGACAAGAACAGATGCGACTGACAGCTCATCGCCAAAGCCTTCTTTGGAAAGAGCGTTGTTTTCGCCTTTTTGGTCAGTTCTACCGTTGGGAGCTAAAGTCATCGCGCTTCATCCGGCATCAGCGCCACTGCTTTGCGCCAAACATCATCATGAAAGCCGGTTTGTGATGATGTCATATGCAAACTTCTGGCTGTGTTTTCACTTGGGCGATTTTTTGAATGACGACGCAGAACATGAAGCATAGTGTTGCCCAGCCGTCTCAGCGGCGTCTTGTTCGGTGCTGTCTGTTCAGTCGTCAAGGCATGGTTCCTCGTCGCTGCAGATTAGCCTAAGTTAATTGGTCAGGGTTCGGCAAGGGGGCTGTAATTCTAACCCGCCTAAGGGGGCGGAGAGGCTCCGATCATGTTTTGGTAGCTTGCCAACTTGTCATTCGGTCGGCGCCTTACCTTGCTCACAAATGGAACAGATCGCCGCCGGGTCTGCGAAACTGTCATGCTCTGCGGCTTGGACCAAAAACCATACCGATGAGCGTCGTTGCCTGCGCCCCTGGCATTTTGGAATGGACGCCAATGCCGTTTTAAACGGTGAGAACCGCACCTGCGCGTCGAGAGTTTGCCTATTGGATCACAAGATCGGGGTGCAACCTGTGGGGATGCAGGACCGAGTAGTGCGCGAGGAAGGGCGTGTAGTATGGCGCGAGGTTTGAGGGGAGGTCATTCGGGTCAACATACTTGCGCGGGATGGGTTTCAGCCCATCGCTATCGCGCAAGGATGCGTGCCAGATGTCGTCATTGCCGTCATACCAAAGCACGTCTTCCCGCGATCCCGGCTGCCATGTCAGTGCGTCTTGGATGAACGGGATGCCGATGGCCTTGCAATAGGCTTCCACCATCGTGTCGGGATCGGCGAGAAGATCATCGCTGTCCAAAACGGGCGGCGTTTGCCCACGTCCCCGCAGCAGATCGAACAGCTTTTGTTGCGGGCCAAAACTGATCTCATGGGGTTCAAACCCTTCGGCGAAGCCCGCCTTTTGATAGGAACGGTGAAGCGAGGCCAGGACCTTGGCCGGATCCCGGATCAGGAAGCTGTGGGTGATGCGATCGAGGAACTCGTCGGTCCAAAGGTGATCGGTGTGGTGCGGCATGTCCTTGACGAAGACCGGGCGCTTTTCAGCAGCCGTAAGGATGTCAGACCAGATCTTGTCAAATGTCGCCTCCGGGCGTTGCCGTTCAGGCGGTGCAGGTCGGGGCGCGCGGGCATCCGGGCCTTGATACCACGCCATGCCAAAGGGTTCGTGGAAGCAGGCCAGATCGCCCCTTTGGCGCATCATCCATTCAAACGCCGTGGAGGTGGAGCGCGGTGTGGCCCACAGAAAGTAGATGGGATGGCCGGTCATGCAGGTGTGCCCTTATTCCTGAATTTTGTGCCTTGCTACTTAGGAAAATTTTAGGCACAAAATTTTCATGAGCGTCAAGAAAAATGAAAGCTTCTCACCTGACCTTGCGCTGAAGCAACTGGGCGATGAGCTGCGCGGGCTTCGCAAAGCGCAGCAACTGACGCTGGAGGATTTGGCGGAAGCCAGCGGGAAATCCGTCTCTTTCATTTCAAAGATCGAACGCGGCCAAGCGCGTCCGTCGGTCACGACGCTGCAGGAACTGGCCGGTGCGTTGGGCGTACCAGTGGGTTGGTTCTTCGCAACGGACAGCCCGACGCCAGCGGACGAACGCCCTTACATCGTGCGGGCCAAACGCCGCCGCAAGCTGAGCTACTCCGGGCTGTCGTCGACGGAGTACATGGGGTTTGATGACCATCTGCTGTCGGCCACTCTGGACGGGCAACTGGCCTTGGGCATTTCAACCTACCAGCCAGGCGGCAGTACGGGCGATGAAATGTACACCCATAACGGGGAAGAGGCGGGCTTGGTTCTGAAAGGTCAGATTGACTTGCATCTGGACGACAAGGTGTTCCGCCTGACAGCCGGTGACAGTTTCTCCTTCAGTGCGAGCTTGCCGCACCGGTACGTCAACACAGGCGAGAGCGAGGCCCAGATTGTGTGGGCCAACACACCGATCAATTTGAGGCGCTAGGCATGCAGACCCACGCAAAAGTTGTTGTCATTGGCGGCGGGAATATGGGTGCGGGCGTGCTTTATCATCTGGCGCACATGGGCTGGACGGATTGCGTCCTGATTGAAAAGGCCGAGTTGACCAGCGGCGCGACCTGGCACGCGGCAGGTCTGGTCAGTCGCATGGTCGGTGGGCAGGCGCTTGGTTCCATGCATGACTACGCGGTGGACCTTTATAAGCGGATTGAAGCGGAAACCGAGGTGGGGGTGAGCTGGCACAATTGCGGATCGCTGCGCGTCGCGACAAGCCCCGATCACATGGACTGGATCCAGCACGTGCGCGATGCGGTACTTGCGCGGGGACAAGTGGCCGAGATCATTGGCCCGGACGAGGTGGCGCGGCTCAACCCGCTCTACGACGTTCAGGCGGCGGGCGTTCTGGGCGCAGTGCATACGCCAGACGATGGTCACGTCGATCCGTCGGGCACCTGTCAGGCCATGGCAAAAGGTGCGCGGCAATTGGGGGCCAAGGTGATCCGGAATTGCCGCGTTGTTGACACGGTACAACTGCCGTCTGGCGAATGGCAGGTGGAAACCGAGCAGGGCGTGATCATCGCCGAGCATGTGGTCAACGCCGGGGGCTATCACGCCAGGCAAGTGGGGAAGATGGCAGGGCTTGATCTGCCGATCACGACCATGCTGCACCATTATGTCGTCACGGATGCCGTGCCGGAGTTTGAGGGCATGAGCCACGAAATTCCCGTTACAAGAGACGACTACTTTTGCGGCTATATCCGGCGCGAACAGGGGTCGGTGCTGATAGGTCTTTACGACAAGCAAGACCCGCAGGCCGTATGGTTGGACGGCTGCCCTTGGGACAGTGCCAATGAGCTGTTTGAGCCCAATTGGGATGGTATTACGCCGTGGCTGGAAAACTGCTTCGAACGCATGCCTGCCCTGATGAACCGAGGCATCAAGCGTGTGGTCAACGGTGGCATAACCTATACGCCGGACGGGGCCATGATGTTGGGGCCTGCCCCGGGTTTGCGCAACTACTGGCTGGCCTGCGGAGCCACGGTCGGGATTGCATGGGGCCCTGGTGCGGGGCGGGCGTTGGCGCAGTGGATGGTTGATGGCGCAGCCGATGTGTCAACGCGCGCGTTCGACCCGCGCCGGTTCGGGGTTTGGGCGGATGCGGATTACGCCCGCACCCGTGCCACGGAAGACTACACTCTGCGGCAGGCCATGCCGTACCCGCAGCATCAAAGAGAGACTTGCCGTGGCGTGAAAACCTCTGGCGCGCATGACAGAACCGCGGCCTTGGGTGCGACATTTGAAGAAGCCGGTGGTTGGGAGCGCCCAAGGCTTTACGCGCAAGAGCCGTTGGCGTGGCGTCGGAGCAGCAGTTTCGATCAGGTCGCAGTAGAGTGCGCCGCCGTGCGAGAGCGTGTCGGTCTGGCCGATCTGAGTGCGTTCGCCAAGTTCCGCATTAACGGGCCGGGCGCCGAGGCGTGGCTCAATGCGATCTGCGCCAACCGCATGCCTGCTGTGGGCCGCTCGTGTTTGACGCTTCTTTTGAACCGGAAGGGCACCATTGAAGGTGAGGCGACCATTGCCCGAACCGGACCCGAAAGCTTTTACTTCGTGACGGGTGCCCCGTCGGAACGCCGCGTTTGGGATTGGATGACCCTCCAATGCGGTGTGCCAAGCGAAGGTGTCTCGATTGAGAATGCAACCGACGAGGTCGGAATTCTGTGTTTGGCGGGCCCCAAGGCTCGGGAGGTTCTCACGGACGTCACAGACGAGGATGTGTCGAATGCCGCCCTGCCCTGGCTGCGCTGTGACCAGATCAGCATCGCCGGCGTTCCGGTTATGGCGATGCGGTTAAGTTTCAGCGGTGAACTGGCCTACGAACTTCATGCGCCGAATGCACAATTGGAAGAACTTTGGGATGCACTGTGGGTTGCGGGTCAGACGCACGGCATCGCGGCGTTCGGATCCAAAGCTCTCGACAGTTTGCGGCTGGAGAAGTTTTACCGAGGTGGGCATGAGCTGGCCAATGATGCCGGGCATGCGGATGTGGCGCAGGAACGGTTTGCGGCCACCGACAAAGAGTTCGTCGGCCGCGAGGCGATGCTGGCCAGACGGCCCGCCCGGAAAATTGCCTTGCTTGCACTGGACGGCGATACGGAGGCCCTGATCGGTGAAGCTGTGTTTGACGGCGATCATCTGGTAGGGTCGGTTACCTCTGCCGCCTACGGGCACACAGTGGGCATGTCCTTGGCCATCGCGTTTCTGGATGAAGCGGCGCGCAGCCCGGGCCAAGCGCTGACCGTATCAATCCTGGGCGAGCGCGTGCCAGCGACAGTGCTGCCCGATGCCCCGTGGGACCCGAAGAACGAAAGGTTGAAAGCATGAGCGACGAAAGAGTTCAAAACGCCTACGCGACCGCAAGCGTGGAAGAACAGCAAGCCGCCTATGACAACTGGGCCGAAAAGTATGAGCCTGACCTCTGCGCCATGGGCTACCGGATGCCCGCGCTGGCAACCGGGGCTTTCGTGCGCTTCGTGGATCCGGATTGTGGGCCTATCCTGGATGCGGGCTGTGGCGGCGGCATTCAGGCGGAAGCGATTGCGCAATTGGGGTATGGGCCGCTGATCGGTCTGGACCTGTCCGAGGGCATGCTGAGCGTGGCGCGTGCGAAAGGGATTTATGCCGAGCTGCACCAGGGTGCCTTGGGCAGCCAGCTGGATTTCCCAGATGGCAGCATGCAGGCGGTTCTGTGTATTGGAACGATCACGCCCAACCACGCGCCGCCCGAAAGCTTTGACGGGTTGATCCGGGTGGCCGCGCCAAACGCGCCCATCATTTTCAGCTTGCGGGATGATCCGGGGCAAGACCCGGCCTACCCGGAACGCGTTGCCCAATTGGTCAGTAGCGGTGCCTGGCACAAGGTCTGGGACAGTCCGAGCATTCAGTCGATGCCCTATGGGGTGCCCGAGGTGACGCACCGCATTCATGTCTTCCGCAAGGCGGGTGCGTGAGGGTCGGATCTTGAGGTAGCCTTGGGTCTCTGAGGTTTCAGTCTTTGCCGTAGCGCCCCACGATCATCGACACACAGCTTTCGACAATATCGGCCATCTGGGCCTCGGAAACGATCTCCGCCCCGAATACGACTGGCCAAAACGCCTTGCCCTTGATGAGCGCAAGGAACTCTTGGGCGACGACTTCCGGGTCGGCCTGTTCCAACTGACCATCCTCCATCGCGTCGCGCATCATTGCGATGATGGAAGAAGTCGAATCGATCTTGCCTTGCGTCTCGGCGGCCAGTTCGGGGTTGCGCAGGGTTTCGCTGACGACCATGCGGGCCATCGACATCACGTGGGGCGAGATCAAAAGCCGCCCTTCCGCCCATGCCAAATCCATCAATTGGTCGCGAATTGGCACGCCGGTCTGATACTGGATGTTGAGGCCGTCCGCGATGCGTTCAGAGAGAACAGCAACGATGGACAGGAACAAATTCTCTTTGCTTTCAAAGTACTTGTAAACCGTACGCTTGGACACTTCGGCGGCGGCTGAAATCCGATCCATGCTGGCCGCGGCGAACCCTTTGTCCTGAAACTCCGCCACCGCAGCTTCGATGATCTGGTCGCGTTTGGACATCAGTGTCACTTGTTCCTTGCACATGGTTCACCGGTATAGGGGCCGTCGACCAGAGGGGTCAACACGAGGTGTAAACGGACCAGTTTACATGCTGCAGAATTGCCGCTACGGTAAACGCGCCAGTTTACCCCATTTGGAAACCAGCCCAGGAGCTTTCCCCAATGAGTTTTGACCTCAAGCTGAACGGCAAGACGCATACCGTCGACGCCGAACCCGGCACACCTTTACTGTGGGTGATCCGGGATGAACTGAAAATGACAGGCACCAAGTTCGGGTGCGGTGTGGCCTCGTGCGGGTCTTGCACGGTGCATTTGGACGGAGAGCCGGTGCGATCCTGCCAGACCTACATTGACGACGTGGAAGGTGCTGAAATCACGACAATCGAAGCCATGGAAGATGACAAGGTTGGCGCAGCGGTGCAGCAGGCCTGGGTCGAGTTGGATGTGGTCCAGTGCGGCTACTGCCAGTCTGGTCAGATCATGTCCGCCGTGGGGTTGCTGAAGGAAAACCCGAAACCCTCTGCGCAAGAGGTGGATGATTACATGTGGGGCAACGCCTGCCGCTGCGCCACGTATCAACGCATTCGTGCAGGTGTTCTGCGCGCAGCTGAAATTCTGGAGGCATAAGCGATGACTTTGACACCCTCCCGCCGTGGATTTCTGAAAGGCGCCGCTGCTGCGGTGGCCGTTCTTTACGTGGGCGCCCGTCCTGATGGTGCCCTTGCAAGTGCCTCAAGCGAGGCCGCGCTGAACCCGTTCGTGAAGATTGACGCCGATGGCAATGTGACCGCGATCGTCAAGCACTTTGAAAAGGGTCAGGGCACAGCCACAGGTCTGCCAACGCTGATCGCGGAAGAGATGGGCCTGCGGATGGATCAGATTGCCTATGACTTCGCGCCGTCCAACAACGAGCTTTACAAGAACCTGCTCTTCGGGATGCAGGGCACGGGTGGCTCAACCGCGATGCCCAACTCCTTCACGCAGTATCGCCAGGCCGGCGCTGCGGCACGTGAGATGCTGGTGCAGGCCGCCGCCAATTCCTGGGGCGTGGACGCCGCTGATTTGGACATCGTTGAAGGCATGGTCACCGGGGCCGGTCAATCAGCGCCTTTGGGTGAGTTCGTGGCCGAAGCTGCGAAACTCGATGCTCCTGCAGAGCCGCGCCTGCGCGAACCGAGCGAGTGGAAGCTGATCGGCAACCCGAGGGTGAAGCGCACGGACAGCGCGATCAAGGGCAATGGCCAGGCGATGTATGCGATGGACCTGCATCTGGAGAACCACATGGTCGCCGTCATCGCGCGGCCCGATCAGATTGGTGCGCTGGCCGTTTCCTTTGACGACAGCGGATCACAGGACGTGAAAGGCTACATCATGTCAGCGGTTCTGCCCAACAAGGCAGGCGTCGCCGTTTATGCCGAAAACACCTGGGCCGCGATCCAGGCGCGTGACGCGCTGAGCGTGGAGTGGGACACTGCAAATGCGGAGACCCGCAGTTCAGCAGACATCAAGGCAGAGATCATGAACGCCTTGGACGCAGAGCCCACGTATAACGTCAGCCAAACCGACCAAGCGGCGGTGAATGCCGCGATCGATGGCGCAGACACCGTGATCGAGAAGACCTTCTACTTCCCGCTTCTCGCACATGCGCCGATGGAGCCGCTCAACTGTACGATTGAGCAGACTTCTGACGGGGACATCGTGCTGCACGATGGCGCCCAGTTCCCCTCTGGTCCGCATCAGGCCATGGCACAGATATTCCAGTTACCAATGGACAAGGTGCATATCAAAACAATGCTGGCGGGTGGGTCTTTCGGGCGGCGTGCCACGCCCACGGCGGACTATCAGGTCGAGGCCTCTCTGGCCTTTGTCGTCACAGATAGATCCCGGCCGGTTAAACTGGTCTGGACCCGTGAAGATGACATTCGAGGCGGGTACTACCGCCCGGCGTTTGGGCACAAGGTTCGGGTCGGTCTGGACGCGGAAGGCAGCATCGTTGGCTGGGAGCATCGCATCGCAGGTCAATCGATCATGAAGGGCACGGTTTTCGAAGGGTATGCCGTGCACGACGGGGTTGATAGCACCTCGGTCGAGGGCACGGTGGACTCGCCTTACCAAATCCCGAACGGGTTCTTTGGGCTGACCGACACGCCCAAGGCCACGTCAACGCTCTGGTGGCGCTCGGTCGGGCACACGCATACGGCTTACGTGATGGAAGTCATGATGGACATGGCGGCAAAGGCGGCTGGACGGGATCCGGTCGAATTCCGGCTGGCCTATTTGACCGGCAGTGCGGATGCGGCACGCAAGGCAGGTGTGCTGAAATTGGCCGCCGCGAAGGCCGGATGGGGCAACGCGCCTGCCGGACACAGCCAGGGCATTGCCGTGCACAAATCCTTCGGGTCCTATGTGGCCGAGGTCGTGGAAGTGTCAGGCACGGCTGAGGACGGTGTGAAGATCGAAAAGATCACCGCTGCCGTGGATTGCGGGATTGCCGTGAACCCAGACGTTGTCGCGGCACAGATCGAAGGTGGTATCGGCTACGGTATCGGGGCTGCCATGCGCGATGAGGTGACGCTGACCGACGGGGTGGTCGATCAGTACAACTTCCCGGACTATGAGCCGCTGAGGATTGGCGACATCGGGGCGATTGATGTGCATATCGTGCGGTCCAAAGAAGCCCCCACCGGGATCGGCGAACCAGGCACACCGCCTGCCGCACCGGCGCTTGCCAACGCCATAGCGAATGCCAGCGTTCTGGTGACCGAGTTGCCAATGATCAACAACGGCGTGGAGTTCGCATAGCGAACTCGGCAGCCGTATCGCACAACGGCGCGGAAGACCAAAGTAGCCCTTAACGAAGGCAGAAACGCTTCTTCGTTAAGGGCTTACTCATTTTCACTTTCGTTCTGTATTCCCTTCGCCAAAACATCCGCGGCAGTTTTGACGAAGCGATTGAGCCTAGATCATTGATTATTTCCCAACCTATCAATAGGTAGGTACCACATGAGTTGGACTTTGATAGGCTTCGTTCGAGAGATGAAAACACCCCTTCGCCTCATGCTGAGTGCGCGCGTTGACTGTTTCAGCCGCCCATCAATCACTAGTGGGACCCACATCACAGCTCAGAAAGTTGCTACCGCATGAAAACACTGATCATCGGCGGCGGCCTGTCTGGTCTGGCACTGGCGGACATGCTGGAAACGGCGGGCTGGGACTATGTATTGGTCGACGCCCGTGATCGGTTAGGCGGTCGGATCATGACCGAACAGCGCGCTGACGGTTACTATGACATGGGGCCCGCATGGTTCTGGCCGGGCCAGCCGCGCATCGCCGCCATGATGAAACGTTTGGGCCTAAGCAAGTTCGACCAATTCGCGACCGGAGAGCTGATGTTCGAGGACGAGCATGGACGCGTGCAGAGAGGCGTCGGGTTTGCCTCGATGGAAGGATCGTGGCGGATGGTCGGTGGCCTTGGCCGGTTGATTGAGGCTTTGGCCGATTGCCTTCCGAAAGATCTTGTCCGGCTTGGTGCCCGGGTTACGCATGTCACTCAAGACGGCAGATGTCATGCCACGCTGAGCGATGGCAGCTTGATAGAGGCCGACCGGATCGTGCTGGCCATGCCCCCACGGATCGCGGCGGGCCTGACATTCACCCCTGCCCTGCCCGCCGCTTCTTTTGAGACCATGACAGCCGTGCCCACCTGGATGGCCGGGCAATCGAAGGCTGTTGCGATTTACGATGCCCCGTTTTGGCGTGAGGCCGGACTATCGGGGGATGCGATGAGCCGGCGTGGACCCATGGTGGAAATCCATGATGCCTCGCCCGCCGAAGGGGGCCCCTATGCCCTGTTCGGCTTCATTGGAGTACCGCCAAGGGCGCGTGCTGATGAACACGCGCTGCGCGACGCTTTGCTGACCCAGCTCGGAAGGTTGTTTGGTGATCAGGCCGCGCATCCACGTGAATTGCTTCTGAAAGACTGGGCCTTTGATCCGCTGACGGCTGTCGAGGCGGATGCCACGCCTCAGTACAGCCACCCGACGTATGGCTTGCCTATGGCGTTGAGGGATCTGTGGGATGGGCAACTGATCATGGCAGGTACTGAAGTGGCGCAGGGGTTCGGCGGATATCTGGAAGGTGCACTGGAAGCGGCGGATGCGGCGATGGAACAGCTAAAAGCAAGTCGATAGGATTGGATCCAAGGCGTGGCGATCGGGCCTGCTTAGCTCTTCTCCACATCGCGCAACCGTGGGGCGTGGACGTTTGACCGCACCAGGAATGTCGCCAATACACCTGCGATGGCGCCAAAGAGATGCGCCTCCCAAGATATGCCCTCTTGCCCCGGTATGACGCCCCAAAGGATCGATCCATAGACCAGCCCGATGAAAACGGACGTGGCCACGGTCGTGGGGGAGCGGTCCACAAAGCCGCGCACGACAAGAAAGCCAAACCACCCGAACACAAGGCCGGACGCGCCGATATGGATGGCCGAGCTTCCGAAGAGCCAGACCAATGCTCCGCCGACCCCCACGATGATGCCATTAACCAAAAACAGCGCCCGCGTGGCTGTCACCGCGATAAGCCCGCCCATCAAGGCCAGTGGAACGGTGTTGGAAATCAGGTGTTCGTAGCTTGCATGCAGGAATGGCATGCCGAGGATACCATCCACGCCCACGACCTCCCTCGGGATGAGGCCGAACAAGATATTCAGGTCGTAGCCCATGGCGTCGTTCAGGGCCTGTATTCCCCATAGTGCTGCAAGAAACCCAACCAGGGTCAGAAGTCGGTTGCGCGCCAGACGCATGTTTTTCGAATTTGACATGCGAGAAACTTAGGTGAGTGCCGACCAAAACGAAACGGCGAATTCGGTTTGATGGATGCGCCGGAGGGACGGCGTGATCTCTTGAGGCGCTTGTGGATCGTCGAATTGCAACGCAGCTATTGCTCTGTGCGTGCAAGGTGGGCAAGCATTGAAGCGCAACCGGTTCAAATGAAAGTCAAGAGATGAACCCCGCTGAATGGCTTAAACGCACCGCGACGCGTGATCCCGACCGCCCGGCGCTTTTTGTCGGGGAAACCCTGGTAGCCAAATATGGCCAGTTCGCGCAAAGCGCTGCCGCCATTGGAGCGGCTCTTTCAGGTCAAGGTATTGGCCCCGGCAGCCAGGTGGCCGTGTTCATGACGAACCGAACGGAGTACCTCGAAGCGCTTTATGGCATCTGGTTTGCCGGGGCGGCAGCGGTGCCGATCAATGCCAAGCTGCACCCCAAGGAGGCAAAATGGATCATCCGGAATGCAGAGGCGTCCTTGGTTCTTTCCGACGACAAGCTTGGAGGAGAGCTTGCGGCGTTACTCGGGGACAGCCTGCCAGTTATCTCGGTTGATAGTGATGCGTTCGAGACCATGAAACGGTCGGAGCCGATGTCTGCTCCGGTGGACAAAGACAACGATGATTTGCTGTGGCTTTTCTTCACCTCCGGCACGACAGGGAAGCCGAAGGGGGTGCAGATCACCTGCGGCAACATGGCGGCGATGTGCTACAACTACTTCACGGATGTCGATGATGTGCATCCCTCTGACGCCACGCTGTACGCAGCGCCCATGTCGCATGGGGCCGGCATTTACAACTTCATGCATGTGCTTCGTGGCGCGCGCCACATCTGCCCCGTGAGCGGTGGATTTGACGCGGCAGAGGTGCTGGACCTTGGCAAGAGCATGGGGCCGATCTCTATGTTTGCCGCGCCAACTATGGTGCGCCGTCTGATCGACGTGGCCAAGGCGCGTGGCGAGATCGGAGAGGGCCTGCGCACCGTAAGCTATGCCGGTGGCCCGATGTATGAAGCTGACATTTTGGAAGCGGTCGAGGTGATGGGCCCGCGTTTCGTGCAGGTCTACGGGCAAGGAGAGTGCCCGATGGGGATCACCGCCCTGCCCCGCAGTGATGTGGCGGACCGGACGCATCCCCGTTGGCGCGAGCGTCTCAATTCAGTGGGCACGGCCCAAAGTGCAGTACAGGTGCGCATTCTGGATGAGGCGGGTCAGGAGTTGCCCAGGGGACAAACTGGCGAGATCGCCGTGCGCGGTGCGACCGTCATGCCGGGCTATTGGAAGAACGCGGAGGCCACGGACAAAACCATCCGCGATGGTTGGCTCTGGACGGGCGATATGGGGCGGATGGATGAGGATGGGTATGTCACTATGCAGGACCGCTCTAAGGATATGATTATCTCCGGCGGCTCAAACATCTACCCGCGCGAAGTGGAGGAAGTGCTGCTGTCTCATGCGGCCGTGCACGAGGTTGCCGTGGTCGGTCAGCCCGATGAGGAGTGGGGTGAGGTGGTGGTGGCCTTCGTGGTTGCAGTGCCCGGAGAGGCAGTGGCGCCAGAGGATTTGGACGCGATTTGTCTGGATCGCATTGCGCGCTTCAAACGCCCCAAGGCCTACCGGTTTGTCGAAAGCTTGCCCAAGAACAACTATGGCAAGGTTCTGAAAACGGACCTGAGAAAATCGCTTTCACCCGAACGACCCTAACCGCCGACCGGTCGAGCGACTTTCACCTCGTGGGCATATCAACCCCGGCGGCGCGCAGGTCTTCTTCGTCAAGCTGGTCCGCAAACTGTTCCGCCAAGGGACGCAGCAGCGCGCCGTAAGCCCGCCATTTCTGCACCGAACTGCGGTAGATCGGCTGACGCACCTGCCCGATGGAGGCGGTGTTGACCGGGCGGGAAGACGCCGCCGGATCAAGCACGTCGTCCTGCCAGTCCAGACAGCAGAACCCAAGCACATCGCGCACCACGTCTTCGGGGGCGGCGGTCAGGTCTTCGTAGGGCACGATTCGGGTCACGTCGGGCAACAGCTCAGACCAATAATCGGTCATGCGGCGGTATGTGTTGTAGACGGCACCGAGAGACACGAAATCAGTCGAAAATGGTTGATTGCGCCCAAAATCCTGCGTCCAGTTGGACAGGCAGCAATCCATCGGATGACGGCGCATGATCAGGAACTTCGCGCGCGGCAGGGCCAGCGCCAGAAGGCCGATATACATGTAATTGATCGGCATCTTGTCGGTAACGATCGTGCTGTTCAGCCCCTCTTTGCGCAAGGCGTCCATGTAGAATTCGCCCACTTGCGTGAAATCATCCGCGACAAGCGGTGCATCGCTTTTTTCCTCAAGATACGAGACCAGACCACGCACCTGTCCGATGGCGAGGTTGGAGGCGCGCAACTCTCCCCCGGCTTGCACGTCGGAATGGCGTGACAGCATCAGTTCCATGAGCGTGGTCCCAGAGCGCGGCATGCCGCAGATGAAAATCGGGGCCACGTCGCTGATCCCGGAAGACGCGCGCAGCTCAGCGATCAAGGACGGTGTCACAACCTCCATGATCCGGTTGGCCTGCTCGGTGTGGTTTTGCAGATCGAACTGGTGTTCCTTGGCTGTTAGATCGTTGGCGGCCTTCAGATGGGCGAAGGATGTCTCGTAGTCTCCCAGGTCAGCATAGGCCTTGCCAGCCGCGAAATGGACGCGGGTCCGGGGGGTGTCGGGAAGTTTGTCCAATGCGCCTACAAGCCGTTGAAGCCGTTCGAATTCGGGACTGTCGGGTTTCGTTTTCCGGATGTGGATCAGGCGCGAGAGGGCCGCAATCCCACCGGGCATGCGGGCTGCTGCCTTGAGCAGATGATCTTCGGCCTCTTCCATTTTGCCAAGTGACGCCATCGCGTTGCCGATGTGGAGATGTGCAATCAGCAGGTTGGGGCGTAGTTCCAGCGCTTTCTGCGCGTGATAAAGCGCGGTGTCATGCCGCTCTAGCCGGTACAGCGCGCTGGAAAGGCCAATATGCGTGCCGGGATCGTTGGGGTCGATGGCCAAGGCACGATAGAACGCGTCAACCGCCGACTTGTGGCGCCCTTGATGTGCCAAGGCCGTGCCAAGGTTGCTCTGTGCGTCGAGCAGGTTCGGGTCCAACTCGACCGCCTTGCTGAGCGGGGCAATCGCGTCAGCGTAGTTCTCCATCATGAAATGCACGGCACCGAGGTTCGACCAGCCTCCGGCGTAATGCGGGGCAAGTTCCGTGGCGCGGGTGAAATAAGGCAAGGCGGCTTCGTACTTGCCAGCTTGCGCCAAGAGCGCCCCCAGATCGGCAACGATGCCGCCGTTGTCGGGCAGAAACTGAGAGGCCTCTTCGATCAGTGCTATACCTTCATCGCTTTGACCCAACGCATACATGGACAGCCCGCGCAGGTGCATGGTTTCGGCCAGTTCACCGTGCTCGGTATCAATGTCATCCGCCAGATCCAGCGCCGCCTGATGCCGGCCTGCGTTGTAATGCAGCGTCATCCGGTGGAGTTTGGATTGCAGCTCAGAGGTGTCCTGCGGGGCTGTTGCGCTTGCCATGATGGTCGTCACCTTGTCTTGCGTTCTGCGGAAGATCATCGAAAGCTATGGACCGAAACCGCGTTTCAAACAAATCATTCCATTAAGTGTCGCGTTTTCGGAAACGAATTTGCACAAGCTTGTGGAATTGTTTTGCAACGGGCAACAAACCGCCTTCGTAAAACCCCGTAAAACATTGAAGATGCACTGTTTTCGCTGTCGCGCATTTACTTTTTCAACAGGTTTGGTAACCACGATAGAGGGTGGGTCTGCGCAATGGTGACATTCAACTTTTCCAACGTTTCCGGCAATCCGGGCGGGCAGCGGGTGTTTACCATGATGCCCATGACCACAACGACCACGACACCCAGCGGCGCAACCAACCCCAATTTCTCGTCGCCCACGGTGACGAAAACATTTGGCGACAACCCGATCACGCTGACCTCGAACCTGACAGGTGCCGGTTTGCCAGGCGACAGCATGAGGTTCATCGTAACTGCCACGTCAGACTATTATTCGATGAATTTCGTGGACTCGCAGGATCGGCTGAACCTGGAAATTTCGAATGGCATAATCGCTTCTATGGCCACCTTCACGATCCGGTTCGATGCTGGCAGTGGTCTAACCCGGCTTTCAAACGTCACAATCAACGGTGGCGGGGCGATCACCAGTTTCGCTTCAATGCTGACAGAAAATGGCGCCGTTGGGTTTACGTCGGGCACCTTCAGCGGAGAGATCACCGGCATCCGCTTTTCTGTGACCGGGGGGCAGGTCATCACCTCGATCGGAGGGACGCCAACCTGCTTTGCCAAGGGTACGCGCATAGCTGTGCCGGTGGGAGACATCGAAGTCGAGAAGCTGTCCATCGGTGACACTGTGCTGACGCATGATGGCGCGACCCGCGAGGTGCTTTGGGTCGGACGGCAGAGATTTGATCTGATCAGTGGTGTGCCAGAACGTTTGCAGCTTGTGCGTGTTAAAGCGGGGGCTTTGGGTTGGGACTTGCCCAAACGAGACCTGGTCGTGACGGCAGATCATGCGCTTCTTACTGACGGCGTGCTGGTCGATGCGGGCACGTTGGTCGATGGCGATAGGATTGACTATGAACCCGTAGAAGCCCTGCCCAAAAGCGTCACGGTTTACCATGTCGAGACCGAGGACCACGCCGTGATCCTGGCCGAGGGCGCGCCTGCGGAAACCTTCGTCGATGCCCGCCAGCGTGCGCAGTTCGACAACTATGATGAATATCTGGACCTCTATGGTGCAGACCGGGTGATCCCGGCAAGCCCCATCCCGCGCGCCTCGGCCAAGCGATTGGCTCCGCCCCAACCCGCTCTGACAGCCTAGGGAGACGCGAGATGGTCACGTTCAATTTCTCTAATGTCACCGGTGATGCATTTGCGCAGCGACAGATCGTCTTCACAGGCTCGACACTTTCCGTGGTCAGAAATGGCACAAACCCGCTTGTCTTGACCTCGAGCCTGACCGGGGAAGGCTTACCTGGCGACACGATGAAATTCACCGTGACCGCCACGACACCGCTCTATCGGATGGCATTCATTGACAACCTCGATCTGCTTGAAATGAGTTCTTCGGCGGGAAGCTCTTTCCAGACTGGCGCCTATATCATGAACTTTGATGCGGGTAGTGGTCTGACACGGCTGTCCAACATTTCCTTCAACGGTGGCGCGGGAATTGGCATTGGCGGCGTTGTGCGGCTTTTGACAGAAAGTGGATCACGATCCGTTGGTAGCGCCACGGGGACATTTGCCGGAGAGTTTACAGGCATTCGCTTCACCTCGTTTTTTGGAATTGATGTGAATTCCATCACTGGCACACCCACTTGTTTTGCCAAAGGCACCCAGATCGCCACTCCGGGCGGGGATGTGGAGGTTCAGGATCTCGCGCAGGGCGACAGAGTTTTGTCCCATGATGGTTCGCCCCGTGAGGTGCTTTGGGTCGGGCGGCAGAGTTTTGACCTGCGGGTTGGCTTGCCTGAGCATCTGCGCCTCGTGCGTGTTCAGGCGGGGGCACTTGGAGGCGGGCTGCCCAAGCGCGACCTCGTTCTGACGGCGGATCATGCATTGCTGGTAGGTGATACGTTGATGAATGCGGGGATGTTGGTCAAGGACGACACGATCCGGTTTGAGCCAATCCAGGCACTGCCGAGACACGTCACTGTGTATCACGTCGAGACAGAAGACCATGCGATCATTCTAGCCGAAGGCGCTCCTGCGGAAACCTTCGTCGATGCCCGTCAGCGCGCGCAGTTCGACAACTATGATGAATATCTGGACCTCTATGGTGCGGACCGGATGATCCCGCCGATGACCTTGCCGCGCACCTCTGCGGCGAGACTGGCCTCGCCTGATCTGAAACGCACAGCCTGAGGAACACGCCCATGGTCACATTCAACTTCTCCAATGTTTCTGGCGATGCATCAGGACGGCGCTTTGTGGATTCGACCGTCACGTCACCGTCATTCCCTTCGATCACGACCAGTGTGACCAGAACCGAAGGCGTGAACCCGATCGAGTTTACATCGAACCTCACCGGCCAGGGTCTGCCCGGTGACACGATGACCTTCACAGTGACTGCCAATTCGCTCTTGTACAGGATGCTCTTCGTTGACAGCGCAGATCAGCTGCGGTTGCGGACGTCAGGGGGACTTTTCAGTTCCACCGCGACTTACACATTGCGCTTTGATGCGGGCAGCGGTCTGACAAAGCTGTCGAACATTTCGCTTAATGGCGGGTCGGGCGTGAATGGAACCGTGATGCTTCTGACCGAGAGCGGGACCATTCCTGCCGGGAACGGCACAGGCACGCTGACCGGTGAGTTCACAGGTATCAGGTTCACTGTGACCGACGCCCAGGCAAGGATTTCTTCCATCACAGGCACGCCCACCTGTTTTGCTGAAGGTACACGCATTGCCACGCCGGATGGTGACGTGGACGTTCAGGATTTGATGCAAGGTGATGTTGTCCTCACCCACGATGGTGCGACGCGTGAGGTGCTTTGGATTTGATGTCAGAGTTTTGATCTGAGTGCTGGTTTGCCGGCGCATCTGCGATTGGTGCGGTTCGAGGCCGGGGCGTTGGGGCACGGGCTGCCCAAACGCGATCTGGTGGTGACGGCGGATCATGCGCTTTTGGTGGGCGACACGTTGGTGAATGCGGGGATGTTGGTCAATGACGGTACGATCCGGTTTGAACCGGTTGGCACCCTGCCCAAGCGCGTGACCGTCTACCATGTCGAAACCGAGGACCATGCCGTGATCTTCGCCGAGGGCGCGCCTGCAGAAACCTTCGTCGATGCCCGCCAGCGCGCGCAGTTCGACAACTATGATGAATATCTGGACCTCTACGGCGCAGACCGTATCATCCCGGCCATGGACACGCCCCGCGCGTCAGCAGCAAGGTTGGCTCCGCCGCGTGGAACCCGCATTGCCTGAAGGACACTGACATGGTCACATTCAATTTCTCCAATGTTTCGGGCAATCCGTTCGGTCGGCGTTTCGTGGATTCGACCACCATTTCAACGATCACACCATCAGGGCGTATGACCCCTGCGACGTTCACTTTCGTCACCAAAACCGAAGGTGTGAACCCGATTGAGTTCACCCCTAACCTGACTGGTCAGGGATTACCCGGTGACACAATGAAGTTCACCGTGACGGCCACGTCTCCAAACTACAGCATGCGGTTCAGAAATGCGGATGATGAGCTACGGCTTGCGGCTTCCGATGGAATTTCAGCGCTGACAGGTGTGTACACGTTACGCTTTGACGCGGGCAGCGGCTTGACCAAACTGTCTAACCTGTCGATCAACGGAGGGGGTGGCGTCGTATCAAGCGTGTCACTTCTGACCGAAAGCGGCGCAACGTTCGTGACCACCGGGGCGGGGACGTTCGCTGGCGAATACACGGGCATTCGGTTCACGGTGTTTGGAAGTGTCGATCTGGCTTCGGTCACGGGCACGCCCACGTGTTTTGCCGAAGGCACGCGGCTTGCGACGCCGGATGGACACACAGAGGTGCAGGACCTTATGCCTGGTGACATGGTGCTATGCCAAGACGGGGAAGAGCGCGAGGTTTTGTGGGTTGGACATCAAAGCTTCGACACAACACGCGGCATACCGCCTGAAGTAAGCCTTGTCCGCATCGCGGCGGGTGCGCTGGGCGAAGGATTGCCCAATCGTGACCTCGTTGTGACGGCCGATCATGCCGTGTTTGTTGATGGTCATTTGATCAATGCAGGCGCTTTGGTGAACGGGCATACGATCTGCTTTGAGACCCCTGCGACACTGGGCAAGACCTTCACGGTGTACCATGTTGAGACCCGAGATCATGAGCTGTTGGTCGCAGAGGGTGTGGCCTCGGAAAGCTTCCATGATGCCCGTCAGCGGCGAGACTTCGACAACTACGATGCCTATCTTGATCGTTTCGGCGGGGATCGCATTATCCCGCATATGAACCTGCCGAGGATCAGCAGCCGTCGACTTGTGCCGGCGGGCGTATCGGCCCATGTAGACCCACGCGACAATGCGGCGTAAACATATCCCGGTGACCTGATGGCGACCCTGCCCAGACCGGAGCCGCAGCCCTTGACCCAGCCGCAGGCAACCCCGCAAGACCGCCTGAAAGCACCCCGCGCGGCCATGGCGCAGGGTGATCTGGAGGATGCGTTGGCGCAGTTTGACGCGTTGCTTGACGATCACCCCGGGTTTGTGCCGGCGGTCCAGGGGCAGATTGCCTGTCTGGAACGCGCGGGACGTCCGGAGGAGGCCGTGACCCGCTGCAAGGAGTTCACGTCTGACCACGGCATGGACCCCCGGATCGCCGCCAAACACGGTACCCTGCTTCGCCAGCTTGGACGCACGGAAGAGGCGCAATCCGTTCTGGAAATCGCACTTGAGGCCACGAAAGGCCATGCAACCGTGCAGTTGGAGTTGGCCCGGTTGTTTCTGCAGCAAGGTGCTTCGGCGGAGGCCGCGCGCCACTTTCGCGTTATCCTTGAGACCAAACCAGAGCACGTGCCCGCGCGACTGGGCTGCGTGGCCGCACATGAACGGCTGGGAAATTTGGCGGCTGCCATCGCGCTGTGCGAAGCGGCCCCCCGCCCCAAAGCGGACGATACGCGCATCGCGGCCCGGCTTGGCCTGTTGTTGCGTCAGCAAGGTGAGTTGACGCGCAGTGAGGGCGTTTTGACGGACGCGTTGGCACGGGTCCCGGAGGATGCGAGCCTTTTGGAAGAGTTGGCGCGCACCCTGGTTGCGGCGGACCAACTGGATGCGGTTGACGAGAAATTTGCAGCGCTGCAAAAGTTGAAACCTGGGTATCGCCCGGCGCTTTTCGGGCGCGTCTCTTGTGCGCTTCGGCGCGGGGATCGCGGGGCGGCAAGGGCGCTTCTGCAAGAGCGTATGCCAACCCGCGTCGACACAGCCGACGACGCTGAGATCGCGTTGCGCCTCTTGGAGGCGGGCTTGCATGGAGTTGATCCTGACGCGGCGGCGCGCATCCTGGACATGCTGAGACAGGGGATTGATGTGTTGTCCGTCTCGCAGGTCACGCGCCTTGCGGATCAGTCCGTTGCCCGGCAGGACGGAGATGTGTTGGCGGCCTCCATCACCGCTTTGAGCCAGGCGACGAAGCTGCCCATGGAGGCGGCAGTGTTCGTGGTCAAGCGTGCGCTGCAGACCGCCTCTGCCAAGCTGATTGACGCATTGGAGCCAGCACTTCTGCAAAAGTCCGCCCCATCGAGCCACGCAATGATCCGGGCCGAATGCACGTCTTTCAGCAAAGGGCCAGAGGCGGCGTTGAAAATCCTGCGCGCGTCGTCAAAAAGCCCGCGGTCCGCGACCGAGGCCCGCGCGATCACCCGATACCTCGCACAGTCCGGCAACAAGCGCGTGCAGCTACGATACCTCAGATTTTGCTTCCGGCGCTGGCCGAAAACATCATGGGTTCGGCAATCCTTGTTTCAAGCCTACCACGCCTGCGGTGATCCGGGCGCGGCGCGGGCGTTTCTGGATCAGGAGGCCAAGCGCCATCCAGAACACCGCTTGCGCAAACTGTATGCGATTGACCTGCTGAACCAGGCCGACCCGTTTGCAGCCTATGATGCCTTGAAAGCCGATTACACACCGGGTGACCCGATCGTTGGGTTTCCCACATGGTTCCAGCTTGCCATCAATACCGGCGATCTTGAGACAGCCAAGACGCTTTTGCCTGGCCTGCAAAGCCGCACCAGCGTGGCATTGAATGCCCGCTACGATGAGTTGGTTTTGCTGGAAATGTCGCGATCAGCCAGCGGTGAGACTTTGGAAGAATATGCGCCGAAGGTTGCCGCAAATTTCATTTATCCGGCGATCAAGGTGCTGCATGACGCGGGCCCCAGGGAGATTGTCTCAACGACCCAAGCAGATGTTCCGAGGAAGATTTTCCAATATTGGGATCGTGCCGCGCCACCGGAACAAATCACACGCTTGATGGACAGATGGGCCACGGTTGAGGGGTATGAGTACTGCCGCTTCAACCGCCGCAGCGCGCGGGCATATCTGCAGAAAACTTTCGGCCCCAGACATGCGCGTGCGTTTACGTCGGCCAATCATGTCTCAGAGGAGAGTGACTTCTTCCGCTTGTGCGTTCTGTTCGCCGAAGGAGGGATTTACGTCGATGCCGATGATCGCCGCCATTCCCATCCTGACGCTTTGTTGTCCGAGGCGCCGGGCACGATGGTGTTCCGGGAAGATTTCGGCGCGCTGGCCAACAACCTGATCGGCGCGCCACCCGGCCACCCGGTGTTGGAGCGCGCCATACGCATGGTCATGCCGGCGCTTCTGGCACGGGAGAGTGACAATACCTGGTCCAAGACGGGTCCCGGGCTTTTGACGCGGGCAACGGCAGCGCATGTTTTGGAGGCGGCGGAAAAGGATGTGGATCCGGGTATCACGGTCTTGCCGTATCATCGGCTTTTGCGACACATCTCCCCCCATGTGCGGGTGCCGTACAAGAACACCGACAAGTATTGGGGCAACCAGGGCAGCTGGTCCACACCGGCGGAACGCGCCGCGTTGCAATCCTTTGTTGATGCCGCCCAAGGGTGATTGTGTTGGGCGACCGTATAAAAGACTGTTCGACCCGTGCCGTGTCCGCGCGTAGTGTCCGGTTATTGCCAAGGGAGCCTCAACCATGACCAACCCCTACTCTGATCTGGACGCGACCGCGTTTTGGCGCAGCGGTGTGGCAGACATGGACCCGGTCGTTCCGGAAGGTATCTACAAGAAAAAGTGGACAATTGGGCGCGAAGCCAAGATCGGGACGGCGGGCAGCTGTTTCGCCCAGCACATCGCGCGTCATATGCGTGCCAATGGCTACAGCGTGATGGATGTGGAACCCGCGCCCGAAGGCTTGCCGGAAGACCAGCGCACACGCTTTGGATATTCCATGTATTCAGGTCGTTACGGCAACATCTACACGGTCCGCCAGATGCTGCAGCTGGTCGAGGAGGCCTTTGGAGAGACAGCCTATCCGGACCTGGTATGGGAAAAAGACGGGCGGGTGTACGATGCCTTGCGTCCAAATATCGAACCCGAGGGGTTTGCCACGCTGGACGCCCTGCAACAGGCGCGGGCTTATCATCTGCAGCAACTGCGGCATTTGTTCACCACAATTGATGTGTTCGTCTTCACGATGGGCCTGACAGAGGCCTGGGTGCACAAAGCCTCTGGCCGGGTTGTACCGATTGCCCCGGGTATCATCGCAGGCGCCGATGATGCGGCATCCTATGAGTTCAGAAACTTCACCTACGCGGAAATTGCATCCGATCTGCGGGCGTTGGTGAGCCTTCTGCACAGACACCGCAAGAAACGCCTGCGCATGATCCTGACGGTGTCGCCTGTGCCGCTGACTGCCACGGCGTCTGGGCGGCATGTGCTGGCGGCATCGACCTATTCAAAAGCAGTGCTGCGGGCTGTGGCGGGGCATTTCCACGACAACCAGCCGCTGATCGACTATTTCCCCAGTTTTGAGATCGTGACCAACCCCGCCGCGCGGGGCCGTTTCTTCAAGCCCAATCTGCGAGAGGTCACGCCCGACGGTGTCGAGGTGGTGATGCGCACGTTTTTTGCAGAGCATCCCCCGTTGGGAAAGACGGGTACCGTCACACAGGATGTCTTGGATGAAGATGTGGCCTGCGAAGAAATTCTGCTGGACGCCTTCAAGGCATGAGCCGGATTTGTATCATCGGCAACTCCCACGTGGGGGCCTACAAGGATGCGTTGGGGGATGATCCGGCATCTCGCCTTCCGGTCGGGGTGGAGGTGACGCTTTTCGGCAGCCATCGCGATACTTTGGCAAACGCAGAGGTCACAGAGGACGGCATCCTTCGGTCGCGCAACAAACGCGTCAAAGAGATGTTTGCATGGACATCGGGCGGGCAGTCCGAAGTGCTGCTGCGAGACTACGACGCCATCTACGTCGTGCTAGGGCGGTCTTTTTTCGACATTCGGGAGTTTCAGGCGCATCGGCATGGTTTTTCTGCCAGTGTACCGCCAATATCCGACACCGTCCTGCGCTGTATCATCGAGGCGCTGTTTGCACGTTGGGACATTGCCTTGGCACGCAAGATCGTTGAGGTTCCGGACGCGCCACGCGTGGTTTTTCTCGGGGCGCCCTTTTTCTCGGCGGAGCAGCCTGCCGCGAATGCTCTGTTGGCGCGGCTTGCTACGGACCCGGACGGGATAGAGGCCAGGCAAATCAACGACATAAATCTTGCCTTGGATACGGCGGCGCGAGAATTGTCGCCCGCGGGTTTGGAGATTTGCCGCCCACCCGCCGAGGCGTTGGAGCCTATGGGCTTGTTCACGCAGCACAGTTACGCGGTTGGGTCCCAGAAACTTTCAAACATTGATCCGGGCGCGCATCCGACCACGGATTTTGGGCACATGAACGGGGCTTATGGGGCAATGGTTTTCGAGAAGATCATGGGTGTAACGCTATCTCGGTCGCGGTGAACAACGGTGGATGTGCGGGACATGTGGGCAATTGTGACCGGATTGGTGCAAGTCCGAACAACAATACCCGTCCTTGTTCGTTGATCGTTTCTTCGCGCTCCGGCGAAACGGGCGGCAGAATGCGTGTTTTTTCGCCACGCACGGTCGGGTTTGGAGCAGGAGACCTTGCGGTGAATTCATTACGCTCCGCATGAGACTTTCATCAAGATATTAAAAATAAACGGTTTTTTCGCGAACAACGGCATGACAGAGAGCGCCTCGCACGCCCCCGTGCACACGAACAGGACCGGACCGCAGGACCCAGAGACGACTCCAATTCGAGACAAAAATGGTGTAGGTTGATCGCTCAGTCATTGGTTCTATCAGGGTGAGCTATGCCGATCGACGGTAAGCTGCAGCAGCACGTATCCAAAATTCGCGACACGGCCCGTACCATTCGGGACGTGGTGCAACACGACACCGAGGGCCATGCCCATGCGAAGATGTACCGCTCGGTGCGCCCGTTTGAGGACGCGATCAGCGGGTTTTTCGGGGGCGGTTGGGTCGACGGCAAAGAGAAGCTTGAGGTCACGCCTTACCAGAAGATTTCATCCGGGGTGCGTGTGGGTTTCAGCCGCAATGCCGAACAACCCATCGAGATCTACAAGCAACATAACGGCCGTCTGAGACAGCTTTATGAGCGTGATACCGTGTTCTGTATGCGGGTGCGCGAGGACAAGTCGCGCAACTGGTTGGCGCTGGAAATTGATGAAGATGTGTCAACGCTGTTGCGGTCGGGCACCTTGAAGCTCGTGGTGTGCGGAAAGTCAAACCGCCCCACGGCGGTAGAGCCTGTACTTTATTTCAATCGCAAGGACCGCGAGAACGTAGAAGTCTCTGCAGGCGTGGGTGTGCTGTCTGAATTCAACACCCGTGCGCTGTTCGATGTGACCATCCCGCAAACCTTGGTGGAGCAGAAAAGCCAGATCATCGCCTCTAAGCTGGTGCTGAAACTGCGCGACAATGCCAACTACGAATTCAAGCTCTTCGATATCCGTGTATTCGGCCTGAGATAGGGAGAGGGGTCTTGCTTCAAAATCTCCTCCGGCCTTTTGCGGGCACCTCTGCCGAGGAGGAAGCCGCCCTTCGCGCCTCTCATGCGGCGGGGGATGCGGAAACGGCGTTGGCTATACTGCTTGCCGAAGAGCAGGAATACAGCGCCGTTCTGGAACGTGAGTTGCAGTCGGCGACCGAAGCACTCAACGCCCGGGGCACGACAGCACCCGGTCCTGCCCGCGCAGATCGGGGGTTTGGGGCCAAGGCAGATATCGTGGAAAGCTTGGTCGATCAGGTGAAAGCGTCCATGCGGGCGGGCACGGGCGACAGGGGATCGTCGCTGGCCTTCAGCTTTCGCGACACTTCACTTACGCGCGAAATCGGGCATCTCTTGTACGGCGTGATTGCCGCGCACCGGCATCTCTATCAGTTCGCCGATCAGTGCTTCAGCATGTGCGACACCAAAACCGTCGCGCAATACGCTCTAGATGCCGGGCTGACGGCCTATACGGCGACCGAGAATGACGCCGCAGTTGCGCTGATCAAAACGGCCGAACGGGAGTTTGGGCCGGACTACGCACAAATCGACACACCAACCCTGCTGCGATTGGCGCAATTTGGCGGCGCATGGGGGCAAAGCGAGATCACAACATCGGCGCTTGCCGCGTTGCGGGCGCGGGATGATCTGGACGAGATTGTTCCGCTGCGGGCGGATATTCTGGAGCGCGACCTGGCCAGTCAGTTGAACATGGCGCATACCCTTGGAACGAAACCGGACTACTTCTCGGTTTCCGCAGCGGCCAAATCGCAGACGTCGGATGCCAAGAAAAACGAGCCTGTTCGCATCGGGCTTTTCGACTATCGCAACCCCACGTTTCCATCGAACAACATCGGGGACTTCTTCCAGACTTTGGGCGTTGTGGCGGAGTTGAAACGATATGTGTTTGAAGACCTGAATGCGCCTTCAAACATCGCGGACCTGTTGAACCAACCTGCCACTGGGCCATCCAAAAAGAAAGTCGAGCAGGCGGTGACGATCCTGCCCGTCAGCCGAGATTTCTCAATTGCGCAAGCCGATCAGGGACGCATCTGGCTGCCCGTGTGCGGATGGTTCGCGCACCATGTCTACCATACGCATTACGGCTTCCCCTTCGCGGGGAACATCCTGCCCATCTTCATGTTGTTTCACGTGGCCCGACCAGAGATGATCACGGATGAGGCTGTGGACTATCTTAAGCGGTTTGAACCGATTGGGTGTCGCGACCTGACCACCTGCCGTTTGCTGCGCGACAGCGGCGTGAAGGCCTTTGTGAACGGGTGTGCTACGCTTGGGTTGAAACATCTGGGCCTGCGCGCCAAGGGCAAGCGGCGTGGCAAGTTTGTCGGTGACTACCGGGCGCAGCTTCGGCTTGATCAGGGCGAGACGTTGCTGGAGCATCTTGACCCGGACACATGGCTGCGCGGGTTTGATGCCAATATTGATGAGGCGGTGCAGTTCCTGAAACAGTACGCGAATGCAGAAGGCGCGCGCACGCCGCTTCTGCATTGCTACCTGCCCTGCCGATCTTTCGGAACGCCGGTGAAGTTCATTCATTCCAACATGGCGGACCCCCGGTTTGAAGGGCTGGTCGGACTGGAAGATGCCGCGGTTGAGGCTTTGCATCAGCGGTTTTCCCAGAAGTTTGCAGGCGTGATGGATATGATCCTGGAAGGTGGTGCGCCAGACGAGGTCTATGCACATTGGCGTGATCTGTGCGCCGAGGATATGGCCGCAACGGACCGCCTGATTGAAGAGCAAGACGCGACACGGCAGATGCCGGAGGGCGGTGTCTCTGGCGCGGCATTCGCGGACTTACCGCACGACATTTACGGGCCGGCGGAGCGTCAGGAAGGTGACGTGAATATCGTCTTCTGTTTCGACGCCAATTTCGCCGATCACTTCATCCCAACTTTTGCATCCATCCTTGCCCACACCGATCGCAGGCTTGCCATTTGGGTTCTGGGTCGGGGTCTGTCCGACGGGTATTTCCAGAACCTCTCAAAGCTTTTCCCGGATGTTCGGTTTGCCCATGTCGACCTGTCAGATGTCGACTATGGTGAGGTAAAACTGTTGCCGCATATCAGCGTGTCGACGATGGACAGATTGGTGGCGCCTGCGCTGATGCCGGATGTGGATCGGGCGCTTTACCTTGATGTCGATATCCTTGTGCGCGGCGATATCGGGGAACTTTGGGACCTTGATATGGGCGAGGCCGCGATTGCGGCGCGGGATTCCATTCACAAGGAATGGAACAACGGCACGACGCTTGTCTACGATCTGGCCAAGCGGTTTTCAGGCGATAAAGCCAGCCATTTCCGCAGCATGCTGTTCAGCCATGGCAAGATCAGGTTTGACGCCTTTAACGCGGGCATTCTTGTGATGGATATGGACAAGTTGCGGTCGGATGATTTCGTGGAAAAGACAACCCGTGTGGTGGAAGTCTTCGGCGTTCACGATCAGTTTGCGCTAAACATCTACACCCGCGAAAACCGAGCCAAGATACCGCCCGAATGGAACCACTTCGCCTCGCAAGAGTTGCTTGAAAATCCCAAACTGGTGCACTTTATCGGACGGGTGAAACCATGGACGCCCGATGCCTATCATGCTTTCAAAAGCGAATGGGATGTCTTTGCCGAAGATGTGCAGCGCAGACAGGCCGCGTTTGAAGAGACAGAAGACACCGCATGAAACAGACCCTCGTTCTTTTGGCGCATCAGCGCTCTGGCACGACCGTCATGCGGCGGATGTTGGATTCTGATCCAAACATCCGGCAGTTGGGCGAGGTATTTTCCAGCCGTCACGCGCTTGGCGTGCACAAAACGCTTTTGAAATGTGCCGAAGACCCCGAGTTCAGCTTTCGCTACGCAGACATGAACAGGGTTTTTGACACGCTTCTGACCTCACTCCATGAGAAGTACACCGATGATGTGCTGGTGATCGATGCCAAGTACAATTCCATGGGCCCGTTCAACGGCTATGGCTGGCACATGACGCATGAGCCGCAGTTCATCGCCTATTGCAAGCAAAACAACATCCCCATTTTGCACCTGATCCGAAAGGATGTTTTCGGTGTCCTGGCCTCGGAACGTTTGGCTGTACGCTCTCAGGTCTGGCACCTGGAGAAAGGCCAGGAGCGCGCTCAGAATGCAACGATCCATGTGGCCTTGAAGCCATTCAAACGCGACTATCATCGGGTGCTGATTGAGGCCACGCGCTTTTTCGATGCGGTCAGCCGGTACGACCATGCCACGACGCTCTTTTTTGAGGACACGTTAATCGACAATGAGTTCCAACCCGAGGCGTTGGCCCAGATTGAGCGCATCCTGGGGCGGACGCTCAGCGTGGAGCAGACAGCGCGGCTTTCCAAGGTATCCCCGCCACCCGAGGAGTTCATTGCCAACTATGACGAGCTGCACAGCTTTGTCATGAAAGATCAGGCGCTTGAACGTATTCGCAAGACCTTGTGGGATAAGGTCGAGGCACGCCTCAAGACGACAGAGCACGTGTCATGAACATGCTGCTGGATGCCCTTGCCCAGAAGGGCGAACTGGTGGCGGGGCTTGAGCTGCTGGGCAGTGGCGATACCTACGTGATGAACCACATAAAGCGCTCGGTGCCGGCCAGTGCGTTTGCGCGCGTGCATGCCCGGTCGCGGGTCAACCGGTTTTTCAACGCGGTGCCCCAACTGGAAGAACTGCCGACAAGTGAGCAGCAAAAGCTGCGTTGTATCTTCGGTGAGAAAGTATCGCTGGAGCTTGCCACGTGGCTAAGTGACGACACACCGCAATTCTGCGTCACGCTGAGCGATCCGGTCACGATGTTTCTGGGCCGCCACGAGGACGCGCTGAAGCAAGCGGATGGCCCGGACCTGCAGGCGTTGATCGATGAGGTCGAAATCGACAACCCGGTCAGCCGCAGCATCGCCGCCCAGTTGGGGGATATCGAATTTCACAATGAGCGCCCCGATCTCGACACGGTGATCAACCTGCTCAAACGTGCGCAGTTTGTTTTCATGAGCGACTATCTTGGCGTTCAGGCAGCGGCGCTTTTCAAGTTCATGGGGATCGGGTTGCGTGGAGAAGATGTGCCCGACGTGTCTGAATGGTCTGACCATGACATCTCCGAGGCACAGATCGAGACGTTGATGGCGCGTCATGACGTGGATGCAGAGCTGTTCGAAACCGTCATGATAGCCCATGCCGAACAAGAAGATCGCACGTCCAACCCCTTGGGATTTGACCGTGGCCTTCTTGCCCATGATGTGGGATTGGCCGACAAAACCATGCCGGACCAGACCACCATGTTGACACGCGCCTACCGGGATCTTCTGGATGAAATTCAGCTGGAACATCAGACCGAGGCGCTGTTGGTACTGCTGGAACACGGGGCAATTGATCATCTGTCCGAAGAGCAGGTTTTCTATGACGTTGTGGCGGAAACGGATTTTGGACCCGCCTTGGGGGCGGCGCCGCATGTTCAAAGCAAGTTCAATGCAGGCCTCTTCGCGTTGCGTCAACTGAGCCTTCCGAAGGTTGCAAAACACTATGCTGAGGAAGCCTTGAACCTCGATCCTGACCACGCAGCGGCGCGGCGTTTGTTTGCGCGGGCCAAAGCCGCAGCCTGAGCCAAATTCTCGCCGTCAGTAGCTTCCGCAAGCGCTTACATACGGATTCAAAAATGCTATGAAATTGAGCGCCTTACTTGTCAATCAACGGGTTTTTTGCGCCGAATTAAGTCGCCAAAAAGAATCACTTTTGACCTCAAAAATCCCTAAATTGTACGTTTCCGTGAACAATCTTCGAAAAAACCGGAGATTGTCGCAAATGGCCTATTTTTTTCCCTTTAAAAACAATGCCCTAAAGTGGACCTTGCGCGAAACAATTTACCATCCTACCAAAGTTGGGTGACACATGGGGGATCACGGCAATGGAATTCATTATACCGATAGCAATCATTCTACTGCTGCTCCTTGTGGACCTCAGCGACGATGACGACAACAACAACTCGGACCTGCCCAGCCTCTAATCCGGGACAACGATGACCGCTTCGGTCTCTGTCATCGTTCCTTTCTTCGATGAATTGGAATACGTGGACGACGCAGTGTCGTCCATTTTTGCGCAAAGGCTTCCGGGCGTTGAGGTGATCGTTGTCGACGACAACCCAGCGCAAAACCACTCCGATATCCTGAACGACTTCGCCGAACATGACGGGTTCAAGATCGTCCGGCACTCCGAAAACCTTGGCTTATCTGCTGCACGCAACACCGGGCTGTCGCATGCCAGTGGCGAGTGGATCGCGTTTCTCGATGCGGATGACTACTACTTGCAGGATGGTCTGACGTCGCAAATTGAAATGGCCCGCGCGACCGATGCCGACATGACCCATGCGCAAGCGATGCGCAGCGCCTTTGGCACGCCGGATGCGACGGTGATCCGTTGGGACCGGAACCTACATGCCAAGCACCGCCATGGCGGGGGCATTGCCGAGTTTCCCGAAGCGCAGTTCATCGCCTCCAGCTGGTCCAGCCTCTACCGCCGCGACTTTCTGGAGCGCGCCGACCTGCAGTTCGATCCCGAACAGCGCCAGTTTGAAGACCGGCTTTTCGTGCTGGAGGCCGTGACCCGGGCGCAAAGCCTTGCCTTTCTGGGGCAACCAAACCGCATTTGGCGCGGGCGGCAGGGGTCTGTTTCCGTCAAGACCACTGATACGCGGACGCGGCAGTTGCAATTGATGCTGCTGGAAAAGTGCCTCTCGGTTGCGGAAACGGCGGTTGCTGAAAAGCGCGTTACTGACAGTGTCCTGCACCGGGAATCCGCCAACACCTTGTGGCGTTTGATCTGGGACCTGGATCTGCTGGACGTGGTGGCCCAAGGGTCATCGGAGGAAAGTGACGCCTTGAAGGCGCGTTTGACAGCGCTGATGAGGCGCCTTGTGTTGCCGATGCCAGCGGAACGGGATGCTGTTTTGCGAAAGGTTTCGCGCATTGGTCACACGTCAAGGCGCGGTACAATCGGGGCGGATGCCTATGGCCAGATTGTCCGCAACCTTGTCGCGTGCCGGTTTGAGAAAGCGTTCGAGATCATTGACGCATCCGGACCCGCCTCCCCGCGTGTCCAGACCAAGCTGGGTGCCCAGAAACAACTCGTCCTGCATGTCGGCCTGCACAAAACCGGCAGCACCTACCTACAGCAACGCCTCTTTGCGTGCCGCAATGCGCTGAAGAATCAAGGCATCCTTGTGCCGCTGACAGGCGTGGAAACGGATACGGACGCGCATATACGACCCGATGCGCATTCCGGTCACAGTGGCCTTTTCCGCGCCATTCGCGGAGAACGCCTGGGCGTGTTTGAAGACCTACAGCGTGAGATCGCCGCGTCACCGTGTGACACGGTTCTGATGTCTTGCGAGAACATGCTGTTTCCTTACCTGCACGAACGCCAGGAGGCGCTGGACGCGCTCTTTGCCCAACTGGGCGGTTTTCGCGAGGTGCAGGTCGTGGCCTTCGCGCGGCGGCCGGACGTTTGGCTTGATGCTTATTACCGCGAATGGGTGCTGAACGGTGCGCGCGGCGGTGCGCGCGGGTTTGCGTCATTTGCCCGCGACTACGGCCCGCTTTTGTTGAACTGGCCAGAGCTGTTCACGCCGTTCGAGGGGATGTCAGGGCGGCCCATCCGGCTGTTGGATTATGACATGCACGCCAAGGTCGGAACACTGTGGCAGGGGTTTGGAGAGCTGTGCGGGTTGGCGCTTCCTGATCCGGATGCGAGTGCCACACGTGACAAAAGGCTCTATCCCACGCCGAACCGAGTAGATGTGTCTGTTGGTGAGCTGATCGCCGCGTTAGAGCCGTACACGGATCGGCGGATTCAGCTTTTGAAGGGGTACTTCGCGCAAGGTGACGTCACGCCGGACGAACAGGCGATGAGCAGCCCTGAGGCGCGCAAAGCCCAGCTCGAAATGTTCGAAGCGCAGTCCGGAGCGTTTGCCAGAACCCGAGGGTACGCGTTTGATACAAGAGAGTGGTATGCGGACCTTGCCGCGGAAACATGGACGCCACCCGGCGGCATCGACGCGTCAGCGCTGCAGCGGCTGGCCCGTGCCGGGTTGTCGCTTCCTCCAGAGGCCAACATGCAATCGACGCAATCAGGCCCGCGACTGCGCCCGAAGCTGAAGCCGTGGGCCGCGGAATTGGTGGACCAGGTAAAATCCATTCTCCCCGGACGGGGAAACAGGTGAGCGTTGGAACGCGCTGCAAATTGTCTTCTATCGCGTCTCGAAGTAGCGTGGCGCGAATAGAAACGACACGTCCCTCCTGAGACCAGATGCAGATTTCCTCAAGCACCACTTACCCGTCACGCCGTTCTGCTGTGGCCGCAGAAAACATCGTCGCCACATCCCAACCCCTGGCCGCGCAGGCCGGTCTTTCAATGCTGGCGCGCGGCGGCAATGCTGTTGATGCGGCCGTTGCGACGGCGATTGCGCTGACCGTGGTGGAGCCAACTGGCAACGGCATTGGATCGGATGCCTTTGCGATCATTTGGGACGGGTCAGAACTGCATGGATTGAACGCATCCGGCCGGTCCCCTGCAAGTTGGCACCCGGATCGCTTCGCGGGTCTGAGCGAGATGCCGTTCCGGGGATGGGAGGCCGTGACCGTGCCGGGGGCTGTGTCCGCTTGGGCAGCCTGTTCTGAGCGTTTTGGCAATCTGCCCTTTGCGATGTTGTTCGAGCCTGCGATCCGATATGCCGAGGCCGGTTTCCCTGTGTCGCCCGTTATTGCGCAGCTGTGGAAGCAGGAAGCGGAAAACCTGAAAGATCAACCGGGATTTGCCGAGACTTTCATGCCAAGCGGGCGCGCACCACATGCGGGCGAGTATTTCCACAGCGCCGGGCACGCGCGGACGTTGCAGGCTATCGCTGAAACGAAGAGCCGCGCGTTTTATGAAGGGGAAATCGCGGAAGAGATCGTGGCCTTTGGCAAAGCGCATGATGCCGCGCTGACGCTGGATGATTTGGCGCAACACGAGTTGGAGTGGTGTGGCACGATCTCCCGCAGGTTCGATGATGTGACCCTGCATGAAATTCCGCCGAACGGGCAAGGTATTGCAGCGCTGATGGGCTTGGGAATTCTGTCTCAAACGAAAATTCGAGACCTCGGCGCGGACGACCCGTTGGCACTGCATCTTCAGATCGAGGCCATGAAGCTCGCGTTGCGGGATGCAGAGGCCTATGTGGCGGATCTGGATCACATGACTTCCGTCACTGTGTCCGACCTTTTGGATGACGGGTATCTGCACGCGCGGGCCAAGGAGATTAACCCGGCCAAGGCAACGCATTTCGGGGCTGGCGCGCCAAAGCATGGCGGCACGGTCTACCTGACCGCGGCGGACGCACAGGGCATGATGGTGTCGTTCATTCAGTCCAACTATGACCGGTTTGGATCGGGTGTCGTGGTCCCCGGCACGGGTGTCGCGCTGCAGAACAGGGGCGCGGGATTTACGTTGGACCCCAAGCATCCGAATGTCGTGGGGCCCAACAAGCGCCCGTTCCACACGATCATACCGGGGTTCCTGATGGGGCCACAGGATCCGCTCATGAGTTTCGGTGTCATGGGCGGCCCGATGCAAGCTCAGGGCCATGTGCAGATGGTTCTGCGGACACAGCTCTTTGGCCAGGACACGCAGGTGGCCGTGGATGCCCCGCGCTGGCGGGTGACTGACGGGCTTGGGGTGGCGTGTGAGACGTCCATGCCTGAGGCCACACTCGACGCGTTGCGCGCCAAAGGTCACCACATCACCTTGGAGGCCCCAGATAACGCGTTTGGTTTTGGTGGCGCGCAGCTTATTCATCGCCTGTCCGGGCGCGGGTACATTGCAGGGTCAGATCCACGAAAAGATGGCGCAGCGGTCGGGTTTTAACCGGCTCCTCTGGCGTGAAACCCTGCCTGGACACCTTAGGTCTTGGGCGAGAGCTCGCCGTCTGCGTCAAATGCCCTCACGTCATGATTTAACAACTTCACCGTGTACGTTAAAATGGTATGAACGGAGTAGGTGAATGTCGTATCGAGCAGTTTTTTCAGGCACTTACGGGTTGTTGGCCGTTGCATTGACGGCGACTCAGGGGCTTTCTGTTCCCGCGAACCCACAACGCCCTTTCACCGCGACCACGTGTGAACAAGCACAAGAGAGATTTGAGGAAGCCAAGGCCGGATCGCCGTTGATCTCGGAAGATGAAAACGAAGAGGTGCGCCGCGCGGCTTTCGCACAGTTGGAGCAGCTTTGTGACGGGGTCGCTGCCCCTTCGCAGTCTGACGGAACCGAAACAGAATGAAAGACCAGTAGATTTTCGTAGACCGCGGGCAGCAACAGCCTCTTTGGTAGCCCTCCGGACACAGTCCGGTCCAAACCACCGAGGTTTCATGATTGCGCCCAAAAGCAGCCACGATTTGCGAACAGGACCAGTATTATGTGTAACGTCTGCGCCGCCATTAACCCTCACCACCCAAATTGCGACTACGAAGGCCTGTTGGACAACTCCCCGGGCGTCGGCGTCCTTGGTGCGCCGTCATCATATGCCGACGCAGGTGAAACGCTGTTTGAGACCGCAGATGCAGCAGCGTCAACCGCGACCGCCTATGAGATGGAAGTGGGCGACTACTTTATGGGTGATCTCGACAGCCTGACGGACAGCGACTTCATCGCGATCACGCTGGAGGCCGGGCAGCAATACACGGCTGCGATCATGGGCAATGGTCCCTTGTCCGAGCCGCTTACGGACTCGTTCCTGCGCATCTATGATGAAAATGGAACCCTTCTGCACAGTGATGACGATGACGGGCCGCAACGGCACAGCCAGCACACGTTCACCGCGACATATTCCGGTACATAATACATTGAGGTCGACGCCTGGGCCGGATCCAACTTTGCCGACGGTACGGGGGATTACGGCGTCTCTGTCACCGAAGGGGATAGGCCAAGCTACAACACCTATATGGCGGCCGGTAACTTCCTGCTGACAGACAATGCGTGGACAACGACGCCGGGTGATGGTGGCGGAATAACAACTTGGTCGATCCGCGCGTCCGGGGTCGAGCCCCTCGGCGGAAACACATTCATCGCTCCTTCTGCATCGCAGGTCGCAGGGATCGAAATGGCGATGGAATATCTCGACGACATCTCAGATTTGAACTTCGTCCAATTCGGTGCGGGCGGTGCGTCAAACTTGGGGGCCATCGTGTTTGGTGCCTACAGTGCGTTTGACGGCTCCGGAGCCTATGCCTACTTCCCGGGCACGAACGGGGGCGATCGTAGTCCTTCCGCGTTGAACGGTGATGTCTGGCTAAACAACACCTCCGTATCGACCGGACCATTCTCATTTGGCTCTTATTCCTATTTCACCATCCTGCACGAAATTGGTCATGCCATCGGTCTACCCCATCCTGGGGCCTATAATGCTGGCATTGGCCAGGTCATCACATACGCAAACAACGCATTGTACATCGAAGACAGCCACCAATACACGGTGATGAGCTATTTCGATGAGACAAACACCGGCGCGAGCGCCGGGTTGGGCTATCCCGACACGTTCATGTTGCACGACTTCATGGCGATCCATCAGCTTTACGGCACGGATACGGATTACAACGCCGGCAACACGATCTACGGCTTCAATGTGAACAACTCTGAGGCTGACACGGTCTATGACTTCACGGCGAATTCGACGCCTTTCATGACGATTTATGACGGAGAAGGCACGGATACGATTGACCTGTCCGGCTACAGCTCCGGTCAGAACATCACTCTGGTTGAAGGCATTTTCTCAGATGTAGGCGGGTTCACCGGCAACTTCTCCATCGCCTTTGGCGCGGTGATCGAAAACGCCACCGGTGGGTCTGGCAATGACACCATAACGGGCAACGATGTCGACAACGTGCTGCGTGGGAACGATGGTGCTGACCTGTTTTTCGGCGGCTTGGGCAATGACACGATCTTTGGCGACGAAGGAACGGACGCGGCCCGGTTCAATGGTGACAGCACCGACGTGACAATCACGGAACTTGAAGATGGATCCCTGCAGGTGGCAGGGCAAAGCGGCGAAATCGATATTCTGCACGATGTCGAGTTTCTGACGTTTGATGACGGCACATTTGCGGCAGGCGATCTTCTGGGTCCCGAATTCGATATGTCTCTTACGATCGGCCAAACCGACACTGGCGAGTACGGCAACCGCTACAACGGCACGTCCGACGATGACGGCGTGATCAGCGCGACCTTCCAAAGCAACGGAACCAACCTGATCCTGTCGGTCAACGGATACGACATCGACCGCAACAACGAGGTGGAAGTTTTCCTCAATGGAAACTCCATCGGCTTCTTGGATGCAGGACCCAACAAGGGATTGGGGCCAACACAACTGAACATCGCTGTCGGCGACCAAGTCCCGGGCGAGAACACGCTGACTTTCCAACAGACAGGCAACGTGACCGCGATCTGGGGCGTCACCGATGTGTTGCTGGAGGAAGGCGATCCGCTGCCGGACATGTCCTTGACGATTGGTGTCACAGATACCGGTGAACATGGCAACCGCTACAACGGCACGTCCGACGATGACGGTATCGTCAGCGCGACCTTCCAAAGCAACGGCACGGATGTTCAGTTGTCCTTGAATGGATATGACATCGATACTGCGACCGAAGTCGAAGTTTTCCTCAATGGAAATTCCATCGGCTTTTTGAATCCAGGCCCGAACAAAGGTTTGAGCCTGACCACGTTCATCATAGCAGCAGGTGATCAATTGGTGGGTGAGAACACGCTGACCTTCCAAAAGAACGGCAACTTGAACAGCCTGTGGGGTGTAACTGATGTCCTTGTTGCGGAAGTGCCGTCTGCACCTCCAGCAGCAGGCATGGCCAACGCGGACGTTTTCGTCTTTTCGTCATTTGACCAGGGATCGCGCTATCAGGACGACACCGCGTCATGGACCGCGAATGATGTGCGGACTGGTTGGAAGGCGGGAGAAAACCCTCAACCGTCTTCCAACAGCGTCAACGATGTGCTGGTGTTGCCCGGCCAGTTTGAAAACCTGCTTTGGGACGAAGATCTGTTTGTCTTCTGAGGCAAGCAATGTCGTCATAACTGCTGTCTGCGACAAGTGCAAAACCAGTGTGAAACTGCGAGTGCCGTGGGCCGGCACATGACGGTATGTGAATTTTGGCCAAAACCGCCGACATTAAAATACGAATCGAGGTCAGACCATTCAAACGCACACCCCCAAGCCATTCAGCGCATGCGCCTCTGCTGTTTGTCCCCCGCGCATCGTCGGGTTAAGAAAGCGCGGGGAGGACCGCACCATCACTGACCAGAAAGAACCCAAGGTTGACTCGACCCTGTCCAAGGGGCTGTCCATTCTGGAAGCACTGGCGGGTGCAAAAACCAGCATGGGCGTGACAGAGCTGTCCAAAGCGCTCAACCTGACGAAGTCGAATACGTTTCGTTTGCTTCAAACGCTAATGGCTCTGGGATATGTCCGTCGCACCAACGAAAAAACCTACATGGCCACGCTAAAGACCTGGCAGGTCGGGCGCGTGATGGTCGATAACCTCAACCTTCGGGAACTGACGGGTCCAGAGATGAAGTACCTGTCGAAAGAAACCGGCGAAACGGTTTACCTGGCCGTGCCCGAAGGTTTGGCCGCGGTTTACATCGACAAGCGGGAAAGCTTGAAACCGATCCGATCGTGGAACCCGATCGGTGGCTCCGCGCCCCTGCACTCCGTCAGCACCGGCAAAGCGATCCTTGCACAAAACTATGAGGCGCTTCGGCCACAGATATCTGGCCAGTTGACGCGTCACACGGACCTGACGCTGACGAACTTGCCGGATCTGGATGCCGATGTTCAGGAGACGTTGACGCGCGGTTATGCCTATGACCGGGGCGAGTTTCGGGACCGCATACACGGTGTGGGCGCCGCGATTTGTTTGCCATCGGGAGAGGCCATCGCCGCTTTGGGCATCTCACTGCCGGATGTGAACATACCCGAGCGTGGCATTGACTGGCTTGGGTCTCTAGTCATGCACGCGGCGTCCAGTGTTTCGGCCAAGCTGGCAAAGGTCTGAAGTCGCAACAGCGGAACTATGGCTTGTCCACTTGTTCGACCGGACCGCCCTTTTCTTCCCAGGTTGAGAAACCTTCCTTCAGGTGCGCCGCCTCGAAACCCATGTCCTGAAGCGTGGCCACGGTCAGCGCAGAGCGCCAACCAGAGGCGCAGTGAAAGACATACTTTTTGCCGTCCTGGCCGAAGATCTCTTTGAAGTAGGGGCTGTCAGGATCGACCCAGAATTCGACCATCCCACGAGGCGCATGAAACGCGCCAGGAATGGCACCTGAGCGCTGGCGTTCGCGGATATCGCGAATGTCGACGATGACCACGTTCGGGTCATCCACCATCTTGATCAGATCAGCGGTTTCGATCTCTTCAATGCGCGCGCGGGCGGATTTGACAATCTCCGCTGCCGTTGTTTTGAGTTTTGCCATGTTGTTGTGCCGATATATAGAACAGTAATTTCGTATATTGACCCTTTGGGAAGAGTGATGCAACGTAGCGTCTCAGCCCCTATGGTGCCTACAGTATAGAACGGTGAGGCCTCAGCGATGGAAAGACAAGGTGCGATTTCACTTTGGGACGCCTCGGCCGTTGAAGACGACTACACCAACCCCTTGAGCGGCGATGTGACCGTTGACGTGGCAATCGTTGGTGGCGGGTTCACTGGCCTGTCCACGGCGCTGCATTGTGCTGAACGTGGGTTGTCGGCGCATGTACTCGAAGCAAACCACATTGGATTTGGCGGCTCGGGTCGCAATGTAGGGCTGGTGAATGCCGGTGTCTGGCACCCACCTGCAGCGGTCAGAAAACAACTTGGCGACACCTATGGCCCGCGTTTCGTGCAACGGTTTGGCGAAGGACCGGAGAGGGTGTTTTCCCTTATTGAACGGCATCAGATCAGGTGTGAGGTGACACAGTCTGGCACCATTCACGCGGCGCATGCGCCTTCAGGTTTTGACGACCTCAAGGCGCGCTATGACGAGTGGAAGAGATTGGGCGCACCGGTCAGACTCTTGGATCGCGACGAGGTGGCCGAGAAAACCGGGACGAAAACCTTCCACGGCGGTCTCCTCGATGCGCGTGCGGGCACCATCAACCCGATGGGATACTGTCGCGGGCTTGCACGCGCCGCGAGGGGTGCAGGCGCTGACATCAGCACGGGTGTCCGAGCCGACAGACTGCAGAAGACTGACAGTGGCTGGATCGTGGAGACAGATCAGGGCCGGGTGACTGCGAGGTATGTTGTGCTCGGCACCAACGCCTACACAGACACGCTGTGGCCCGGCCTCAAGTCTACCTTCATGAAGATCAACTATTTCCAGCTGGCGACGGAACCGCTGGGTGAGCGGGTGCAAAGCATTCTGCCCGAACGGCAGGGGCTTTGGGACACCGGGAAAATCATGCGCTCATTGCGTCGCGATATGTCAGACCGATTGATCATTGGATCCATGGGCACCGTAAAAGGATCCGTCGGGCGCGGCCTGTCGCATCGTTGGGCGCGCAAACAATTGGCCCGGCTGTTTCCCGAGCTTGGACCTGTGACGTTTGAAAAAGCCTGGCATGGACAGATCGCCATGACGCCGGATCACCTGCCCCGCATTCATCAACTTGACACGGGTCTCTACACCGCCATCGGCTATAACGGGCGGGGTATCACGACTGGTACCTTGTTCGGTGAAGCCATGTCCGGGCTGTTGACCGGGACGGACCCGAATGACCTGCCCTTGCCCATCACCGATGTCACGTCTGTCCCATCCGCGCCGATCCTGTCCCGGCTTTACCAAACAGCCTTCACCGCGAAACAAATCCTGAAAGCTATCTGAGCGATGACGACACCTATCAACCGAATCGGCGTCGACATTGGGGGCACCTTCACGGATGTGGCCCTGGCCCATGCCGGTGGCCTGGCGACCAGCAAAGTTTTGACCAGCTATGCGCAACCCGAACAGGCCATTCTGGATGCAATCGAGATCGCGGTGGAGAAAGCGGGCATAGACCTGCATGAGATCACCCAGTTGATCCACGGGACGACCCTTGTGACCAACGCGTTGATTGAGCGGCGCGGGGCGAAGCTGGCGTTTATCACGACCGAAGGGTTTCGAGATGTGATCGAGATGCGCTCGGAAAACCGCTTTGAGCAATATGATCTCAATCTCACGCTGCCCAAGCCACTTGTACCGCGCAAGGACAGGTTTACGCTGAACGAACGGATGGGACCTGCAGGCGAAGTGCTGTTGCCGCTCGACCCGGCAGAGGTGGACGCCATGGTGCAGACCGTGCTGGACGGTGGGTACGAGGCTGTGGCCATTGGATTGATGCACGCCTACGCCAACAACGCGCACGAGGTGCAAATGGCAGAGGCGCTGCGTGCTGCGGTACGGGAACTTTCGATTTCGATCTCATCCGTGATTTCCCCGCAGATGCGAGAGCTACCGCGTTTCAACACGGTGATCGCCAACGCCTATGTTCAGCCATTGATGGCGGCTTATCTGGGTCGACTGGTACGGCGTCTGAAGGACAAGGGCGTCACCGCGCCGGTTTTGATGCTGCACTCCGGCGGCGGGCTTATGTCGGTCGAAGATGCCGCCGCGCAGCCGGTACGTTTGCTGGAGTCAGGCCCGGCAGGTGGGGCGATTTATGCAGCCGATTACGCGCGTGCACATGGCATGGACAACGTGCTCAGCTTCGATATGGGTGGCACCACAGCCAAGATTTGCCTGATCGAAGACGGCACGCCCAAGACGGCCAACATATTCGAAGTCGCGCGCACCTATCGTTTCAAGAAGGGCTCCGGCATGTTGGTGTCAACGCCGGTGGTCGAGATGGTCGAGATTGGTGCAGGCGGCGGGTCGATCGCGTCCATCGATACGATGGGACGCATCCAGGTCGGGCCGCAGTCTGCGGCCTCTGAACCCGGACCTGCCTGTTATGGCCGGGGCGGCGAAGAGCCGACCGTGACGGATGCCAACCTGTTGCTGGGCCGTCTGGACCCGGACAATTTCGCCGGAGGAGCGATCCAGTTACATCCGGCGGCGTCAGACACTGCAGTTGAGTCGCGCCTGACGGACAGCACCGGGCTTGAAACGCAAGACGCAGCTTATGGCGTGACCGAGATGGTTGATGAAAACATGGCCAATGCCGCGCGCGTGCACACCGTGGAGAATGGTCGCGACATCGAACACTTCACCATGGTGGGCTTTGGCGGCGGCGCGCCTCTGCACGCGTGCCGTTTGTGTGAGAAGCTGGGCATCACATCCTTGCTGATCCCACCGGGGGCCGGTGTCGGATCTGCCATCGGGTTTCTGAAAGCACCGTTCAGCTATGAGGCGTCACGCGGGTTTTTCCAACGCCTTTCAGACTTTGATGTGACCGCTGTGAACACGCTTCTGCAGGAACTGGAACACGAAGCGCGCGGGTTTGTTGAAGCGGGCGCTGCCGGTCAGAAAACCGAAACGAAGCTCGTGGCCTTCATGCGTTATACCGGTCAGGGATGGGAGATACCTGTCCCCCTGCCCCACAAGGTATTTGAAGACAAAGATACCGGTCTCATCCTGGAAGCGTTTGAGGCGGCTTATCGCACGCTTTTCGGCCGAACGATCGAAGGGCTGGCCAGCGAGATTACCAATTGGTCGATCATCGTGTCGACGGTGCTGCAGCCGGTGAAAGCCGCAGAGAAATACATCTCAGGAATACCCGGGGAGGTCATTCGCACGCGACAGTTCTACGATGCCGCTGAACGGCGCATGGTCGATGCACAGGAAGTCGCGCGGAGCAGCTTGACGGCCGGGGTGGAAGTTTCCGGCCCAGCCGTCATCGTGGAGCGCGAGACCACCACGATTGTCACCTCGCGCTACAAAGTCATTGGCCAGGGCGATGGCAGCCTTCTGCTGACACGCAAGGGAGCGGACGCATGACCCAAACTAGCAGCATCGACCTTCAAATCATGTGGAACCGTTTGATCGCGGTTGTGGAAGAACAGGCGACAACCCTGATCCGCACAGCGTTTTCGACGTCCGTCCGGGAAGCGGGTGACTTGTCGGCGGGCCTGTTTGATCGACAGGGGCGCATGATTGCGCAGGCGGTGACTGGCACACCGGGGCATGTCAACGCCATGGCCGAGAGTGTTACGCATTTCGTGCGCGAAATTGGTGCGCAGGACATGTTTGAAGGCGATGTGCTGATCACCAATGATCCGTGGATGGGCACGGGTCATTTGCACGACATCACCATCGTCAGCCCGGTTTTCCGCAAAGGCGCCCATATCGGGTATTTCGCCTGCACGGCACATGTTGTGGACATCGGCGGGCGCGGGTTTGGGCCAGACGGCAATGAGGTTTACGAAGAGGGCCTTCTGATCCCGATCATGAAGTTCGCCGAGCGGGGCGCGGTGTCGAAAGACTTGATCCGCCTGATCCGGGCAAATGTCCGCACGCCTGACCAGACCGTGGGCGACATTTATTCGCTAGCGGCCTGCAACGAAGCGGGCGACCGGCGGTTGCAGGCCATGCTGGATGAGTTCGACATCGATGACATCGATGCGCTGTCGGACTTCATCATAGAGACCAGCCGCACAGCCACCCATGCCGCGATTGCCCAGGTTCCCGATGGCACGTACAGCCACACGATGCAGGTCGATGGCTATGATGCGCCGGTGCATATGGCCGTGCGTCTGGACATTGAGGGCGACAGCCTGTTGGCGGATTTTGACGGCACCTCGGCCATGAGCAAATTTGGCGTCAACTGCCCCGAGGTTTATACCCGTGCCTATGCCTGTTACGGTCTCAAATGCGCGATTGCCCCTGAGGTGCCCAACAACACCGGCTCGCTGGAGCCGTTCCGGATCACGGCGCCCGAGGGCTGCATCCTTGCCGCGAAACGCCCGGCGCCTGTCTCGGTCCGGCACGTGATGGGGCACTTGGTGCCTGATGTGGTGCTGGGCGCGTTGCACAAAGCGCTGCCAAAAACCGTCCCAGCAGAAGGATCATCGGCGCTTTGGAACATTCAGATTTCGGCCCGCCCCAGTGATCCGGGCAGCGACCTGCCCGGTCGTGAAATCCTGATGTTCAATTCAGGCGGCACTGGCGCGCGACCGGCCCTTGACGGGCTGTCGGCGACGGCGTTCCCATCCGGCGTGTCCACCATGAGCGTGGAGGCCACCGAGCATGTCGGCCCCATCACCGTTTGGCGCAAGGACTTGCGAGAAGGGTCCGGCGGTGCGGGCGCTTCGCGTGGAGGCTTGGGCCAAACCATCGAGATCGAGGCGCGCGAAGGATATGATTTCTACTTCAACGCCATGTTTGACCGGGTGCACAACGCCGCCCGCGGTCGGGATGGCGGGGCCTCTGGTGCGCCCGGCAAGGTGGAGCTGGCCGATGGCACAACGCTGCGCGCGAAGGGACGGCAATTGATTAAGAACGGCCAGCGGTTGCGTCTAAGCTTACCGGGCGGCGGTGGATACGGCGACCCGCATGATCGAGACAACGGCGCAATCGCAGAAGATTTGGCCGCGGGCTTTATCTCAGACGAGCAAGCCAAGGCTGACTACGGATACGAATGAAAACGGGACAAAACCATGACTGATACATCTATCGCTTTGATCTCCGGCGGTGCGCAGGGCATCGGGTATGCCTGCGGTGAGGCCTTGGCCGAGGATGGCTTCAAGCTGATTCTGGCGGATGTCAAAGACAGCGTGCATGACGCGGCCAAAACCTTGGGCGGGGCCGGTTACATCTGCGACTTCAGCGATCCGGATGCGATTTTGGCGCTTTTCGATGCGATCGAAAAAGACCATGGCCCAGTCAGTGCCCTCGTCAACAACGCCGGTGTTGCAAAACCGGGGGACTTTCTGAGCTATGACATTGCGGCCTTTGACGCCGTGATGAACGTGAATGTGCGGGGTGTTTTTGTTGCTACGCAGCGCGCCGCGCGCACGATGGTGGATCGCGGCATCGAAGGTGCGATTGTCAACATGTCGTCCATCAACGCCCAGGTCGCCATCCCGGCGATCCCGGCTTATTGCGCCTCCAAGGGTGGGGTGATGCAGCTGACCAAGGTGGCCGCGCTGGCGCTTGCGAAAAACAAGATCCGCGTCAATGCCGTGGGGCCCGGCTCCATCGACACAGAAATGATGGCAGGTGTGAACGCGGACCCGGAGGCCTTCCGCCGGGCCATGTCGCGTACACCGTTGGGACGGACAGGCACCGCGCGTGAGATTGCAGATGTTGTGGCGTTCCTGTGCTCGCCCAAGTCCAGTTACATCACGGGCGAGACGATTTACGTGGATGGCGGGCGGCTTAGCCTGAATTATACCTGTTAGGACAAGGAAGATTTCGATTGAAGCGCGCTCCGGCCTTGAGCCTTGGCCTATTGCTCGTTCGACGAGGTCCCGGCTGAAGGCCGGGACGGGTGTCGTAGAGACATGCGGAGACATTCTCGGTTTTGTCAGCACTCACCGAATAACCGAACGCACCGAATGCGACAGGATACGTTCCGCGCGTCTGTTGAGCGTGGCCAAGATGTTTTCAACGCTTGGTGCATCTTTGATCACGCCGACGCCCTGGCTGACACTCACGTCGGTGGACGCGTCGTCCCCTGTGGCTTTCAATGCTCTTTCGACTGCTGAGGGTGGCAGCCGGCAATCCGACGACAGCATCAGCCGTGTTCCCATGCACGCCCCATCCGCGCCCAACGCTATGACCGCTGCGAGGGTTCTGGCATCTACAATCCCGCCATAGGCCAGCAGGATCATGTCATCAGCCGCGTGATGGATATAGTCGGCCAGTTCCGGGATCAGGTTGAACATAGCGCGCGGCGCGTCTTTGCCTGCCGCGCCCGCCCCGCGTGCGACCATCACGTCTGCCTCCGCCTCCACGGCGCGCTTAGCGTCTTCCAGCGTCACCACCTCACACATCACGCGCACTTTCGCCTGCTGCAAAGTGGCTGCGTGCGGTCGGGGGTCTCCTTCGGAGAGGTACACGGCGCGTGGGCGATGCCGGACTGCAGCCTCCAAAAGCGAAGGATCATGATCAAGCGCATCGCATTTCAGGTTGCAACCAACTGCGGTCTGACCAGTCTTTGCAAACTCGGAAGCAAGAGCATCCGCATCAAGATCACCACCTGCGATGAGGCCCAGGCCGCCAGCCTCGGCCACGGCCGCAGCCAAGTGCCCACAGGCAACACCGGGCATGGGGCCGATTGCGACCGGGTACTTCAACCCGAATGCACGCGTGAAAGCCGTGTCTATCAAACTTCTCTCCGATTCGTTAAAATCTGGTGGCTCGATAATGCAAAACCACGGCCCGAATGTCTTGAATTGAGCATTTGGAACGAATTTCGCAATCAAAACTGTGAAATTCGTAGAAATATCTGGACAGGCGTCAAATCCTCACTTTCACTCTTTGCAACTGACCGTACCGAAAGAGGGGAGCGGATGTCTGATATTCAAACCATGCTCGAACCCTTTTGGGAGGAAACGTCGCCCAAGCGGGGTTTGCCAGCGGGGGCTTATATTGACCAAGGGTTTTGGGAGAACGAGTGCAAAACCGTGTTCACCAAAAACTGGGTCTGCATCGGGTTTGTGCATGAATTGAAAAAACGCGGTGACGCGGTACCAGTAAAATTCGCCGGACACCCGCTTCTGATCGTGCGCAACCGTGACGGTGACATCAATGTTTTCCACAATGTGTGCCGCCACCGGTGCCTGACCCTGTTGGAAGAGCCGCGCAATGTTGGCAGCCTGATCCGGTGCCCCTATCACGCGTGGGTCTATGATCTGGATGGCAACCTGAAAGGCACGCCGCATTTTGGGGGCGCGAACGAGCACTTGTTGGAAGACCTGGATCGCAAAGACACCGGGCTTGTGCGAGTGCGGACACATATCTGGCATGACTGGATTTTCGTGAACATTGATGGCGAGGCGGAAGAATTTGACAACTATGCCGCCTCGATCCAGGCGCGTTTGGACGGTGTAAGCTGGGACAAAGTGAACTGCATCGGCACGCTCGATTTCGGCGAAGTGGCCTGCAATTGGAAGTTCATCATGGAGAACTTCATCGAGCCCTATCACGTGCAGTTCGTCCACAAATCCACGACCGATCAGCCGCTGGAGGATCACTACACCATCATCGACGGCAACTGCATGGGCAGTGCGGTGGATCTGGATGAAGAAGTTGGGACCGCCGGCAGTTTGGCAGTGAGTTCGCGCTACCTCGCGCTCTACCCCAATTTCATCCTGGGCCGGTATTTCCCCGATCAGTTGGGTGTGTACCTCAACATTCCCACAGGTCCCGGCACGATGATGCAGAAGCGTGCGCTCTACACCACCGAAGGTCAGCCACTGACCGAGGACGAGGTCGAAGGCCTCAAGAAGCTATGGTGGGACGTGCATAAAGAAGATCACGAAATGACGGAGCGGTTGCAACTTGGCCGATCTTCGGTCGCCGCCCAGCATGGCGGATTGCTCTCGCCAGTATGGGAAGACAGCGTGCGGGCGTTTCAGGACAAGGTGGCCCGCGATGTCGTGCGGGCAGAGGGATAAGGATTAGCACATGGCACAAGATGGCATCGCCAGCGGGTTCAGGCTCGCCCACACAATGATCCGGGTGATGGACACGGATAGGTCGCTCGACTTTTACTGCGGCATTCTGGGCATGCAGGTTCTGCGCCGCACGGATTACCCCGAAGGCAAGTTCACCAACACCTTTATTGGCTACGGGCCCGAGGCCGAGTTTCCGGCCATTGAGCTAACCTGCAACTGGGACCAGGAAGAGCCTTACGACAAAGGCAACGGCTGGGGGCATCTCTGCATCGAGACGCCGGATGTCTACAAAGCCTGTGAAGAGCTTGCTGCGGCGGGCGTGAACATCACGCGCCCAGCCGGACCGATGAAGAACGGCACGCGCGTCATCGCGTTTTGCGAGGACCCGGACGGCTACAAGGTCGAACTCAACGAAAGCATTCTGAAACATCTAGCCAAGGAAGGCAGCTAAGCCATGGGCGACACACCAAGACTGATGAAGTGGGAAATGGTCGAGGAGCGGTACAACGCGATCGGCGAGAAGGACAGTGACACGTACATAAAACCGATGGTCACATCCGCGATGTCCCAGACCATGTGCGGCGGGATTAACGTGCTGAAGAACATCGTGGTACCGTGGGACCTGACCTGTGATGAGATCATCTACGTGCTGGAAGGCACCTTCCGCCTGACCTGCGATGACGAGACGTATATCTGCAACCGCGGCGACGTCCTTTACGTGCCCAAGGACAACCACATCACCTACGAGGCCGACGATCGCTGCGTGATCTTCTACGCCGCCTATCCGCATAACTGGAAGCAACTGGCCGGGCTAACGCATGTGCCGGGCATTGATCCGGATGATTTTGTGCCGGGTTGAGACCTGAGCTGAGGATTTAACAGGGGAGGCCTGATCGATGGCTGACAAGATTTACTACGAGACGTTTTCTGAAGCAGTAGAGCGCAACCGCCCGCGCATTCCCGAGGTTCGCAAAGAGCTGGAACATGCAGGCGTCAAATACGTGATGGCCGCCTGGATCGACCTGCACGGCATCCCCAAGACCAAGCCCGTCCCGATGAGTGACTTTGAGGAGCTTTGCCTCGGCAAGGGTCCGCAATTTGCCGTGCACTCGGTATCCTACGTACCAGAGCTTAGCCCTGCCGACAGCGACCAGGTGGTCGTGCCGGATCTGGACGCGGTTTATGTCTGCCCGTGGGACACGTCGATGGCGATGATCTTCTCCGATCTCTACTGGGAAGATGCGCCCTATAACGTCTGCCCGCGACAGGCCCTCAAACGCGCGATCCAGGAAGCTTCGGAAGACGGGTACACCGGGTATGCCGGGGTGGAGCCGGAATTCATCGTTATGAAATACGATGACGCGGGTCAGCCGGTGAAGGCGTTTGACGATGACCCGGCGCACGGCATTCGCCCAAGGCGGCAGGCCTTCGGCTATGACGTGGAGTATTCGATCAACTCCATGGACTTTCTCAAGGAACTGATCGACATCGTCGAAGACCTCGGCTGGAACATGCACGACGTTGTGGCAGAAGGGGCATACTCGCAGTTCGAGCTCGACTTCCACTATACCAACATGCTGGAGATGTCGGACCGCCTCGTGTTCCTGCGAACGATCTTGAAAGAGATCGCCAAGAAGCACGGTATGTTCGTCACGTTCATGCCAAAACCGACCATTGGCGATTGGCGCTCGGGTGCGCATATCAACATTTCGATGCAGCACGAAAGCCGCCCGGGCGAGAACATTTTCATGACCCCCGATGGCGATTGGAGCGATGAAAGCCGCTGGGCCGTGGGTGGACTGATGAAGCACGCAGATGCGATCACGGCGATCACGTGTTCAACGGTCAATTCCTACAACGGCCTGGTTCCGCGCGTCGGCGGGTTCGAGGGCGGCACGGTGACATGGGCGCCAACCAATATCACGTATGGGTTCAACAACCGGTCATGCCAATTCCGTTTGCCGCAAAGCCGCTACTGCATCGAAAACCGCGCCTGCGACATGACCATGAACGTGTACCTCGCCATGGCCATGCACCTGACCTGCGCCATTGACGGGATCAAGAACAAGATCGACCCGGGCGCACCCACCGACTTTGACCTTTACGAAAAGACCGAGGCGGAATTGGCAGAGCTAGGCATTCGCCGCCTGCCCCGGACACTGTGGCACGCCACGCAGGCGCTGCGCAGCGATGACATGGCAGGCAAAGTCATGGGAGAGGTGATGCGCAATTCCTACGCCGAGTACAAAAATGACGAATGGGAACGCTATCATCAGGCGGTCACGGATTGGGAAGTGCAGGAGTATCTTCGTCTCTACTAGACTGCCGTCATCCACCATGGCACAGACCGGCCAAGCAAGGAGACCGGCATCATGACGATCACGCTTCCACTCAAGGTCGAAGGGCAACGATCGACCAAGCAACGGGGCACTCAATCTGTCGATGACGGTCTCAACGCCGAGATCATCCGCATGTTGGAGACCGACGGGCGCATGCCGTTTTCCGAGATCGCGCAAAAGCTCGATGTCTCTGAGGGTACGATCCGCAACCGCGTGAACGGGCTGCGCGATGCCGGGCTCTTGCGCATCGTGGCCATCGCGGATCCGTCCACGGCGGATTACAAAGCCGACGCGATGATCTGTTTGAAGGTGGCCCCCAATGTGACGCCGCGCAGCGTCGCCCAGCGCCTCGCTGAAATAGACGCGGTGGTCTACATCCTTTGGGTCACCGGGCGGTTTGACTTGATGGTCGAGATTGTCTGTGAAGAGCATGACGACGTGTCGGCGTTTCTGGAAAAGCACGTTCATGGCAGTGCGGACATCGCGGATGTCGAGGTGATGGTGGGCTTGAAGAACTTCAAAAATCAGTTCTTGTTGAAACGGCATTGGGACGGTGGGGCGCCAGCGGATTGACGGGTTGGAAAGACGTGGCCGACGCACAACGCTCGGCGAAGTTTGGTAGGTATGTGGTGGGGTGAAACCCCACCCTACGCAGGGCGCGCCCAGACGTGCGGTGTCACCGCACCAACCAATCTGCATTCTCACGAACTTCGATCAGCGTCGGTCGGTCCGCACCCAAAGCTTCATTAACCGCGTCTCCGAACGCATCCAGGCTGTCTGGCTGGGCCGTGGCGCAGCCAAAGCCTTGGGCCACGGTGATGAAGTCCGGGTTCTTTGGCGTGACGCCGATCTCCGGGATACCCCGTTTCACCATACCGTCCCGGATCATCGCCAATGCGTCGTTGTTCCAGAGAATGATCGGGATGGGCAGGTTTTGTTCAACAGCCGTGGCCAGTTCCTGAATGGTGAACAGAAACCCACCATCGCCCAACAAAGCGACGACCGCGCGATCCGGCAAGGCAAGCTTTGCGCCGACAGCCCCGGGCAAGGCGCACCCCAGTGTACCAAGGCCTGCCGGGTAGAACCACGTACGAGGTTGATCGGTCGGCATGACGGCGGACCCGGTATAGACCAGCTGAGCAATGTCCCCCATCATGATCGCGTCTTCGGGCAGTACAGAGCGCAGCTTGAGAAGCAGAGATTTGTGCTGCTGCTCAACGGGTGTGAAATCCGCGTCCTGCGCTTGCCGGACCGGCATCAGCTGCTTGGCCATGCCATTGTCCTTGGGCGTTCCCATGCGCTGCAGAGACGCCAAAATTGCCTCCACCGTTGGTTCCGCATCTCCTTGCACCCCCAAGTCGGCCGGATAGATGTCATTGAACTTGCTACTGTCGATATCCACGCGGATCAGTTTGGCGTTGATTGTGATGTAATCCTCAAAACTGTCCGTCTCGGAAATTTCGCACCCGATGGAAAGCATGACATCCGCCGCCTCCACGAAGTCGCGCACCGCCTTGGTGATCATCCCCCCACCCAGGCTGAGCGGATGGCTTTCAGGAACCACACCCTTGCCTGCGTTGGAGCTGACCACCGCAGCGTCCAGATGCTCGGCCAGGTGGGTCACGCATGCGCCGCATTCCTGCGCACCACCGCCCACCATCAGGACAGGTCTTTTGGCGGCAGACAGCATCTCTGCGGCGGCCTCGATGACAGAGGCGGGTGCAACAGGGCGCGCGGGCGGGACACGGACTTGCCAGTCGGAGGTGACTCGTTTGTCCAGCAGGTCGATAGGTATGGAAATGTGAACGGGGCGCGGCCTGCGGGAGAAGAACACCGCAAAAGCCTGTGCGATCAGTTCGGGCAGTTCTTCGGGATCAGTGACCATGTGACTGAAGGCCGTGAGGGGTGCAGTGACGGCACGTTGATCGGTGATTTCGTGCAGACATCCCCAACCCTTGCCGAGTGACTCACTTCTGTTGGCGCTTGAGATGATGAGGACCGGCACGGAATCGGCATAGGCCTGCGCCAAGGGCGTGGCTGCATTCGTCACGCCCGGCCCGGTGATCAGGGTGCACACACCCGGGCGGCCGGAGGAGCGGGCATAGCCGTCTGCCATGAAGCCCGCCCCACCTTCGTGTCGTACGAGGATGTGATGCACATTGCTGGTCTCAATCCCGCGATAAAGCTCGAGCGTGTGCTCTCCGGGCATACCGAACACGGTGTCGACGCCGTAGCCTTCCAGGAGATGCATCAGGGCCTCACCGCAGGTCTTGCCAGTCGTGTTCAGTGGCGGTTGCGATTTGGGCAGCATGGCAGTCTCCTGATCGGTCCACGGACCAAAGTTGCATTCCACATCGGCATAGCATAACTGTGATCACAGATAAACACATATGGCTTGAATCTTTGCCCGCCAAATCACCGAGCCGACCAAACAGAGTTGGGAGTTTCCAGATGCCACCTGCCCTTCCCCCTTCAAAGCAAGCCCTTGCGGATGTGGGCTATTACATGGTGGGCATTTCCTCCCTCCCCGGGTTTGCGTCGATCGCGAAACTGTCCTCAAATGAGACCGCCATTGGGCCAAGCCCGCGTGCTGTTGAGGCCGCAATGGCCGCGATGGAAAACGCGCACAGGTACCCGGAGCTTGGAACAGACGCCCTACCGAAGGCGCTGGCCGCACAGTATGGGCTTGACCCCAAGCGCATGGCTTTTGGTCCCGGATCGGACGAAGTACTGTTGCGCCTGATCAGCCTGTACTCAGGTCCTGGCGATGAGGTAATCCACTCCAAAAACGCCTATATGCAGTTTCCCATTTATGCCATGCGCGCGGGATCCGTTCCGGTGGCTGCGGATGATGATGATTTTCGGCACAGCGTGGATAAAATCCTGGCCTGTGTGACAGAGCGGACGAAAATCGTGATCATCGCCAATCCGGACAACCCGTCTGGGACCTACCTGCCGGGCGAGGAAGTCCGGCGTTTGCATGCGGGGCTGGGCGAGGATGTTCTGCTGATCATCGACGGCGCGTATCACGAATATGCCGCCGCGGATGATTACGAAGACCCGGCGGTAATGGTTCATGAGTTTGACAACGTGGTCATGACGCGGTCGTTTTCCAAGCTTTACAGCCTTGCCGGGTTGCGGCTTGGCTGGTGCTTTGGTCCGCCCGGGATCATTGATCTGATGGAACGCGTGGGGCCGTCCTTTCCGGTCAGTTCTGCGGCCAACGCGGCAGGGATAGCAGCGGTGGAGGATACGGATCATTGCGATCGTGTGTTGGCACACAACTCCAAATGGATTGAACGAATGACGGGCGCGCTTACCCAGTTCGGGTTGAAGGTTTACCCCAGCCAAACCAATTTCGTCCTTGTGCGGTTCCCGGACGAAGGGGTGAACACGGCGGAGCGGGCGGACGAATTTCTCAAAAGCAAAGGCATCGTTGGGCGCAAATTTGCGCTGGATGACTTCGCCAACAAGTTGCGGTTCACGGTCGGGCTGGATGACGAGATGGACGCGACCATCGCGGCACTAGGATCGTTCATGGGGGCGGACACCGCTCCAGTATGACGCGAGGCGCTAGCATAGACCACACTGCCCCCCAAAACCTGAGTGCGGGTATCTACGCGACTTTGCGTCATAGGCTGATCCTTGGTGAGCTACGCCCCGGTGCGTCCCTATCAATCCGAACGCTGGCGGAAGAGTTCGAGGTCTCTGCCATGCCCGTCCGCGAAGCGCTACGGCAGCTGGCCTCGGAGGAGGCTTTGATCGGCGCCGCCAAGAAAGCCTATCGCGTGCCAGACTTGTCACCCGACGAGGCGGCCAACCTGTTTTTCGTACGCTCTATCCTCGAGGGAGCCGCGGCGGAGCTGGCCGTTGAAAACATGACGGCGCGCAATCTTCGCAACCTGGCCCGACTGGCCACGGAAACCGACGCTGCCTGGGCCACCGGTCAACCGGATCGCTACATCGCTGCAAACTACAAGTTTCACCGCTGCATCAATGACCGGGCGGGGAACACGAGCTTGGAGAAGATGATCGCAGGGCTTTACGCGCGCACTGGACCGTGGCTCGCGCATGGGGTGGCGGATCTAATCTCTGCTGATACAGCGCAAGACGGGCACAGAAAGATCGTAGACGCGTTTGCGTCGAAGGACGCCGCCCTTGCGCGTCGCTTGGTTGAAGACGACGCGCAATGGGCGATCACCCTGTACCGGCGTTTGCGGTAAGTATGGCTGTCAGGCTGGGTTAGCCTTTGCCGACAGCCGCGGGATCATCGACGTCGCGGCCCATCTCGGCCAAATCAGAGTACCTGTCGCCGATCCGGTGATGGGGTCGACCGCCCGTTGCAGCGCCCAGTGCAACCACAAGTTCATCATGTCCCGGTGCGTCATAGATCGAGAACTGCACCGTCAGGTAATGCGAGCGGCGGCCCGTATCGTGCTTGTCCATGAGCGGGATCTGGATTTGCGTGTTTGCGGGCCCGCGCGTGTTGGTGAAGCCAAGGTAGCTCTTGGCGCCCACGGCCTCACGATAGAAGTTCCCGAAATGCAGCGTGTGAATGAGGGCAGAGGCATGTTCGAGTTCGCAATCCGTACCGGCAATGCATGCCTTTCCATAGGCCTCGATCGCATCACCTGAGCCCGCCAGATCAATCAGGCGGTCGGTAAGAAGGCTGCCGAGTGGCGGGGCCATGCGTTTGATTTCGGGCGACAGGTCTTCGACAAAGCCCTGCCCTGCCCACGGGTTTTTCACCACCGCGGCGACACCGATCATGCGCAGCACCGGGTCCGCTGCGCGACCACCTTCCGTGTGGATGTCTTCGTCAAAGGTGACGACTTTTCTAAGTTCGGGCAGCATGGGGATCTCCTGTCACGTGGTGTTTTGTCTTACTGGACGGTGTCCAGAAATCTGCGAAGCGGGGTGTTCAAAGCGGCCGGGTCTTCGGCCAGTGCCATATGGCGCAGCCCTGGCAGGATCAGCGCTTCCGACCCGTCAATTTCAGCGGCAATCGCATGGGTCATCTCTGGTCCGTTGCCATAGTCTTCGTCACCCGTGATCACGAGGGTTGGGCATGTGATTGGCGGTGACGGCGCGACGATCTCGTACACACCTTCGGCCAGCACTCGATAGACCGTGTGATACACATCCTTGCGGTTGGCCATGACCCAGCTGCGGACGGTGTCCATGACGTCCGGATTGGCGGTGCGAAATCCATCCGTAAACCAACGCTCTAATGCGGCTTCGACCGTGGCTCCAGGTCCGTGTTCGCGCGCCTGGTCAACACGCGCAAGGATCGCCGCTTGCGCCTGGGACGTGCGTTTGTGTGGCGAATGCAGAATGCCCAGCGCGCGCGACCGATCGGGCGTGTCCTGCGCGAAACGGCGGGCAATCATGCCGCCCAGAGAAAACCCAACGATAGCAGCTTGCGGGATCTCGCAGTGATCCATCACCCCCTGTAACTGGCGAGAGAACAAACTCAGGCTTGGCGTCTCGGGGGGATCAATGCTGTCGCCATGACCAAAGAGGTCATACGCCAGCACACGATAGCGGTCAGACAGCGCGGGCTCCGTCCACTGCCAGCACGCCCGGTTCAAACCCAGCCCGTGGATCAACACGACGCATGGGGCATCGGTCGGCCCAAACATCTCATAGGCGGAGCCATTGGGGGCGATAGGCATGCGTCAGTCTTTCAGGGTGTATTCAACATGGTCTGGCAAACACATGTCTCAGAAATTCGCGCGGTGCAATATCTCGATGTCCACCGCAGGAGATCGCGGGCGGCAAACAGGCCGCCCGCGACAAATCAACAGATCAGGTCTTGAACCACCAACGCTGGTATCCGCGTGCGCCGTCAAGCTCCCACGTGTTACCGACCGTTTCCGGATGGCCCACGTTGTTCAGGATGCCGTAGACGTAGTTGGTGAAGTGCGGCACGATCGAGCCACCATCGTCACGGGCGATCATGCACATTTCACGGTACATGTCGGCGCGCAGCTGATCGTCCAGCTCGGCCTTGGCCAAACCCAGCAGCTCATCGAACCGCTCATTGGACCAGAATGCCTCGGACCATGCAGCACCCGTTTGATAGGCCAGTGAGAAGATTACGTCCGGCGTCGGGCGTCCGCCCCAGGAGGAGAACATGAACGGCTTTTTGAGCCAGACATCCGCCCAGTAACCATCACCCGACTCACGTACCGGCGTGATGTTGATGCCCGCAGGTGCGGCCTGCTGGGAGTAAAGCGTGACAAAGTCCACCGCACCCGGCTGCACCGAATCCGAGGCCGACATGTTCATGTCGATACTGTCGTAGCCCGCCTGTTTAAGGTGCCACTTGGCCTTGTCCGGGTCATAGACCCGCTCCTCCTATGATGATTGTCAAGCAGTGGATTGATTTTGTTTGATTTTAAATTCGGCAAAGTCGTCGAAGACCCAGCCGTTCTTCAGCGTGTCGTAGATAATCGCGAGCAGCTTGCGGGCGGTGGCGATGATTGCCTTGCCAAAGCCGCGGCGTTCCTTGATGCGCTGGTAATATCGGTTCAGGTACCCGGAATAGCGGATCGCGATGAGCGTGCATTGCACTAATGTGGTGCGCATGAGCTTGTTGCCCCGCTTGGTGATTTTCCCCGTGTGCTGGCTGTCATTGGAGTTGCTGACCCGGGGCACGATGCCGACATAGGCGGCAAGCTTGTCGGCATCGGCAAAGTCTTCGACCTTTCCGATCCCCGCCAGCAGGATCGCGGCCGAGCGTGCGCCTATTCCCTTGATGCTGGTCAGCCCCTCAAAGCCTTTCATCTCCGAGGCGGCTTCTTCGATCGCCTTGTCGAGACGGCTCAGGGTTTCGGTCAGCGCGAGCGCCTGGTCGCGCAAGGCTGCCAGCTCGACCTGCTCCAATGGTGTGAACTGGCTGAGATCCAACGCGCGCAGGCGCTTCTTGCTGGAAAGCCCCTCTTTCTTCAGCTTCATGCCATGGCGCACAAACATCGCGTGAATGCCGTTCAGCAGCATCGTGCGCTGCTTCACCAGCATGTCACGGGTCCGGGTCAGCGAGGCCAGCTCGCTTTCCTGCGTGGACTTGAGCCGGGTTTGCGGCAACATGTCCTTCGACAGGAAGAAGGCCAGGGCGCGCGCATCGTTGCGGTCGGTTTTTTTCACAGACGTGCGGATCACCTTGAACTGACGCGGGTTGACCACCACGATCCGGCCGACGCAGGGCCGCACCTCTTCGCAGAACCAGGCCGTGTTGCCAGTCGCCTCGACCGCCAGTTCGTCCTCCGCGTCCAGGCTCTGACAGAACTGCGCCATAGCCTGCGCAGATAAATGGAAGGTCTGAAACGCCTCTGATCCGTCCGCCTCAAGCCGGCAGATCGTGAAGGAATTGGTATGTAGATCGACACCGATAAAAGCCATAGCTATACTCCCTGCTCAAGGAGGCGGAACCCCAAATGGGGTGTGAACGGCCAAACCAAGCTCCTATGCAGGGTCACCGGACGAATCCAGGCCCTATGGGGGCTGTTCGGAAACAGGCGAAGGCTAAGCTGCTCAACAGGGTCGTAATGCCCTAAGACGCGATTCAGCCTGAGACCTATCCGCCTCCCCGAATTCAATAGCAAATTCAGGGCGTTTGGTCGCTCACAAATCATTCATACCCCCTGCTCAATGCCTTCAGGATAGTAGGGCATGTTGGGCGAGATGTGGAAATCGTTGCCCACCGTGCCGGCATTGAAGAAGATCTTCTCGTTCAGCTCGTCCCGGTCCATGGCCAGTTTGAACGCCATGCGAACGTTGTTGTCGGTGAACGGATCCTTGTCCACATGCATCGGGCAGGTGATCGCAGAACCTGACGGCAGGTTGAGCACTTCGATATTGGGGTTCTGCGCGACGCGCTGGAATGTCTTGTATTCCAGAGAGGTATTGGCATCCACATCGCCTGCGATCAGTGCGCTTTGGCGTGCGTTGGGGTCGTTGATGGCCACAAGGTTGACCGCGTCGAACCATGCGCCTGTCCCGTGCCAGCCGTCATGCTTGACCAGTTCGGCACCCACACCCGGCTTGAACGAGGTGATGCGGTAAGGTCCGGCACCAATTCCGCCTTCCCAATCGGCGTTCCCGTCACCATCGGCAGGCACCATCGCGATGTGGTAGTCCGTCAGGATGTAAGGCAGATCGGCGAGGCCCTGATCCAGCTCGATGGTCACGGTGAAATCGCCGTCCGCACGTACATCGACGACATTGGCAAGCAGGGACTTGGCGGCAGAGGTGCTTTCTTCGCCCAGGTGATGCCGGAGCGAGGCAATGGCGTCTTTCGAGGTGAACTTGCGCCCGTCATGGAAGCTGGCGTTCTGGTTCAGTGAAAAGGTCCAGGTCTTGGCGTCTGCGGTGGCCTCCCAACTGTCGGCCATATCCGGGCCGAGGCTGCCATCGGGTTCAATCGCGCACATATAGCTGCGCGAGCAATGTGCCAGTTGGATCATGAACACGGACAGATATTGGCCCGGGTCATGGGTATCTGAGGTGTTGGCATCCTGAACCGCTACGCGGAACGTGCCGCCCTGGCTGGGTGTGGAAGCCGAAACCTTGTTGGTCCAAAGCGCCGTTGCGGCGGGCACGGTCAGGCCAGCAACGGTCGCATGGGCGACAAAGCTGCGGCGTGTAATGCCACGGCGACGTCCGGCAGAGATGATGCGGTCTAGCACCTGTTGGTCTAAGTTACGTGTCATTTCTCTCTTCCCTGTTGGTTCTTATAGGACTCAGTAAGAGGCGTGATCCGGCGAACAGTTTTCGATTTTTCGCCGCACGCTGGGTCGTAATGACGATTTTTCGTTAAAGGCGAGATTCCGTCAATCGCCATCCCTAAGCCGAAAATTGTCAGGCAAATGCTCGCTCGCAGTCATAAAAGGACAAGAGCACCAAAGATCGCAATGATTTCACAACTGATTTTTTTCGCCAAATGGTGACGAAAAAATGCATACAGCGCTGCGTCTTCGCATAATGATGGCTCCAAAGCCAAACGAAGGGACAGACACATGGCCGACATCCAAAACTACAAGATGCTTATCAACGGCGCATGGGTGGATGCCTCGGATGGCGGTATGTTCGACAGCATCAATCCGGCCACAGGCCAAATCTGGTCTCGCGTACCGGAAGCGACGGAAGAAGACGTCGACCACGCTGTCTCCACAGCGCATGAGGCTTTCTTAAACGGCCCGTGGTCGAAAATGACGCCGAGCGAGCGCGGCAAACATCTGCGCCGCCTCGCGGACCTGCTGGCTGATCGTTCTGAAGAGCTGGGCCGGACGGAGACCATCGACACAGGGAAGATGCTCAAGGAAACCAAGTGGCAGGCCAAGTACATCGCCGAGTTCTTCCACTTCTATGCAGGCTGCGCCGACAAGATCGCCGGGGAAACACTGCCCATCGACAAGCCGGATCTGTTTGTTTTCACCAAACGAGAACCGCTGGGCGTGATCGCTGCCGTGGTTCCGTGGAACTCTCAACTGTTCCTGACGGCCGTGAAAATGGGCCCGGCCCTCGCCGCCGGAAACACGGTTGTGCTTAAAGCGTCAGAACACGCGTCCGCGGCGATGCTGGAATTTGGCAAACTGATCGAAGAGGCCGGCTTCCCGCCCGGAGTGGTCAACATCATCACTGGCCATGGTGAACCCTGCGGACGGGCGCTGACAGGCCATAAACTGGTCTCCCGGATTTCCTTCACAGGCGGCCCCGGTGCCGCGCGGCATGTGCTTGAAAACTCCAAGAACAACTTTGCCGAGGTGAGCCTGGAATTGGGCGGCAAATCGCCCTTTATCGTTTTCGAAGATGCCAACATCGAGAGCGCGGTCAACGCCTCCATCGCCGGAATATTCGGGGCGACCGGGCAAAGCTGTGTGGCGGGGTCACGACTTTATCTGCATGAAAACATCGCCGATGAGTTCCTTGAGCGCATGGTGGCCCTGGCCAAGGACATTCGGATCGGCGACCCGCTGCTTGACGAAACGCAGATGGGGCCGCTGTGCACCACAGGCCAGCGCGACATGATCGAGCGGGAACTGGCCTTTGCCCAAGAAGAAGGGGCGGACATCCTGACAGGTGGCAAGCGGCCAGATGGTATGGACGGGCTGTTCTTTGAACCCACGATCCTTTCCTGCCCGCGTCAGGACCTGCGCATTGTGGATACTGAGCTGTTCGGCCCTGTTCTCTGCGCGCAGCGTTTCAAGACCGAAGAAGAAGCGCTGTCTCTTGCCAATGACACCGAACACGGGCTAGCGGCGGGCATCTTCACCCGCGACAGCGCGCGATCCCTTCGGATGTCGAGCGCCGTGCGCGCCGGAATCGTTTGGGTCAACACATATCGCGTCGTCTCTCCGATTGCCGAATTCGGCGGGATCAAAGGATCGGGTTACGGGCGCGAGAGCGGGTTCCAGGCCATGTACGACTATACCCGCCCCAAAACTGTCTGGATGAATACCTCGGATGAACCGATGGCCAACCCATTCGTGATGCGCTGAGGAGAAGGGCGATGAAATTTCAACTGGCAGTCAACATGGAGCGGATGACCGACGCAGCCGACATGCGCGCGGTGCGGGACCATACGCTTGAGATGGTGCAGATGGCAGAACGCGGCGGGTTCAACATCGTTTGGGCGGCGGAGCATCACGCGCTTGAAATGACCATTGCGCCCAACCCGTTTCAGTTGCTGACATGGTGGGCCGAGCACACCGACACAATCCGTCTTGGCACCGCCGTTGCGACGGCAGCATATTGGCATCCGATCAATCTGGCTGGGGAAGCGGCGATGTTGGATTTGTTGAGCGACGGGAGGTTGGAGTTCGGCATCGGCTCTGGCGCCTATCAGCGGGAGTTTGACCGCATGCACCCAGGGCTGAAGCAGTCGGATGCGTGGCAATATATGCAGGAGATGCTGCCTGCCGTGCGCGCGCTGTGGCAAGGCGACTATGCGCATGATGGCGAATACTGGCAGTTTCCGGCGTCGACCTCCTGCCCGAAGCCTTTGCAGAGCGAAGTACCCGTCTGGGTCGCCGCGCGGTCGCCCATCACGTATGACTATGCCTTGCGAGAGAAGTGCCATGTGATGAGTTGGCCGCTCACCCGGCCCTTCTCGGAAGCCGAGCTTTACAAAAAACATCTCGATGAGGCGGTCGAGAAGGCCGACAACGGCTTCCGCCCGATCTTTGCGATGATGCGCCACACTGCTGTCTACGACAACGAGGCTGATCGACAGAAAGCGATCGACGCGATCCGGTTGGTGCTCGGGCAATTTGAGAACCTCTTCCGCAATGCAGGCGGCGTGGCGAATGGTTTCCCTGCGCAAATCCCTCTCAATGAGTTGGAAGGTCGGGAACAATACGATCCGGGGATGCTCGAAGAAAACCTGCTCTTCGGCTCCCCTGAGACGGTCATCGAGAAACTGAAACGCTATTAGGCACTAGGTGTGGATGAGTTCATTTACTACGCCTCAATGGGCCTTGATCTGGATGCGCAGAAACGCTCGATGAAGCTTTTCTGCGACGAGGTCATGCCCGCCTTTAAATAGGAGAACATAATGTCTGACGGAGTGAAGGTCGTCCGCGACGGCCATGTGCTTGAGGTCACGCTGGAGCGCGGGAAAGTGAACGCAATCGACGTGCCCACCTCGCAGGCGCTGGCAGCGGCGTTTCAGGAACTGCATGAAGACAAGGACCTGCGCTGCGCCATTCTGACAGGTGGAGGAGAGAAGATCTTTTCCGCCGGATGGGATTTGAAAGCGCTGAACTCAGGCGAGATGCAGCTCGACAACTGGTGGGAAAGCGATGACTACGGCTTTGGCGGCTTCACCGGTCTGACCGAGAACTGGGCGCTCAACAAACCCGTCATTGCGGCGATCAACGGTCTGGCCATTGGCGGCGGGTTCGAAATGGCGATGGGGTGTGATCTGTTGATTGCCTCAGAGCACGTAGAATTCGGCTTGCCGGAAATGCCGCTTGGGATTGTGCCGGATGCCGGTGCGTTGCAACGCCTGCCCCGCCGTATCCCACACAACATCGCGATGGAGATGTTCCTGTTGGGCCGCAGGATGACAGCGCAGGAGGCGGCGCACTACGGATTGGTCAACAAGGTGGTGCCGAAAGAGCAATTGATGGACGCCGCGCGGGAATGGGCCGGTTCTATCGCATGGTCCGCGCCACTGGCGATGCAGTCGGTCAAAGAGGTACAGCGCGAGATTGAATGCCATCCGCTTGAACAGGCGTTCCACAAAATGCGCACTGATCCCATGCCAATCTACCGAAAAATGTTGAAGTCCGACGATGCGGCGGAAGGCGTGGCGGCTTTTGTCGAAAAGCGCGAACCCAATTTCAAAGGTGAGTGATGGGCTACCCTGATCCCAAATCCGTCACCCGCATTGCAAGCCTCGGCGCTGGGCCAATAGGCGGCGGCTGGACGGCGCATTTCCTAGCACGCGGGTATGATGTGACAGCATACATTCATGACCCGTCAGAGCATAATGCATTGATGGCGATCATTGAAACCGGATGGGAAAGCCTGACGGAACTTGGGTTGGCGGAGGGTGCGTCGTTGGACCGGTTGCGCGTGACAAGCGGTTTGGAAGACGCGCTCGACGGGGCCCAGTTCGTTCAGGAAAGTGGACCAGAGCGGTTGGAGATCAAACAGGCACTTTATGCGCGGATGGGGGACATCCTGCCGCCTGACGTGGTGATCGGTTCATCCACCTCGGGATTGACCATGACGGAGATACAAGCGACCTGCTCAACTCCACAGCGCTGTGTCATCGGCCATCCGTTCAACCCGCCTTACCTGCTTCCGTTGGTGGAAATCGTGGGGGGCAAGACAACTGAGCCAGCCGCGGTTGAGTGGGCAGCGCAGTTCTACGAGTTTGCTGGCAAGGCCCCGCTCGTGATGAAAAAGGAAGTTCCCGGCTTCGTGGGAACCCGCTTGCAAGAGGCGCTCTGGCGCGAGGCGTTGCATATGGTTGCAAACGGAGAAGCGACACCGGAAGACATCGATATTGCACTCAAGAACGGCCCTGCCCCGCGCATGGCCGTTCAGGGGCAATGCATGGCGTTCCACGTGGCTTGTGGCGAAGGTGGCATGGCCACCAATCTTGATCAGTTTGGTCCGGCCCTCAAATGGCCCTGGACACGGCTGGAGGCACCGGAGCTGACGCAAGAGCTGCGCGACCGGATGGTGGACGGGTGCAACGCCATGGCAGGTGAACGGCATTTCGAGGTTATGGCGGCCGAGCGGGATCGAAAGATCGTGGCGGTTATCAAAGCGATCCGCGACACGCCTTAATCGGCACGATTGATCCGCTGATTGACCTGAAGGGTGTCCAGGTATTTTGCCAATGTTCCGGGCCAGGTTGGTGCGTCTTCTTGCTCGGGCCAGGCTTGCCGGTATTCGCTGGGCCTGCGGTTGAAGCACTTCCGAAACGCAAAGGCAAAGTGCGACAGTGAGTTGAACCCCGACGCCGCCGAGATCTCGCGCACGCTGAGATCCGTCGAGATCAGCAGGACCCGCGCATGCTGCAACCGCAACAGCATCCCGAATTGCACCACGGAGCAACCGATTGTCTGATTGAATTGACGTTCCAGCTGTCGCTGGGAAATGCCCACATGTTTGGCAATCTCGGGCACGCGCAAAGGTTCACTGATATTGCCTTCGATCAGATCAATGGCCGCACGCACCCCCTCGGGCAGGTCACCTGTACCGCGCCCCATTGTCTTGCGTTGCGGCGCATGTGGGGAGCGCACCGGGTGATGCATTATGGTGTCAGATATCTCTCCCACAAGCGGCGCTCCGTGATCTTCCCCGATCAGGTGCAGCATCAGGTCGGTTGCTGCGGTGAGACCTGCACAGGTCATGATCCGGCCGTCGATTGTGAAAAGCTGTTCTGTCGCCAAGACATCCGGAATTTCTCTTGGAAACCGGCTAGGTAAGACCAATGATTGGTGGCCTGTCGCCCTACCAGAAGCCCGGCGCGGGCAAATACGTAGCTGGCCATCTCGACAGCGCAGAGCCGGATGCCCAAACGCGCTTGCCGCCGCAACCAGGCTTGCAGGCCGGGGTACTCGGTATTTTCTGCCCCCCAACTGCTGAACACAAACACAAAATCTTCGCGGGTCAGTTTGTCGGGCAAGCTTGAGCAGACAATCTGCATCCCATTGCTCGCGGTGACTGGGCCTGCGTCAATTGCATGAAAGTCGTGTTCGTAGAGCGGCGCGTCCGACAGGTAGTTGGCAACCCGCACTGGTTCGAGCAAGCTCAACAACCCCATAATGTTGAACCGCGGCAGTAGAATGCAAGCGATGCGTTTGGGGGAAGCGGGACCGTCAGACATGGCTTTGGGATTCCGTCAGCATGGTGAATATTATCGCCGGATTATAGATGGCAAGTGGCGAAAAATCGACATTCTTTCGAACCCACCAAAGCACACTCATCCAAAAAAGGAAGGCCCCCATGAATTTTGACGTGATCGTCACATGCGCCGTGACAGGTGCGGGAGACACCACCGCGAAGAATCCGAATGTTCCGGTGACACCGCAAGAGATTGCAGACGCCGCAATTGAGGCGGCGCAGGCAGGCGCGGCTGTGGCGCATCTGCATGTACGGGATCCCGAAACGGGCAAAGGGTCCCGCGATGTGGGGCTTTTCAAAGAAGCGGTCGATCTGGTTAGGGCGTCCGGGACCCGATGTCGTCATCAATCTGACTGCGGGCATGGGCGGCGACTGGACCCCCATCCCCCGACGATCCCGCCATGCCCGGACCGGGCACGGACATGATCGGCGCGGAAGAGCGGCTGGCGCATATCAAGGAATGCATGCCCGAGATTTGCTCGCTCGACTGCGGAACGCTGAACTTTGGCAATGGGGATGAGATTTACATCTCCACCCCGCCCATGCTGCGAAAGATGGCCGCGCTAACGCAGGAATGGGGTGTGAAGCCGGAGCTGGAGGTGTTTGACCTTGGCCACATCCGCTTTGCCAAGGCAATGGTGGAGGAAGGGTTGATTGATGCGCCGCCCATGTTCCAGCTTTGCCTCGGTATCCCGTGGGGCGCAGATCAATCGGTGGAGATCATGGCAGCAATGAAGGCGCAACTGCCCCAAGGGGCCAGCTGGGCCAGCTTTGGGATCAGCCGAATGCTAATGCCGATGGCTGCTGCAGCCGTGGCACTGGGTGGCAATGTCCGCGTGGGGCTGGAGGACAACATCTGGCTTGATCGCGGCGTGCCTGCCACCAATGGTCAGCTTGTCGCGCGTGTGGTTGCAGATCATCGAACGCATGGGTGGTCGCGCGCTGTCGCCACAAGAGGCCCGCAACAAACTTCGCCTGCGTGGCGCAGATAGCTAGGGGAGAGCCAAGATGAACATGCATATGTCGCATGAGGACGAACTGTTACTGGCCACTGTGCGGGGTTTTCTTGAAGATGAATGCTATCCCCATGAAGAAACGGTGGATCAAACCGGGGAGGTGCCGGAGGACCTGGGTCGTCAGATCGAAGCGCGATCCAAAGAGTTGGGTCTTTTCGCCTGCAATCTTCCGGAAGAGGTGGGCGGTGGCGGCTTGTCTTTGAGCGCCCAAAAGCTGATTGAGCGCGAATACGGCAAGACCACGCATGCACTGCATGCCTGGGCTGCGCGGCCGACAGAGATTTTGCTGGCTTGTGAAGGCGACCAGCGGGAGAAATACCT